>DASXLJ010000013.1:0-34269 GCA_036496305.1 Gaiellaceae bacterium | reverse complement strand
GCAGCAGCCGGTCACTCGCACAGCAGCTCACCGCGGCGCTCCACGCGAAGAAGATCAAGTCGGCGAAGACCGGCGCTGTGGTCTACGACCTCCACACCGGCAATGTCGTCTTCGCGCTGCACGCCGGCCGGTCGCTTCGTCCGGCCTCCAACGAGAAGCTCGGCACGACGTATGCGGCGCTCACCGCCCTCGGGCCGTCGTTCCGCATCGAGACGGACGTTCTCGGCGACGGGACGCAGCAGGGCACGACGTGGCACGGCGACATCGTCCTCAAGGGCTACGGCGACCCGACTCTCTCCTCGGCCGATCTGTCGTCGCTCGCGCACCAGGTCGCGCGCGACGGCATCAAGCGCGTGAACGGGCGCGTTCTCGGGGACGAGTCGTGGTTCGACACGCGCCGCGTCGGAGCCGGCTGGAAGCGCGAGTTCTACCTCCACGAGTCGCCGGCGCTCTCCGCGCTCATCGTCGACCGCGGCTGGGACGGACGCGAGGAGACGCAGCCCGCGTTGTCGGCGGCGCAGCTCTTCCGGCGTTACCTCGGCAAGGCGGGCGTGTACGTGCGCGGACCCGCGCGGACCGGGGTCGCAACGGCGAGAGCGACGGCGCTCGGCGACGTCGTCTCGCCGCCGCTGAAGTCGATCATCCAGTACATGGACACGTGGAGCGACAACTTCACCGCCGAGATGCTGCTCAAGCAGGTCGGCGCAGTCCAGCGCGGCGCGGGAACCTCGGCCGCGGGAGCGGCGGAGACGCGCAACCTTCTCTCCGCGGCAGGCGTGCCGCTTTCCGGAGTTTCGATCGTCGACGGCTCGGGGCTCTCGCGCCTCGACCTCTGGACGGTCGCGGGCCTCGCGGGTGCACTCCGTCAGATGTGGCTCGACCCCGACATCCGCCCGACGATCACGACCTCGCTTCCCATCGCTGGCGTGAGCGGGACGCTGAAGTACCGGATGCGAAGCGGGCCTGCCTACGGGTTCGTCCAGGCGAAGACGGGGACGACGAACGCCGCGTCTGCGCTCTCGGGCTATGTCGGCAACCGCTACGTCTTCTCGATCGTCGAGAACGGCGGCCCGATCAATCTCGAGGCCGCGCTGCGGACGCAGGATCGCTTCGTCCAGGTGCTCGCCCGGGCGGCGAAGAGCGGTTCCTAGCTCTCGCCGAGCAGGGAGAGGAGCTCCGTCTCGGCGAGGATCGGAACGTCGGCCTTCTGCGCCTTCGTCAGCTTCGACGCGCCCGGCTCCTCGCCGACGACGAGGCCCGTCGTCTTCGCCGAGACCGAGTCGGTGACCTTCGCGCCGCGCTCTTCGAGCAGACGCTTCGCTTCATCGCGGGAGAAGCGCTCGAGCGTGCCGGTGATGACATACGTCCTGCCCGAAAGCGGCCCCTCCTTCGGCCGCTCTGCGTCACTGGCCTCGAAGCGCAGCCCGAGCTCGCGCAACTCCTGCACGAGGGCGCGGTTCTGCTCGTCCGCGAACCAGTCGACGACGTCCTCGGCGCGGTCCGGCCCGAAGCCCTCCACCTCGGCGACCTCCTCCGGCGTGGCGGCGATCAGCCGGTCGACCGTGCCGAGGTGCCCGGCGAGATTGCGCGCGAGCACCCAGCCAATGCCCGGGATGTTGAGGCCGAGCAGAACGCGCGAGAACGCGACCTGCTTCGAGCGCTGGATCGACTCGATCGCGGCACTCGCCGAGATCTCCCCGAAGCCCTCGAGCTCGAGCAGTTGCTCCTTCGTGAGGCGGTAGAGGTCGGGCAGTGACCGGACGAGGCCCTTGTCCCAGAGGACGCGGATCGTCTGCTCGCCGACGCCGTCGATGTCGGCGACGCCCGTCCAGTTGATGAGCGTCTCGAGGCCGCGTGAGGGGCACGCGCGGTTCGGGCAGCGGTGCATCGCTTCGCCTTCGGGCTTGACGATCTCCGTTCCGCAGAGCGGGCAGTGCGTCGGCATCCGGAACTCCTTCGTCCCGCGCCGGTGCGCCCCGGCGGGGCCGACGATCTGCGGGATTACGTCGCCCGCGCGCTGGACGATGACGTCGTCGCCCGCGCGGATGCCCTTGCGGTTGATGTCCTCCTCGTTGTGCAGCGTCGCGCGGGTGACGGTGACGCCGCCGACCTGCACCGGCTCCATGATCGCCCAGGGATTGAGCGCGCCCGTGCGCCCGACGCGGATGCGGATCTCGAGCAGCCGCGTCACGGCGGTCATCGGCGCCCACTTGTATGCGCGCGCCCAGCGCGGACGCTGATGGAGGATGCCGAGCCGGCGCTGCTGGTCGAGGGAGTCGACCTTGACCACGACACCGTCGATCTCGTAGTCGAGCTCGATCCGGCGCTTCTCCCACTCGACGCACGCGGCGGCGACCTCGTCGATCGACTCGAACCGCTCGGCGAACGGATTCGTGCGCAGGCCGCGCTCGCGGAGCCACGCGAGCATCTCGGACTGCGTCTCGAACTCGACGCCCTCGCGATGTCCGACGCCGTACACCCAGATGGAGAGAGGCCGATCCGCCGTGATCGCTGCGTTCTTCTGGCGCAGGCTGCCGGCCGCTGCGTTGCGCGGGTTCGGCGCAAGCTTCTGCGTCGTTCCCGCGAGGCGCTCGTTCAGCTCCCGGAAGCCGCTCAACGGTAGGTAGACCTCGCCTCGTACCTCGATCACGGCGGGCGCATCCCCGGTCAGGCGCAGCGGGATCGCCTTGATCGTGCGAATGTTGCGCGTGACGTCTTCGCCCTGAACCCCGTCGCCGCGCGTCGTGCCGCGCACGAGCACGCCGTTCTCGTACGTGAGGTTGACGGCGAGCCCGTCGATCTTCGGCTCGAGGAGGTACGGGACGGGCTCGTCCCCACCCGATGACAGGCCGAGCCGCTTGCGGACGTCGGCGTCCCACTTCTGCAGCGCCTCGTCGGTCGTCACCTTCTCGAGTGAGCCCATCGGCTCGAGGTGCTGCACCTTCTCGAAGCGATCCGAGAGCCCGCCGACGCGGTGGGTCGGCGAGTCGGGAGCGACGAGCTCGGGGTTCGCCTCCTCGAGCGCGACGAGCTCGTCGTAGAGCGCGTCGTACGCAGCATCCTCCATGACCGGCGCGTCGTCGACGTGGTACGCGACGAGCGCGCGGTTGAGGATCTCGCGCAGTTCGGCCGCGCGAGCGGGCGGAGAACTCACTTTGGGAAGACCACGCGCTGACCGGGCGTGATTCGTCGGGTGCGAGACAAGGACGCAGGGAGCATTCGTAGCCGGAGGCTACGGGTGCGACTGAGGACGCCGGATCGCGCCGACGAGCGCGGCCGGGCGGCCCGTGCTTCTTTCCAACGTGAGTTCCTAAAGGACGCCAAGGAGCTCCTCGGCGGTGTCCACGATCGCGTCCGGATCCGCGGCCTCGAGCTTCGAGCGGTCGTGGATCCTTCCCCACGTGACGGCAACGGCGTACATCCTGGCGGCCTTCGCGGCGAGGACGTCGAACGGCGAGTCACCGACGTACGCCGTCTGCGCGGGATCCGCGCCGAGGCGTTCGGCTCCGAGAAGCAGCGGCTCCGGGTCGGGCTTGTGCCGCTCGGTCTCGTCCCCGCCGACGATGACCTCGAAGAGATGCCCGAGCGGAACGGTCGCGAAGGCGAGCTCAGCAGTGTCGCGGCGCTTCGCCGTGACGACACCGAGCCGGCGGCCCTCGGCGTGCAGCCGGGCGAGCGCGTCCTCCATGCCGACGCACGCCTCGAGCTCCTCGTGGAGCGGGATGTTGTGCGCGCGGTATACGTCGACAAGCTCGCCGGCGCGGTCCGGATCGATCGCAACCATCTGCGCCTCGAGGCCCGGGCCGCCGACGGTTCGCATCAGCTCCTCGTCGGTGTACTCGCGACCGAGCACCTCGCGCGTCGCGTGCCGCATCGACGCGAGGATGATCGCGCCCGAGTCGACGACCGTGCCGTCGAGGTCGAAGAGGACGGTCGGGAAGCGCATACGCTCCGATCGTATCCATGGCCTCCGTGACCGACTTTCGCTACCTCGTCGTTCCGCACACCCACTGGGATCGCGAGTGGTACCTCCCGTTCGAGGTGTTCCGGCTGCGGCTCGGCGAGGTCGTCGACGGCGTCATCGACACGCTCGAGCGCGATCCGGCGTTCACGTCGTTCACTCTCGACGGCCAGGCGATCGTCCCCGAGGACTACGTGGACGTTCGACCCGAGAACGAGCCGCGGTTGCGCGCGCTGCTGGCCGACGGACGCCTCGAGGCGGGGCCGTCATACGTCTTGCCGGACGAGATCCTCGTCGGCGGAGAGTCGCTTGTCCGCAATCTCCTGCTCGGGCGGCGGGTATGCCGCCGCTTCGGAGTCGAGCCGAGCGGCGCCGGCTACCTGCCGGACAGTTTCGGTCATCCGGCGCAGCTGCCGCAGATCCTCGCCGGCTTCGGGATCGGCACCTTCCTCTTCTCCCGCGGCCTCGGCGACGAGGTCGACGACGTGGGCGTGGTCTTTCGCTGGCGTGCCGGCCCTGCCGAGGTCGTCGCCTCCCAGATGCTCCCGCACTACGACAACTTCGCCGGCGTCGCGCTGCACGGCAACGCCGAGGAGCGCGTGCGCGCCATCGTCGAGTGGGCCGGCGAGACGCTGCAAGGCGCCGGCCAGGACACGATCGTGCTCGCGAATGGCTCCGACCATCTGCCGATCGAGCCGGAACTGCCCGCGATCGTCGCCGATCTCGCGGAGAAACTCGACGCGCCGATGCGGATCGGCCGCTACGACGACTACGCCCCCGCCGCGACCGACCTTCCCACGTTCGAAGGCGAGCTCGTCGGCAGCCGGATCCAGAACCTCCTGCGCGGCGTCAACTCCGCGCGGATCTATCTCAAGCAGGCCAACGAGCGCGCCGAGACGCGGCTGCTGTCGATCGAGACCGCGGCCGCGCTCCGAACGTTGCGCGGCGAGGCGCCGTTCCCCGCCGCCGACCTCCAGCTCGCGTGGCGCGACCTTCTCCGCAACCATCCGCACGATTCCATCTGCGGCTGCTCGTGCGACGAGGTGCACCGCGACATGCTCGTCCGCTGGGAGCAGCTCGACCGCACGCTCGACACCGTCGAACGTGAGGCGCTCGGCGTCGGCGGTGCGCTCGTCAACACCCTCCCGTATCGGCGGAGCCGGCTCGTCGACGGCGAGGTCGTCGAGCTAGGCGCGTTCAGCGCGTCGAGGCCCGATCGGTTGCCCGCGCCCCTGGGACCGCTCCCGCTGGAGGGTGTCGCCGAGCTGCTCGTCTTCGAGGACGAACCGGATGTCGGCGACCTCTACACGTTCTGCCCGTCCGGCGAACGCTCCACGGCGACCCTGGTCTCGTCTCGCCGCGACGGTGATGCGCTCGTGCTCGAGCACGAACTGCCGGCGATCCGGATCGAGACGAGGATCCGCTACGCCGTCGACCGGTACGAGCTCACGACTGTCGTGGAGAACGAGGCCGACGACCACCGCCTGCGCGTCTTCATCCGTGGCGATGGCGCGACCGATGTGCGCGCGGAATCGCAGTTCGCCGTCATCCACCGGCCATTCGGCGCGACGCGCGCGCGGGAGGAATGGGTCGAGCCGCCGGTGCCGACCGCGCACACGCTCGGGGCCGTCGCGCTCGGAACGCTCGTTCTCCTCACGAAGGGCATTCCCGAGTACGAGGCGTCGGAGGACGGACTCCGCCTGACGCTCCTGCGCTGCGTCGGCACGATCTCGCGCCCGAGCGGACTGCCGACCCGCCCAAACGCCGCCGGCCCTGACATCCCGACTCCGGACGGCCAGTGCCGCGGCCGCCACGTCTTCGCATACGCGCTCCGCTTCGATGGCGACGAGCTCTCGAACGCCGCACTCGTCCGCGCGAGCCAGGACTATCGGACGGACTTCCTCCGCGGAGACCCGTTCGCCGCGCCGCTCGAGATCGGCGGCGACGTCGTCTTCTCGTGCCTCAAGGGTGCCGAGAACGGCCACGGCCTCGTCTTGCGCGTCTTCAACCCGAACCCGCAGCCGGAGACCATCACGCTGAATCGCCCGGCGCGCCGGCTTCGGCTCGACGAGGAGGCAGACGCCAACGGAGGCCACGGACTCGAACCCGGCGAGATCGCGACGTTCCTAGTAGGCGACTGACACGAGGTACAACCCCCACGGCGGCGCCGTCTCGCCCGCGTCGGCGCGCGGGCGACCCTCGAGCAGTTCGGGAATCGTTGCCGGCGCTTCGAGCATCGTCCCGACGAGGCTGCGCACCATGTGCCGGAGATAGCTGTTCGCCGTGATCTCGAAGTCGAGGTGGTCTCCGCGCCGGATCCACTCGGCCCGCTCTACGGTCCTGACGAAGACCTTGTGCTGTGTCTGCGTCGGCGTGAACGCGCGGAAGTCGTGCTCGCCGACGATCGCGTCGGCTGCCGCGGCGAGCGCTGCCTCGTCGAGCGGTCGCGGGATCCGCCAGCTGCGGCGGGTCTCGAACGGCGACGGTGTCGCCCGCATGAACAGCCGGTAGCGGTAGCTACGCGACCGCGCCGAGTGGCGCGCGTGGAAGTCCGCCGGCGCCTCTGCCGCTGCGGCGACACAGATCTCGTCGGGAAGACGTGGGTTGAGCGCGCTCGCCGTACGCTCCGGCGGCGGGCCACCCTCGACGTCGACGGAGACGACCTGGCCAAGCGCGTGGACGCCGGTATCCGTGCGGCCCGCAACGGCGAGGTGGTCGACCGAGGCGAACGTCTCGCCGAGCGCAGCGCGGAGCGCGCCCTCGACGGTCGGAAGGCCGGGTTGCGCAGCCCAGCCGCGGAAGGGAGTGCCGTCGTACTCGAGCGTCAGGATGAGACGGGTCAGGTCGCCCTCACATCATTTGTCAGGACTTCCTTATGCTCTACCATTTTGCATCCTGTTCGATACACTCTAACTGATGTCCGACGACCACAAGTTTCTCCTCCAGCGTGTCCAGCCGGCAATGGTCGGGCTCATCGACGGGTCGCTCTCCACGCTCGCCCCGATCTTCGCAGTGGTGATCGCCTCGCACGACACGCGCTACGCGTTCATCGCGGGGTTAGCCACGTCGCTCGGCGCCGCCGTGAGCATGGGCTTCTCGGAAGGGCTCTCCGACACCGGTGAGCTCACCGGGCGAGGGACCCCGCTATCCCGCGGCGTGATCACCGGCGGAGGGACGTTCATCGGCGGAATCCTCCACTCCCTGCCGTTCCTCATCACGAACTATCACGTCGCGCTCTTCTCCGCGATTGCGGTCGTCGGCGTCGAGCTACTGACGCTCGCTTACCTGCGGTGGCGCTTCTTCCAGGACACGTTCATCCGCGCGCTCGGCATCGTCACGTTCGCCGGCATGATCATCGTCGGCATCAGCGTCGCGCTCGGTTCGCTGCTCGGAACCCCGGGCGGCTGACGCGCTAGCGCCTGGGCCTAATGGTTGTGCCCGGCGTGCGGATCGAAGTCCACGAGCTCGAGGTAGACCATCTCCGCGGCGTCACCCTGCCGCGCCCCGAGCTTGACGATCCGCGTGTAGCCGCCAGGACGGTCGGCCATGCGCTCGCCGACCTCGGCGAACAGCTTGTGCACGACCTCCTGGGAGCGGAGCTCGGCGAGCGCCTGGCGCCGCGCGTGGAGGTCGCCGCGCCGGCCGAGCGTGATCATCTGCTCGGCGAACGGCTTGACCGCCTTCGCCTTCGCCTCGGTCGTCCGAATCCGGCCGTGCTCGATGAGCGAACACGTGAGGTTCGAGTACAGCGCCTTGCGGTGCGACGAGTCGCGCCCGAGCTTCTTCCCTGTCCGTGCGTGCCGCATCGCTAGTGCTCACCTCCGTGCCCGTGCCGTGCTTCTGCCGCGCGAAAACCAAGCGATCCAAGGACGCAGGGAGCCTCGATAGCCACAGCTATCGGGGCGACCGAGGACGCCGGAGCGCGCCGGTTTGCAGCCGGCAGAAGTGCGGATGCGGGGGCGGTGGTGAGCACTCAGGCCTCGGGAAGACCGCCGGAACCGTTCTCGCCGCGCAGATGGAGGCCGTGCTGCGCGAGTGTGTCGCGCACTTCCTCGATCGACTTCCGGCCGAAGTTCGGGATCGCGGCAAGCTCCTGCTCACTTTTGACGACGAGATCGCCGATCGTCTCGATGCCGACCCGCTTGAGGCAGTTGTACGAGCGGACGCCGAGCTCGAGCTCCTCGATCGGGAAGCTCTCCATCCCGTTCGCAAGCGCGGTCTCGGGGCCGACGCCGCCGGCGTCGACCTGAGCGGCCTCGCCGAAGCCCTCGATGCGATCGAGATCGGTGAAGATCGCGAGCTGGCGGATGAGGATCTCGGCCGCCTCGCCGAGCGCGTCCTTCGGATCGACCGAACCGTCGGTCGTGATGTCGATCGTGAGCTTGTCGTAGTCGGTGCGCTGACCGACGCGAGCCGCCTCGACCTGGTACGCGACGCGACGCACCGGCGAGAAGATCGAGTCCATCGGGATGACGCCGATCGTGTGCTGCGTGCCGCGGTTCATGTCCGCCGGCGCGTAGCCGCGACCGCGACCGATCGTCAGCGTGATCTCAAGCCGGCCCTTGTCGGACAGGTTCGCGATCTCGAGCTCGGGGTTGAGGATCTCGAGATCCGCCGGCGCCTCGATATCGGCAGCCGTGACGACGCCCGGGCCCTTCTTCGCGATGTGCACCTCGATCTCGGGCGACTCGCCGTGGAGACGCGCGATGAGGTTCTTGAGGTTGAGGATGATGTCGGTGACGTCCTCGCGGACACCCGGCAGCGTCGTGAACTCGTGCGCCGTCCCCTCGACCTTCACCGAGGTGACTGCGGCGCCCTCGAGCGACGAGAGCAGCACGCGCCGGAGCGAGTTGCCGAACGTGTAGCCGAAGCCGCGATCGAGCGGCTCGATTGCGAAGACCCCGCGGTGGTCGTCAACGTCCTCGTGGACGATCTTCGGGATCTGGAAATTCATCTCTCTAGTTGCCAAGTAAGTTCCCTCTTTCCGTTACTTCGAGTAGAGCTCGACGATCAGCTGCTCCTGGACAGGCGTGTCGATCTCGGCGCGCTCGGGCTGCTTCAGCACCTTGCCCGTGAGCCCGTCGTGATCGGCCTGGAGCCACGGAGCGACCGTGGAGACGAGATCGGTTGCATCGCGAATCACCTGCTGCGCCGACGAGCTGGGCGGCACCGTGACGATGTCGTTCGGCCGCACCTGGTAGCTCGGGATGTTGACGCGGCGGCCGTTGACGTGGAAGTGGCCGTGACGGACGAGCTGGCGCGCCTGCGCGCGTGAAGCGGCGAAGCCGAGCCGGTAAACGACGTTGTCGAGCCGGGTCTCGAGCATCCGCAGAAGCTCCTCGCCCGTCACGCCGGTGCCCTTCGCGGCCTTCTCGTAGTAGTTGCGGAACTGCTTCTCGAGCAGCCCGTAGTAGCGGCGCGCCTTCTGCTTCTCACGGAGCTGTAGGAGGTACTCGCTCTGCTTGATGCGGCCGCGTCCGTGCTCTCCCGGCGGATACGAGCGGCGCTCGATCGCGCACTTCTCCGTCAGGCAGCGCTCGCCCTTGAGGAAGAGCTTCATTCCCTCGCGGCGGCAGATGCGGCACTTCGGTCCCAAATCTCTAGCCATACAGTTCGCGGGCCATTAGACCCTTCTCCGCTTGCGGGGGCGGACGCCGTTGTGAGCCTGCGGCGTAACGTCTTTGACCGACAAAATCTCTAGACCGGCAGCCTGGAGCGAGCGGATCGCGGTCTCGCGGCCGGAGCCGGGCCCCTTGACGAAGACCTCGACCTTCTGCAGGCCGTGCTCCATCCCCTTGCGGGCGGCGGCGTCGGCGGTGACCTGCGCGGCGAACGGCGTCGACTTGCGCGAGCCCTTGAACCCGGCGGAACCGGCGGACTCCCACGCGATGACGTTCCCCTCGCGGTCGGTGAGCGCGACGATCGTGTTGTTGAAGCTCGTCTTGATGTGCGCCTGGCCGATCGCGATGTTCTTGCGGACGCGACGGCGCGTGCGGCCCTTCGTGGCCGCTGCTCTACGGGGAGGAGCCATTTAGCTCGCCTTCTTCCCGCGGCCGACGGTCTTCTTCGGGCCCTTGCGGCTGCGTGCGTTCGTCTTCGTGCGCTGGCCGTTGACCGGCAAGCCGCGACGATGGCGGATGCCGCGATAGGCACCAATCTCGGAGAGGCGCTTGATCGCCTGCTGGCGATCGCGCCGGAGGTCACCTTCGACCTCGAGTTCGGCGTCGATGTAGTTGCGGAGCTTCGTGACCTCGTCGTCGGTGAGGTCCTTGATCTTCGTGTCGGGGTCGAGGCCGAGCGCGACCGCGGTCTTCCGCGCCGTCGGTTGGCCGATCCCGTAGATGTACGTCAGCCCGATCTCGAGCCGCTTCTGGTTGGGGAGATTGACTCCCGCGATACGTGCCACTCGGCTAGCCCTGCCTTTGCTTGTGCCGTGGGTTTGTGCAAATGACCATGGTCGTGCCGTGCCGCTTGATGACGCGGCAGCGCTCGCACATGGGCTTGACGGAAGGACGGACTTTCATGATTGATTTCCTATGCCGGTTGAGTTACCGATGGCGATACGTGATTCGACCGCGGCTGAGGTCGTACGGACTGAGCTCGACCTTGACCTTGTCGCCCGGGAGGATGCGGATGTAGTGCGTCCGCATCTTTCCGGAGATGGTCGCGAGCACTGCGTGGCCTCCATCGAGCTGCACCCGGAACATCGTGCTCGGGAGCGCTTCGACGACCTCGCCTTCGACCTCGATCTTCTCTTCCTTGGTAGGCAAATTCCCTTCAGTGGAGCGGCCAGGGGATGGACACTTAGACGCGAGCGCGCGCACGGCTCAGCCGTGTGCGCAAGCGGGTCATCGTAGCAAAGGCGCTTTTGTCGTTGTCAGGATCCGCGGGCCGCTGTCGAGCACGGCCACCGTGTGCTCGAAATGCGCCGCGAGCGACTCGTCGACGGACGAAATCGACCAGTCGTCGTCGTGGACGTAGACATCCGGCTCGCCGGCTGTGATCATCGGCTCGATCGCGAGGGTCATCCCCTCTTGGAGAACCGGCCCGCGGCCCGGCGGGCCGTAGTTCGGGATCTGCGGATCCTCGTGGTACGAGCGGCCGACGCCGTGGCCGACGAGGCTGCGGACGACCGAGAAGCCGGCCTCCTCGACGACGACCTGCACGGCGTGCGAGATGTCGGAGAGGTGGTTGCCCGGGCGTGCCTGGTCGATGCCGGCGGCGAGCGCCTCCTGGCAGACGTCGAGCAGCCGCTGCGCCTCGGGTGAGATCTCTCCGACGGGAAGCGTGATCGCGCTGTCGGCGACGAGGCCGTCGAGCGTCACGCCGAGGTCGAGCGAGATGAGGTCGCCCTCGCGCGCGGCGTAGTCGTTCGGGATTCCGTGCACGACCATCGAGTTCGGCGAGATGCACAGCGCGGCCGGGAAACCCTTGTATCCCTTCGACGTCGGCGTCGCGCCGTTCGCGGCGAGGTGCTCGTCGGCGACCCGGTCGAGCTGGCGCATCGTCACGCCGGGCTCGAGGTGCTCACCAACGAGCGCGAGCGTCTCGGCGAGGAGTGTGCCGGCGCGCGCCATCCCCTCGATCTCGGCGGCGGACTTGCGGATAATCACGGCCTGCCTTCCTAAGCCCGGGCCTCGACCGCTTCGAGCGAGTGCCGGATCTCCTGGAAGATCTCGTCGACGGTGCGGTCGGCGTGGAGGCCGACGACGTTCGCCTGTCGCGTGCGGTAGTAGTCGATGAGCGGGAACGTCTCACGCTCGTAGAGCTCGAGCCGCCGCTTCATCGCTTCGGGCGTATCGTCGGAACGGCCTTCCTCGGCGGCGCGACGAACCATCCGATCGACCAGCACCTGCTCGTCGGAAACCTGAAGGTCGAACACGACGTCGAGACTGCGACCGAGGTCGCGCAAGAGTTCGTCGAGCGCCTCGGCCTGCGGCATCGTGCGCGGGAAGCCGTCGAGGATGAAACCGCCGAGCGTGTCGCCGCGCAAAAGCCGATCGCCGATGATCCGGATCATGAGCTCGTCGTTGACGAGGTCGCCACGATCCATGACGTCCTTCACCTCGCGCCCGAGGTCGGTCGGCAGCTCCTTCATCTCGCGAAGCATGTCCCCCGACGCGATGTGGGGGATGCCGTACGTCGCGGCGATGCGCTTCGCCTGGGTGCCTTTGCCGGAACCCTGGGGACCCAGCATGAGAATGTTCATCTACCTAAGGAAGCCTTCGTAGTGGCGCATGACCATCTGCGACTCCATCTGTCGCATGGTCTGCAGCGCGACGCCGACGACGATGAGGACGGACGTGCCGCCGAGCGCGCGGTAGACGGACTGGTTGAAATTGAACTGGTTGATGAAGATCGACGGCATGATCGCGATGATGGCGAGGAAGAGCGCGCCGAAGAACGTCAGCCGGGTCAGCACGCGGTCGAGATACGCCGCGGTCGGCGGGCCGGGCCGGATCCCGGGGATGTAGCCGTTGTATTTACGGAGATTGTCCGCCTGATCCACCGGGTTGAACGTGACCGAGGTGTAGAAGAACGTGAAGACGAAGATGAGGATTGCCTCGACGAGCAGGTACTGCCAGCTCGTGTAGTTGAAGTTCGCCGTCAGCCAGTTCTGCCACGACGTCTTGAAGCTGCCGATCGTCTGCGGAAGGGCGAGAACCGCCGCGGCGAAGATGATCGGGATGACGCCGGCCATGATCACGCTGAGCGGCATGTAGGTCGAGCTGTTGGCCGAGGACTCGCGGCCGCCGAGCTGGCGCCGCGCGTACTGGACCGGGATCCGCCGCTGTCCCTCCATGACGAAGACGACCATGACGACGACCCCGATCGCGATGATCGGGAAGAAGAGCTTCGCGGTCGCGTCCCCACCCCACCAGCCGCTGATCCCCGTCGGCGCGTAGGAGAGGATCGAGGCGAAGATGATGATCGAGATTCCGTTGCCTACGCCCCGCTTCGTGATCTGCTCACCCATCCACATGAGGAGCGCCATACCGCCGGTGAGCGTGGCGACGATGATCAGCACCCGGCCGAAGTTGAAGTTCGGGATCGCCGAGTTCGTCCCGCTCGTGGCGTTCTTGAACAGGAACGCGTAGCCAACTGCCTGCGCGGCGGCGAACGCGACCGCCGTGTACCGCGTGTACTGGTTGATCTTGGCCTGCCCGGCCTCCCCTTCCTTCTGCAGCTGCTCGAGCGACGGCACGACGACCGCCAGGAGCTGGAAGATGATCGAGGCCGTGACGTACGGCATGATCCCGAGCGCGAAGAGCGAGAAGTGCGATAGCGCCGAGCCCGAGAAGAGGTTGAGCAGGGCCAGTGCGCCGCCGCTGCCCTTGCCGCTGCTGAAGAAGCTCTGTACCGCCGACTGGCTGATGCCCGGCGCGGGGACGATCGAGCCGAGACGGTAGACCGACAGGACACCAGCGGTGAACAGGACACGCCGACGCAGCTCGGGGACGCGCCAGGCGTTCGCGAGCCACTCGAACATCGGCTAGCTCTCCTCCGCCTCTGCAGTCTCGTCGGCGGCCGCTTCCTCGGCCGGAGCCTCGTCGGCGGGCGCCTCATCGGTCGCCTCGGCCTCCGGTGCTTCAGCCGTCACCGGCTTCGCCTTGTGGTGGCGCACCTTCTTGACCTTCGGCTCGCGGAGGAGCTCGACGGTGCCGCCCGCGGCCTCCACCTTCTCGCGCGCGGAGGCGGAGATGGCGTGGACGCGGATGGTGAGCTTCTTCGTGAGCTCGCCGTCGCCAAGGAGCTTGACGTCGATCTTCGTGTTCTTGAGCAAGCCCTTCTCGACGAGCGTCTCGGGCGTCACGTCCGCGCCGGCGTCGAAGCGGTCGAGGTCGCGGAGGTTGATCGGGTGCGTGTACGTGCGGAACGGGCCGATCGGCATCGCGTCGGCGGACGTGTTACCGCGCAGCTTGCCGATCTGCATGAAGAGCTTCGTCTGTCCGCCCTGGAATCCGGCGGGCATCTTGTGCGAGCCCGCGCGCGACTTCTGGCCCTTGATGCCGCGGCCGGAGTAGCGGCCCTTGCCGGAGCCCATGCCGCGGCCGACGCGCTTGCGGTCCTCGCGCGGCTGCGCCGGGCTGAGATTCGAGAGATTCAGTTGCTTCTCGGGCATCAGGCGTTCTCGACCTTCACGAGGTGGCGGACCTTGCGGAGCATGCCGGAGAACACCGGCGACTCCTCGTGCTCGGCGCTGCGGCCGATCTTGCCGAGCCCGAGCGCGCGCAGGGTACCGCGATGCCGCTCGGACTGCCCGATCTGCGACTTGACCTGCGTGATCGTGACCTTGGCCACTTAGGCGTCGTCCTTCTTGCGGCGCAGCGAGAGGCGCTTCTTGTGCTCCTCGGGGGCAGCTTCCTCGGACGCCTCCGGAGCGGGCTCTGCCTCGGCGGCCGGCTCCTCGGCGGGAGCCTCCTCCGCGACCGGCTCGTCAGCAACAGGCGCCTCCTCGGCAGCCTCGACGGCGGGCGCTTCCTCAGCGACCGGCGCAGCTTCGGCGGCAGGCGCTTCGGCGGCAGGCGCCTCGGCGACCTCGGCGAGCTCGTCGTCCTCGGCCGGGGGCGCCGGAGAGAACGGCAGCACCTCGCTGATGCGCTTACCGCGCATCTTTGCGACATCCTCGGGACGGCGGAGCTCCTGGAGCGCGGCGACGGTGGCCTTCGCCATGTTGATCGGATTCGTCGTGCCCAAGCTCTTCGCCAGAACATTGTGGATGCCGCCGAGCTCGAGCACCGCGCGCACGCCGCCGCCGGCGATGACGCCGGTTCCCTCCGAGGCGGGGCGCAGCATGACCTTCGCCGCGTCGAACCGGCCGAGCACCTCGTGCGTGATCGTCGAGCCGTGCTTCGGGATCGTGAACATGTTCTTCTTCGCGTCCTCGACGGCTTTCGTGATCGCGAGCGGCACTTCGCGCGCCTTGCCGTAGCCGACGCCGACGCGGTCGACCTCGTCCCCCACGACGACGAGCGCCGTGAAGGAGAAGCGCCGGCCGCCCTTGACGACCTTGGCGACGCGGTTGATCTCGACGACGCGCTCCTTGAGCTCGCGCGTCTCGGTGTACTCGATCGATCCCATCAGAACTTCAGTCCTCCTTCGCGGGCGCCTTCGGCGAGCGCCTTCACACGTCCGTGGTAGAGGTAGCCGCCGCGGTCGAAGACGCACGTCTCCACGCCGGCCTTCTTGGCCGCCGCCGCAAGCGCCTTCCCGACCTCTTCGGCCTGCTTCGACTTGTCGCCCTTGAAGGACTTCGCGAGCCCGAGGTGCGACGCCGACGCGAGCGTCTTGCCCGCGAGGTCGTCGACGAGCTGGGCCTCGATGCCGCGATTCGAGCGGAAGACTGCGAGACGCGGCGTCTCGGCGGTGCCGGAGACCTTCGCGCGCACGCGCCGGTGGCGGCGGAGGCGAGCCTCCCTGACGGTCAGGCTAGGCACGCTTGCCCACCTTCCTGCGCACGTACTCGCCCTCGTAGCGGATGCCCTTGCCCTTGTACGGCTCCGGCTTGCGCACCTTGCGGATCTCGGCGGCGGTCTGCCCGACCATCTGCTTGTCGATCCCCTTGACGACGATCTCGGTCGGCGTCGGGACGTCGAACGTGATCCCGGTGCGGGGCTTCATGACGACGGGATGCGAGTAGCCGACGTTGAGCTCGAGGTCGGAGCCCTTGAGCTGGGCGCGGTAACCGACGCCCTGGATCTCGAGCTTCTTCTCGTAACCCTTCGTCACGCCTTCGACCATGTTCGCGACGAGCGTCCGCGTGAGGCCGTGGAGCGAGCGATCCTCGCCGCGCTCGGTCGGGCGGGTGACCGTGACGACACCGTCGGCGAGCTCGATCTTCATCCGCGTCGGCACCTGCTGCTGCAGCGAGCCGAGCGGGCCGACGACCGCGACGCGGGCAGGCTCGATCGTGACGGTGACACCGTCCGGGATAGTGATGGGGGCTTTTCCGATTCTGCTCATGTCGGTTACCAGACGAACGCGACGACCTCGCCGCCGATGCCCTTTTCCTGCGCGGTGCGGCTCGTGACGAGACCCGTCGATGTGGACAGGATTGCGACGCCCATCCCGCCCAACACACGCGGCAGACGATCCTTCCGCGCGTAGACCCTGCGGCCCGGCTTCGACACGCGCTTCAGGCCGGAGATGACCCGCTCGCGGTTGCGGCCGAACTTCAGATCGATGACCAGGGTATCGAAGGACTCGCCCTTCTCAACGTGGTAGTCGCGGATGTATCCCTCCTCCTTCAGGAGGCGGGCAATCTCGACCTTCATCCGCGAGCTCGGCATCGAGGCCTGGTCGTGCAGCGCCTTGTTGGCGTTGCGGATGCGGGTCAGCATGTCTGCGATCGGATCGGTGAGCAAGGTTTCGTCTCCTACCAGCTGGACTTCGTCATGCCGGGAATCGCGCCCTGATGCGCGAGCTCGCGCAGGCAGATCCGGCAAAGGCCGAACTTCTTGAACACGGCGCGCGGGCGGCCGCACTTGTTGCAGCGCGTGTAATTGCGCACGCGGAACTTCTGAGGTCGCCGCTGCTTCACGACGAGCGAGGTCTTCGCCATTACTGCTGTCTCCCTTCGCCATCCGCAGTCGCGAACGGCAGGCCGAGAGCCTGCAGCAGCGCGAGCGCGTGCTCGTCCGACGTGGCACTCGTCGTGATCGTCACGTCGAGGCCGCGAACGTCCTGAATGTCGTCGTAGTTGATCTCCGGGAAGATGAGCTGCTCGCGCACGCCCATCGAGAAGTTGCCGCGCCCGTCGAACGACTTCTGGTTGAGGCCGCGGAAGTCGCGGATCCGGGGCAGCGCGATCGAGACGAGCCGATCGAGGAACTCGTACATGCGCGGGCCGCGCAGCGTGACGCGCGCGCCGACCGCCATTCCCTCGCGCAGCTTGAACTGCGCGATCGACTTGGTGGCCTTGCGCACCTGGGCGCGCTGGCCGGCGATCGTCGTGAGCTCCTCGATCGCGCGATCCATCGCCTTGGAGTCGGTCTTCGCCTCGCCGACGCCCATGTTGAGCGTGATCTTCTCGATGCGCGGCACCTGCATGATCGAGTCGAGCCCGAGCTGGTCCTTGAGGTGCTCGCGGATCTCCCCGTCGTAGAGGTCTTTGAGGCGCGGCGTATATGTCTCAGTAGCTGTCGCCATTACTTGTCGATCTCCTCGTTGCACTTCTTGCAGACGCGCAGGCGGACTTCCTTGCCGGAAATGGTCTTCGTGATGGTGGAGACGCGGGTCGGCTTGCCGCAGCTCGGGCAGACGACCATCACATTCGCGACCGGCATCGGCGCCGGCAGGTCGACGATGCCACCCGGCACGACGGTTCCACCGATGCCACTGTTGCCCTGGAGCGCGCGCGGGCGGCGGTGCTTCTTGATGATGTTGATGTTCTCGACGACGACCTTGCCGTCTCTCGGCAGCGCCTCGAGCACACGTCCTTCCTTGCCGGCGTCCTTGCCGCGGAGGATGTGCACGCGATCGCCCTTCTTGATCTTCATCGTCTGGGACACGGTTAGAGCACCTCCGGCGCGAGCGAGACGATCTTCATGAAGTTCTTCTCACGCAGCTCGCGCGCGACCGGCCCGAAGATGCGGGTGCCGCGCGGGTTGCGCTGGCCGTCGATGATCACGGCGGCGTTCTCGTCGAACGCGATCGTCGTCCCGTCGTCGCGGCCGAACGGCTTCTTCGTCCGCACGACGACGGCCGTGACGACCTCGCCCTTCTTGACCGCGCCCTGCGGCGTGGCCGTCTTGACGGTGCCGATGATGATGTCGCCGACCCGCGCGTAGCGGCGGTGATGGCCGCCCTTGACGCGGATGCAGAGGATCTCGCGGGCGCCGGTGTTGTCGGCCACCTTGAGGCGTGACTCCTGCTGGATCATTTCGCGACCTCGACGATCTCGGCGAGCCGCCAGTGCTTCGTCTTCGAGAGCGGCTTCGTCTCGACGATGCGGACGACGTCCCCGATGTTGGCGGAGTTCTGCTCGTCGTGAGCGTGGAACTTCACCGTGCGGCGGATGACCTTCTTGTACTTCTGATGCGAGGTGATGACGTCGACCTTGACGACGATCGTCTTGTCCATCGCATTCGAGACGACGACGCCGCGGCGCTCCTGACGCCGGCCACGCTCGTGCTCGGGCTTCGGCAGGCGGACGATCGGCTTGCGCTCGGTCGAGGCCTCGCGCGTCGGGCGCGTCTTCTGCGGGCGCAGGCGGCGCGGGAGGCGCTTGCCCTTCTTCTTCGGCTCGGACTGCTGCGCGGGGGCGGCTGCCTCCGTCGCCTCGGCAGCCGGAGCATCGTCAGCCGGAGCGTCCTCGGCAGGAGCTTCGGCGGCGGGAGCTTCGGCGGCGGGCGGCTCCTCAGCAGGAGCCTCCTCGGTCGGAGCGTCCTCGACAGGAGCCTCGGCGGCGGCCTCTTCGGCAGCAGGCTCTTCGGCAGCAGGCTCCTCAGCGGCGGGCTCCTCGGCGGACGCCTCTTCGGCGGCGGGCTGTTCAACCTCAGCCTGGGGCTCCGCGGCCGGCTCTTCGGCTACGGACTCTTCGATCGACTCTTCGGCGACCGGCTCGTCGGCAGGCGCTTCGGCCTCGGCCTCGACCTCGGGCTCTTCCGTCGGCTCCGGCGCAGCCGGAGCCTCCGAGGTCTCCTCGGCCTGCTCCTCCACAGCCTCCGGCTCCGCCGGTGTCGTCTCGTCTGGTGTCTCTTCGTTCTCGCTCATGCTTCTGCCTTTTCTGCTTCACGTTCCGTTACGACGGTGAGGATGCGGGCGATCTCGCGCTTCGCGAGCTTGAGGCGCGCGGAGTTCTCGAGTGCGCCGGTCACCGATTGGAAGCGGAGGTTGAACAGCTCCTGCCGCCGCTCGGAGAGCCGATGCTCGAGCTCGTCGTCCGTCAACGAACGCAGTTCCGATGCCCTAGTCAAAGAGCTCAGCCTCCCGCTTCACGATCTTCGTCTTGATCGACAACTTCTGGCCCGCGAGCCGGAGCGCCTCTTTGGCGAGCGGCTCGGGAACGCCGGCGAGCTCGAACATCACGCGGCCCGGCTTGATCACCGCGACCCAGCCTTCGGGCGAGCCCTTGCCGGAGCCCATGCGGGTCTCAGCCGGCTTCTTCGTAAAGCTCTTGTCCGGGAAGACGTTGATCCAGACCTTGCCACCGCGCTTGATCTTGCGCGTCATGGCGATACGAGCCGCCTCGATCTGGCGGTTCGTGATCCAGCCGGCATCGATGGCCTTCAGGCCGTAGTCGCCGTACTGGACGACGGTCTGACCCGTCGAGGCGCCGCGCCGGCGGCCGCGATGGACCTTCCGGAACTTCGTCTTCTTCGGCATCAACATTTAGGCGTCACCGTCCTTCGGTGCCTCGTCCGCGCTCGGCTCAGTCTCAGCCTTCGGCTCGGCCTTCTTGCGCGGGGCGCGCTTCGGCTTCTCCTCTGCCGGAGCCTCGGATGCAGCAGCCTCGGGCGCTGCAGCCTCGGTCACCGGAGCCTCGACCGTCTCGGCCGCCGGGCTCTCGACAGCAGGCGTCTCGACAACCGCCTCGGGCGCCGGGCTCTCGACAACAGGAGTCTCGACGACTTCGGCCGGAGTCACTTTCGTCTCCTCGGGCTTGGGAGCGTCCGTCTGTTGGTCGCGACGCGGACCGCGTCCGCCGCCCGAAGGGCGCGCGCCAGACGAACCCTGTCCGCCGGAAGGACGTCCGCCCTGACCACCGGCGCCGCCGGCAGGGCGTGCGCCGGACGAGCCCGGACCGCGACGCTGGCCGGGACGACCGCCGGGGCCACCCGGACCTCCGCCACCCGGACCGCGGCGGCGCTGGCGCACCGGGCCAAGGCCCTCGCGATCCTGACTGCGGGAGCGACCGCTCTCGCGCGAGGCGCCGAGACCCTCGAGCGCACCGCCGCGACGGCGACGCGCGTCCTGGTCGCCGAGGCGCGTCGTGTCCTCGCCACCGAAGCCCTCCGGCATGATCTCGCCCTTGTTGATCCAGACCTTGACGCCGATGCGGCCCGCGGCGGTCTTCGCCTCGACGAAGCCGTAGTCGATGTCGGCGCGGATCGTGTGGAGCGGCACGCGGCCCTCGCTGTACGTCTCGCTGCGGCTCATCTCTCCGCCGCCGAGACGGCCGGCGCAACGGATCTTCACGCCGGCGGCGCCGGAGCGGATCGCCGAGGCGAGCGCGCGCTTCATCGCGCGGCGGAAGGCGACGCGGTTGCCGAGCTGCTCCGCGATCGACTGCGCGACGAGCTTCGCGTCGAGCTCGGGGCGCTTGATCTCGTTGATGTTGATGTGGACGTTCTTCTGGGTGAGCGCGTGCAGCTCTTTGCGCAGCGCGTCGACCTCGACGCCCGACTTGCCGATCACGATGCCCGGCCGCGCGGTGTAGATGTCGACGGTGATCCGCTGCTTGTCCTTGCGGATCAGGATGTCGGACAGCCCCGCGTGCGAGAGCTTCCCGTAGATGTGGTCGCGGATCTTGACGTCCTCGAGGATGTAGCCCGCGAATTCCTTCTTGCCGGTGTACCAGTTGGACTTCCAGTCGTGGATGACGCCCACGCGAAGTCCCCCAGGATGAATCTTCTGGCCCATTAGTCCTGCATCTCCTCTGGGGTCTCCTCGGTGGTGTCAGTCTCTTCGGTGGTCTCGGTCTCGTCGGCCGTCTCGTCCGTGCTCTCGGTCGCCTCGGCGGTCTCCGTCTCGGCGACGGGAGTCTCCTCGACCACAGCCTCGGGCTCCGGCGTCTCCTCGACGGCGGTCTCCTCGACCGCGGCCTCTGGCGTGGCAGCCTCAGCCTCGACGGTCTCGGCGGCCTTCTTCCGCGGCGCACGCTTCGGCGCTGCCGCAGCCTGAGCGGCAGCGGCGGCGACAGCGGCCGGGCTCTGCACGAGCTCGATCGTGATGTGGCAGGTCCGCTTGCGAATCCGGTTGACGCGGCCGCGCGCGCGGGGGCGCCAGCGCTTGAGCGTCGGGCCTTCGTCGGCGTATGCCGTGGCGACGACGAGCGAATCGCCGTTCCAATGGAGGTCGGAGCGCGACTCGGCGTTCGCAACGGCCGAGCGCAGCACCTTCTCGACGTCCTTCGCGACGGCGCGGTTCGAGAACGCGAGGATCGTCCGCGCCTCGGGCACGCTGCGCCCTCGGATGAGGTCGGTGACGAGCCGCGCCTTCCGCGCGCTCGAGTGCACCCAACGCGCCTGCGCACGCACCGTCTGCCGCTCCTGCTCAGCCAACACAGCCACTAGCGCTTCACCTTTGCTGCGCGATCGCCGGCATGGCCGCGGAACGTCCGCGTCGGGGCGAACTCGCCGAGCTTGTGGCCGACCATCTGCTCGGAGATGAACACGGGCACGTGCTTACGGCCGTCGTGAACGGCGATCGTGTGCCCGACCATCTCCGGGAAGATCGTCGACGCGCGCGACCAGGTCTTGATCATGTTCTTGGAATTGGCCGTGTTCATCGCCTCGATGCGGCTCATCAGCCGCTCCTCCACGAAAGGCCCCTTCTTGCTTGACCGCGACATTTAGCGGCGTCCCTCCTTACCGCGGCGACGGCCGCGGACGATCAACTTGTCGGATTCCTTGTGCTTCGAACGCGTGCGCTTGCCGAGCGTCGGAACGCCCCACGGCGTGACCGGATGGCGACCGCCCTTCGACTTGCCCTCGCCACCGCCGTGCGGGTGGTCGACCGGGTTCATCGCGGAGCCGCGCACCGAGGGGCGCTTGCCCTTCCAGCGGCTGCGTCCGGCCTTGCCCCAGTTGATGTTCTGGTGGTCGACATTGCCGACTTGCCCAACAGTCGCGCGACAGGTCAGCGGCACGCGGCGCATCTCGCCGGACGGGAGGCGAAGAACGGCGAAGCCTGCGTCCTTCGCGACGAGCTGGATGCCCGAGCCGGCCGAGCGCGCCATCTTTGCGCCCTGGCCCGGCTTCAGCTCGACGGCATGGACGAGCGTTCCTGTCGGGATGTTCTCGAGCGGCAACGCGTTGCCGACCTTGATGTCGGCCTCGGGGCCGGACTCGACCGTCGCACCGACCTTCAGCTGCGAGGGGGCGAGGATGTACGCCTTGGCGCCGTCGGCGTAGTGGAGCAGCGCAATGCGCGCGGAGCGGTTCGGGTCGTACTCGATCGCGGCCACGGTCGCGGGCACGCCATCCTTGACGCGCTTGAAATCGATGAGGCGGTAGCGGCGCTTGTGACCGCCACCCTGGTGGCGCGTCGTGATCCGGCCGTTGTTGTTGCGACCGCCCTTCTTCGTGATGGGCTCGAGCAGGCTCTTCTCCGGCGTCGTCTTCGTGACCTCCTCGAACGTCGAGGCGGACATGAAGCGACGGCCGGGGCTCGTCGGCTTGTACCTACGAATCGGCATTAGAGCTGGGCCCCCTCGAAGATGTCGATCTTTTCGCCCGCCTTGACCTCGACGATGGCCTTCTTCCAGCCCTTTTTCGTGCCCTGGATCAGCCCGCGCCGCTTCGGCTTCGGCTGCACCTTGATGACGTTCACCGCGACGACGTGGACGTCGAAGAGCTGCTCGACCGCCTGGCGGATCTGCGTCTTGTGCGCGTCCTTGTGCACCTTGAACGTGTAGCGGTTCTCGACGATCTGGCTATAGCTCTTCTCGCTCACGACCGGCGAGATGAGGACTTGTGCGGGATGGAGGCTCACGCGGACACCTCCTCTGCTTTCGCTCCGGCCCTCGCGTTCACGAGCGGCAGCGCGGCTTCGCTCACGAGAAGCGAGCGCGCCCACACGACCTGCGCGACCTCGAGGTCGGCCGGAACGGTGATGAGCACCTTGTCGAGGTTGCGGAACGACTTGATGAGCATCTCCTCGTCCTCCGTGAGAACGAGGAGGGTGGGAGTCTGCTGGCCCCACTTCGCGAGCAGCTCGACGGCCTGCTTCGTCAACGGCTTGTCGAACGAGTCGCCGGCGACGAGGCCGAGCGTACCCGCCTGGGCGTGATCGCTCAGAGCAGCGCGCAACGCGGCGCGCAACGCCTTCTTGTTCACCTTGACGGAGAAGTCACGCGGGGTCGGCGGGAACGTCACGCCGCCGCCGGTGAACTGCGGCGCGCGGATCGTGCCCTGGCGCGCGCGGCCGGTGCCCTTCTGACGCCACGGCTTCGCGCGGCCGCCCGAGACCATGCCGCGGCTCTTCGCGGCGCGCGTTCCCTGCCGGCGAGCGTTGAGCTCGGCGCGGACAGCCTCGTGGACGAGATGCGGCTTGACCTCGGCGGCGAAGACGGCCTCGTCGAGCGAGACCTCCTTCTTTGCACCGCCCAAAACCGGGGCTTTCGGCGCGGCCATTAGTGCATCTCCCTGATCTCGACGATCCCGTTCTTCGGACCCGGGATCGCGCCTTTGACGAGCAGAAGGTTCCGCTCGACATCGACGGAATGAACGGTGAGCCCGACCTGCGTCACGCGCTTGCCGCCCATCCGGCCCGCCATCCGCACGCCCTTGAAGACGCGCGACGGATACGCCGAAGCACCGATCGAGCCCGGCTTGCGGACGTTGTGCGAGCCGTGCGAGACCGGGCCGCGAGAGAAGTTGTGGCGCTTGATCGTGCCCTGGAAGCCCTTGCCGATCCCGATGCCGCTGACCTTCACCTTGTCGCCGGGCTGGAAGAGCTCGACGGTGACGTTCTCGCCCTGCACGGCTTCGGCGAAGTGTCCACGGAACTCGACGAGATGCCGGTAGGCGCCGTCGACTCCCGCCTTCGCGAGATGGCCGCGCTCGGGCTTCGAGACCTTGCGGTCGGCGACCGGATCCCACGCGAGCTGGACGGCCTCGTAACCGTCGGCGTCCGGCGTGCGAACGGCGACGACGGGACACGGGCCGGCCTCGATCACGGTGACCGGAGTCACGGAGCCGCTCTCCTCGTCGAAGAGCTGCGTCATCCCTACCTTGCGGCCGAGTAGACCCTTCATCTAGGACACCACCTCGGCGGCCGCAAGGTTTCGTTCCCACCTCGCGGTAGCCGGCGCCGTATTTCCAAGGATGCCCTTCATCTCAGAGTTTGATCTCGATGTCGACGCCGGCCGGGAGGTCGAGCCGCATGAGCGAGTCGACCGTCTTCGGGGTCGGCGAGTGGATATCGATCAGCCGCTTGTGCGTGCGCACCTCGAAGTGCTCCCGCGAGTCCTTGTCCTTGAACGGGGACCGGATCACGCAGTAGACGTTCTTCTCGGTGGGCAGGGGCACAGGACCGGTGATGGTGGCGCCGGTGCGCTGGGCTGTGTCCACGATGTCGCGCGCGGACTTGTCCACCTGCTGGTGGTCGTAGCCCTTCAGCCTGATTCTGATTTTTGCTTGTGGCACCGGCGCCTCCGCCCTTTCCTACTTGATGATCTCGGTAACGACGCCTGCGCCCACGGTGCGTCCACCCTCGCGGATGGCGAACCGGAGGCCCTGATCCATGGCGATCGGCTGGATCATCTCGATCTCCATGTTCGTGTTGTCGCCCGGCATGACCATCTCCTGGCCGTCCGGGAGCTTGATCGAGCCGGTGACGTCCGTCGTGCGGAAGTAGAACTGCGGGCGGTAGCCGTTGAAGAACGGCGTGTGGCGGCCACCCTCGTCCTTACCGAGAACGTAGACCTCGGCTTTGAAGTGCGTGTGCGGGTTGATCGAGCCCGGCTTCGCGAGAACCTGGCCGCGCTCGACCTCCTCGCGCTTCGTGCCGCGGAGGAGTGCGCCCGCGTTGTCGCCGGCCTGAGCCGAGTCGAGCGTCTTGTTGAACATCTCGACGCCCGTGACGACCGTCTTCTCCGTCTTCTCGTGGATGCCGACGATCTCGATCTCGTCGCCGATCTTGATCTCGCCCTGCTCGACGCGGCCGGTCACGACGGTGCCGCGGCCGGTGATCGTGAACACGTCCTCGATCGGCATGAGGAACGGCTTGTCGAGATCGCGAGTCGGCTCCGGGATGTACGAGTCGACGGCGTCCATGAGCTCGATGACCTTGGCGCTCCACTCCGCATCGCCCTCGAGCGCCTTGAGCGCCGAGACCTGCACGACGGGAATGTCGTCGCCCGGGAAGTCGTACTTCGAGAGGAGCTCGCGCACCTCCATCTCCACGAGCTCGAGCAGCTCGGGGTCGTCGACCATGTCGGCCTTGTTGAGGGCGACGACGATCGCCGGCACCTCGACCTGGCGGGCGAGCAGGATGTGCTCGCGCGTCTGCGGCATCGGGCCGTCGGCGGCCGAGACCACGAGGATCGCGCCGTCCATCTGGGCGGCACCCGTGATCATGTTCTTGATGTAGTCGGCGTGCCCCGGGCAGTCGACGTGCGCGTAGTGACGGTTGTCCGTCTCGTACTCGACGTGCGCGGTGTTGATCGTGATGCCGCGCTGACGCTCTTCCGGCGCCTTGTCGATCTGATCGAAAGCCACGGCCTCGCCGCCGCCCTTCTCCGCGAGCACCTTCGTGATCGCGGCAGTGAGCGTGGTCTTGCCGTGGTCGATGTGACCGATGGTGCCGACGTTGACGTGCGGCTTTGTGCGTTCGAACTTCTGCTTGGCCATGAGTGGCTCCTGGTCTCCTCTTCGATCGCTTACTTGCTCGCGCCCGAGTCGATGATCTCGGTGGCGATTGACTGCGGAACTTCTTCGTACCGGTCAAAGTCCATATGGAAGTCGGCCCGGCCCTGCGACATCGAACGCAGGTCGGTCGAGTATCCGAACATCTCCGACAGAGGCACGAGCGCCTTGACGACCTGAGCGTTTCCGACAGGTGCCATGGACTCGATCCGGCCGCGGCGGCTGTTGAGGTTACCGATGACGTCGCCGAGGTAGTCCTCGGGAGTCGTCACCTCGACGGCCATCATCGGCTCGAGCAGCTTCGGCTTCGAGCGCCTGAGTGCCTCCTTGAACGCCATCGAGCCGCAGATCTTGAACGCGCGCTCGCTCGAGTCGACCTCGTGGTACGACCCGTCGACGAGCTCGATCGCGATGTCGACGACCGGATAGCCCGCGAGGACGCCCGAGTCCATCGCCTCCTGGATGCCGGCGTTGACCGCGGGGATGTACTCCTTCGGGATCTTGCCGCCGGTGATCTTGTCGCTGAACTCGTAGCCGACGCCGGGCTCCTGCGGGCGCAGGTTGATGACGATGTCGGCGAACTGTCCCGAGCCGCCGGTCTGGCGGACGAACTTCTCGCGAAGATTCTCGACGTCTCTGCCCGCAGTTTCACGGTAGGCGACCTGCGGGCGGCCGACGTTCGCATCGACGCTGAACTCGCGCTTGAGGCGGTCGACGATGATCTCGAGGTGCAGCTCGCCCATTCCGGCAATGAGGGTCTGCCCCGTCTCCTCGTCCGACGAGACGCGGAAGGTCGGATCCTCTTCGGCGAGGCGCTGGAGGCCCGTGCCGAGCTTGTCCTGGTCACCCTTCGACTTCGGCTCCACCGCGACCGAGATGACCGGCTCGGGGAACGTCATCGACTCGAGAACGATCGGTGCGTTCTCGGCCGAGAGCGTGTGACCGGTCGTCGTGTCCTTGAGACCGACTCCGGCGGCGATCTCGCCTGCCGTGATCGAGTCGCGGTCCTCCCGGTGGTTCGCGTGCATCTGGAGGATGCGGCTGATGCGCTCGGTCTTGCCCGTCTTCGTGTTGAGGACACGGTCGCCGGCCTTGAGCGTGCCGGAGTAGACGCGGAAGTACGTCAGCTTCCCGACGTACGGATCGGACATGACCTTGAAAGCGAGCGCCGAGAAGGGCGCGTTCGGATCGGCCGGGCGCTCGTCCTCGGCCTCGGTCTTCGGGTCGGTGCCCTGGACCGCCGGCACGTCGAGCGGGCTCGGCAGGTAGTCGATGACCGCGTCGAGCAAGGGCTGAACGCCCTTGTTCTTGAACGCGGAGCCGAGGAGCACCGGCGTGATCTCGTCGGCGAGCGTGCCCGCGCGGACGGCGCGCTTGATCATCTCCGCCGTGACCGAGGACTCGTCCTCGATGTACGCCTCGAGCACCTCGTCGTCGAAGTGCGAAATCGTGTCGATCAGCTGGTGGTGGTACTCGTGCGCCTGCTCGGCGAGCTCGGCGGGGATCTCGGTGACGTCGAACTCCTGGCCGAGATCGTCCTTGTAAATAATCGCCTGCATCTCGACGAGGTCGACGACGCCGGTGTGCTGATCCTCCTGGCCGATCGGGATCTGGATCGGCACCGGATTGGCGCCGAGGCGATCCTTCATGGACTGCACGGCGGCGAAGAAGTTCGCGCCGGTGCGATCCATCTTGTTGATGAACGCGATGCGCGGAACCTTGTACTTGTCCGCCTGCCGCCAGACCGTCTCGGACTGCGGCTGGACGCCGGCGACGGAGTCGAAAACGGCGACCGCGCCGTCGAGGACGCGCAGGCTGCGCTCGACCTCGACCGTGAAGTCCACGTGCCCGGGCGTATCGATGATGTTGATCCGATAACCGCGCCACTCGGCGGTCGTCGCAGCAGACGTGATCGTGATGCCGCGCTCCTGCTCCTGCGCCATCCAGTCCATCGTCGCGGCGCCGTCGTGCACCTCGCCGATCTTGTGGGTGCGGCCCGTGTAGTAGAGGATCCGCTCGGTCGTCGTCGTCTTGCCCGCGTCGATGTGGGCCATGATCCCGATGTTGCGGACGTGGTCGAGTGCCACTGCTGTTTGTTCCTTGGTGCTCAAATCCTCTTCCCCCCTCGTCTTACCAGCGGTAGTGCGCGAAGGCTTTGTTGGCCTGCGCCATCCGGTAGACGTCGTCCTTGCGCTTGTACGCCCCACCCTGCTGGTTGAGCGCGTCCATGATCTCGTTGGCGAGCTTGTCCGACATGCCCTTCTCGCGCCGCTCGCGTGCGTACGTCACGAGCCAGCGGACGGCGAGCGTGCGGGCGCGTCGCTGCGGCACCTCGACAGGAACCTGGTAGTTCGCGCCACCGACGCGGCGGCTGCGGACTTCGAGGACCGGCGTAACCGTCTTCACGGCCTGCTCGAGCACCTCGACCGGCGGACGGCCGGTCTTCGTCTCCACGGTCGTGAGCGCGCCGTAGACGATCTGCTCGGCGATCGACTTCTTCCCGTCGAGCATGATCTTGTTGATCACCTGCGTCACGAGGACGGAGTTGTAGACGGAGTCGGGAGCGGCCTCGCGGGCCTGGATCTCAGCGCGACGTGGCACTACGCGCCCTTCTTCGCGCCGTACTTCGAGCGCGCCTGCTTGCGATCGGCGACGCCGCCCGTGTCGAGAGCGGCGCGGATCACCTTGTAGCGGTAGCCCGGGAGATCCTTGACGCGGCCGCCGCGCACGAGCACGACGGAGTGCTCCTGCAGGTTGTGACCCTCGCCCGGGATGTACGCACCGACCTCGGCGCCGTTCGTGAGGCGGACACGCGCGACCTTCCGAAGCGCCGAGTTCGGCTTCTTCGGGGTCTGCGTCATGACGCGCGTGCAGACGCCCCGCTTCTGCGGAGCACCGGCGAGCGCAGGCGTCTTCGTCTTCGCCTGGGGGGCCTTGCGGCCCTTGCGCACGAGTTGATTGACAGTTGGCATGGTTAGTTCGTCTGCTCCCGCTCTTAGAAAAACACGTTCTTCGCAAAGAGACGGTCGGCGAAGGCGATATGCCCCCTGCCAACCGGCCCGCGGCATGGTAGCGAACGCGGGCAATCCTCGCGAGGAAGCCGTTCGGAGGCGCATTCCATGCTGTTGGGGGTGGTGGAAACGGCAAACGCGACTTACAGTCCGTCTTCATGGATTGGACTGTGGCCATCCTGGTAACGGCGCTCGTCCTCAGCCTGGCGGCGGTTGTGTACTTCGCGAACCGCGCGCGAGGTGCCGGCGACCCGCAGGCCGTCGCAGGCCCGTCGGATCGCGCCGTCGCGAATCTCGAAGCGCGGATGGAGGAGCTCGCGCGCGAGCTGCAAGAGAGTGTCCGGCGCGCCGAGGAGGAGACGCAACGCAGCCGGTTCCTCAACGAGATCGGGACGACGGTCGATCTCGACCAGGTTCTCGATACGACGCTCGACGCTGCGTTGGCGCTTCCACGCGTCAGCGCCGCCCTCGTCAGGCTCGACGGCGGGGACGCAGAGAAGCCGGTCGTCCGTTCCCGCGGCTTCGACAGCGACGAACCGGACGCGATGTCGCTCTTCGGCCAGCCGAGTGCGTGGGGAGCGCGTTCGGTCGAGCTCTCGTACCGCTACCCGGAGTCGACCGAGGAGGCGATCCGAATCGCGCTCGGCGTGCCGCTCGTCGACAGCTCCGGCAGTGTCGGATGGCTCGGCATCTTCTCTCGCGACGCGCAGGCGCGATTCGGCGATGACGACCTCCGCCGTGCGGAAGAGCTCGCGGAGCGCGTCGCGCCGGCGCTCGAGAACGCGCGGCGCTACCAGGAGGCGCGCCGGCTCGCCGACGTCGATGCGCTCACCGGCCTCCACAACCGCCGCTACTTCCACGAGACGCTCGCGCGCGAGGTCGCGCGCGCGCACCGCTATTCGCGGGGTCTCGCCCTCGTGATCGTCGACATCGACAACTTCAAGGGGATCAACGACCGGATCGGGCACCTCGCCGGCGATGCCGCGCTCAGCGAGACTGCCGAACGCCTGCGCGAGGCCGTGCGCGAGTCCGACATCCCGTGCCGGATCGGCGGAGACGAGCTCGCATTGATCCTCCCGGAGTCGCGACTCGCCGACGCGGAACGGCTCGCGACCCGCATCGAGCAGGCGGTCATCGCGCGACCCGTCGCGCGTGCCGGCCACATGCGCGTCTCGGCCGGTTTCGCCGAGCTCCAGCCGAACGACGACTCGACGAGCCTCTTCGAGCGCGCCGACAAGTCGCTGTACGCCGTGAAGCAGGTCCGCCAAAGCGGCAGCAGAGGCAGCGGCGGGCTCGCGGCCGCCGACTAACGGCACCTACTGCACGGCGAGGAACGGGACGTACTGCGCTTCGTCGATCGCGGCCGGTTCCGGGAGAGCGTCGTTGCGGCAGACCGCGACATCGAGGGCGTTCCGTTGCTGTGTGATCGTCCACCGTTCGAACGCACGCTCGCGCGCGAAGCTCTCGAGGGACGTTGCGATTGCGGCGCGCACCGTTCCGATCGGCAGTGACCCGAGTGCGACGGAGCCCCGCACCGGCCGTACCCTGTACGCCCCGAGCAGGGTCTCGACCCTCGACGTCCGGCGGGAGCGAATGGCGAAGACCGCAGCCGGAGCGGTACCCGAAACCGCGTAACCGTCACGCGCGCCACCGAGCCACGGCGCGTCCGGCGAGACGTGTACCCGGCGGACGAGAAGCCCCGGATAGGCCTTGTAGAAGCGCGAGATGTCAGCCGGCTTCGGCGTGACGGCTCCCTGCTGCTGCGCGAGCTCCGCGCGGCGGATCTCACCGGCGAGCACCGTTCTCGCCTCGGAAAGGGTGAGGTGCGCTTGTGCGAGCGCGTCGAGGTATGCCGCGCGACTACCGCCGAACGAGGCGCCTATGACCTCGCGCTCGACGGCACGGACCGCGCCGCTCGACGTGTGGGCGTACCGGTGCTCGACGAGGCGCTCGAAGAGGATGCTCGACGCAGCGTTCCGATCGCCGGTGACCGTGGTGAGCCGCTTCAGCGCGGTTTGGCCGACAGTCCCGTAACCGGGTACCGCGCAGAACGTCCCGGCGGGAAGCGCGATCTGACCTGCCGTTCGCGACGCATCGAAGCTGCGGCCGAGAACGCCCGGTGCGTCGCAGAGGCCGCCTTCCCGCGCCCAGAGCCAGACGCAGGCCGCGTCCGTCTTCGTCGGATCGACCTCTTTCGGATTCCATTGCTGCCAACCCCACGAGAACACGGATCCGAGCCCGAGCTCACTCGCAACCTCCTTCGCCGACAGCGCGTACCACTTCACGACCTGGTACCACGCCGACGCCGGCTCGAGCCCGCTGCGCCCGCCGCCGCCTTTCTGCGAGAGGACGCTGACCATGATCCCGAGCCGGTTCGCGGGGATGCCGATGCCGAGGAACTGGGCGACTGCAGCGCGATACCGCTCGCGCAGCATGCGGTTGCCGAGCACCGGCCCGGCCTGCCACACCGACGGTGCCGGGACGTAGGCCTCTCGCACGATGTCTGCGACCTGCGCGACCTGCTGCCACCACGAGACGGCTTCCGGAGAGCCGAGGTACGCCGAGGCGGAGATCAAGAGAACCGGATGCGCGCCGAGCTTGGAGAGATCCTGGAGGTACGCGAGCACGTCGGCGCGGTACTGGGCCGTCCCCGGCGACCACGGGGTCACGGTCGCGGCGCCCCACAGCTCGTTCTCGACCATGAGCGGCGTCGAGCAGCCGCCGCTCCGGTTGACGGCCGCCCCGTACTGCGTCTCCGCGATGCTCTCGATCGTGGCCGGATCCGCCGGCGCGCTCGGCGTTCCGACCCTCCGCGTCATCTGGATGTCGAACGCGTACGTCGCAGCGCCGAGGGAGCGCGCCTGGGCCGAGTAATCGGTCGAGCTGTTCCCGTTCGTGAGCGCAAGGACGGTGCCGTGGCGCGCCATGACCGGCAGCAGCGTCGACCAGCTGTAGTCCGCCCATGCCGTTTGGCCGGCGGGGATTCCGCACTGTCCGCCCCAGACCGGCTGCGAGGCTGCGCGGCCGACGGCAAGGAGCGACGCCGCCGACGCGATGAGCAAGACGAGGGCTACCCGCTTCACGACCGGCCCTGTGTAGCAGAGAGGGCGGCATGTCGCCGCCCTCTCGCGTTACCGATCAGTTCGCGTTCGCTCAGTCGTCGAGGGGGGAGTCGATCTCGGGGATCTCCTCCGCCTCGATATCCGACTTCGGCTCTTCGAGCACTTCGCTGCCGAAGCCGAAGTTGAGCTCCGCGAGCGCATCCGAGCCGTCGGAGCCGATCTCCTCGAGCGCGGCGAGGAGCTGCTCCTCGGTCTGCGGCCGGACGAGCGCGCTCGCCGGCACCTTGGAGGACGGGCCGATCTCGATCGTCCGGTAGCGCTTCAACCCGGTAGCGGCCGGGATGAGCTTCCCGATGATGACGTTCTCCTTCAGCCCGAGCAGCCGGTCGACCTTGCCCTCGATCGCGGCGTCGGTCAGCACCTTCGTCGTCTCCTGGAACGAGGCGGCGGAGAGGAACGACTCCGTCGCGAGCGACGCCTTCGTGATACCGAGGATGAGCGGCTCGTCGGTCGCCTGGTCCTTCTTCTCCTTCTTCACGCGGGCGTTCTCGCGGTCGAGGACGAGCTTGTCCACGAGCTGCCCCGGCAGAAGATCCGTGTCGCCGTTGTTGTCGACGCGAACCTTCTTGAGCATCTGCCGGACGATGAGCTCGATGTGCTTGTCGTGGATCTCGACGCCCTGCGACTTGTAGACCTTCTGCACCTCGCCGACGAGATAGAGCTCCGTCGCGGTGTAGCCCTTGAGGCGCAGGAGGTCGGCCGGAGCGATCGAGCCCTCGTGGAGGGCGTCGCCCGCTTCGACGCGCTGGCCGTGCACGACCGAGAGCCGCGTGCGGCGCGGGACGAGGATCGAGAAGTCGTCCTCCTCGTTGCCGCTGTCGGCCACGACGGTGATGCGGAGCTGGCGCTCGGTCTCCTCGATACCGACAGTGCCCTCGATCTCAGAAAGCACTGCAGCGCCCTTCGGGTTCCGCGCCTCGAAGATCTCGACGACGCGCGGGAGGCCGTGCGTGATGTCCGCGCCGGCGATGCCGCCGGTGTGGAACGTCCGCATCGTCAGCTGCGTTCCCGGCTCGCCGATCGACTGCGCGGCGATGATGCCGACCGCGTCGCCGATCTCCGCGAGCTCTCCCGTGGCAAGGAACGTGCCGTAGCACTTGCGGCAAACACCCGTGTCGGCCGTGCACTTGAGCACCGAGCGGACCGGGATGGCGAAGTCGTCGGCGAGGTCGTCGCCGAGCTCGGCGACGATCTCGCGGAGCCGCGGCACCGAGATCTCCTCGCCCTTCGTGATGACAAGCGTCTTGCCGGGCTTGCCCGTCGCGAGCGGCTTGTAGACGTCCTCCGCCGCGATCCGACCCGCAACGGACTTGTTGAGCCCATCCGGCAGGAAGAGCGGCAGCTCGACGTGCTCCTTCGTCTTGCAGTCCTCCTCGCGGATGATCACGTCCTGCGAGACGTCGACGAGACGCCGCGTGAGGTAGCCCGAGTCGGCCGTGCGGAGAGCGGTGTCGGCGAGCCCCTTGCGGGCGCCGTGGGTCGAGATGAAGTACTCGAGCACCGAGAGGCCTTCCATGAAGTTCGCCTTGATCGGCCGCTCGATGATCTCGCCCTTCGGATTCGCCATGAGACCGCGCATACCGGCCAGCTGGCGGAGCTGTGCGAACGATCCGCGGGCGCCGGAGTCGGCCATCATCGCGATCGGGTTAGTCCGGTCGAGGTTGTCGACCATCGCGTTCGCCACCTCGTCGGTTGCCTCCGTCCAGATCGACGTGATCTGCTCGTGGCGCTCCGACTCGGTGATGAGGCCCTGGTCGTACGCGTCGAGGACGCGCGCGACGCGCTCCTCGTAGCCGGCAAGGATCTGCTCCTTGTTCGGCGGGATGACGATGTCGTTCTTCGAGATCGTCACGCCGCCCGAGGTGCCGTAGCGGAACCCGAGCGTCTTGATCGTGTCGAGCACGTGCGCGACAGCGGCGGCGCCATGCGAAGCGACGAGCGCCGCGATGAAGTTGCCGACCTCCTTCTTCGAGAGCGCCCGGTTGACGTACTCGTGGGGCCCAACGACCTTGCCCTTGCTCGCGGTCTCCTGGAGCGCGCGCCGGATCTCCGTGTTGAAGATCACGCGGCCCGGCGTCGTGAGGATGAGCTCGTCGTTCCAGAGGTACTCGATCGGCTGCTGGAGATGGAGCTGCTTCGCCTCGACGGCGAACTCGACTTCCTCCTCCGTGCGGAACCGCGGCGGTCGCGGGTCGAGCTTGTCGACCGTGAGCGCGTCGAGATCCTGGTCCGACAGGGTGAGGATGTAGACACCGAGCACCATGTCCTGCGTCGGCAGCGCGAGCGTGTCACCGTGCGCCGGCGAGAGGATGTTGTTCGCCGAGAGCATGAGGATGCGCGCCTCGGCCTGCGCCTCTGCGGACAGCGGCACGTGGACGGCCATCTGGTCGCCGTCGAAGTCCGCGTTGAACGCGTGGCAGACGAGCGGGTGAACCTGGATCGCCTTGCCTTCGACGAGCGTCGGCTCGAACGCCTGGATACCGAGGCGGTGGAGCGTCGGGGCGCGGTTGAGCAGCACCGGGTGCTCCTGGATGACCTCCTCGAGGATGTCCCACACCTCGGCGTGCATCTGGTCGACGTGCCGCTTGGCCGCCTTGATGTTCTGGACGATCTTCCGCTCGACGAGCCGGCTCATGATGAAC
>DASXLJ010000012.1:0-17125 GCA_036496305.1 Gaiellaceae bacterium | reverse complement strand
AGATGCGACGGCGCGAGCCGCTCGGCCTCGTCAGCGTCGATCTCGTCGTTGCGGCGCACGAGGACCTCCTCGCCGAGCGCCCCGAACAGGTGCGCGAGGTTGTACGAGAACGAGTCGTAGTTGTCGATGAGGAGGATCACGGCTGCTCCGACTCTGCCAGGTCGATCGCCGTCTCCAGCGCCCGCAGCTTCGCGAGGCACTCCTCGTGCTCGGCGGCCGGATCGGAGTCCGCGACGATCCCGCCGCCCGCCTGCAGATGCGCGACGCCGCCCGAGAGCCAGAGTGTTCGGATCGCGATGCATGTGTCCAGCGCGCGCTCGTCCGGCAGGCAGTAGCCGACGGCACCTGCGTAGATTCCGCGGCGGTAGCCCTCGAGCTCGCTGACGATCTGCATCGCGCGCACCTTCGGGGCTCCTGAGACCGTGCCGGCGGGGAAGCACGCGCGCAGGAGCTCGAACGGCGTCACGCCGTCGCGCAGCTCGCCCGAGACCTCGGAGACGAGATGTGTCACATGCGAGTAGCGCTCCGGCTCCATGAAGCGGTCGACGCGGACCGAGCCGGGGACGCAGACGCGCGAGAGGTCGTTGCGGCCGAGGTCGACGAGCATCGTGTGCTCGGCGCGATCTTTCTCCGACGTGAGCAGCTCGCTCTCGTCCTTGCCACCGGGCCACACCGTTCCCGCGATCGGGTTGAGCTCGGCGCGCGACCCGCTGCATTTGACGACGGTCTCGGGCGAGCTGCCGACGAGCGCGAGCTCCCCGAGCTCGAGGAGGAAGAGGTACGGAGACGGGTTGACGCGCCGCAGCGCGCGGTAGAGCTCGACCGCCGACGCGGACGTGGGCCTCTCGGCGCGCTGTGCGACGACGACCTGGAACACGTCGCCCTCGCGGATGTGCTCCTTCGCGCGCTCGACGCGGCGCAGATGCTCGTCGCGCGACGGCTCGCGCACGAGCGGGCCGCGCGTTCCCGTTCCGCGGGGAAGCTCCGGCTCCGGCCCAGCGAGCGCGCTCGCGTCCCCGCGCAGGAGCTCGGCGACGCCGCGCGCATGGTCGAAGCGGATGAGGACGTCGGGCACGAGCCAGCGGCTCTCGTCCGTGTCCGGGCCAGCCGACGGGAGTGGCACCGTCGGCTCGAACCGCGCGACGGCGTCGTATCCGAGGTAGCCGAACACCGGCTCGTCGAGCGTCTCCGCCTCTTCGAAGGAAACGATCCGTGAACCTGCGCCGACGAAGCTGTGCCGTCCGAGCCGCCCGCGCTCGACTGACTCGAGGAGAAACGCGCCCGCGGCTCCCTCGCGCAGCCGGAGGTACGCGCCGAGCGGAGTCAGAAGGTCGGTTGCAATCTCGCTTTCAGACATAGAAAAGGCCCCTCACGGAGCCGGATCGAGCGGACGGGTTGTCGCGGGCACTCAGCGTGCGCGCAGGCTCCCGCCTCGCTCGGCGCGCCAAAGCCACCAAGTGGAGACAGAAGTCATGCTCGGAGGGTAAGCAGGCACTGCGCGCCCGTCAAGCTCAGATCACGTCGACGATCGGGAAGCGCGGGTCGGCATCGACGCACGCGGCCGCGAAGAGCGCGGTGCCCGGGTCGCCGTTGAAGAGGGAGTAGCGGCGGCTGCCCCGCGCGGCGGTCATGCACTCGGCCTGGGCGAGCGCGTGGACGGCGAACCGGCGCGCGCGCTCGAGCCACAGTTCGTCGCCCGTCCGCGCGAACGCCTTGAGCAGGGCGAAGCCGTTTCCGGATGTGCCGTGGCACAAGCCGTGGCCCTTCTCCTCGCGGTGCGCGCCCGCCTGCCAGGTGAGCTCGGCGCCGGCGAGGACGAGTTCCTCGTCGAGGTAATCCCACGAGCCGGCGAGGACGCCGGGCGCGCCGGTGCACCACTGCAGGCAGATGCTGCCATCGCGCGGGCGTACAAGCGGCCGGCCGAGAGCTCCGGGCCAGTTCGCGAGGCCTTCCTCCCGCACGGCGTGGTGGGAGAGGACGGCCGCCGACTCGCGCGCGAGCCCATCGTCCGGCTCGACGCGGAGCAGAGCAAGCGTGTTGCCGGCCACACCGTGGAGGGTTCCGAGGCCGCGGTAGTCGTCGTCCTGGCGCCACGCGTGGTCGTTCCCGCGGCGGGCGTGGAGCGCTGCCGCCGATTGTTTCGCAGCCTGCTCCCAGCGCTCCTCGCCTGTCCGAGCGTGCATCGCGAGCGCCACGAGGATCGTGCCCGGCGCTCCCCAGTTGACGTCGTCCGTCGGGTTGTCGACGTTGCGGAGGACGAGCGCGTGCAGCTCGTCGGCGAGCGCCACGTCGGAGGTGAGCCGGAACCCGACGAATGCCGGGCCGGTCGTTCCGTCGAAGAGGGAGCCGGGCCGGTAGTGCTCGTCGTTGGCGGCGTCCGGGTCGGCGCGTTCGAGCTCGAGCGTGCGGATGACCGCAGCCGTGAGGTCGATCGAGGTCTCCGCATAGCCGCGGCGGCGGAGCTCGTCGAGCGCCCAGATCGTGCCCGCAGCTCCCACGTAGAGCACTTTCGTCGGTCGCCCATACTCGTCGACCGGATCGGTCGCGGGCCAGAGCTCCTTCGGGTCGAAGCCTGCGTCGGTGTCCGCGACGACGGCGGCGATCGCGTCCCGCACGCGCCCCTCGTCCCACGGCGCGTCGACGAGCGGCTCGAACGCCGCCTGCTCGTACAGCGTCAAGCCGCGAACTCGTGTCCTGCGCCCTCGAGTGCGTCGGCGGCGCGGGCGAGGTCGGACGAGCGTACGAGGACGTAGTCCGATTCGAACGTCGAGATGACGAAGATCGGAACCTCCGCCTCGGCGAGCGGTTCGACAAGCGACGCGATGACGCCGGTGAGGGAGAAGTCGTGCGGCCCCATCGTCTCGAGCAGGGTGAAGCCGCGGTCGACGTTCTCGCCCTCCGGCACGTCGTAGTCGCGGCAGACGACCGACACCTCGTGCTCCGTCCGCGTCACCGAGCGGAACGGCCCCTTGTCGACCCACTCCGGCAGGTCGGCGCCGGGCTCGAGGCGAACGACGGCGTAGCTGTCGGGAAGCGTCCGTAGTTGCACGCGGGGACGCTACCGCGGAGTTGCGCCAACAGGCGCAGGTACTGTCGAGCCGTGCCTCTTCCCGAGCTGCTCGAACGCCTGCTGACGACGCCCGGTCCTTCCGGACAGGAACGCGCCGCCGCCGCCGTCTGGCGGGAGGCCGCTGCTCCTGTCGGCGAGGTTTCGTCCGACGCGATGGGCAACTCCTGGGTGCGCGTGAAGGGAACCGCAGACGGCCCGTCGCTCGCCCTCATCGGCCACATCGACGAGATCGCCGTTGTCGTCACCAATCTCGGTGACGACGGGCTCGCCGCGGTTCGGCCGGGGAGCGGCTGGGATCCCGTCGCGATGGTCGGCCAGCGTGTCGACGTCCTCACGCGGAACGGCCCCGTCCCCGGCGTGGTCGCCGCGAAGCATCAGAAGCGCGGCCCGGGTACCGAACGCAAGGCGGTCGCGCGGGACGATCTCGTTCTCGATGTCGGTGCGAAAGACGGCGAGGAGCTGCGGAGTCTCATCCGCCCCGGCGACAACGTCGTCTGGCACGGCGCCCCACTTGCCGTCCACGGCAATCGCGTCGTATCGCGCGCGTTCGACAACAGGATGGGCTGCTACGTCGCGCTCGAGTCCGCCCGGCGGATCGCCGAAAGCGGCGGCGCGCCCGGCGACGTCATCGCCGTGGCCGCGGTGATGGAGGAGGTCGGCGACTTCGCCGGCTCGCGCACGGCCGCGTTCTCGATCGAGCCGGATGTCGCCGTGGCGATCGACGTCACGCACGCGACCGACGTCCGCGGGGCCGATCACGACGAAGAAGGCAAGGTGGTGATGGGCGGTGGCCCGACTATTTCGCGCGGCCCATCGGTGCACGAGGACGTGTTCGAGCTGCTCTATTCGACCGCAGAGAAGGAAGGTATCCCGCTCGCGGTCGAGGTCTCGCCGCGCGGCTCGACGTCGACCGACGCCGACGGCGTCTACATCAGCCGCGGGGGCGTGCCGACCGGCCTCGTCTCGGTTCCGCTTCGCTACATGCACTCGCCGATCGAGATGCTCGACCTCGACGACCTCGAGCGCGCGGTGCAGCTCGTCGTCGCGTTCGCGCGCAGGCTCGAGCCCGGCATGAGCTTCACTGGGTAACTTGGAAGCATGAGTCGCTCGGTCATCGTCTCGGCTGTTCGTACGCCCTTCGGCAAGCTCAACGGCGGTCTCGCTGCGCATTCGGCGCCGGAGCTCGGCGCGATTGCGATCCGCGGCGCGCTCGAGCGAATCGGGCTCGAGGGGAGCGAGGTCGACTACGTGATCATGGGCCAGGTGCTGCAGGCCGGAGCCGGGCAGGCGCCCGCGCGCCAGGCGGCGGTCGGTGCCGGGATCCCGATCGAGGTTCCCTCCGACACGATCAACAAGGTGTGCGCCTCGTCCATCCGCGCGGTCGAGATCGCCGACTCGATGATCCGCGCCGGCGATGTCGAGGTCGTCGTCACCGGCGGGATGGAGTCGATGACGAACGCGCCGTACGCGCTGCCGAAGGCGCGTCAGGGCTACCGGATGGGCGATGGAGCGCTCGTCGATTTGATGATCTGGGACGGGCTGCGCTCGACGTTCGACGGCAAGCACATGGTCGTTCAGGCTGCAGGCGTCGCGCGGGAGCTCGGTATCGGCCGCGAGGAGCAGGACGCGTGGGCGCTGCGTTCGCAAGAGCGCGCGGCCGCCGCGCAGGACGCCGGCCGCTTCGACGACGAGATCGTTCCCGTCGGTGACGTGACTGCGGACGAGGCGATCCGCCGCGACACGACGATCGAGAAGCTCGCCTCGCTCAGGCCGGTGATGGATCCCGAAGGGACGGTCACCGCGGGCAATGCGCCGGGCGTGAACGACGGCGCGTCGTGCGTCATCGTCTGCTCCGAGGAGTTCGCCGCGCGTCGAGGCCTCGAGCCGCTCGCGACGGTCGTCGCGCAGGGCTACGTCGCCGACGAGTTCGCATGGCTCGCGCGCACGCCCGGCAACGCGGGCAAGCAGGCGCTCGAGAAGGCGGGGAAGGCGATCGGAGACGTGAAGCGTGTCGAGGTGAACGAAGCGTTCTGTTCCGTCGCCTTGAACTCGCTCGCGATGCTCGGCGCAGATCCCGAGACGGCGAACGTCAACGGCGGCGCAGTCGCACTAGGCCATCCGGTCGGTGCAAGCGGTGGTCGCATCCTCGGCACGATGATCCACGACCTCCGCCGCAACGGCGGCGGCCTCGGCCTCGCCGCGATCTGCTCCGGCGGCGGCCAGGGCGACGCGCTCCTGGTCGAAGTCTGAACTACGCGGACGCGGCGCCGACGATCAGCGGGCGCACGAACTTCGGCGCCTTCGGCATCGCCGAGTGCTCGAGCTGCGTGACGTCGAATCCCGCGGCTCCGATCGCAGACAGCGTGTTGCGGTTGCAGTCGCACTGAACGACGAGCCGGTTCAGCCAGTTCATCCGGTTCTGGAACTTCGCGAGGTCGGGATCGTTCGAGAGCACATGCTCGAGGAAGAGGAGCTGTCCGCCCGGACGCAGCACACGGTGCGCCTCGCCGAGCGCCTTCGACTGGTCGCCGACGCCGCAGAGCACGAGGGTCGAGACGACGGTGTCGAACGAGCCCTCCTCGAACGGGAGCGCCTCGGCCGGCGCCTGCACGACATCGGCGTCGGGCGCTTGCTCGCGTGCCTTCTGCTGCAGACGCTTGAGCATCGCCGCTTCGGGCTCCGTCATCACGAGCTTCTCGATCCCGTCGGCGTACAGACCGAGGTTCGCGCCGGTTCCGGAGCCGATCTCGAGCACGCGCCCGGTCGCGCCGGCGAGCAGGCCCTGGCGCAGTGCGCGCACACCGGCCTCCTCGTTCGCCCGCGACATCCGGTCGTACACGGCCGCGAACATCGTCGACCGAAAACCCATGCGGCGGACACTACTTCCACTGTCCCGCGCGGACACGTCCGGTGCCAGGCACCGGACGTGTCGCGAATGGACGTGTCTCCGGCTCTATTCGGCTTGATTGAGCCACGCCGATGCGCTTGGGGGACATGTCCGGTGCCTGGCACCGGACATGGCTCAGCTGGACGTGTCTGCGAGGAACTCGAGCAGCGTCTGCGCGACGAGCTTCGGCTCGCGGAGCGTGACGAAGTGGTCGGAGTCGACCTCGACGTGACGCGCGTTCGGCGCCGCGCCGGCGATGAGCGGGCCGATCTCGCGGAAGCCGTCCGGGTCGTGCGAGACGGTGATGACGAGCGTGGGGACGGAGAGCTCGCCGAGGCGCTCCTTCGCCGGCGGGCCGGGCGGCGGCAGCGGCTCGACGCCCGCGGGCATCGGGCTTGCGTCGGGGGTCGCGTGCGCGAGCTGCCAGATCCGCTCGTCGATTCCGAGCGGCGCCCACGGCTCGAGGTCGATCTCGAGCGCCGCGTCGTGGTCGCCGGCGGCCTCGGCCGCCTCGTAGCGGCGCTCCATGTCTTCCGTATATGCGCGGCCGTCGTGCCCGGCGAGGCCCGGCGCGACGAGCGCGAGCGCCGAGACGCGGTCGGGATGCGCGAGCGCGATCTCCGTCGCGAGACGTCCGCCGAGGGAGAGGCCCGCGAGCGCGGTGCGCTCCACGCCGAGCGCGTCGAGGACGCCGATCGCGTCCTCCTGCCACGACCACGGAGCGGCCGGCCCGGTCGAGCGGCCGAAGAAGCGGAGGTCGGTGCGGATCGTCCGGAACTGCCCGGAGAGGAACGGGACGACCGGCTCCCACAGTCCCGAGTCGCCCAGACCGCCGTGGAGCAGCAACAGCGGTGGCCCGCTGCCGGCCTCGTCGTACCAGAGCCGTGCTCCGTTCACCTCAACCGTCGGCACGCCGCGACGATAACCTCGCGGCCGTGGACTTCGAGCACGTCTTAGTCGTCGGCGCCGGCCAGATGGGCGGCGGCATCGCGCAGGTCGTCGCGGCATCCGGCCGCCGCGTCTCGCTCTACGACTCGTACCCCGGCGCCACCGAGCGGGGTCTCGCCACGATGCGCAAGAGCCTCGAGAAGCTCGTGGAGAAAGGCGGCGCCGATCCCGACGAGGTGCTCCAACGCGTCACCGCCGTCGACGAGATCGGCGTTGCGCATCTCTCAGGCGCGGACCTGATGGTCGAAGCGGTGATCGAGGACTTCGAGATCAAGCAGGACGTCTTCCGCCGTGCCGACGCCGCGCTCCCGCCCGAGGCGATCCTCGCCTCGAACACGTCGTCGATCCCGATCACGTCCCTCGCCGCCGCGACGCAGCGTCCCGACCGCGTCATCGGCATGCACTTCTTCAATCCGGTTCCGGTGCTCAAGCTTGTCGAGGTCGTGCGCGGGAGAGAGACCTCAGACGAGACGGCGACGGCGATCGTCGCGCTCGCGGAAGCGCTCGGAAAGACGCCCGCCGTCGCGAACGACTTCCCCGGCTTCGTCTCGAACCGGATCCTCATGCCGTACATCAACGAAGCCGTCTGGGCGCTCAACGACGGCGTCGCCGAGCCCGAGGCGATCGACACGATCGCGAAGCTCGGCTTCGCCCACCCGATGGGCCCGCTCGCGCTCGCCGACCTCATCGGCCTCGACACGTGCGTCGCGATCATGGAAGTCCTCCACGAGGGGCTCGGCGACGACAAGTACGCGCCGTGCCCGCTCCTCCGCGAGCACGTCGCCGCGGGTCGCCTCGGCCGCAAGTCGGGCCAGGGGTTCTACCGCTACTAGCCAGCCGCCGAATCCCTCGAACGAGTTAGGCCGAGTGGTCCAGGCGCGGCCTAGTACTGCCGATGCATGGAGCGAAGGGAGGATCTTCGTGCCAACGGCTAACGACCTGCGGATTCTGCTCGTCGACGACGAGCCGTCGCTCCGCGAGTTGTTGCGGGTGACGTTCGAGGGAGCCGCGATCGACGTGACCGAGGCCGAGTCGGGGGAGGAGGCGCTCGCGCTCCTCGGAGGGCGCGACCTGCCCGACGCCGTCGTCCTCGACCTCCGTCTGCCGGGCATCGGAGGAGCAGACCTCTGCCGGCGCTTGCGCCGCGAACCCGCGACGCACGACATCCCGATCGTCGTCCTCAGCGGCGGCGACCCCGACGAGCTCGATCGCGCCTGCAAGGCGGGGGCGGACGAGGTAATCGGAAAGCCGTTCAGCCCGCTCGAGCTGCTCTTCGTCGTCGAGCGGCTGGCCGGCCGCGACGGGCGGATGATGCGCGCGCAGCTGCGCGAGGTGCTCGACCACGACGAGCAGCTCCTGCTGTACGCGCAGGACCTCCGTCACCTGATCGAGGTCGAGCGCGCGCAGCGACTCCTGATCGCGAACGCATTCAAGTCGACCGTGACCGCACTCGCGGGCGCACTCGAGTCGAAGGATCTCGGCAGCGCCCAACACTCGCACCGCGTGCGCGCGTATGCGATGTGCCTCATCCAGGAGATCGATCCCGGGGCGCCCGACCGCGACCCGGGGATCGAGCACGGCTTCCTCCTCCACGACGTCGGCAAGATCGGCATCCCCGACGCGATCCTCCGCAAGCGCGGGATGCTGACCCACGCCGAGCGCCAGCGCATGCAGACGCACACGGTGATCGGCGAGCGGATGCTCGCGGGCATCCCGTTCCTCGAGGAGGGAGAGGGGCTGCACGTCGTGCGCTCGCACCACGAGCGGTGGGACGGCGGCGGCTATCCCGACGGACTCGCCGCACACGAGATCCCGCTGACGGCGCGCGTCTTCGCGGTGGCGGACTCGCTCGACGCGATGACGAGCCACCGTCCGTACCGGCGCGCCTTGCCGTGGGAGGCGGCGCACGACGAGATCCTCGCGCAATCGGGGCACCAGTTCGATCCCGAGGTCGTCGAGGCGTTCCTCGCGTGCGAGGAGTCGATGCGCGAGACGCTGCTCACCGCTGCCTAAGATCCGTACGTGGACTTTGATCTGACGCCCGAGCAGAAGGAGATCCAGGCGCTCACGCGCGACTTCGTCGCTGCGGAGATCGAGCCGCACGCGACCGACTGGGATCGCGAGCACCGCTTCCCGACCGACGTCTACGAGAAGCTCGCCGACCTCGGGCTCATGGGCGTCTGCGTGCCGGAGGAGTACGGCGGCGCGGGCGCCGACTTCGTCGCGTACATGCTCGTGCTCGAGGAGCTCTCGCGCGGCGACGCGGGTGTCGGCGTGACCGTCGCCGTCCACACGAGCGCGGTGACGCTTCCGCTGATGCAGTTCGGAACCGACGAGCAGCGTGCGCGGTTCGTGCCGCCGCTCGCCGGCGGCCAGCTGATCGGCGCGTTTGCGCTCACCGAGGCGGAGTCCGGCAGCGACGCCGCCTCGCTCCGCACGTCGGCGACGCGCGAGGAGGACGGCTGGCGCATCTCCGGCGCGAAGCAGTTCATCTCGACGGCCGAGTACGCGGGGACGTTCCTTTTCTTCGCGCGCACGGATCCCGACACGCCCGGAGCGCGCGGCGTCTCGGCGTTCGTTCTCGACGCCGAGCACATCGCCGTCACGGGCGCCGAGGAGAAGCTCGGGCTTAACTCGTCCGTGACGAACTCGATCGCGGTCGACGCGCTCGTCGACGCCGACCGTCTTCTCCACGAGGAAGGCAAGGGCTTCCACGTCGCGATGGCGACGCTCGACGGCGGCCGCGTCGGCATCGCCGCGCAGGCGGTCGGCATCGCGCAGGCCGCATACGACGTCGCGCGCGAGTACGCGAAGGAGCGGCACGCGTTCGGGCAGCCGATTTCGAAGTTCCAGGCGATCCAGACGAAGCTCGCCGACATGGCGACGGAGATCGAGGCAGCGCGTCTCCTCGTCCACCGCGCCGCGTGGCTGAAGCAGAACGACCTGCCGCACACCGAGGCGGGCGCGAAGGCGAAGCTCTTCGCGTCTGCGATGGCGCGGCGCCAGACGGCGGAGGCGATCCAGATCCTCGGCGGCTACGGCTATACGAAGGAGTTCCCTGTCGAGCGGTACTACCGCGACGCGAAGATCACCGAGATCTACGAGGGCACGAGCGAGATCAACCGGCTCGTCATCGCGCGCTCGATCCTCGGGCTGCAGGAACGTTCCGTCGCCGCTCGGTAGGTGGCCCCGACACTCCATTTGACCTGCGGGCTTCCGGGCTCGGGGAAGACGACGCTCGCCCGTCGGATCGCGGTCGAGCGGGACGCGCACCGTTTGACGAAGGACGAGTGGGTGATCGCGCTCGGCGGCGACCTGTACGACGACGAGTTGCGTGACCGCGTCGAAGCGCTGCTGATCAAGCACGCCTTCGAGCTGTTGGCCTCCGGACGAAGCTGCATCCTCGACTTCGGACTCTGGAGCCGCGCGGAACGCGACGCGCTGCGCCTGGGCGCGCGAGCACTCGGCGTGCGCGTGGAGCTGCACTTCCTCGACGTGGAGCCGGACGAGCTGTTGCGGCGGATCGAGACGCGCTACGCCGACGCACCGCACACGACCGCCGAGATCAGCGCCGAGCAGCTGGCGATCTGGGCCGCGTCCTTCGAGGCGCCGACCGAGGAAGAGCAGCGCCTGTTCGATGGCTGAGCGAAGCGCCTCGCGACGGCCGGTGGCAGGCACCTTACGACTTTGTGTCGAGATTTCATGGCTTGATCTAGCGGTCGGTGACGCGTGCGCCACACTTTCGTGCCCGTTCCGGCACGGTGGCTGCCACCGGCCCTGGGGCTACGGCGGCCGCCACTCGTAGCGGACGTCCGGCGTCTTCTCCTCGTTCTCGGCGCCGTCGGTGAACTCGACGGCTCGCGCGCCGTGCGCCTCGTAGAACCGGCGCGCGCGGTCGTTCTGCCGGAAGACCCAGAGGTCGAAACGTGCGTGTGGAGCGCGGGGAGGAAGTCCAACAGCGCGAACGACGGCTCGAAGATCGCGACGATCTCCTCGACGTCCGCCTCGGTCGCGCGGCGGATCATCGGCGTACTGTACGAGCGTGCCTCGCGACAGGAACGAGCCGGTTCGCCTGACGAGCATCTACACGGGCGGCGGCGACAAGGGACAGACGAGCCTCGGCGACGGCTCTCGCGTCTCGAAGCTCGACCCGCGCATCGCCGCGCTCGGCGACGTCGACGAGCTGAACTCCGTGGTCGGCTGGTGCGCCGCGGGTCTCGACCGCATCCAGAACGAGCTCTTCGATCTCGGCGCGGACATGTCGGTTCCATTCGTAGAAGGGGACGGAAAGCTCCGCATCACGCAGGACGCGGTCGACCGGCTCGAGGCGGAATGTGACGACGCGAACGCCGCGCTGCCCGAGCTCAAGAGCTTCGTCCTTCCCGGCGGAGACGAGACGGCTGCGCGGCTCTTCCTCGCGCGGTCGGTCTGCCGCCGGGCGGAACGGACGGTGCTCGCGTGCCCCGACGTCAATCCGCTCGCCGCCGTCTATCTCAACCGCCTCTCCGACCTGCTCTTCATCCTCGCGCGCGCCGCGAACGCGTCGGCCGGAGTCGACGAGCCGCTCTGGCGCCCCGCCCGCTCGTAGCCCGTTCGCGGGCGCTTGTAGTCTCTCGGGCACTGCGGCGACAACCACAACTAGGGGAGAAATTCATGTCGAAGCGTTGGTTCCGTTTGCCCAGTCCTGCTCTTGTCATCTCGATGCTCGCCCTCGCTCTCGTGCTCGGCGGGACGGCGGTTGCCGCCACGAAGTCCGTTCACGGTGACAAGGCGGCGGACGTCAAGCTCATCAAGAAGCTCGCGCCCACCCTCAGCGTCAAGAAGGCGAAGAACGCGGACAAGCTCGGGGGAGCGCCGGCGAGCGCGTACGCCCGCGCGACGCCGTTGTCCTTCACGGCTCCGACGCTCCTCAACAGCTGGACCGCCGCGGGCGGCTTCGTTGCTCCGGGCTACGCGATCGACCAGTTCGGGACCGTGCATCTCCGCGGCGCCGTGCTCCACGCCGGAGCGAGCAGTGATGACATCCTCACGCTGCCGGCGGGACTCCGGCCGAGCGGAGCCGTCGACGAGGCGGCAGCCGTCTACGGCCCGGCCGCGGCTGTGATCAAGATCGAGACGGACGGGACCGTCCACCTCGTTTCCGGCACGTCGACGTTCGTCGATCTCGATGGCGTGAGCTTCACCACGGCCGGCTGAGCTGCCCGAATGGTGCGGGATTCCTTCTTTCGGCACGGGAGGAATCCCGCGAGCCTCTCGGTGGCGGTCTGGTAGCACGCCGCGCGCGGACGAGCCCTGACCCAACTGGGGTGTTAAGGATTACGCAGCTACGCGCATGAGGGGTATCGAAAATCCGATTAAACGTCTAAACTCGGCGGGTTCTCACGACGTCGAGGAGAGGCGGAAAATTGACAGTTCTGCGGCTGGGCACGGACAAGGCTAGGTCCATGAGTTGGAGTGGGTGGGCGCTGCTCGTCGTCGCTCTGGCGCTCGCCGCCGGTTTCGCCGTTTCCATCGACCGCGGCTCGTCCTCCGCCGCCCCCGTCGCGATCTCCCGCACTGCCGCCTCGAACTATCTCGTCACGTTCTCGCACGGCACGAGCTCCTCGGCCCAGGCCGCCGCGATCGCCGCCGCCGGCGCGACGCGCATCAGCTCCATCGCACCTCTCTCGATGGACACGATCAAGGTTCCCGCCGGCTCCGAACAGCACGTGCTCGCTGCGCTTCGCGCGAACGGGAACGTCGCCGGCATCGCTCTCAACAGGAGCCGCCAGAGCGAAGGGAAGGTCGACCCGGGATACGCGGATCAGTGGAACCTGCCGCGGGTCAGCTGGGACAAGCTCTACCACTCGAAGTCGGCTCTGTCCGCGCTGTCGTGCAAGCGCAAGAGCCGGTCGTGCTGCCCGGTCGCACACTCGAAGAAATTGCAAGCCTGCTCGACGATCGCCGTCCTCGACACGGGCGTCTCGAGCGCCGGCGGCGACCTCAAGCTCGGCGCCGGCTGGTCGGCGTTCGGCACGAACCCGGCGAGCGACCCGAACGGACACGGCACCGCCGTCGCCTCGATCGCCGCCGCAGCCACGGGTAACGGCATCGGCGTCGCGGGCGTCGACTTCGCGAACTCGAAGATCCTGCCCGTCCAGGTCCTCAATGCGAGCGGACTCGGCCTCGACTCGGACATCGTCCAGGGCGTCGTCTGGGCCGCGAAGCATCACGCGAACGTCATCCTCATGTCGTTCTCGAACTCCGGCTACAGCCAGGCGCTGCAGGACGCGATCAGCTATGCGTGGAAGAAGGGCGCGGTCGTCGTGGCCGCGACCGGCAACGGCGGCGTCTCGACGCCGACGTACCCGGCGGGCGACAGCGGCGTGATCGGCGTCGCGGGCACCGACCAGGGCGATCAGCCGTGGGCGGAGAGCAACACGGGCTCGGACACCTTCCTCGCAGCCCCGGCGACGAGCATCCCGGCCGACGCGATCGACGGCAGCACGACCTCGATCACCGGCACCTCGGCCTCTGCGGCGATGGTCGCGGGCGCGGCTGCGCTGCTGATGGCGAAGGATCCGAAGGCGACGAACGGGATCGTTGTCGGCCGCCTCGCGCGGAACGGCGCCCCGGTCGGCACGAGCGCCCAGACCGGCAACGGACGTTTGAACCTCGCGAAGGCGTTCGCCGACAAGAGCAGGAAGCCGGTCAAGCCCGTCGGAGCGCCCGGCGGCGGCCCGCTCGTCGGGCCGTATCAGATCGCGGCAGCCGGATGGAACGTCACCAGCCTCACGCCGTCGACGGTGACGCCCAGCACTGCGCAGACGTTTACCGAAACGGTCACGAATACCAGTAGCGGCGGGGGGACGAACCTCGGCTGCCTGCAGGAGACTCTGCCGGCCGGCTGGACGAGCATCACCGCAGGCTCGGTCTCGACGCCCGCGGGGTGGACCGTCTCCGTCGCTGGCCAGGTGGTCTCGGCAAAGGGAGGAACGACCATCGCGGGGCCAAGTGGTCAGCTGACCTTCACATTCACAGCGACCGCACCGAGCTCGACCGGAACATCCACCTTCACGACCGCAGCGTTTACGGCGACCAATTGCACCGGCGCACTCGGTGGCGGGACGAATACGTCGCAGTCGATCGCCGTCAAGAACGCGACGACGACGGCGATCACGAACAATTTGAGCACGGCGACCGTCATCAACGAGCCGTACGCGGTCAACGTCAGCGTCACACCGACGGCCGGCAGCGGACCCACCGGCACCGTCCTCGTCTCCGACGGAACGGACTCGTGCACCGTCAGCAGCCTCACTGGCTCGAATCCGGCCACCGGCTCGTGCAACCTGACGTCCACGACGTCCGGCGCGAAGACGATCGTCGCGACGTACAACGGCGACACGAACTTCGCCAGCAGCGCGAGCAGCGGCACCGCTCACACGGTCAACGCCTTCGGGACCGCGACGCAGCTGGGCTTCGTCGTGCAGCCGAGCAGTACGACCGCGAGTACCGCGATCAGTCCGGCCGTCCAGGTCGCCGCAGAGGACGCCTTCAACAACGTCGTGTCGACGTTCCCGAGTACGAGCTTGACGATCTCGAGCACGAACACCGCGTTCAGCGGTGCTCCGAGCACGCTGACCGCGACGACGAGCAGCGGCGTTGCGACGTTCAGCACGGTCGAGCCGACGACCGTTCAGGGGTCGGCGACGCTGATCGCCAGTGGTGGATCTCTCGCGTCGGCGACCTCGAATACGTTCGCGGTCACCGCCGGGGGAGGAGGCGGAGCTATTGCCCAGCGCGGCAGCGCGACAAGCGCCAACACCGCGAGCGGGACAAGTTTCAGCATCACCAAGCCGGCGGGCGTCGCAGTGGGCGACGTGCTGATCGCGCAGATCGAGACCAGGGGCGGAACGGCCACGCAGTTCCCCTCGATAAGCGGCTGGTCGAACGTCACCACCCCGGTGGACTTCGAAGGCGGCGGCGCGCACCACCGCGTGTCGCTGCTGTACAGGGTTGCGGACGCGTCCGACGTGTCGGCGTCGAGCTATTCCGTCAGTCTCGGCACCGGGGGGACGAGCGGCGCTGCCGGCTCGATCGTCGCGTTCTCAGGAGTGGATACCTCAGGCGCGACTCCGTTCGACGTGGCTCCGGGCAGCTACACGACCGGGACCGGGACCACGATCTCGAGCGTTTCGGCGATAACGACCGCCAGCCCCAGCGCCGCCGTGGTCATGTTCGCTGGGGGTTTCGAGAGCAACGCCACGAGTTCCTACTCGACAACATCGCCCGGCGCCCTTTCGCAGCTGTACGGCTCGGTCTCCAACGGCAACGGATCGGTCGGCGCCGCATGGGCCACGAAGGCAACCGCCGGCTCTACCGGAACGGGTTCGGCAACCCAGACTGCCAACAAGGTCTGGGGGGCGATCCTCATCGCGCTCAAGCCGGCAGCGACCACGGCGAGCCAGCTCGCGTTCACGACGCTGCCGAGCAACACCGCGGCCGGCTCGACGATGTCCAACGTCGTCGTCCAGTTGCAGGATTCGTTCGGGAATAACGTCAGCACGAGCGGTGTTCCGATCGCCCTGACGCTGAACACGGGATCGTTCACGGGCGGCAGCACGACCACGGTGAACACGGACGCCTCCGGCAAGGCGACGTTCTCGAACCTCGCGATCAACGCCGTAGGCACGTACACCATCACTGCAACGTCGTCGGGCTTGACCTCGGCGACCAGCAATTCGTTCACGATTACTCCGGGCGCGGCAGACGCGACGCAGTCGACGTTGACGCCGACGTCGGCGTCGATCACAGCGAACGGGTCCGCGACGCAGGTGTTGACGGTGCAGGCGAAGGACGCGGCCGGCAACAGCCTCTCCACTGGCGGTGCGACGGTCACGATCACGAGGCAGTCGGGGACGGGTTCGATCAGTTCGGTCACCGATAACGGGAACGGCACCTACACAGCGACCGTGACTGCTCCGACCGCGACCGGTTCGGGCGTGTTCGTCGCGACTCTGGGCGGTAACCCGGTCAAGTCGGGTACGGGTTCGCAGACGACGTCGACGATTGCCTATGTCCCCGGGCCGGCGGATGCGACGCAGTCGACGTTGACGCCGACCTCGGCGTCGATAACGGCCAACGGGAGCTCGACGCAGGTGCTGACCGTGCAGGCGAAGGACGCGAACGGCAACAACGAGACCACGGGCGGCTCGACCGTCACGATCACGAGGCAATCCGGGACCGGCTCGATCGGTTCGGTGACGGACAACGGCAACGGCACGTACACCGCCACGGTCACGTCCCCGACCGCGACGGGTTCCGGCGTTTTCGTCGCGACGCTCGGCGGTAACCCGGTGAAGTCGGGGACGGGTTCGCAGACGACGTCGACCATCACGTATGTCCCGGGTCCGGTGGATGCGACGGCGTCGACGTTGACGCCGACGAGCGCGTCGATCACGGCGAACGGGAGCGCGACGCAGGTGCTGACGGTGCAGGCGAAGGACGCGAACGGCAATAACGAGACCACGGGCGGCTCGACGGTGACGATCATGAGGCAGTCCGGTTCGGGCTCGATCGGTTCGGTGACGGACAACGGCAACGGGACGTACACGGCGACGGTGACCGCGCCCACTGCCACGGGCTCCGGCGTATTTGTCGCGACCTTGGGTGGAAACCCGGTGAAGTCGGGGACCGGTTCGCAGACGACGTCCACGATCACGTATGTGCCGGGTGCGGCGGATGCGACGCAGTCGACGTTGACGCCGACCTCGTCGTCGATCACGGCGAACGGATCGGCGACGCAGGTTTTGACGGTGACGGCGAAGGACGCGAACGGAAACCTTTTGACGACGGGCGGCGCGAGCGTGACGATCACGCGGCAGTCGGGTACGGGCTCGATCGGTTCGGTGACCGACAACGGCAACGGGACGTACACCGCGACGGTGACGGCTCCGACGGCGACGGGTTCCGGTGTGTTCGTCGCGACGGTTGGGGGTAATCCGGTCAAGTCCGGGACGGGTTCGCAGACGACGTCGACCATCACGTACGTCCCGGGTCCGGCGGATGCGACGCAGTCGACGTTGACTCCGACGTCGTCGTCGATCACCGCGAACGGCACGGCGACGCAGGTGTTGACGGTGACCGCGAAGGACGCGAACGGCAACAGCTTGACGACGGGCGGTGCGACGGTCACGATCACTCAGCAGTCGGGTACCGGCTCGATCGGTTCGGTCACCGAC
>DASXLJ010000011.1:0-89677 GCA_036496305.1 Gaiellaceae bacterium | reverse complement strand
GCCGAGTGGCGCGAGTTCTTCGCGGCCGCAGGACTCGAGGTTGCCGACGAAGCCACGATGGTGCGCGACACCGACTCCGCCGACTGGCTCGACCGCACCGAGACGCCGGAAGACGAGCGCGAGCGCATTACCGAGCTCCTCGACGGCCGCATCCACGACGGCCGCCTCGACCTGCCGACCGTGATCCTCAAAGGAGTCGTGAGCTAGTGGCGATCATCGTCGACAACGACACGCGCCTCGTCGTCGCCGGCCTGACCGGCTCGGAGGGCCGCTTCCACGGCCTGCGCAACAAGGCGTACGGCACGAACCTCGTCGCCGGCGTCACGCCGGGCAAGGGCGGCCAGGACGTCGAGGGCGTTCCCGTCTTCGACACGATGGCCGACGCCGTCGCCGAGGCCGGCGCGAACACGTCGCTCATCTTCGTCCCGGCGCGCTTTGCGGTCGACTCGATCTACGAGGCCGTCGACGCCGGGATCCACACCGTGATCTGCATCACCGAGCACATCCCGGCCCACGACATGCTCCGCGCGTACACGTACTTCCGCGCGAAAGACGGCGTGACGATGATCGGCCCGAACTGCCCAGGTGTCCTCTCGCCGGGCAAGGCGAACGCCGGGATCATCCCGGCCGAGATCTTCACCCCCGGCAGCGTCGGCCTCGTCTCGCGCTCGGGCACGCTGACGTACCAGATCGGCCACGAGCTCACGCAGATGGGGCTGGGCAACTCGTCGATCGTCGGCATCGGCGGCGATCCCGTCGTCGGCTCCTCGTTCATCGACGTCGTCGCGAAGTTCGAGGCCGATCCCGAGACCGAGCTCATCTGCCTCGTCGGCGAGATCGGCGGCGACGAAGAGGAGAAGGCCGCGGCGTTCATCGCCGAGCACGTGACGAAGCCGGTGCTCGCGTACATCGCAGGCTTCTCGGCGCCGCCCGGCAAGACGATGGGCCACGCGGGCGCGATCATCTCCGGCTCCTCCGGCACCGCAGCGGGGAAGAAGGAAGCGCTCGAGGCGCGCGGGATCGAGGTCGGAACGACGCCGACCGAGGTCGCGCAGATGGTCGCGGCACGCCTGACTTAGTAACAAAGTGTTACTAAGTCCTTTTGCCGCGCACCAACCACAGAAGTCCTGCAAATCGCAGTGGCGGGCGTCACCTAGTAACAAAGTGTCACTAAGTCGGTTCCGGGTTAGGCTCGAAGCATGATCTCGTTTGCCCGCGGTGTTCCCGCGCCCGAGTGCCTCGCTGTCGACGAGATCGCCGACTGCGCGCGCGCTGCGGTGGAGCGCGACGGGCGCGCGATCCTCTCCTACGGCCCCGGCGGCGGCTACGGGCCGCTGCGCGAGGAGCTCGCGGCGCGGTACGGCGTCGAGCCGTCGCGGATCCTCATCACGAGCGGCTCGCTGCAGGGCTTCGTCTTCCTCGCCGAGCGGCTCGTCAAGCCGGGCACGCGCGTGCTCGTCGAGGCGCCGACGTACGACCGGCCGCTGAAAATCCTCGCGCGGCTCGGCGCCGAAGTCGTGGCCGTGCCGATGGACGACGACGGGCTCGTCCCCGACGAGTTGCCGGAGGGCGATTTCGCGTTCCTCTACACGATCCCGACGTTCCAGAACCCGAGCGGACGGACGACGTCGGAGGCGCGCCGCCGCCGTCTCGCCGAGCTCACGGCCGAGCGCGGGCTGCTCGTGCTCGAGGACGATCCGTACGGCCTCGTGCGCTACGAGGGCGAGCCGCTGCCGAGCGTGTTCGAACTGTCGGGCGGGGCGACGGCGTACTGCTCGTCGTTCTCGAAGACGGTCGCGCCCGGCCTGCGCGTCGGTTGGTTCGTCCTCCCGGCGGATCTCGCCGCCGACCTCGAGGCGCTCGCGACGTCGACGGACATCTCACCGCCGTACCTCTCGCAGGCGACGGTGCTCGAGTTCCTCACGCGCGGCAGCTTCGGGCCGAACCTCGAGCGCGTGAACGGGCTCCTCCGCGAGCGGCGCGACGCGATGCTCGCCGCTCTCGAGCGGGAAATGCCCGAGGACGCGACGTGGACGCGGCCCGACGGCGGCTACTTCCTGTGGCTCGACCTTCCGTCCGGCCCGCGGGCGGCCGAGCTGCTCGCGCAGGCGGAGGCGGCCGGAGTGAGCTTCGTCAAGGGCGCTGACTTCTTTCCGGGTGGCAACGGCGGCGAGCGGTCGCTGCGACTCGCGTTCAGCTTCGTCTCGCCGGACGAGATCTCAGCCGGCGTCGCTCTGCTGGCGTCGCTGGTGGCGTCGGAAACGCCAGCGTCGCTCTAGCCCGGCAAGCAGCAGCCCGGCGACGAGTCCGACGGCGAGCGACAGGAGGATCACCCAGATCAGCGAGACGTGCTGGGTCCCGAGGACGAAGTGCACGGAGACCGAGTTGCCGTTCTCGAGCACGAACGCGACCGCGTAGGCGATGAGGAGCGCGAGAAGGACGAGCCCGACGTAGAACAGCCGGCTCTCGTTGACGTGTGGGCGGCGCAGGCGGCGCACGCCGCGACTTTATGCGGCAGACGCGTGCGCGCGCGGCACGAGCCGCGGCTGCGGCGGCGGCACGAGGGTGCCGCGGGAGATCGCCCGGAACGTCGGGCAGGTCGCTTCCCCGGCCAGGGCGCAGAGGCCGGCGCGGCCGAAGTAACAGTCTTTGCAGGTGGGCTTGGAACGCTTGCTCATGAGCTAACGGCGACTAGCGATGATAGGCCCGCGGCCCGGTCCCAAACGCGTTGTCACAGACGAAAACTGACGAATTTCCTAGCTATTCGTTCGGCAACTTCGGCAGCCGCGTGAGCGCGCGCAACGCCTGCTTCAGCGACGTCACCGGAATGATCTTGAGGTCCGGGCCCGCGTACTTCTTGGCGGTCGCCGCGTTTCCGCCGCGGGCCGGGACGAGGAAGACCTGAGCGCCGGCTTGGCGGACGCCGTAAGTCTTCTGCTCGACGCCGCCGATGGGGAGGACATCGCCGTTGAGCGCGATCTCGCCCGTCGCGGCGACGCGGTATCCGTGCGTGACGTCACGGCCGAGTTTCCGCATCAACTCGAGCGTGAACGCGAGCCCGGCCGATGGGCCGCCGATCTGCCCCGAATCGATCGACACCTTCACGGGGAGCTTGCTGATCTCCACGGCGGGCTCGACGAAGATGCCGATGAGTGGCCGCGTCGGATTGTGTGGATCCGCGACCGTCTTGACGCTCTCGTGGATCGTGCTGTTGCCGCGGCGAATCTCGACGTCGATCGTCTGACCCGGCTTCACCGTCGACATCGCCGCCTGCAGATCCGTGTTCGTCTTCGTCGGCTTCCCGTTGATGGCCGTGATGACGTCGCCCGGCGCGATCTTGCACGCTGCCGGGACGTCGCCGTAGACGTTGTCAACCTGCACGCCGATGTTGCGCTGCTTGACGACGTAGCCGAGTTGCCGTTCGGCGACCGCAGCGGCGATCCGCTGCGACTGGGACATCTGCCTCAGCTCCGACTGGATGAACTCGCCGTTGCTCGTGCACGGAGGAATGAGCACCGACGCCGGCAGGCTGGTCGAGTGGGGGTGGATGAGTCCCTGGAAGAGCTTGTCGAACTCACTTGCCTGCTGCTCCTGGACGTCGACGAAATAGAGCTCGCCACCGCCCTTCGCCGGCTTGCCGCCCGTGACGCGGACGAGCGGCGCGACGGGGTGCGCGACGTCGGGCAGGAGGAGGTAGTCGCCGGACGGGATCCTCATGAGGATCACGACCGTCACGACAAGCGCGAGGATGAGGCAGGCGACGATCCGGAACGGGGTTATGCGTCTTCTCAAAAGAGCGCCTGCTGCAGGCCGCCGTCGACGACGACCGTCTGTCCCGTGACGTAGCGGGCGCGGTCGGAGGCGAGGAAGCACACGACGTCGCCGAACTCGCGCGGCGTTCCCCAGCGGCGCAGCGCGATTGCGTCGAGCGACTCGGGCGTCGGGCCACCGGGATAGAGGTGGTCGAGCCGCGGCGTCGCGATCCGGCCGGGCGCGACGCAGTTGACCGTGATCCCCTGCGGGCCGACCTCGCGCGAGAGCGTCTTGAGCCAGCCGATGAGCGCCGGGCGGAACGTGTTCGAGAGCGCGAGGTGGGTCGTGGGCTCGAGCGCCGCGAGCGAACTGACGGCGACGATGCGGCCGCCGGAGCTTTTCTCCAGATGCGGCAGCGCCGCGCGCACGAGCGTCACGGCGGGGCGGAGGAGGAGCTTGTACGCGTCGTCGAGTGACTCCGGATCGGCGTCGAGCGCGCCGCCGGGAGGAGGCCCGCCGCCGTTCCAGACGAGAACGTCGAGGCCGCCGAAGCGCTCGACCGCGGTCGCGACGGCGCTCTCGAGGGCGGCATCGTCGGTCACGTCGCCGGCGACAGCGACACCGCCGAGACGCGCCGCGTGCTGCTCGAGCTCGTCCGCGCGGCGCGCGAAGAGGACGACGTTCGCGCCTTCTTCCGCGAGCGCCTCGGCGCTCGCCAGGCCCAGTCCGGACGAAGCGCCGCAGACGAGCGCGGTCCGCCCGCTCAGTCCGAGATCCACGCGCGCACGTTAACGCCCGAACTCGCTTCTGCTGTTGATCATCTCGCGTCATCTCGCGGCCCACGGTCGTCTGGGGGCGGGTCTAAGGGCCAACCGCGACCGCCGCGGGGAAGGCCTGGCCGCTGGCGATGGTGGTCGCGCGGCCGCCGCCGATCGGAACCTCGTTCACCGTCCCGGCCGACCCGTCGGCCCAGTACACGTCCGTGCCGTCCACCGCGATGGAGTCGGGGTGTCCGCCGATGGCGATGGTGGTCGCGCGGCCGCCGCCGATCGGAACCTCGTTCACCGTGTCACCGCCGACGTTGACCCAATAGACGTGCGTGCCATCCACCGCCGCCCCGTCGGGGTAATCCTGGCCGCGGGCGAGGGTGATCACGCGACCGCCGCCGATCGGAACCTCGTTCACCGTCCCGTCTCCGCCGTTGACCCAGTAGACGTGGCTGCCGTCCACGGCCACCGAGGTGGGACCGTGCTGGTTGCGGGCGAGAACGGTGACCTTGCCGCCGCCGATCGGAACCTCGTTCACCGTGTCGTGCACGTTGTCGTTCGCTGAGTCGTTGACCCAGTAGACGCGCCCGCCGTCCACCGCGATCGACGTCGGGCCATCCTGGCCGCTGGCGAGGGTGATGACCTCGCCGCCTCCCAGCCGGACCTTTTTCACCGTTCCGTCTGCGCTGTTGACCCAGTAGGCGTGCGTGGCGTCCGCCGCCACGGCGAAGGGGCAGTCCTGGAGGCTGGCGATAGGAGTGACCCTCCGACGTTGTGGGACTCCGCGAGGGACTCCGACGCCGACCGGAACCTCATTCACCGTCCCGCCGAGGCAGTCGGGCCAGTAGACGTGCGAGCCGCCCACCGCCAGCGCTTCGGGGGTCTCGCCGCGGGCGAGAAAGGTCGCGGTGCCGCTGCCGAGCGCGACCTCCTTGACGCTACCGATGCCGCGTCTTCCCGGAACCGCCATCTTCTTCCCATAGCTACTGCCCGCGGTGATCCAGTAGACGTGACCGGACGCGCGCGGCGCACCGGCGCCACAGCCGGCGACGGTGAGGCTCACAGCTGCCCCCAACACGACGAAAGGGACCCCGGGAAGACGCCGCGACACGCACAGACCGTACGCCGTGGCGCTAACAACGGACTAACGGCCGCGACGCGGCCCGCGCGGTCTCCTAGGTCGAGAGGACGCCGACGACCTCGCGCACCGCTTCCGAGCTCGCCTTGAGTGCGGCGGTCTCGTCGTCGGTGAGGTCGAGTTCGACGATCTCCTCGATCCCGCCGGGGCCGAGCTTGCACGGGACGCCCATGTACAGGCCGTCGATGCCGTACTCGCCCTCGAGGTATGCGGTGCACGGGAGGACGCGCTTCTCGTCGAGCATGATCGAGTCGACCATCTGCGCGGCGGCCGCGCCCGGCGCGTACCAGGCGGACGTGCCCATGAGGTTGACGAGCTCGCCGCCGCCCTTCGCGGTGCGCTCGACCATCGCCTGGATCTTCTCCTCGGCGACGAGCTTGCGCAGCGGGACGCCGCCGACGGTCGTCGCGGAGACGACGGGAACCATCTGGTCGCCGTGGCCGCCGAGCACCATCGCCTGCACGTCTTTCACTGACGAGTCCGTCTCCCACGAGATGAACGTCGAGAAGCGGGCGGTGTCGAGGATCCCGGCCATCCCGAAGACGCGCTCCTTCGGCCAGCTGGAGACGTTCTTCGCGACGTGGCACATCGCGTCGAGCGGGTTCGAGACGACGATGAGGATCGCGTCGGGGCTCTGCGCCACGACCTGCTCGGTGACCGAGCCGACGATCTTCTCGTTCGTCTGGACGAGGTCGTCGCGGGACATGCCCGGCGAGCGGGGGAGACCGGCGGTGATCACGACGACGTCCGAGCCGGCGGACTCCTCGTAGCCGTTCGAGCCGGTGCAGTTCGGCTCATAGCCGAGGACGGCGCCCATCTGGTTGATGTCGAGCGCCTTGCCCTGCGGCAGGCCTTCCTTGATGTCGACGAGGACGACGTCGGCGTAGTCGCGGGTCGCGAGGACCTGCGCGCATGTCGCGCCGACATTGCCCGCTCCAACGACTGTCACTTTTCTGCGCATGCTCATACCGCTACCTCAGCCTCCAATTTCTCGATGATCGCGTCGGCGACCTCGCTCGTCCCGACCGCGGTGGGATCGTCGCGGGTCGGCTTCATGTCGTAGGTGACGCTCGTGCCCTCGGCGATGACTGCGGCGATCGCGCGCTCGAGGCGGTCGGCGGCGGTGCGCTCGTCGAGGTGGCGGAGCATCAGCATTCCCGACAGCATCTCGGCCATCGGATTGACCTTGTTCTGGCCCGTGTACTTCGGCGCCGAACCGTGCGTCGGCTCGAACACCGCGACGTTCTCGCCGTAGTTCGCGCCCGGCGCGAGCCCGAGGCCGCCGATCATCCCGGCGCAGAGGTCGGAGAGGACGTCGCCGTAGAGGTTCGGGAGGACGAGCATGTCGTACTCCTCGGGACGCTGGACGAGCTGCATGCACATGTTGTCCACGATGCGGTCGTCGAACTCGATGTCGACGTTCTCGGACGCGACCTCGCGGGCGACCTGCAGCCACAGGCCGTCGCTGAATTTCATGATGTTCGCCTTGTGGACGGCCGTGACCTTCTTGCGGCCGTTCTTGCGGGCGTAGTCGAACGCAAACTCGAAGATGCGACGCGTGCCGGTGATCGAGATCGGCTTGATCGAGATGCCGGCGTCCTTGTGGCGGAGCTTTCCGCCCTTCGATTCGATCCAGCCGATGAGCTCCTCGGCGTCCTCGGTGCCCTGCTCGTACTCGATGCCGGCGTAGAGGTCCTCGGTGTTCTCGCGGATGATGATGAGGTCGACGTCGTCGAAACGCGTGCGCACGCCGGGATACGTCTTGCACGGGCGCACCTGCGCGTACATGTCGAGCTCCTTGCGGAGCGCGACGTTGACGCTGCGGAAGCCGCCGCCGACGGGCGTCGTGATCGGCCCCTTGAGCGCGGTGCCCGCCTCGCGGACGGCGTCGAGGACGTCGGGCGGAAGTGGATTGCCGTCGTGCTGGTCCATCACGTCGGCGCCAGCCTCGCGGACGTCCCACTCGAAATCGACTCCGGTCGCCTCGAGAACGCGCCGCGTCGCCTCGGTGAGCTCGGGCCCGGTGCCGTCGCCGGGGATGAGAACTACGCGATGCGACATCGTCGGCGAGCGTAGCGAAGCGACCGTGGTTAGCCGTTCGTTAGCCGCCCGGGGCATAGTCGCGTCGTGACGAGACTAGGGGATACTGAGGGCCGATGGCGAAGCGTTGGCTGATCGGCTCGTGCGGCGTACTTCTCGCGGCTGCGGTCGCCGTTGCGATCGCGGTCGCTGGATCGGGCGGCGGAACGAGCGGGCATGGGATCCTCTTCGTCCAGCCGCGCGGTGACTTTGCACCGATCTATCTCTGGAGGCCTGGCGCCGCCGCGCGGCGGCTCGGGCCGGCCGACCTCTGGGCCGATGGGGCTCCGGCATGGTCGCCCGGGGGAAAGTCGATCGCCTTCAGCGGACAGATCTCTTCGGGGGGATGGGACGAGGCGAATGCCAATGACGTGTATGTCATGCGCGCGAATGGCACGGGTGTCCGGCAGCTCACGCACGACTCGGAGCAGGCCGATGGCCCCTTCAGCGAGACAGATCCGGCTTGGTCGCCTGACGGCAAGGAGATCGTCTACGAGCGAGCGGGCATCCTGCCCAACAATCGCATCGCCACGATTTCGACGGCGAGCGGTCGCGAGCGGGTACTGCCGATACGCGGGACAGTCCTCGCATGGGGCGCGCCGGGCATCGCGTATGTCACGCGGGACTCCCCCTCGATCAAGCTCTACGACCCGCGGACCCGTCGCTCGAGGGTCTTCGTCCCCTCCGCGACGCGGTTCTCCGATCTCGCCTGGTCGCCGGCGGGCCGGCTCGCCGTCCTCGAGGAGCCGTCCCCTCATCACAACTCGCTCGTCGTCTACTCGCGTGCGGGCAGCGAACTCGCGCGATTGCGGGTCAAGGCGTCGATTCCCGTTGCCTGCGTTGCCTGGTCGCCAGACGGGAAGCGGCTGCTCCTCGTCGGGCACTGGGGCACAGCCAATCCTCGCTACCGGGTCTGGGCGGCCGGACTTGCCGGCGGTGGATGGCGCAAGCTTTCGCCGCGGTCGATGCCGAACTGCCCCGTCGGCTAGCGCTAGGCTCCGGCGGTGACTCTGGCGGAGGCAGCGGCGCAGGCCGAGGAGCTCTGGGCGAGCGGGAAGGCGCGTGAGCTCGCCGAGCTGCGGGCGAACTGGGACGAACAGCTCGAGGCCGACGCGCGCAGCCAAGACTTTCGTGAGCGCGCGCTCGCGTTCCGCGCCATCGGGATGTTCCGCTGGCGCGCGAAGGAGGAGCTGCTGCGGCGCGGCCTCGACGACACGAGCCCGGCGGCGCGCGGTTCCGCGCTTCTCTCCATCGAGCTCCTGTCGCGCGACCATCCGAGCTCGGTCAATTCGGTGCGGCCGATCCTCCACAAGATGCTCTCCGACTCCGACGAGAACGCCGCCGTGCGTCGGCTCGCGGTGCTCGCGCTGAAGAACGGCTCGGCGCAGCGGGAGACGATCGTCCTCCTCGAAGGCACCGCCGCCGACGACGACGAGGGCGCGGATCTCCGCAAGGCAGCCGCGACGATCGCGCAAGAGCTGAAGCGCAAAGAGCGCGAGAAGCGCTAGATAGCGGTACAGGTCGCGCAGACGCGCGCAGTGATCTCGTGCCCGCACGACGGGCACACGCGACGACGCCGACGGCGCTCGAGCTGATTCTTCTCGACGCCCGCGGCCATCATCAGCCAGCCCGCGCCGAGTGTCGAGACGACGGCGATGAGGACTTGCGGATCTATGTGCATGGCCTACTTCCCTGTTGCGGCTTGCCGGCGCGCATGCGGGTGCGCTTGGAAGTACAACTCGCGCCGCCGGCGATCGGATACGTGCGTGTAGAGCTCGGTCGTCGCGAGGTCGGCGTGGCCGAGCATCTCCTGCACGGCGCGGAGATCGGCGCCGCCTTCGAGCAGGTGCGTCGCGAACGAGTGGCGCAGCAGGTGCGGGTGGACGCGGCCCTCCTCGAGGCCCGCCTTCTCCGCGAGCTTGCGGAGGATGAGGAAGACGCCCGCGCGCGTGAGCGGCCCGCCGCGCGCGTTGAGGAAGAGCTCCATCCGCGGCTGGCGCTCGATGTGCGCGCGGCCGTGCGCGAGGTAGCGGCGCAGCGCCTCGACCGCCGGCCGCCCGATCGGGACGACGCGCTCCTTGTTCCCCTTGCCGATGCAGCGGACGAAGCGGTTCTCGAGGTCGACCGAGTTCTTGTCGAGGCTCGTCGCCTCGCTCACGCGCAGGCCCCCGCCGTAGAGGAGCTCGACGAGCGCGCTGTCGCGCATCGAGAGCGGTGTCGTTCCTGTGGCGGCGTCGAGGATCCGTTCCACCTCGCCGGGCGAGAGCGTGCGCGGGAGCGCGCGGCGGCGCTTTGGCAGCTCGACCTGTGCGGCGGGGTTGTCGTCGCGCGCGCCGACGAGCACCTGGTGGCGGAAGTAGGAGCGAATCGCGGCGAGGCGGCGTGCGATCGTCGTCGCGGCCATGCCGTCGGCGCGGAGTTGCGCGACGTACGCGGCGAGATCGTCGGCGCTCGCGGTTGCGGGCGACCGGCCGTCGAGCCACGCTGACAGGTGCGCGAGATCGCGCCGGTATGCCTCGACCGTGCGCGGCGCGAGCCGCGCGGCCGAGAGTGCGAGGAAGGAGTCGACGGACTTGTCCACCGACCTTCGTACTTCGGGATCTACCCGGCGGCGCCTGCCGCAACGGTGCGCGCGTGCTCGACCGTGGCCCAGACGATCTCGCCCGGCTCGAGCTCGAGATGGTCGACGTCCTCGCGGCGAAGCCGTGCGGTCATGCGGTCGCCGCTGCCGTCTACGAGCTCGATGCGCGTGTCTGCGCCGACGACGACGAGCCGCTCGATCTCGACCTCGACGGCGCCGTCGCTCGGGAAGCGATCGAGCTTGACGTCGTGCGGCCGGACGAAGGTGTCGCCGAGCTTGAACGCGTCGCCGAGGAAGCGGAGGACGAACTCCGACTTGGGATGGTCGTAGAGCTCGGTCGGACTGCCGACCTGTTCGAGGCGTCCTTGGTTGAGCACGGCGACGCGGTCGGCGACCTCCATCGCCTCTTCCTGGTCGTGCGTGACGAACACCGTCGTGACGTGCACCTCTTCGTGCAGGCGCCGGAGCCAGTCGCGCAGCTCGGCCCGCACGCGCGCGTCGAGCGCGCCGAACGGCTCGTCGAGCAGCAGGACGCTTGGCTGCGCGGCGAGCGCGCGGGCGAGTGCCATCCGCTGCCGCTGACCGCCGGAGAGCTTGTGCGGATACCGGTCGCCATAGCCGACGAGCTGGACGAGCTCGAGGAGCTCGTCGACCCGCGCGCGGATCTCCTTCTTCGGCCGCTTGCGGATCTTCAGCGCGAAGCCGACGTTGTCGCGGACGGTCATGTGCTTGAACGCGGCGTAGTGCTGGAAGACGAACCCGACGTCGCGCTTCTGCGGCGACACGGCGGTCGCGTCCTTCCCCGCGAGCAGCACCTCGCCCGCGTCGGGGCGCTCGAGCCCCGCGATGATCCGCAGCAGGGTTGATTTGCCGGAACCGCTCGGCCCGAGGACGGCCGTCAGCGATCCGTCCGGGATGTCGAGCGAGACGTCGTCGACGGCGAGGAAGCTCCCGAACCGACGGGTGATGTTGCGGACTTCGATGCTCACTTAGCGGCTCTCCCGGGGTCGGATGACGGTCATGGCGACGAGCACGAGCACGGCGATGAACGCGAGTGCAAGGGACACGGCGTACGCGCCGGAGGTGTTGAAGTTCTGGACGAGCTGCTCGACCTCGACGGTGGCCGTCTCGGTCTTGCCGATGATGTTTCCGGAGACGACGGCGACCGTCCCGTACTCGCCGAGGGAGCGCGCGGTCGTGAGGACGACGCCGTAGACGATCGCCCAGCGGATCGACGGCAGCGTGATGTGCCAGAACCGCCGCAATCGGTTCGCGCCGAGCGTCGCCGCCGCCTGCTCCTGCTCGTTGCCGAGCTCGCGCAGCGTCGGGATCACCTCGCGCGCGACGAACGGAACCGACGCGAACACCGTTGCGAGCACGATTGACGGCAACGCGAACAGGACCTGGATCCCGTGCCCGAGGAACCACCCGCCGAACCAGCCGAAGCGGCCGTAGAGGATGTAGAGGCAGAGCCCGACGACGACCGGCGAGATCGCGAGCGGCAGGTCGATTAACGCGTTGAGCAGCCCCTTGCCGGGGAATCGGCGCCGCACGATCAAGAGCCCGCACAGGATCCCGAAGACGGTGTTCAACGGCACGGCGATCGCCGCCGCGATGAGCGTCACCTTGAACGCGTGGACCGTGTTCGGGTCGGAGAGCGTCTCCCAGACGGGCTTGAGGCCGTTCTCGAACGCCCGGTAGAAGATCATCACGAGCGGCGCGATCACCAGCGCGGCGAGGTAGCCGAGCGCCACGGCTCTCAGTCCGAGGCGCTTAGGCACGCTCGTGCCTCGTGAAATAGCGGCGGATCGCGCCGAAGGCGAGGAGCAGGACGAACGCTGCGACGAGGAGGACGACGGCGACGGACGCCGCGGCAGCCTCGTTGTAGTCCTGAATCTGCTTGTAGATGTAGACCGACGAGACCTCGGTGCGGTACGGCAGGCTGCCCGTGAAGATCACGACTGCGCCGATCTCACCGAGCGCGCGGGCGAGCGCCAGCACGCAGCCGGAGATGATCCCGGGCAGGAGGTTCGGCAGCACGATCTTGCGAAAGACGGTGAAGTTCCCCGCGCCGAGCGAGCGCGCCGCCTGCTCCATCTCCGTGTCGAGCTCGAGCAGCACCGGCTGGACGGTGCGGACGACGAACGGCAGCGTGACGACGCACAGTGCGAGCACGACCGAGGCGCGCGTGTACGCGATGTGCAGGCCGACGGGCGAGAAGTTCCCATAGAGCGTCAGCAGCGTCAGTCCGGTGACGATCGTCGGCAGCGCGAACGGCAGGTCGATCACGGCATTGACGAAGGACTTGCCGCGGAAGTCGTCGCGCACGAGCACCCAGGCCGTGATCGTTCCCGTGACCGCCTGAATCGCGACGACGATGAACGCCGCGGCGAAGGTCGTCTTGAGCGTCCCGATCGCCTCGGGGTTGGTGACGGCCGACCAGAACCCCTGCGTCCCCGTCTTCTTCGTCTCCCAGAGGAGCGCGGCGATCGGCAGGAGGACGATGACGAGCAGATACGTCAGGACGACGCCGAGCGAGAGGGCCGTGGTGACCCTCCCGCCGGCGTCGATCCCGCGCTCCTTCGCACGCGCGGGCGCAGAAGCGGCTACCGCGCTAACTCGTCGGTCCTCCGACGGCCTGCTCGATCTTGATCATCCGGCCGTTCGAGCTGAACCAGAGCTTGTTCGCCTTCGTCCAACCTCTGAAGATCGGGTCGGAGATCTTGAAGATGACGTGGGCGCCGGCGTTGAAGCGCGTCTTCCACGTCTTGAGCGATTTGTTGCTCAAGACCGCCTTGATGACCGGCCGGTAACCGGCGCGGACGAAGACCTTCTGCGCGCCGTACGAGTGGATGTACTTGATGAACGCCGTCGCTTTCGCGTTGGCGTTCTTGAGCGGCACCATCGGCAGCTGGATGAGCAGCGACTGCTTCGGGATGACGATCTGCAGCGACTTCCCGGCTGCGAGCGCGGTGTACGCCTCGCTCTCGTACGTGAGGAGGACGTCGCCCTTCCCCGAGAGGAACGTGTTCATCGCGTTCGACGCCGACGTGTCCTGCTGCACGACGTGGTGGAACATCTTCTGGACGTACGCGGTCGCGTTCTTGTCGCTCTTGCCCATCTTCCGCTCCGCGCCGTAGGCGGCGAGGACGTTCCACTTCGCGCCGCCGGACGGGAACGGGTCGGGGGTGACGACCTGGACCCCGCTCTTCAGCAGGTCGGCCCAGCTGTGGATGTGCTTCGGGTTGCCCGGCCGCACGACGAACGCGACGACCGAGTTGGCGGCCATCCCGCCCTGCGGGTACTTCGTCGCCCAGTTCTTCGCGACGAGGCCGGCATTCGCGAGCGAGTCGACGTCGAGCCCGTTCGAGAGGAACGCGATGTCGGCGGGGAGGCCGGCGATGATCGCCTTCGCCTGTGCGCCCGACGCGCCGTAGGACTGCGTGAACGACACGCCGGCGCCGGCCGACGTCTTGTTGAACTTCGAGATGAGCGTCTCCATCACGGGCTTCGGCGTCGAGAAGGCGACGAGATTGATCGTCGTGCCGCCCGCGGAGGCGACGCCGGTCAGGGCGAAAACGGGGATGAGGAGCGAGAGAAGGACGAACTTCCGCATGAGGCGCGCCTGCCTTTCCTGGTTTTGTCTACCGATTTAGTAGGTATTGCCAGAGCGCATTATTGCCATAAGCGGAGCTGCGGCGCAAGTCAGCGTTTTGTGACGAGGTCCGCGAGCGTCGTCTGCTCGAGCACGCCGCGCATTTGTGAGCGCAGTTCGAGCCAGATGTCGCGGAGGTGCGTCGCCGGGCCTGAGTACTCGAGCTCGTCCGGCCTCGCACCGCGTACCGTCGCAATGGGGCCCTCGAGCTCGCGAATCACGTCGGCGATCGAGATCTCCTCCGGCGCTTTGGCGAGCCGGTAGCCGCCTTCGGCGCCGCGCTGGCTTGCGACGAGTCCGCCGTTCCGCAACTGGGCGAGGATGCTCTCGAGGAACTTCGGCGGGATCTTCTGCGCCGTCGCGAGCTGCTCGGCGGTCATGAGGTTCGGCGACGCAGCGGCGAGCTCCGTCATCGCGCGCAGGGCGTAGTCCACCTTGGCCGAGACACGCATGCGCTGATTCTAGGAACGCGGGTGCGCGGAGTCGTACGCGCGGCGGAGGTGGCGCGGGTCGACGTGGCTGTAGATCTGCGTCGTAGAGAGGGAACTGTGTCCGAGCAGCTCCTGGATCGTCCGGAGGTCGGCGCCGCCCTCGAGAAGGTGTGTCGCGAACGCGTGACGCAGGCGGTGGGGGTGGGGGGCGACCCGGCGCAGCGTGCTCGTGTCGAGCCGGCGACCGCGCGCGGAAAGAAACAACGCGTCGTTGGCGCCTGTCGCGAGCTCGGGCCGTGCGTCACGGAGATAGCGCGCGAGCCAGTGCTGCGCCTCTTCTCCGAGCGGGACGACGCGGTCCTTACCGCCCTTGCCGTGGCGGACGTGGACGAGCTCCTGCTCGAAGTCGACGTCTCCGAGGTCGAGGCCGACCGCCTCGGCGCTCCGGAGACCGGCGGAGTAGACAAGCTCGACGAGCGCGCGATTTCTGATCGCGATCGCGCCGTCACCTTCGAGCGCTGCGAGCAGCTGCTCGATCTCCGCGGAGGTCGGCGCGTCGGGGAGACGGCGCGGGCGGCGCGGCGCGAGGCGCCCGTCGGGCACGCGCTCGGGGCCGAGCGCATGGCGGAGGAAGGCGCGCACGGCCGCGAGCTTCCGCGAGATCGTCGTAGGCGCGAGCTTTCGCCTGCGCCGGTCACCGAGCGACGCGATGTAGTCGGAGAGGACGCGAATGTCGACCTGTTCGAGCGCAATGCGGTGCTGCTCGAGCCAGTCGCAGAACTCGCCGACATCGCCGCGATAGGCGCGTCGCGTCCCGTCGCTGAGCGACGGCGAGTCGAGAAACCGGTCGGCCGCGGCGCGGAGATCCATCGAATCGACGTTCGACGCCCGGCGTGACGCGCCTACCTTCCGTGACGAGTTCGTGACGCTTACGTCAGGTGGCTGCCACCGGACGTGTGTGTGCCGTGTTCGTCGCGAATGTGTGACGACGGCTCCCGATGCGGCGGTTCAGCCCATTGCGCTAGCGTCATTCGACGTGATCGCGAAGCACGACGTGCTCGTTGTCGGGGCCGGTTGCGCAGGGATGCGCGCCGCGATCGAGGCATTCGACGCAGGAGCCGACGTCGCGATGATCTCGAAGATCCACCCGACCCGCAGCCACTCAGGCGCAGCCGAGGGCGGCATCAACGCGGCGCTCGGCAATGCGGCCGACGACAGCCCCGAGAGCCACGCATACGACACGGTCAAGGGCTCGGACTACATCGGGGACCAGGACGCGATCGAGCTCTTCGCGCAGGAGGCGCCCGGCGACATCATCCAGCTCGAGAACTGGGGCGCGGTCTTCTCCCGCCGCGACGACGGCAAGCTCGCGCAGCGCCCATTCGGCGCCGCCGGCTCGCCGCGCACGGTCTTCGCGGCCGACATCACCGGCCACGTCCTCATCCAGGTTCTCTGGGAGCAGGTCTGCAAGCGCGACATCCCGGTCTACGAGGAGTTCTTCGCGTGGCAGCTCGTCGAGAACGAGGGCCGCTGCCAGGGCGTCGTCTGCTGGGATCTCATGCACGGCGGCCTCAAGACCGTCGGCGGGAAGACGGTCGTCCTCGCGACCGGCGGCGCCGGCCGTCAGTACCGCGTCACGACGAACGCGTACGCCTGCACCGGCGACGGGATGGCGATGGCGCTCCACCTCGGGCTGCCGCTCAAGGACATGGAGTTCATGCAGTTCCACCCGACGACCCTCTACCCGACGGGGATCCTCCTCACCGAGGGCTGCCGCGGCGAGGGCGCGTATCTCATCAACTCCGAGGGCGAGCGCTTCATGAAGCGGTACGCGCCGAACGCGCTCGAGCTCGCCTCGCGCGACGTCGTCTCCCGCTCCGAGCAGACCGAGATCGACGAGGGCCGCGGCATCGACGGCAGCGTCTACCTCGACATGCGGCATCTCGGCGCGGAGAAGATCCTCGACCGCCTGCCGGGCTCGCGCGAGCTGTCGATGGTGTACGCCGGCATCGACCCGATCTACGATCCCGTCCCGGTCCGGCCGGGCGCCCACTACCACATGGGCGGCGTGTCGACGGACAACGACGGCGCGACCGAGCTCACCGGTCTCTACGCCGCGGGCGAGTGTGCGTGCGTCTCGATCCACGGCGCGAACCGGCTCGGCGGCAACTCGCTCATGGAGACGATCACGTTCGGCCGCCGCGCCGGCCGCAGTGCTGCAGAGTGGGCGCTTTCGAATACGACGATCGAGGTGCCGGAGTCGGCCGAGCGCGACGCCGAGGCGAAGCTCGAGGAGCTCCTCGACCGCACCGACGGCGAGCGCCCGTGGAAGATCCGCGAGGAGCTCGGCAACTCGATGCTCGAGAACTTCGCCGTCTTCCGCACCGAGGCCAAGATGGTGAAGCAGGTCGAGATCATCAAGGAGCTACGCGAGCGCTACAAGAACGTCGTCGTCGAGGACAAGGGCGACGTCTTCAACAGCGACCTCACGCAGGCGATCGAGCTCGGGAACATGCTCGACACCGCGCTCTGCATGGTCACCGCCGGCGTCGCGCGCAAGGAAAGCCGCGGCGCGCACGCCCGCCCGCACGACTACCCGACGCGAGACGACGAGAACTTCATGCACCACTCGATCACGCGCTGGAAGGACGGCGGCGTCGAGCTGTCGAAAGCCGACGTGCGCGTCACGAAGTGGGAACCGCAGGAGAGGAAGTACTGAGATGAGGACGATCGCGCTACTGCTGCTTGCGACGCCGCTCGCGCTCGCCGCATGCGGCGGGGGGTCGCCGGCCGCGCAGCAGGTCACGGTCGATCCGGCGGCGTACGTCCGTGATGCTGCAAGCAAGACGGCCGCGCTTTCGAGCGAGCACATGACGATGAGCGCGAAGATGAACACCGGCGCCACGAGTATGCGACTGACTCTGCAACTGCACGGCTCGGGCGACTACTCGAACTCCACGCGCGAAGGGTTGTTCGTACTCTCGGCCGGCCCGATCGGGAACGTGACCGAGGTTCTCGCCGGAAAGGCGATCTACCTGAGCTCACCGCTCATGACACACGATCTCCCGGCCGGGAAGACGTGGGTGAAGGTCGACCTGGCGAATGCGGCCAAGGCGAACCACGGGGTCGACATCTCGGCGCTCATGGCTCGCAGCCCGACGCAAGCGCTGCAGCAGGTTGAAGCCGCAGGCACCGTGACGAAGGTCGGAACCGAGACGATCGACGGCGCGCCGACGACGCACTATCGGGTCGAGAATCTCGATCTGGCGAAGCTCCCTGAGGCCGCGAAGCTCGCGGCGGTCGGTCACGTTACGTATGGGCCGATCGACGTCTGGATCGGAGACGAGGACGGAAACGTCCATCGGGAGACCATGTCGTTCGGCGCGAAAGCCTCCGGTCAGAGCGTTTCGATGAACATGGCCCTCGCCTTCTCGAAGTTCGGTGAGAAGGTCAACGTCACGGTGCCGCCGGCGAGCAAAGTTGCAAATGCTTCGGTGCTACCGGGGTACGCGGGATGATGAAGGTCGCATTCAAGATCTGGCGCTACGACGCCTCCACCGGAGAGCGCGCGCTGAAGGAGTACGAGGTAGACGCACCCGAGGAGGCGACCCTCCTCGACGTCCTCGACATCGCGAAGGACAAGCACGACGGCACGCTTGCGTACCGCAAGAGCTGTCGGATGATGATCTGCGGCTCGTGCGGCATGCGGATGGACGGGGCCGCCGTCCTCGCGTGCAAGACGCGGATGTACGACATCGCGCAGGCGGGCCAGATCCCGACGATCTCGGCGATGGGAAACCTTCCGATAGTCAAGGACCTCGTCGTCGACATGGATCCGTTCTGGTCGAAGTTCAAGTCGGTGCAGCCGTGGCTGCAGCCGGGCTACGAACAGCCGACCGACGGGCGGGAGTACCGGATCTCGCAGGAGCGGATGAACGTCATCAAGAAGGAGGCGCTCTGCATCAACTGCGGCTGCTGCGTCTCGGAGTGCAACGCGATGGAGTCCGATCCGGAGTTCCTCGGCCCGCAGGCGCTCGCGAAGGGCATGCGCTTCGTCGGCGACCCGCGCGACGGCGCCACGGTCGAGCGGCTCGAGCAGTACTCGAAGGAGCACGGCATCTGGGACTGCACGCGCTGCTACTTCTGTAACGAGCGCTGCCCGAAGGGCGTCGACCCGCGCGACGCGATCGCGAAGCTCGGCGCCGAGGCGATCGCGCACGGCATCGACCGCGACCCGGGCGCGAAGCACGCGAAGTGGTTCGTCCGCTCGTCGGAGACGACCGGCTGGCTCCGCGAGGAGGAACTCATCCCGAAGACGAACGGCTACGTCGCCGCGCTGAAGGAGCTCAAGTTCGGAGCGTCGCTCGCGCGGCACGGCAAGGTGCGCCCGATCCCGATCCCGCACACGGCGAAGGACGTCAAAGAGGCGCGCGATCTGCGCAAGCTCGTCCGCGAGCAGGATCGCGGCGGCGCGCTCGGGCACGTCCAGGGCGAGCACGCACTCGAGCGCCTCGCGCACGGCGGCAGCTCGATCGGCAAGGAGACGCTCGAGGAGATCTACGCGCGGCCGAATGCTGCGCCGATTCCATGGCTACCGGAAGTGGAGGAGAAGACCGCGTGAGCACCACCGAAGTCGCGACAAAGCGTGTTGCGTATTACAAGGGCTGCCTTGCGTCGCTCTCGGCGAAGGAGCTCGACACCTCGACGAAGGCGCTCGCGCCGCGCGTCGGCATCGAGCTCGTCGAGCTCGAGTCGGTGACGTGCTGCGGCGCCGGCGACATCCACGAGGCGGAGCCGGACTACTACGTCCATCTCAACGCGCGGATCCTCGCGTACGCGGAGGCGACCGGCTGCGACACGCTCATGACGGTCTGCAACGTCTGCACACTCAACCTCCGCCAGGCAAACCACATGCTCCAGGGCGACGCGAACCTCCTCGACCGCGTGAACGAGAACCTCAAGCGCGTCGGCGTGCCGGCGTACTCCGGCAAGGTCGAAGTCCGGCATCTCCTCTGGGAGATTGCGGAAGGCCCGGGCTATGAGCTCCTCCAGCAGGCCGCGCACAAGGGCTTGAAGGGACTCAAGGTCGCGCCGTTCTACGGCTGCCAGATCCTCCGCCCATCGAAGATCATGGGCTTCGAGGATCCCGACCGGCCGTGGTCGCTCGAGCGAATCATCACCGCGTGCGGCGGCGAGCCGATCGACTATCCCGCGAAGGTCAAGTGCTGCGGGTTCCCGATCATCGCGGCGCGCGAGGAGACGGCGATGGGCGAGCTCATCCAGCCGATCTCGCAGGCGATGGAGGCCGGCGCCGACGTAATGGTCACGCCGTGCCCGCTCTGCCATCTCTCGCTCGACGCGTGGCAGCAGAAGCTCGAGAAGTCGACCGGCAAGAAGTTCGGCCTGCCGATCCTCCACCTCGCGCAGCTCGTCGGCGTCGCGGCGGGACTCGCGGACTCGGAGCTGAAGTTCAAGCGCCACATCGTCGATCCGCGGCCGGCTCTAGAACGTCTGCAGGCCTGAAGCGGCTCGCCGGTCTTGCCGGCGCGGGACTCGCTTACGGCCTCGCCGAGGCCGCGCGTCCGCGCCTGCGCGACCTCGACGTCGAGCTGCCGAGCTTGCCGCCGGAGCTCGACGGGATCCGGATCGCCCACCTCTCCGACTTCCACTTCGGCGTGCCGTCGCCGGGGATCGGCGCGACGTGGCAGGCGGCGGAGTGGGTGCGCGAGCGCGGGCCGGATCTCGTCGCGGTCACCGGCGACCTCCTCACGCACCCGCGCGGCGAGCCGATGCTGCGGCGGCTCATACGCCTGCTCCCGCAGCCGACGTACGCGGTGCTCGGCAATCACGACGTCGCCATCAGCCGCGATCCGCAGGCGAAGGCGTCGAACCTCAGCGAGCTCGAGCCTGCGACGCTCCTCCGCAACACCGGGCGGCTCGTGGCGTTGCGCGGCCGCAAGGTCTGGATCGCGGGCGTCGATCCGTACCTCGTCCTGCGCGGCACGCCGCGGCTCGACCCGAACGAGCTCGCGCCGCCGCCCGATCTCGAGGCCGACTTCTCGATCCTCCTCTGCCACTACCCGCGCGTCCTCGACCTGCTCGAGCCGGGACGCTTCGACCTCATCCTGTCGGGACATCTCCACGGCGGCCAGATCTGCCTGCCGTATCCCGGCGGCAAGATCCTGCTCGCGCACCCGAGCGCGCCGTACACGTCGGGCGTCTACCGGACGGCCGCGGCGACGATGCATGTCTCGGCGGGGCTCGGCACGACGTTCGTCCCGTTCCGCTTCGCTGCGCCGCCCGAGGCGACAGAGCTCGTGCTGCGGCGGGGATAATTGCGCGGGTGACGGAACGTCTCGAGCTGCCGTTCGGCTCCCGCGGACTCGAGGGAGTCGTGCGCGTCGAGCTGGCGGTAAACGACGACCCGGAGGCGACCGGCCACGGCCTCATCGCTACCGATTTCGATCGCGACGCGTTCGCGGGCTTCCCGATCGCGTCGGCGGAGATCGACTACCCGGGCCGCGGACCGCGCGGGATCTTCTACTGGCTCCAGACCGTGCACCAGGAACTCGCGGACGGTGGTCGCGAAGCAGCCGTCGACTCGCTCTACCCGCCCTTCTATCTCTTCGGTTATCGGCCGCCGTTCATGGACGCGCCCGCGAATCCCGGCCATCCCGACATGGACTGGGAAGCACGGACGTTCCTCGTCGAGGATCCGCGCGTCGTCGGTTCGTCGACCTTCAAGCCGCTGACCGGATTCGTCTGGGGTTACCGCCTTCGCGGCGGCAAGGTCGAGCGCCTGCTCGAGCTTCGCCCCGCCGATCCTGCGGACTGGGAGGCGCTGGGAACGGTCTACGCGGCGGAATATCCGGACGTCCTTCTCGAGCCGTTTCGGCCAACCGTGGAGGCCTAGTGGCCGACCAGGCGACGATCGCGACCGACATCCTCGCCCGCTACGCCGGAGACGCAGCCCGCGAGGTGCCGGGAGTGCGGGCGCTTGCCGGCCGTCGCGGCGTTCGCATCTCCGGCAAAGGGGCGGTGCGGATCGAGTTGCACGTCGTGGCCGAATCCGGCGCCTCGATCCCGAAACTCGGCCGCGCGGTGCAGACTCGCGTGCGCGAGTACCTCGCAAGCATGGCCGACGTCGAACCGGCGTCGGTCGACGTCGTCGTGGACGCGATCGAATGACTCCGCGCATCGCGGGTCTGACCGGCGCGACGCTCGAGACTGCGCCAAGCGTGTGCCACGAATGCATCTGGTGGCAGACCCGCGGTGGAAGGAGCGCCGACAAGCGCAAGTGGATCCGCGAGACCGAGGACGACTGGGGAGCGTGGGGCGCCGTCTATCACGACGAGAGCGGTCGGCTGCTCGGCTCGATGCAGTACGGGCCGGCCGACCTCTTCCCGCGCGCGCGTGAGCTGCCGGCCGGCCCGGCGAGCCCCGACGCCGCCCTCGTTACGTGCGCGTACCTCACCGATCCGACGCGGCCCTGGGTCGTGCAGTCCCTCTTCCTCACGGCGATCGGCGACGTGCGCGAGCGCGGCGCGCGGGCGCTCGAGGCGTTCGCGTACCGCTACCCGGAAGGAGAGTCGAGCTCGCAGCGGTTCCACACGCATCGCACCATCTTCCCGAGTGACTTCCTCGCCGATTTCGGCTTCATCGCGGTGCGATCTCAAGGCCGAGTCGAGCTCGCGCGGCTCGAGCTCGGTGGGTTGCAGCCCGTCGAGGACGGCCCGCGCGAGAAGGTGCTGCAGGTCGTTCGCGAGGCGTTCGTTCCGGCGCCTGCGCCGCAGCGGCCATGAGGATCAGCGGAGCCTACGCCGGCGCCATCAAGAAGCACGCCGAAACGGGTTCCGCGTCCGAGTCGTCGTCGCCCCACAGCCGGCTGACGCGTTGCGCGTTCTGGCGGAAGACGGTGCTGTTCGCTCCGAGGACGGTGACCTGCTCTTTGAGCTTCGTGAGGACGGTGCCGTTGTGCGTGACGGCGACGACGCGGATCGTGTGCGTGCCGAGGCCGGCGATGCCCTTTGCGACGAGGACGTTGCCGACGCCGGTCTTGTTCCCGACGAACCCGCCGTCGACGTAGACCCGGATCTTCGCGGTGCCCGGCGGCGGGTCGCTCCACGCCACGCTCAGCGGGCTCGGCGCCGCCTTCACGTACTGGCTCGGCTGCGGCGCGACGATCGCGAACGACGCCGCCGTCCCGCTCGGAGCGACCGACGGGATCGGGTTGGCGATTCCCGTAGCGCGACGGATGAGGTTCCCCACGAGACGTTCGACAGGCAGCTTGACGTCCGACGTGCTCGGATAGCGCGACTGGCCGACCCACTGCGCGGGCGTGACGCCGGGGTACAAGAGGTTCCAGTTGAAGCCGGTCTGGCCGCCTGCGAAGACGAACGCCGACGGTGTCTTCTGCCAGAGCGTCATCGCCTGGTTCGCCGGGACGCCCGGCATGCCGCTGAACGGCGTCCGGCTGAGCATGAGGAGGTTGGGCTGAAGATCGCGGTTCACGGCGATGCCGTCCCACTCGGTGCCCTCGACCGTCCCGAGGTCGGTGCCGCCGACGACTCCGGCGCCCTTCCATGGCCAGCTCGCGGTTGCGTACGCGGTCTGCGCGCCGGCCTGCGTGCCCCACGTCGGCATCGTCCCGGTCAACCCGTTCTGCGGCAAACCGACGGACTCCCAACGCACCGCCTTTAGCCGGAGCTTCTTCTCCGGGTCGAGCGACTTCTTTCGCCAGACGGTCATGACATGCGACGCGTCGTTGAATCGCGCCTGCCACGCCCACGCGTTCCCGCCGAAGAACGCCTCGCTCACGCCGCGGCCGGTCAGCTGCTGCAGCTGTTCCCGGTCGGCCGTCGAGTAGTACTCCGGATGGCCGGAGAAGATCACGAGCTTCGTCTTCGGTCCCGCGCTGCGGGCCTGTCTCAGATCCTCGTCGGTCGAGTACGAGACCGGATAGCCGTGTGCCTCCGCCCATTCGACGAGCGGACGGTCGTACATGAAGAACTGCCCGGCGCCCCAACCGTCGAGGTACGGCCGGAGGAACGAGACCTTGTGCGCGACGTCCTGCATGCTCGCGAGCTCCGGCGTCACGCGCGAGTCGCGGTAGAGCGAGAGGTCGCCCCAGCGGTTGTACGCCTGCCACGTGTTCGTCGAAAGGTTGATGACGATCGGCGCAGGCGTCGCCGAGCGGACCGTGAAGCTCGCATACGACTCCCCCCCGTTGGTGTCGTCGTGGAGCTTGACGAGGTAGTACCCGCTTACCCATCCCGTGCCGACGGGGATGACCGCCGAGCTGTGCCAACCGGTCGTGAGGAGCTTCGACCCGCCGCTGTAGTCGTCACTGACCCTCGCGGTTGGTTGCGCAGCGTTCTCGTCGACGCTGGCGCTCGTCACCATTCGGCCGCCGAGACCGTCGTAGTAGCCCATGCGGTAGACGGTGTACGTGAACGGATCGCCCGCGCTGTCGACGTAGAGCGTCGCGGAGCCTCCGGGCAGATAGGAGACGTCGTCGAAGTAGCCGGAGATCTCGTCCTGGCGGGGCGAGTCGATGAACCACGACGTCGTGCCCGGCCGTGCGTTCTCGGCCGCGATGGAGCGCGACTTCCCGCTCGCGGCGACGCTGTGCGCGGCGGCTGCGGTGCGCGCGCCGCCGATTGCCGTGAAGGCGAGCAGAACACCGAGTGAGACAAATCCCCGCTTCATCGCCAGTACGTGTAGCTGCCCTTCGGATAGGTCTGAGTAAGAACGAGCTGTGAACCTCCTTGAAGGTATCGACGAAATCCGAGGTTTGCGTTACGCTCGAAGAGCTTTGAAGCGGCTTGTCGGCGCAAGTCTGCTGGCTGTTGCGGCCCTAGGCGTGCTTCTGGCGAGCGGATCGGTTACCGGGTCTTCGGACGGTGTGTCCGTGGCCCGTGCCGCGCGTACCCGCACGCCGGACGGGATCCACAAGATCCGCCACATCGTGATCATCATGCAGGAGAACCGGTCGTTCGACTCCTATTTCGGCACGTATCCGGGAGCTGACGGGATTCCCGGGCTCGCGGGCAATCCGGGCAAGGTGCCGTGCGTGCCCGATCGAAACCGCGGCCACTGCGTCAAGCCGTACCACGACAAGAGCGACACGAATTTCGGCGGCCCGCACTCCCATTCGAGCGCGGTGGCCGACGCCGCGGGCGGAAAGATGAACGGCTTCATCCTTCAGGCCGAGGCGGGGAAGGCGAAGTCCTGCAAGCAGCTCGTTACTCCGTGGTGCTCGAAGCACCCGAAGAGGCCCGACGTGATGGGCTATCACGACGGGCGCGAGATCCCGAACTACTGGGCTTACGCGAACAACTTCGTGCTCCAGGACCACATGTTCGAGGCGGACGCGTCGTGGAGCATGCCGCAGCATCTGTATCTCGTCTCCGGCTGGTCGGCGCACTGCACGAAGAAGGGCAATCCGATGAGTTGCAAGGGCGCGGTGCAGAACCCGGGCTCGCCGCCGCACAGTCCGCTCAATCCGACGAACAAGAAGCCCGATTATGCGTGGACGGATCTCACGTATCTCCTCCACAAGTACGGGGTCAGTTGGCGCTACTACGTCCAACAAGGCGGCCAGCCCGACTGTCAGGACGACCAGATGTTCTGCGCTCCCGTTCCGCAGAACTCATGGACGGCGGGCATCTGGAACCCGTTGCCCTATTTCGACACGGTGCGCAAAGACGGCCAGCTTTCCAACGTCGAGGGCTTCGGGCAGTTCTTCACGGAGCTCAAGGCCGGCGCCTTGCCGCAGGTCTCGTGGATCATTCCGGGCAACAAGGACAGCGAGCATCCGCCGAGCAAGGTGACGAACGGTCAGTCGTACGTGACCGGAGTCATCAACTCGATCATGCGCTCGAGCGCGTGGAGCTCGACGGCGATCTTCCTCTCGTGGGATGACTGGGGCGGCTTCTACGACCACGTCGTTCCGCCGCTCGTCGACAGCCAGGGCTACGGGTTCCGCGTCCCGGGGCTCGTCATCAGCCCGTATGCGAAGCCGGGGTACATCGACCGGCATATCCTCAGCTCAGACGCGTACCTCAAGTTCATCGAGGACGACTTCCTCGGCGGAGAGCGGCTCAATCCGGCTACGGACGGCCGGCCGGACCCGCGTCCCGACGTCCGCGAGAACGAGCCGATTCTCGGAAGCCTCATGAACGACTTCGATTTCGACCAGACTCCGCTGGCGCCGCTGATCCTGCCGCTGCACCCGGCGTATTCCTGAGCGAGCTACGCGCCTGCGTGGGCGGGCTCGAGCAGGAGCTCGGCGATCTGGATCGCGTTGAGCGCGGCGCCCTTGACGAGGTTGTCGCACGCGAGGAAGAGGACGAGCCCGCCGCGGTCGGAGGCGCCGTCCGGACGGATGCGCCCGACGAGGACGTCTTCGGTCTGCGCTGCGGCGCGCGCGGTCGGTAGGTCGACGAGCCGCACGCCCGGCGCCGCTTCGAGCAGCTCGGTCGCCTGCTCGGGCGAGAGAGGCTCCTCCGTCTCGATCCAGACCGACTGCGAGTGGCCGACGAGCACCGGCACGCGCACCGTCGTCGCGCTGATCGGAAGGTCGGGCAGTTCGAGGATCTTGCGCGTCTCGGCGCGGATCTTCGCTTCCTCGTCGGTCTCGGCGCCTTCCCAGTCCCAGTCGAACGCGATGTCGTGCTGCTCCGCCGGCTCATTGCGGAGCTGCTCCATCCGCTGCGCGCCGGCGCCCGAGACGGCTTGGTACGTTGAGAGCCGCACACTCCGCAGGGTCGCCGCGTCGTCGAGCGGCTTGAGCACGCAGGTGAGTGGAATCGTCGAGCAGTTCGGATTCGCGACCACGCGCGTCGAGGCGAGCGCCGCGAGTGCCCGCCGGCCGTTCACTTCCGGCACCACGAGCGGGTAGCCGTCGACGAGGCGGTACGCGCTCGACTTGTCGACGACGACCGCGCCGCCGCCGACCGCCGCGGGAACGAGCTCGCGCGAGGCCGTGGTGCCACAGGAGAAGAGCACGAGCTGGAAGCCGCTCGAGGTGAGCGCCTCCGAGGTCGTCTCCTGCACGGTGAGCCCGCCGTCGAGCACTTTCCCGGCCGAGCGCCCCGATGCGAACGCGGTCACGTTGCGGTAGCCGCGCTCGCCGAGCAGCCGCAGCGTCACCGTGCCGACGGCGCCGGTCGCGCCGACGACCGCGATGCGCGCGTCGCGGATCACGCGACTCCCAGCTCGAACGCGTCGTGGAGTGCCGCGACCGCCTTCGGCACGTCTCCGGTCGCGACGTGGCACGCGATCTTGATCGGCGAGGTCGAGATGACCTCGGCCTTGACGCCGATGCCGTCGAGCGTCGCGAACGTCTTCGCCGCGATGCCCGGATGGCTCTTCATCCCCGCGCCGACGAGCGCGACCTTGCCGAGGTCGTCGCGCATCGACCATTCGACGCCGAGGCCGCCGAGGAGTTCCTCGCACGCGGCGCGATCCTCGACCGGAGCGCTGAACACGATCTCGCCTCCCGTCACCTGGAGGATCGTGTCGACGTTGACGTTCGCGTCAGCGAGCCGGTCGAACAGCCGCGCCGCGTCGATCTGGGTAACGCGATAGAGCGGCTCGCAGTCCGTGTGGGCGACACCGCTGATGATCGCTTTCTCGAGCACGGGATCCTCTTCGTCGACGATCCACGTTCCCCCTGCGTCGGAGAACGTCGATCGCACTTGCAGGCGCACGTCGTGGTTGCGCGCGAACTCGACCGAGCGTAGCTGGAGCACTTTCGCCCCGGACGCGGCGAGCTCGAGCATCTCCTCGTACGTCACGGCGTTGAGCTTGCGCGCGTTCGGGACGACGCGCGGATCGGCGGTGTAGACGCCCTCGACGTCGGTGTACATCTCGCACGCGCTCGCGCTGAGCGCGGCGGCGAGCGCGACCGCCGTGAGGTTCGAGCCGCCGCGGCCGAGCGTCGTCACGTCGTGCGAATCGGCGGAGACGCCCTGGAAGCCGGCGACGAGCACGATCTTCCCGGCGTCGAGCGCGTCGTTGATGCGCGTCGCGCGGATCTCCGCGATCTTCGCCTTGCCGTGGACGGTGTCGGTCACGATCCCGGCCTGCGAGCCGGTGAGCGAGATCGCCTCGTGCCCGAGATCCTGGATCGCCATCGCGCAGAGCGCGTTCGAGATCCGCTCGCCGACGGAGATGAGCATGTCGTACTCGCGCGGGTGCGGCTTCGGCGAAATCTCGTGCGCGAGGCGGATGAGGTCGTCGGTCGTGTCGCCCATCGCGGAGAGAACGGCGACGACGCGCTCGCCCCGCTCGTGCGCGCGCACGAGTCGGCGCGCGATCTCCTTGATCTTGTCGGTGTCAGCGACAGACGTTCCGCCGAACTTCATCACGACCATGTGGTCGATTGTGCCCTAGCGCGCAGTCAGCGAGTTCGCGACCTGGAGCAGCTCGGCCCGGTCGACCGTGCCCGCGACGGTGACCACGAGCTTCGGCCCGGCCGTCCACACGTGCGGGAACGCCGACAGAAGGACGAGCGATCCCTTCTGGCCAGCGAGCGCTCCGCCCGTGAAGGTGATGAGCCTCGGCGCGGCGCCAGGGACAGGCAGGCTCTGGAACGGATCCTTCCAGGCTGACGGTTCCGCGCCGGTGCGGCGGGTCGACACGACGATCTCGTCGAAGCCGCGGCGGTACAACAGGGAGATGACGTCGCGGGAGGCCGGATTGCTGTTGCCGACGTCTGCACCGCGGCGTGCCCGCGGGCTCGAGGCGAAGGCGACGCCGGCGAGCGAGAATCCGTGCGGCAGCCGCTTCGGGACGAGCGGCTCGTATCCGGCCGCCACGCGTGCGCCCGCGAGAGACGTGCTGCGGAAGCCGAGGTCGCTCGTCTCGACCTTCTGTCCGTGCTTCGGAGCGGGCGGCGTGATGCGAGGGACCGTGGAGCTCATCTGCAGGTGCTCGATGCGCCATTCGGAGACAACGACGCCGCCGCGAAGCGTTTGGACGCGTACTGGCATTCCGGTGGCTCGGTCGACCGTGATCGTCGACTGTTCGCCCGGGGTGCCGCTCGGCCCGCGCACGAACCACGCTGGGCGGCCGTTGTAGATCACGTTCTCGACCTTTGCCCCCGTGGCATGCGCGAGCGTGGCGACGAGCGTTCCCAGTCCCGGCTGCAGGATGGAGTCGGAGGCGCCGTCCGGAGGACCCTCCGCGAACCCGGTGATTCGCAAGTAGTCGGAGTCGATGAAGTAGGTCTCCGTGTTCCGCGTGGGGTCGTAGACGAGCCCGTTTCCCGTCGAGTCCACGAGCCGGAATGCGCCTGTCGACGAGAGCACGAACGGCGCCGCCCCGGGGGTGGTCCTGCCTCCTTCGGTGCGGACCATGATCCCGGAGATCGAGCCTGTGGATGCGAGCGCGTGCTCGACGGCGGCTTCGACCTGCGCAGCCGCTGCGACGCCGGATCCGCGCGTGAGCGTGAAGGCGAGGACGCCGGCGACGATCGCTGCGGCAACTGCAGCCACGAAGAGCGGGCGACGGTTCCGCCGTGGACGCAGTCCGTCACGAAGCTCCTCGAAAAATCCGGGCCGATGCTCGGGCACGTCCAGCTCGAGCAGGTCGTTTCCGAGGGTCATGGCGTGTCTCCTTTCAGCACGGCCTGAAGATGGGCCCGCGCGCGGTTCAGCCGGGAGGCGATCGTCCCGGCGGGCGTGTCGAGTACGACCGCGGCCTCGGCATAGGACAGTCCCTCCGCATCGATGAGCAACACGACCGTGCGCAGTTCGGGCGGAAGCGAGGCGAGCGCGGCGGCGAGGTCGAGGCGGTCCTCCGTCTCGACCGGCGCTGACGCGAGAAGCTCGTCCCATTCCTCGAGCGTCTCGTGCTCCTTGCGCCGGCGCAGGTCGTCGACGCAGGCGTTGTAGACGATGCGGTAGAGCCAGGTCTCGAGCGCCGAATCGCCACGGAAGCGTGGCAGCGCGCGGAACGCGCGGATGTACGCGTCCTGCAGCACGTCGTCCATGCGACCGGTGTCGCCGAGGAGGCGGAAGGCGAGGCGGCGATGGCTCAGGTCGTGGCGCTCGACGAGCTCGACGAACGCACCGACGTCGAGCCGACGGACGCGTCGTTGTCCCAGCTCGTCAGCCGGTGGGATCTGCTCGCTCACTGCCTCCACATTCCATTGGACGCATCGGGACGCCGTTTTCTTCGCGCTACATGTCGCGACGGCCCGCGAGCGCGCGGCCGAGCGTCACTTCGTCGGCGTACTCGAGGTCGCCGCCGACGGGGAGTCCGCTCGCGAGGCGCGTCACACGAACGCGGTCGCGGAGCCGTCCCGCGAGGTAGGACGCCGTTGCCTCGCCCGTTGCGTTCGGGTTCGTCGCGAGGACGACCTCGACGACGCCGTTCGCCTGCACGCGCTGTATGAGCTCGTCGATGCGTAGATGCTCGGGCTCGACGCCGTCGAGCGGCGAGAGCGCGCCGCCGAGCACGTGGTAGAGGCCGCGGTACTCCGCCGTCCGCTCGAGCGAGACGAGGTCGACCGGTTGCTCGACGACGCAGATCGTCGTCCGGTCGCGCCGCGTGTCGAGGCAGATCGAGCAGAGCTCCTCCTCGGTGAGGTTCCCGCACTCCCGGCAGAAGCGCACGCGCTCCTTCACCTCGGCGATCGCTGTCGCGAGCGCGAGCGCCTCGTCTTTCGGTACCTGGAGGAGGTGAAACGCGAGCCGCTGCGCCGTGCGGCCGCCGATCCCCGGCAGGCGCGTCAGCTGTGCAACGAGGTTGTCGACGGACGGGCTGAGCATGTGGCGGAGGGTACTGGTCCCTTCCGGACGTAATATCCCCGCATGGCCGATCCCGTTTCCTGGTTCATGATCCGCCCCGGCTGGAAGGTCTATGCGTCCGACGGCGCCGAGGTCGGCTCCGTTGACGAGGTCGCCGGCGACGAGAGTCAGGACATTTTCGACGGTCTGGCGGTTGCGACGTCCGCGCTTGGTAAGCCGGTCTACGTCCCTTCCGAGAGCGTCGGCCCGATCACCGACGACAAGCGGATCGAGCTGACCATGTCCGCCGAGCAGTTCGCCGCGCTCGGCGAGTACCTCGAGCCGGCGACGAGCGAGGTCATCGAGGCGGACAACAAGAGCGGCTTCGGCTCGGGGATCGCCGCCGAAGCCCGCAAGGTCGAGGGCGCGGCGATTCATCCGGCCGTGCAGCAGCAATCGGTCGGGCTGATCCGGCGGATCTCCCTCTGGTTCAAGCGCGAGCGCGGCTAGCTCTTCAGGGGCGGAGCCGTGGCGACTACCGGCGTCGTGATCAGCTTCGGATCGATGGTGACCACCATCGCCTTGTTCCCATAGTCGCCCGTGCACATGCCGGGATAGGCCCGCGGGCGCGTGGCGATTTCGCGTGCCTTGCCGCCTTCGGTCAGGTGGATATGCATCGCGCTGCGGTTGAGAACGAGAAAGGTCGTCGAGAACGGATGCGCATGAGCCGTCGTCGGGGATGACGAGCGCGAGCCGCGTCGGTGAGAAGAAAGCCGCTCCGATGCGAAGTCCGTATGCGAGAGCGAAGTGGCTTGGGTTTCCGGCAACGACGCGCGGGGAGCGAACCTCCACCGGATAGCCCGGCCTGGGCCTGGTGAGCACGATTCCGACAGCCGCGCTCAGCGCGAGTCTCCTCATCTGGCTGTGGATACGGCGCCGAGCGGGTGAACGTCAGAGCTAGCGCGGCGAGAAGTCGAACGCCCAGCCCCAGATCACGACGCCGATGAGGGCGAGGACGAGTCCCGCCCAGATCCAGTTTGGGAGCTCGCGCATTGCTAGCTCTCGCGCTCGCGGGCGCCGAGCTCGTCGGTGAAGATCCCCATGATCTCGTCTTCTCCCGCGGGCTCCTCGGCGACCGGCGGCGCCGTAGCGACGCCCGCGTCTCCGAGTTCGAACGCGACCTCGAGGCGGCGGCCCGTCACGTCGTAGAGCGCGTCGGCGAGGAGCGTCGCGTTCTTCGGCTCCCGCGCGAGATCGAGCTGGAACTGCGCGGTCGCCGGGAAGGCGAGCGTCAGCGTGTCGCCGTCGAGCCCGGTGGGATGCGCCTCGCGCAGGACCGACGCCGTCGGGATCCCGCCGCGTTCCTCGACAGCGGGCAGCACCGTGAGAGCCCACGCTTCCTGCAGATCGGTCAACGCGATGTTCGGCGCGGCCGCGGCTGGAGCAGCGGGAGCCGCAACAGGCGCCGGCAACTCCTCCGCTTGTAACACTTTGTTACTTACTTGGACAGGGCTCGCGGGGACAGGGACTGCTGCTTGCTCGAGCCGCTCGAGGCGGAAGGCGACCGATTCGCGCGCGAGATCGGCTGCGGGCCGCGTCACCTTCACGAGCGCGAGCTCGAGTGGCAGGCGCGGATCTCCGCCCTGGCGCATGTCGTCGACGGCCACGGCGAGGAGGTCGATGAGCCGCAGCACCGTCGCTTCGCCGATCTGATTCGCCTGCGCGAGCAGCCGCTCGCGCGTCTCCTCCGTTACGGGCATCGCCGCGGGAACCTCGCCGAGGTGCTGCACGAGCATCAGTTGGCGCAGGTGCTCGAGGAGATCCATGACGAGCCGGCCGAGGTCGTGGCCGCGCTCGGACAGCTCCTCGATGTACGTGAGCGCGCCGGCGGTGTCGCGGTCGATGACGAGATTGCAGAGCGTGAAGAGGGCCTCCTCCTCGACGGTCCCCAGCAGCTCGAGGACCGACTGCACCCTGACGTGCTTGCCGGTCGAGGAGGCGAGCTGGTCGAGCGTCGACTCGGCATCGCGATACGCGCCGCGCGCGCCGCGGGCGACGAGAGCGAGCGCCTGGTCGGGGACGTCGATCCCCTCCGCGTCGGCGATCACGCGGAGCTTCTTGACGAGATCCTGTAGGCGCGGCCGCTGGAAGACGAACGTCTGGCATCGCGACCGCACGGTCGGCAGCACTTTCGAGAGGTCGGTCGTGCAGAAGACGAAGACGAGGTGCGGCGGCGGCTCCTCGATGAGCTTCAGGAGCGCGTTCCACGCGGCGTCCGTCAGCTGGTGCGCCTCGTCGAGGATGTAGATCTTGTAGCGCCCTTCGACCGGCTGGAGGACGACGCGGTCGCGGATGTCGCGGATGTCGTCGATGCCGCGCTGCGACGCCGCGTCCATCTCCACGACGTCGAGCGACGTGCCTGCGGCGATCGTCTGGCACACGTGGCACGTGCCGTCGGGCGTTGTCGTCGGGCCGTGCGCGCAGTTGAGGGACTTCGCGAGGATCCGCGCCATCGATGTCTTGCCGGTGCCGCGCGGCCCGGCGAAGAGATACGCCTGGCGGACCGTGTCGCCGGTGATCGCGTTGCTCAGCGTCCGGACAACCGCTTCCTGTCCGACCACGTCCGCGAAGCTTTGAGGACGGTACTTCCGGTACAGCGCGGCCATTGGACGATTCAAGCAGAACGTGCGTCCCCCGACCGCGGCCGCGTCACGCCGCTCGAAGGCCGGTGGCAGCCACCGTGACGGAAGGGTGACGGGATCGTCACGGGAGCGTGGACGGATTCCTGTCAGCCGCTTGGTTACGCCGTGGACAGTTCGTTACAGAGTCGTAAAGTGGCTGCCACCGGCTCGGCGCGCGTAGCACCCGCAAGCGGGTCGAGGTGCGGCGGAGAGAGGCGGGCCAGGCACACCGCACACCTGGAAGGGACTACTTAGTGCTGCTTCCTTCCGGATCTGACACGGTTCGCAGGCTCCCATCGCGCGGGGCCTGACCCGTCGGAAGGGTAGCCTCCCGCCGGATGCCGGACGACGCCCGCAACGCACTGCTCTCGCACCTCTTCGATCACGCGCCGATGTTCCCGCCCGCGCGGATGGAGCTCGCTGCCGCGATCGAGGAGGATCGCCGCGCGCAGGCGAGCCCGCACGCGTGGCTGCTCGGCCGCTTCGTCGTGCCCGCTGGAACCGACGTGCCCGGGCGCGAGCTTGCCGAGGTTGGCGGCGGTGAGGAGATCCAAGGCGACGCCGTGTACGTCGAGGGCGCTCCGCTCGACGAGATCGCCGCGCGCGGCGTGCGCGCGAAGATCCGCTGCGGCGGCGAGCGCGTGCCGTCGGTCGAGGAAGTAGCGGAGTTCATCCGCGGCTGCCGCGAGCGCGGCGTCGTCTTCAAGGCGACCGCCGGGCTCCATCACGCGTATCCGACCGCCGCGGGCGAGCATGGATTCCTCAACGTCCTCGCGGCTGCGGTCTTCGGCGACGAGGACGACGCGCTCCGCGAGGAGCCCGGCGCGTTCGAGCTCGACACGGAGTCGTTCCGCTGGCGCGATCGCGCCGCGACGCCCGCGCAGATCGCCGACGTCCGCCACTCGCTCTTCCACTCGATCGGCAGCTGCTCGTTCTTCGAGCCGGTCGGCGAGCTCGAGGAGCTCGGGATCCTATGAGCGTAGGCTCGACGGAGCTCATCGAAGAGCGGAGGCGCCGACATGCGCGGCGCCGGAGCGGAACATGACCGGCTTTGGGGCAGGGGAGAAGGGCCTGCTGTGGCGGGACGGCGACGAGGCTGTCGACCTCTCCGCGCTCGGCGACGTCTTCGCACAGCCGACGCTCAACCCGCTCATGGCCGCCGGGCCGGAAGCGTGGCTCCAGGCGATCGACGCGGCGCAGAGCCACGACGGCCCGCGCCTCGAGGCCGAGCAGCCGCGGCTCGCGTTCGCGGTCGCCGACTACGTCGACTTCTACTCCTCGCTCGAGCACGCGACGAACCTCGGACGGATGTTCCGCCCCGACTCCGAGCCGCTCCTCCCGAACTGGCGCTGGCTGCCGGTCGGCTACCACGGCCGCGCCGGAAGCGTCGTCGTGAGCGGCACCGACGTCGTCCGTCCCAACGGCCAGCGGAAGGTGCCCGACGAAGACGCGCCGACGTTCGGGCCGAGTCGGCGCCTCGACTTCGAGCTCGAGCTCGGCTTCGTCCTCGGCGTCGGCAGCGAGCTCGGTGAGACGGTCCCGACGGACGCGTTCACCGACCACGTCTTCGGCGTCGTCCTCGTCAACGACTGGAGCGCGCGCGACATCCAAGCGTGGGAGTACGTCCCGCTTGGCCCGTTCCTCGGCAAGTCGTTCCAGACGTCGGTCTCCGCGTGGGTCACGCCGCTCGCGCTGCTCGAGGACGCGCGTATCGAGGCGCCCGCGCAGGAGCCGCCGGCGCTCGCGTACCTCGACGGCGGACGCGACTGGGGGCTCGACCTCGCGCTCGAGGTCGACCTCAACGGCGAGACGATCTCGCGCGGCAACGCGAAGAGCCTCTACTGGACGATGCCGCAGCAACTCGCGCATGCGACGTCGAACGGCGCGCCGATCCGCACCGGCGACCTCATGGCGAGCGGGACGATCTCCGGTTCCGAGCCGGGATCCGAGGGCTCGATGATCGAGCTGTACCGCGGCGAGCGCTTCCTTGCCGACGGCGACGAGCTCGTCCTGCGCGCGCGTGCGGCCAACGGTGTCGAGCTCGGCGAGGTACGTGGGCGGGTGCTCCCGGCGCGGCCGGCGCTACCCTCCCGGCCATGACGAAGTCGGTCTTTGCGGCGATCCTCGCCGCCGCGCTCATCTCCGGCGCGACCGCCTGCGGCGGCGGTAGCGGCGGCGGCGGCGGCTCATCCAATGCGCAGGCGCCCGCGACGTTCAGCGCACGTTTCGACACGACGAAAGGCCCGTTCACCGTCACGGTCAACCGCAGCTGGGCACCGCGCGGAGCGGACCGGTTCTACAACCTCGTCAAGGACCACTTCTACGACAACCAGCCGATCTTCCGCGTCGTTCCGGGATTCGTCGTCCAGTGGGGGATCAGCGGGATTCCGTCCGTCGCGAAGAAGTGGCAGAACGCCACCATCAAGGACGATCCCGTCAAGCACTCGAACGACAAGGGCACGATCACGTTCGCGACGTCGGGCGCGGACACCCGCACGACGCAGCTCTTCGTGAACCTCGTCAACAACTCGGGTCTCGACACGCAGGGCTTCTCCCCGTTCGGCACCGTCACGAGCGGGTTCCCGGTCTTCAACAAGCTCTACAGCGGCTACGGCGACAACTTCGACCAGGGAGCGCTCACGCAGGGCGGAGCGGAGTGGGCCCACAAGCACTTCCCGAAGCTCGACTGGATCACGACGGCCCGCCTCGTGCAATAGCGCGGTAGTGCGGACCGTCTCGCCGGCCGATCGACGAACGGCGAGACGGTTCGCATGACGTCCCTAGCGAGGGAGAGGGGACTCAAGCCCGCCAGGTACTCCCCGTTTGCCCTCGCAGGCAACGGATAAACGCGCGACGTCACGCGTTTGCGACGCGCGTGCGCGGGGACTAGTTCCGCATGGCGCAGACAAAGGCTGAGCTCGCCGACGAGCTCGAATCCCTCACCACCAAAGCCGACCTCATCGAGATCCTCGGTTCGAAGCTTCTCAAGGACGACCTCGTTTCGCTCTTGGAAGACGAGTCGGGGGCGACGAAGGAAGAGCTCGTGCACAAGCTCGAGAGCCGACGCAAGGACGAGCTCATCGAGGCGGTCACGAAGCATCTGAACAAAGACGACCTCGAGAAGGTCGTCGACGAGCGCCGTCCCGAGGAGGAAGAGGATTCCGACGAGGACGCCGACGACGCGCAGGACGACGAGCCCCGCGCCGAGGACGAGGACGACGAGGAGCAGGAAGACGAGGACGACGAAGAGCAGGACGACCAAGACGAGGACGACGAGGAGTCTGAGGACGAGTCCGAGGACGACGACGAGTCCCAGGAAAGCGCGTGGGACGGGAGCAGCGAAAAGGCGGAACAGAACGACGAGTCGCAGAAGAAGAACGAGCCCCAGGAGCGCCGCGTTCGCGACGACAGCACCGACATCGACTGGTCGGCCGAGCTCGACTGGGCGCCTCCGCCGCGTCCGACTCCGGCGCCCGTCACGTTCTCCGGAGCCCCTCCGTTCCAGCCGGGCCAGCGTGTCCGCGTCGACCTCTCCGGTCTCCCCTCGCTTGGCGTGTTCGCCGGCAAAGGCGCGTCGGGCGCCGGCACGATCGTCGGCGTCGACGCGCAGGCACGCATGGTGCGCGTCTACCTCGACTCCGTCTTCGGCGGCGAGAAGGAGATCACCGTGCCGCCGGAGCGCGTCCAGCCCGACGTATGAGCCGCGCGGTCAAGGTCGCGATCGGCGTTGCGCTCGTCGGTGCGGTCGTCTCGCTTGCCCGACGCCTCGGTGACTACAGCGAGCACGGCGACCACGGGGATTCGGAGGACGTCCTCCGCGCGTACTACGAGGCGTGGTCGAGCGGGGACGCCGACGGCGTCCGCGACCTTCTCGCAGAGGGCTACACCGGTCATGTCCACACGCTCTCGGGCACGGACGACCAGGACGCGAAGACCGTGGCTGCGCGCATCAAGAGTCACCAGAGCGCCTTCGACCACGTCGAGTACGAGGTGGAGGACGTCGTCAGCCGTAACGGCGAGGCGGCGGCTCGGCTGACGATGCGCGCCCGCCATCGCGAGACCGGCAAGAACGCGAAGACGACCGGCCTCTCCATCCTCCGCATCGAAGACGGTCGGATCGCCGAGGAGTGGTCGAGCTGGGACTACCACGGTCTCGCCGCGCAGCTCGGTCTCGAGTGACCGGTCACGTTTGCCGGTTGAAGCAACGGGCACCCGACACGACATGGCTGTGATGAATCGTGAATCCTCTGCGGGCTATCTGACCCGCGCGCCGCGCTCGAGCGGTCTCGCCGATGTTCTCGAGATCCTGCTCGACCGCGGCCTCGTGATCGACGCATTCGTTCGTGTCTCGCTCGTCGGGATCGAGCTCTTGACCGTCGACCTCCGGGTCGTCGTGGCAAGCGTCGATACGTATCTCCGCTTTGCGGAGGCCGTCAACCGCCTCGATCTGCAGGCGGTCGGCAACCAGAAGAACCTCCCCGATCTCTTGAGCGACGGCGTCGAAGACGGCGCCGAACGGAAGACGAAGGGTGCCGTCGAAGGCGGCATGGATGCAATCAAGGAGAAGATCGGCCTCGGCGGCAATGACGACGACGAGGACGACGACGACGACAAGTGAGCGCGCTCTACCTGTACGGGGTTACACGGCCGCGTGAGCTGCCGCAGCGACTGAGCGATCGCGGTCTGTTCCTTCTTGCGCATGAGGAGCGGGCCGCGATCGTCTCTGAGCTCGACGCCTCGCCCGTGCAACCGAGCAGGCACAACCTCCTCGCGCACGCCGACGCCGTCGAGGAGATGCACGAGACGGGAGTCGTGCTGCCTGCCCGCTTCGGAACCGTCCTCGACGACGAGGACGCGGCGCGCGAGCTGCTCGCGCTTCCCGACATCGAGCTCTTGCTCGAGCGACATCGCGACAACAGCGAACTGACGCTCAAGGGAACGTACGAGGAGACGATCCTCGCGGAGATGACGCGCTCGCTCGAGCCGTTGCGGGACGCGTATCGCCGCGCGCCCACGCTCGAGGCGGGCCTCGCGCTCGGCGAGGCGGTGACGGCGGCGCTCTCCGACCGGCGGGCTCGCGACCTCGACACGGTCGTGCGACGCATCGAGGGCCTCGCCGAGCAGATAGTCGTTTCGGAGCCGCTCGGCGAGTACGGCGCGCTCGATCTCGCGCTCCTCGTCCGCCGGGATGCCGTTGCGCCGCTCGAAGCGGCGCTCGAGGAGCTCACGAAGGAGCTCTCTCCGCCGCTCCATCTGCGACTCGTCGGGCCGCTGCCGCCGTACAGCTTCGTGTCGCTCGAGCTGCCCGCAGCAGTCTGATGGGACTCGTCGGCGGGCTGTTGAAGCTGCCGCTCGCGCCCACGCGCGGGCTCGTGTGGGTGATGGAGGAGGTCGTCGCCGAGGCGGACGCGCGGCTCAACGACCCGCGCAGGATCCGTGCCGAGCTCGCGGAGGCTGCAGCGGCGTTCGACCGGGGCGAGCTCGACGAGCAGACCTACGAGGAGATCGAAAGTGAGCTCCTCGGACGTCTCTATGGCTAGGACTCGTCGCCGTGAGGTGATTCGGCGTTGTCAGTCGGGGGAATAGAAACGCTATTCCCGCAACCACCCCTCTGAAATGAGCTCGAAGTCTCCCGTCGAAGCGGCCCGGCTTGCCCGGCGCCAGGTCGAGGAGCTGTTCGGCATGCCGGTCGAATCGGTGTCCGCCATCTCTCGCGTGAAGGACGACAACGGCGGCGGCTGGTCCGTGACGCTCGAGCTCCTCGAGCTGGCGCGGATCCCCGACACGACGAGCGTGCTCGGCAGCTACGAGGCGGTGCTCGACGCGAACGGCGATCTGCTCGAAGCGAAGCGCGTCCGGCGCTACTCGCGCAACCAGACCGACGCCCAGCAGGGAGGAGGAAAGCAATGAGCTCGCTCGAGCCGCGCAACAGCGGTGCTTCGTACGGTGCGCTCCATCCGAGCCAGGCCTCGCTCGCGGACATCCTCGAGCGGGTGCTCGACAAGGGCGTCGTCATCGCCGGCGACGTCACCGTGCAGCTGCTCGACATCGAGCTGCTGACGCTGAAGCTCCGGCTGTTGATCGCCTCGGCCGACACGGCGCGGTCGATGGGGATCGATTGGTGGGAGCACGATCCTCGGCTGAGCTCGGCGGCTCGCGACGATGCGCTGACGCGCGAGAACCACGAGTTGCGCGAACGGCTCGACCGGCTCGAGCGGATGCTCGAGGGCGGGAGCGGCGGGACGTGAGCGGAGACGACTCGATCGCACGCGCACTGCGCGATCGACAGCTCGACGTGACCGAGCTCGTTCGCCAGGCCGAGGCGGAAGCGCGTGCCGAGGTGCTCGCGACCATGCGCGAGCGCTTCGTCGCGGAGCTTCTGCGCCGCGTCCAGCACGAGCTCGAGCCGGGCACTGTCGTCGCGCTCGCCGGAATCGGCGATGGGCTGCGTCCGCTCGCGTTCGAGCTCGACCGAGCGGCGCTCGACGACGAGACGCAGCTCGAGCAGCTCGTCCGCAGGCACAACGATCTCCTGACGGCGGCGCTCGCGGACGGCGTCGTCGTCCCATTCCGGTTCGGCACGACGTTCGCCGACCAAGGCGCGCTCGACGCCTGGCTGGAACGGCACCGCTTCCCGCTCGAGCTCGAGCTCGAGCGTCTGCGTGGGAAGGCGGAGTGGAACGTCGAAGCGATCGCGCCCGAGCGTCCGGCCGGGGAGCGTTATCTCGAGGAGCGGCTCGCGACGGCCGTCCTTCCCGACGCCCGCGCACGGCTGGTCGAGGTCGCGGAGGAACGCACCGGCGATGCGTACCTCGTCGCGAACGACAACCAAGGCGCGTTCGCAGACGCGATCGCCGAGCTCGAGACCGCGGGCCACGAGCTGCGCGTCACAGGCCCGTGGCCGCCGTATTCGTTCGCCCGCATGCCGGGATGAGCGACTCCCTCGTCGATCTGCTCGATCGCATCGTCGACACCGGCGTCGCTGCCGCGGGTGACGTCACGATCTCCCTCGCCGACGTCGAGCTCATCACGCTGCGCCTCAACCTCATGCTCGATTCGATCGGCACGGAAGGCGCGCCGGAGCTCACGTTCCCGAAGAGCCGCTCGGCGGTCCGCCCGCAGCGAACGGTCAAGCTCGCCGGCGATGAAGAGTCGCTCCAGCGCGGCCTCGCTCAGTTGGTGCTCGTGGTCGTCGAGCTCTTGGCGGAGTTGCTCGAGCGCCAGTCCGTGCGCCGGATGGCGGCCGGAACCCTCGACGAGAGCGAAGTGCATGCACTCGGAAACGCGCTCGCAGCACTGCACAAACGCATCGAGGAAGTCAGCCAGGACCTGGTCGCCTAGCCGTCGACGAGCAGTCCGCTGAGCGGGCCGCGCAGCGCGGCGGCGCGGCGAGAGACGTTCGGGAGGGCGTGCAAGCGATGGGTATAGGGACTGCCCCGTCGACGGTGCTCGAGCTGCTCCTCCGCCAGCGGTCGCCAGCGCGTGTCGATGAGCTCCGCCGGGTCGCCGGCCACGTCGTCGATCGAGCACTCGAGATGCTCGCTCCAGAGGCGAAGCCGCGTCGTCCGCGCAATCTCGGGCTCCGCGCAGACGACGTTCACCTCCGAGTCGTTGAAGAGCGAGTGCTCGTTGAGGTTCGCCGAGCCGATCGTGAGCCAGCGGTCGTCGACGATGCCGATCTTCGCGTGGACGTAGACGGGCTTCGCGTCGCCGCCGCGCTGATGGAGCGTGCACGCGAAGAAGCGCTCAGGCGCCGCCGAGGCGGCGGCCGCGAGCTGTCCGAGTTGGCCGCGAGTGTCGTCCGCACCGTTGTTCGGCTTCGCCGGAAGCAGCACAAGAAGCCGGAACCGCTCGTCGGGCGGATTCTCGAGTTTGTCGGCGAGCACGTCGGCGATCTCGGGCGACCAGAGGAACTGGTTCTCGAGGTAGATGAGCCGCTCGGCCGACCGGAAGGCGGCGAGATACGACTCGAGGATCGAGAACTCTCCGCGTGGAAGCGCGTCGTAGATCTTCTCCGGCACGGTGCGGACGATCTGCAGCTCGGTCGAGCCGGTCGCAGGCGGGGCCGGCGTCTCGGGGAGCCGCTCGCCGGTGACCTCGTGCCAGCGGAACCGGTAGTGCGCGGCAACGTCGGCGACGGCCGGACCGGTGATGCGCGTCGCGGCGTCGTGCCAGCCGAGCGCGCCCCGCGCCGGGTGCTCGCCGTCGTCGAGCCGGTTTCCGGCGTACGTCGTGAGGTCGATCCCACCGACGAACGCGATCTCGCCGTCGACGATCACGAGCTTCTCGTGGTGGCAGTGGAAGGGGCGCTCGCGGGCGTCGAGCTCGATGCGGATGCGCGTGCCGGTCGCGAACGCGTCGCGCATCTCCCGTACCTCTGAGCGGTCGGGATGGAAGAGCGGCAGCGGTGCGCCGGCCCACGCGAGCATCCGGACATCGAGGCGCTCCGCTCGGTCCGCGAGGAGATCGCGGAGCGTCATCTCGCTGTCGGAGCGCAGGTGAAAGTCGGGGGAGAAGAACCAGCCCGCAAGCCAGACCGACGAGCGCGCCGACTCGATCGCGTCCGCGATCTCCGCCAACGCCTCGGCACCGTCGAGGAGAACCTCGAGCTCGTTGCCGGCCCTCGGCGGAGACGCTGTGGTCGCCCAGCCGTGCGCCGCGGACAGCGCACGCTCGTGGCCGAGCTTCGCAAGCCGGCGCCGATGGTGCGCGACGATCTGGCGCTCGAGCTGCTCGCCGACGAACGCGTCGACCCGGCCTGTGAGGTGGGCGATTTTCATGTCTGCAGATCAGCTTCCGCCAGGCGCGGACGCTTCAAACCTTCGATCATCCCGCTGGGACGACGCGCGAGGGGCCGACACGCTCTACTTTCGGCGCATGACTGCGGCTCGGCTCCGGTGGCTCTTCCGTGTCGGGATCGCCGCGACCTCGCTCTACATCGCCGTGAAGAAGCGCCCTCCGCGCTCCGAGTAAGCCAGGAGCTACGGCGTCGTAACGAACGGGTGGGTGTTGACCCCGGCGTCGTCGTAGGTGCCGGCGGCGACGCACTTGCCGGTGCGGACGCAGGAGACGGAGGCCACGAACGCGACGTGGGCGTAGCCGAGGGCAAGGGCCGCTGTGCCGGGCACCTGGACCGCGGTGCCCCACGAACCGTCTGCTTTCTCGGTCTCGACGAACGCCTTCGTCGTGCGCGGCTTCTGGTTCGTGTAGCCGCCGATTAGACAGTGACCCGCGCTCGCGCAGGAGATCGACGTGACCGCCGCGTTCGCTCGGAGCGGGTCGGTGCCATCGCTGCGGCCCCCGATCGTGCCCGGCACCTTGACGGCGGCGCGCCAGACACCTCTCTTCTCGGCGACGACGAACGCGTGCCAGCCGAAGTTGACATCCTCATAGGAGCCCCCGGCGGCGCAGTTGCCGACGCTCGCACAGGAGACTGCCAGCACCGTCGCGGCGTACCAGTCGGGGTTCGCGATACGCGGCACGTCGATCGGCTTGCCCCACACGCCGTTCTTCTCGGTCACCACGAACGCCGTCTGGCGGCCACGGTTGTAGTGCTTCGGGGTGTAGGAGCCGCCGGCCACGCAGTTGCCGTCGCTCGAGCACGACACGGCGTTGACGCGCCCCTCGTAGTTCGTGTTGATGGATGCGGTCCCTCGCACCGGACGCGCCGTGCCCCAGACGCCGTCCTTCTCGTCCACCACGAACGGCTGCTCTCCGGTCGAGGCGGCCTCGTAGTTGCCGCCGGCGGTGCAGTTGCCCGTGCTGCGACACGAAATCGAGGACACGCCGGCTCCGATGTCGCGGGAGAGGGTGTTGAGCGCCGCCGAGCCGGGCACCTCGATCGCGCTGCTCCACACTCCGCCGACCTCATCGGCCAGGAACGCCTGGCGCCCTCCGGAGCCGTCGGTGTAGAAGCCTCCCGCCGCGCAGTTGCCGGCGCTCGCGCACGAAACCGAGGACACGTCTGCCCGGCCGCCGACGTTGAGAGCCGCCGTCCCCGGCATTTCCACCGCGTCGCCCCAGACGCCGTTCCTCTCGTCCGCCACGAACACCTGGATGGTGTCCGAGGCGTCGGTGTACGAGCCGACCGCCGCGCAGTTGCCGGCGCTCGCGCACGCGACGGACGATCCGTTTGCCCGCTCGTCGACGTTGAGGGCCGCCGTCCCGGGCACCTCGACTGCGTCGCCCCAGGCCCCGTTCTTCTCATCCACGACGAAGGCTTCGACGTTGTTGGAGCCGTCGACGTAGGTGCCGACGGCCGCGCAGTTGCCTGCGCTTCCACAGGAGACCGAGGACATGTCTCCGCCGGGGCCGAGGGCGGTCGTGCCGGGCACCTCGATCGCGCTACCCCAACGCACTCCTCCAGCCGCGAGCGCAGCAGCCGTCGTCAGTCCCAACACGCCGACGACCCCGATGAGGCAAAGCACTCGGCGACGAAGACTCATCGCCGCAACGTACACCCAGTCGTCAGCCGCCGTCTCTTTCGCGTTTGGCGCGGGAGGTGAGCGACTGGCGGCGCGAGGCCGAGAGCTCGACCTTGCGGAGCCGGATCGACTGCGGCGTCACTTCGACCGCTTCGTCGTCGCGGATGAACTCGAGGGCCTGCTCGAGCGAGAGCGGCCTCGGCGGGATGAGGCGGACGGTCTCGTCGGCCGACGCGGCGCGCATGTTTGTGAGCTTCTTCGGTTTCGACGCGTTGACGTCGAGGTCGTTGTCGCGGGAGTGCTCGCCGACGACCATTCCCTCATAGAGCTCGTTGCCCGGCGAGATGAAGAGCGAGCCGCGTTCCTGCAGGTTCGTGATCGCGAACGCGGTCGCCTGGCCGCGGCGGTCGGCGACGAGGCTGCCGCTGGGTCGCGTGCGCAGCTCCCCGTGCCACGGCTCCCAGCCCTCGAAGACGTGGTGGAGGATCCCGGTACCGCGCGTCTCGGTGAGAAACTCCGTGCGAAAGCCGATCAGGCCGCGCGCGGGCACGACGTACTCCATCCGGGCCCAGCCGGTGCCGTGGTTGACCATCTGCTGCAGCCGTCCCTTGCGTAGCGCGAGCAGCTGCGTGACGACGCCGATGAACTCTTCGGGAACGTCGATCGCGACGCGCTCGACCGGTTCGTGGCGCTTGCCGTCGACGTCCTTCGTCAGCACCTCGGGCTTGCCGACGGTGAGTTCGAATCCCTCGCGCCGCATGAGCTCGACGAGGATCGCGAGCTGGAGCTCGCCGCGGCCCTGCACCTCCCACGCGTCGGGGCGCGCGGTGGGGAGGACGCGCAGCGAGACGTTGCCGATGAGCTCCTGGTCGAGGCGCGCCTTGACCATGCTCGCGGTCAGCTTCTGACCTTCCGTGCCGGCGAGCGGGCTCGTGTTGATGCCGATCGTCACCGAGAGGCTCGGCTCGTCGACCGTCGTCACCGGTAGCGGCCGCGGGTCGGTGGGGTCGGCGATCGTCTCGCCGATGGTCACGTCGGGCAGTCCGGCGAGCGCCACGATCTCGCCGGGGCCGGCCTCATCCGCGGGGACGCGGTCGAGCGCCTCCGTGACATAGAGCTCGGTGACGCGAGCCTGCTGGATCGTCCCGTCGGCGCGGCACCACGCGATCTGCGCACCTTTGCGCAGCGTCCCGTGCCGCACGCGCAACAGCGCGAGCCGGCCGACGTACGGGCTCGAGTCGAGATTCGTCACGAGCGCCTGCAGCGGGTGGTCGGGATCGTGGCTCGGCGCGGGAATCGCTTCGAAGATCGTCGTGAACAGCGGCTCGAGATCGGCCGCGAGGTCATCCGCTGCCAGCCCGGCGCGGCCCGCGCGTGCGTTCGCGTACACGATCGGGAACTCGATCTGCGAGGCGTCCGCGTCGAGATCGAGGAACAGCTCGTACACCTCGTTCACGACTTCCTCCGCCCGCGCGTCGGGGCGGTCGATCTTGTTGATCACGAGCACGATCGGAAGCTTCAGCTCGAGCGCCTTCCGCAGCACGAACCGCGTCTGCGGCAACGGCCCCTCCGAGGCGTCGACGAGGAGCAGCACTCCGTCGACCATCGTCAGCGCGCGCTCGACCTCGCCGCCGAAGTCGGCGTGGCCCGGCGTGTCGACGATGTTGATCTTCGTATCCCCGTGCTGGACGGCCGTGTTCTTGGCGAGGATCGTGATGCCCTTCTCGCGCTCCAAGTCCATCGAGTCCATGACCCGCTCCGCGACTTCTTGGTTCTCGCGAAACGAGCCGGACTGCCAGAGCATCGCGTCGACGAGCGTCGTCTTCCCATGGTCGACATGCGCGACGATCGCGACGTTACGCAGTTCGTTGCGGTGGATGAGCATGGCGATTACGCCTCTGCTTCTTGCGGCAGCACGCGCAGCGTGAAATGGACTTCCCGGCGATCCGAATCGGGGGCTTGCGGTGCCGTCCGTAGCGGCTGCGCGAGCTCGAGGACGTTCGCGACGAACTGCAGTACCTCGTCTGCCGTCGCCCAGAGACGGAGGTTGCCGATCCATTGCGCCTCCTGCCAGTCGAGCGGGAGGTCGTAGCGGATCGCCGTCCACGTCGCCAGCGCCTGCTCGTCGCGCTCGACGAAGATGCTCTCGATCTGGGCGTGCGCCGCCTGCAGCTCCCGGCGTTCGGGGCCTTCGGCGTCGGGAGGGATGGAGTTCGGGACGGCGATGTGTCCCTGCGTGCGCTGCCACCAGCGCTCCCGCCCGTTGCGCTGTTCGGCCTCTTCCACCATCCCGGCCCGATGCAACGCGCGCAGGTGGTAGCTCGTCGAGCCGCTCGATTCCCCGAGCCGGCGCGCCAGCTGTGTTGCCGTCGCCGGGCCCTCGGCGAGCAGGAGCTGTAGCAGCTCGAGGCGCAAGGGATGCGCCAAGCCGCGCAACTGCGCGGCTGTCATCGGCGCGGGCCGAATGGGCTCGGCAGTCATGCGCATAGCCTAAGGCGCGGGACGAAGAGGGCCGTCCGAGGGAAGCGGAAAACGGCCCTCTTCGTTCCTGCGCTCGACGCCGTTAGGGCAGCGTCAGCTGGTAAGCACCACGGCCGTGCGTCGCTGCGAGCAGCTGATGCGCGGCAGGGTTGATCGTCAGGCTCGAGACGGTGACCACCGGCAGGTCGTTCGCCGCCGGCGCCCATGCGCTGCCACCATTCGGCAGTCGGTAGACGCCGAAGTCGGTCGCGGCGTAGAGGTCGCCGTTCGTGTTCTCGACGACGGAGTTCATCGGCTGGTCGCCGAAGTCGTAGTCGAGCGACTGCACCGACACCGAGCTCGTATTCGGGTCGTACGTGACCGAGAACACGTGCCCTGGAGTGCCCGGCGTGTTCGCGTTGTACCCGAGGTACGAGATCCACGCGTGGTTCGGGTTCGTCGGATCGACGTAGATGCTCGAGATCGCCCGGCCGGGAAGCGCCGATCCGCCGGTGAGGTTGTCGATCCGGGTGAGCACGACGTCGTCGGGATTGGCGGCGTTCGCGTTGTGCGAGACGAAGATGCGGCCGAGCGTCGTCGACGCCCACAGCGTTCCGGTGTCCGCCGTCGAGCGCTGCACCCAGCTCACGAGACCGCCGAGACGGGTGCCCGTCGAGTAGGTCGGCGAGTGCGTGAAGTCCGAGTTGTCCCCGTACTGGGCGCCGCCGATCGTCTGCCAGTCACCGCACGTGGCCTGGAAGTCGCCGGTCCGCTCGTTGCAGTGCTGGTCGAGGTACGCCTGCTGGCCACCGTCGTCCTGTGTGCGCCAGATCCACGTGATCCCGGCGAACATGCTCCCGGAGACGACCGGGTCGCTGATGGCAGGCGTATAGAACAGCGAGTCCTGCACCTCGTTGGTGAACAGCGGGTCCGAGATCCAATCCCAACCCGTGGGATTGCCGCTCGCGAAGTTCACGTCGAACTGCTGGTAGTAGTAGCTGTGGAACCGGAACTTGGCGTTCGCGGCGTCGAAGCCCGACATACCGCCGTCACCGCCCACGGTCTGCGGCCAGACGTCCGTCGAGCCGTTCGTCTCGAACGTTCCGTTGTCCTGCGTCCCACCCTGGACGTCGTGCGAGTTCGCCGGGTTCACGGAGAGATACTGGAACTGCAGCGTCTGCAGTCCCTTGTTGAGGCTCGTGTACGCGCCCGGCACTGCCGAGAGCAGCGACTTGCAGACGGCGACCCAGTTGGCCGGCAGCTGCGTGCGTGAGTTACAGCGGGACGAGGTGTTCGCGAGCGTCCCGTCGGAGCGCATGAGCCCGCCGTCCGATCCCTCGATGAACTGGAGCGGCTTCCCCGGGACCGTGATGAGCGCGTGCTGATCCGGGTGCAGCATGTTCGGGGTCTTCGGCGAGGTGCCGTCCGCGGTCAGGTCGGTCCACGTGTTCCCGCCGTCCCGTGAGAGAAGCACCGCCCGGCCGTTCGAGAGGCCGTTGCCCTGCGAACCGAGATCCTCGCCATACGTGTAGGAGCCGAGCAGGTAGACGATGTTCGGGCTCCCCGCCGGGCTGTAGACCTGTTCGTCGTACCAGCACTGGCCGGTGCAGAAGTTGTAGGTCGCGTAGCTCGGGCTCGTCGGATCGGCGACGTAGTGGTCGGCGTCCGCCTGGTAGAAGCTCAGGCCGTCCGTCGTCTTGTCGTCGAACGTCGGCGATCCCGACTGGACGCCGTCCGCCACGAAGAAGCGGCTGTACGCGACGTCACCCTGCGTGATGTTTCCGGCGTTGTCGGTGGGAGGCCCACTGTCGCCCTCGGCCGCGTACATCCGGGTGTCGCCGTTCGGCAGCGTCGCGAGCGAGAACTCGCTGCGGTCGGCGTTCGAGCACGTGACGACGCACGGATTGATCAGGGTCCAGGTCGCGCCGTTGTCCGTCGAGCGGTAGATGCCCTGGCCGTACGAGGACGTGTAGATCACGCCGGCGTGCGTCGGGTCGAACGCGACGTCCGTGAACCCGCGCGGGGCGTTGAAGGTGGCGCCGTTCGCGCCGGGGGAGACAATCGAGAACGACTGGCCGCCGTCCGTCGAGCGGTAGAGACCCCACGGCGGCGCGCCCGGAACGAGGGACACCGGCCCCGCGTTCGTGGCACTGAGCCCGTGCACGCCGCGGCCGTCGGCGACGTACATGACGTTCGGATTGTTCGGATCGATCGCGATCTGCCGGATCGCGCGGGACTGGAACACCGCGTTCCCCGCGAGCGGCGTCCAGGTCGAGCCGTCGTTCGTCGACTTGTAGATGCCGACACCGGCTTCGGTGTCCTGCGCGGCGCCGAGCTCACCCGTCCCGGCGTACAACGTCTTCGACGCGGCGTCGTAGAGCAGCGAGCCGATCGCGCCCGAGGCGAAATATCCGTCCGAGACGTTCGTCCATTTCGGATCGCCCGAGAGTCCCTTGTCTGTCCGCCAGACGCCTCCGCCCGCCGAGCCCGCCCACACGGTGCAGCTCTTGGCGTTGCAGCCGGGCTTGATCGCGAGCGCGCTGATCCGCCCGCTCGCGACGTAGCGGCTGCCGCTGCGATTCGTGATCGCGGGGTAGACGGCCTGCTGCGGTCCGAGCGAGAACCACGAGGTCGTCGAGTTCCGGCCCTTGGGGCCCTTCTTGTTGAGCGTCGCCGAGGCGATTCGCGCCGCCGCGAGCTGTTGGGCGCTGATGCTGTGCGCCGGATACGCATTGAGCTCGGCCATCTGATCGGCGTAGCTCATGGGGCTGTCCTCGTCGCCTCCGGCGGCGAAGGCGTCGGTGTTGCGCTGGGAAAACGCGAGCCCGAGCTCTTCGTGCCCCGGCGCGGCGAGCTCGCCCTTCGCTTTGGTCGTGCTCACAACGAGCGCGATCGCCGCCGCCGCAAGGGCGACAATTGCCATTACTCCTGCTGCGCGGTAACGCGTCCTCATGTCTGTTTCCCCTCCTGGTGTACTGGGCAAAGAACCTTTGCAAACATCCTTTGCGGAGCCTACGGCCTTTCGGCGCAAGCGTCAACACTCGCGATGTGGAGGGTTCCGTGCAGACGGTTGGTACGGGCGGGGCGGGCGCCGTCCTGCCCGCCCCGCCCGGAGGACGCGTCAGTTGTTTCGGCCTGCGAGCTCCCAGTGCACCGTTACATCGCTCGTGTTCGTGTTATTGCAGGAGACCTTGATGTTGGGCGGCGCTGGGTCGTAGGACTTGACCGCAAGGGTTCCGATGCCCCCGGTCGCGAACTCGTCGAGGTTGTACACCTGCGCATGCGAGTCCTGGGTTTGCACGAAGCACTGTTCGACGATGGAGTTCTTGCCGTCCAGGGCGTAGAGGTACAGGGTGACGTCGCGGTACAGGCTTACGTCGGTCAGGGGGATGAGAGTCGCAAGGTTCCCAGCGGGGACGACCGTTGCGCCGCTCGCGATTTGGCTGGTCTTGTACGTGACGTGAACCTGGGCCGGGTGCGTCGCGCTGTTCGCCACGATGACGGACTGCACCGTCTTTGTCGCCGAGCGCCAACCGGTGACGAGCAGGACGAGGACGACCAACGACGCCGCTATGACGATTGACAGCGGCCACTTGCCGAGCTTGCTCATGAAGAACCTCCCTCGAGATGGAGGAGGGAAGGTCGTCGAAGCGCGTCCTTCGCCACCTCTGATGCGGGCAGCATCGCACTGCGCCCCGTGAAAGATCAAACGCCCACACGCGGGGCCGCCCGAGCGCGATGGCTTTCCCGCATGAGATGGTTGCCGATGTCGCGCCGAACGTCCTCACCCGAGTGCCGCCCGAGCCGGTTCCCGAGCTGCCGGCGTGGGGTGCGGCTGTGATCCCGGCAGCCGACCTCTTCATGGTTCTGCTCTTGTCGCGGCCGGAGACGGGTTCGCTTCGGAGCACCTGGGTCACGCCCGCCACGCTCGTTCTCGGTGCGACTACAGGACTGGCGTCGATCGCCTGTCTGGTTCTCGTCATCGCCGATCTCAGCGGGCTCCTGCGAGTCGTGGCGGCGCTCGGGCTGGCGTTCTTCGCCGCTGGGAGTCTCTGCCTTGCTGTCGTAGGTCTCGCGCAGCGGGCCGCCAGACGCACCGCCTGATCGGCTGGTCATCCATCTTCCGAGGCACTAGACGCGCTCCGTTCGGCGAACGCGCGTCTGCGTAAGGCCGGCTTTCGGCACCGATTTTGCACGCGCTATCGAACGGAATTAGTCGTGGAGGACGCGCGCGTGAGAAAAACGCGGCTAGCAGCGCTTTCTAATGGGCGCGGCTGGGATCGAACCAAGCCGGGCGGTGAACCGCTAGGGGCGACTGGGGGCGACTCTTCCTGCGATTTGCAGGGGGAAGGTGCCTGCGGAGAGGCAGACCCAGATCGACCACGACCAACCGCCTTCGACTCTGCCTTTGGACGGTGGTTGGACAACGATGAGCCTCGAATAGACGACGACCCGCGTTCGCAGCGCGGGCCGTCGGTCGAAGCTCCGACTCAGCCTGTGGTGTCAGGCGATGAGCCGGCCAGCCGAGCCTAGCGTCTTCGCTGGTCGGCTCGATGCGGCGGCGTTGGAGGAGCGCGGCTACAAGCGCTGCGAGCACTGCGGCGGTGTGCTCCCGCTAACCGTGTCGCGCTGCAGGCGGCGGCGCTGCCCCGGATACGCACCGATCTGGGCGCGGGACACGATGCGGAAGATTCGGGAGAACCTGCGCGAGTACGGCGGCCTGGTCGCGATGTGCACGCTGACTGCTCCCGGCGAGGAGCTCGGTCTGGCCTGGGATCGCGAGCAGTGCACGCATGCGGGAGGGGTTCGATGCAGCGGCAAGCTCGGTTGTCGGGTCGTGGCCGGTGCCGCCGAGCTGTGGAATACCGAGTCGCGAGGATGGTGGCGCGAGCTCAACCGACGCGCAAAGCTGCGAGCTGATCGCGCGGTGAAGAAGCTGGGCCATGACTACAAGGGCGGGCTGCTGATGTACGAGTGGGAGCTCCAGCGGCGAGGCGTCTGGCACTTGCATTTCATCCTTGGGATGGAGACGCCGGTCGAGCGGGTCTGGGCGTTCGCGTACGTGGACGCGGTGCGCGAGCTTGGGGCGGGCTGGTGCTTCGGCTTCGTCGACAAGAAGCCGCTCCACTCACCCCAGCCGGCGGAGCGGGCGAGCGGCTACCTGAGCAAGTACCTGGCCAAGTGGCAGGCCGACGGTTCGATGCAGGTCACCGAGACGGTCCTTGCCGCCGGCCGGACGCTGCTGAGCTACGTCAGTCGGAAGCTCACTGCTGAAAGCGGTATCACGATGCGCGTTCTACGGGACGTTCGGCTCGCCTGGGCGTGGCGTGAGGGCTTCATCCCTGCTGAAGTGCTCGATCCGCTCGACCTGCTCCGCGCGCTCTGCCTGTTGGAGCGGTTCAGCGCGCCTCCGCGGGCACCGTGAGCCGGCGCGGCCGCCTCCCGGGAGCCCCGCCAGGGGCCCCGGAGCGGCGCTCCGGCCTCGGCACGACGAGCCGCCGCCATCGCCCAGTCGAAGGTGTCACGGCGAATCGGTCGCCAATCGGCCGAGCGCGTCGTGAGCGTCCTTCAGTTCTCTTCCGAATTCCCGAAAGGTGCTGGTGTCGTCTCGCTCGTCGTTGAACGCCACAACGTCCTTCCCGGACCGCTGAGCGACGACATCTCTAATTTGGAAGACGCGCATCGTCATCATGTGCGCAAGACTCAGCGCCCTCATCTCTGCGTCGGTGAGCTGCTGCGCCAGTATGCGCTTGTCCTCCAACGGGAGATCGGCCGGGGCGTTCCTCTGGATGGGAGGCCACACACGCTGAGACAGAGCGGTAGCAACCGTGGCCTGCAGCAAGACGAGGCGTTCCCGCTCGAGGCGCGCACTAGCGCGCGCGATACGCAACTCCGAAGTCTCGCGCACTCGAACTTCCGCCGTTCTACGGCGGGCTTCTAAGAAAGCGGTGATGCCTCCACCAGCGAGTACGCCAAGTAGGCCTGAGGCGGCAGAAATGATGGCGGGCCAGAGCCACGGAGCCTGGGCCGCGGACGCCGGTGCAAGAATGATCACAGAACGACGGTTTACGTCAACAGTCGGACGAGATCCGTCCGCCGCTGCGGGCACTCGGCCGAATCGGAGCCCTGCTCGGGGACATAGAGGGGCTGAGCCGACTTGATCCCGTAGACCACGCCGGTAACACGCACACGGCGATGGGCGTCCTGTCGTCTGGGCATTGTTGTCATCGTGCGCCCACACTCTCGGATCGCCCGCGCAATTCGCGCGCTGCCAAAGCCGCTTGTTCCGGAGTCGCTGCAGCGCTATGGCCGAGCGGTCGGGATGTTGGAGGACAGTATTGCGTTCCATCGAGAGAAGCAGGAAGGCGGCATCTTTAGGCCGGAAAAGACGACGCCTCCGGCCGACGAGCAGATCCGTACGCGCGCCGTGTGGGCAGTCGAGATCTACACACCGCTGCATGCGGCGAAGCTCGTAGAGCGCCTCCGTGCGCTTGGCGTCGATATTGACCCTACGTTTGAGCGCCCCACCGAGTACGTCCGAAAGGGGCGGTCATTTCCGTATGGCGGAGCGTGGATCAACCTCGGCCCGTTTGTGCCGCGCGATGCGGAGGGTCTTGCGTTCCTCGGCCGGATTGCGGCAGATCTCCCGCCGGGCGTTACTGCGGCCTTTCCGAGTGTGTGGACGCTCACTTCGAGCCTAACCGCCCTCGTGTTGCAGTTCGTGTTCGAGGCGGAGCGGGCCGAAGCGGTCGAGCGTGTGGCTAGGCGGAATGACTTCGAAGCGCAGGGGCGGCTCCTCGAACGCGGTGGGGTCAGTGTCGCGCCGCCCGACATGGTGAAGCAACGCGCGGTCGAAGATGCCCGGCGCGAGCTCCGTGCGATGCCGGTGGACTGGATTGCGGACAAAGTTCCCGGCGCATTCTCGGCTCGCGGGCGCTCGAAGATGCCCACCGCCGAGCTGGTGACGACCGAGATCGCAGTTCCGTTCGCAGAGGAGGAACGTAAGGTCGGGTACATGCGGCTGCTCGGCCTGGGGTGGGACCCCGCCGTCTGGCGTAGCGAAGAAATGAAGGCCTGGCAGCTCAGCTTTGATCGTGACGACCGCTGCGTAACGGTTGCAGCCAAGAGGTCAGAGGTCGTGGCGAGCGGCCAACTGGAACACCGGGGTGATGAGGGAACCTGGGCGATGGCCGGCGTGGCGAACGACTATCTGCAGAAGGATCTGACTATCTGGGCGGCGGGCCGGCATCTAGCCGAATGCCAAGAACGACTCAGCGCAATCCGGGACGCGGAACGGCGATTGGCCGCCCACTGGCTGCCCGTGGGGCGCTTGAAGAAGATAGGGCGGGAATTCCTTCGAGACTCTCTGGATGCCCGAACTGCGGCGACAGAGCTGCGACAGTTAGCGAGTGACGAGAAGTGGTTCAAGCGCGACGCTGCTGAGTGGATAGGCGTCGGTCCCTGGGCTGAGCGCGACCTCCTCGAATCGTTTCGGCGCGGAATGCGACAAAACGCGGCGGCGCTCATATCTCTTGAGGAGCGGGTCCGAGAAGGGTTGCTCGTTGAGACGACAATCCTCGCGGCACTCTCAAATCTCCGCGTGCAACGGTGGCTTCTTGTCTTCACGGTATTGGCTGTGGTGGCCGCAGCGGTGTCGCTGTATGTGACGCTCTCGTCGCAGTGAGCTTGCCAGGCCGGGTATTACCTGACATACTTGAGCAGGTGACAAGATGGCGCAGGTGACGAACTGGCACAGGTATGGCGCGTAGGTCGACCGACACATTGCTCGGCCACTGCATCGCGCGAGCGGTCATTGACGACGCCGGCGGTCTAGAGGCTGCGAAGGAGCGCTACGGCGAGAACGCGGAGAACTGGTCGACATGGCAGAAGTTCCGCGACGTCGCGAAGGCGACTCCGAAGGCGATGCGGGTAGCGACCTTCATTGCATGCTGGGCGATCGCGATGTGGGACGAGGACAAGGACAGCTACACGATCACGGAGTACCAGCGCTACTGGAACGAGAGCGAGCGTCAGGCGTACCGGCTCCAGAACGAGTTTCGCGAGCTGTGGCCGGAGTTCGAGTCGCGCACACCGAACGAGCTCGCGACGCAGATCGTCACGCAAGTGGACCGGCGTCTGGCGAAGAAGGAGGCAGCGAAACTTCCGCTGGAGGTCAAAGTCGAGGCGCTGAGCTATGGGTGAGGTCGAGCGCCACTACACGACCGCCGAGCTCGCGGAGCTGCTGTCGGTGTGCGCCGAGACGGTTCGCCGGCTTGCCGCGCGGGGCGAGCTCCCGTCGGTGCGGGTGGGCAGTGAGCGGCGGTACCCGCAATCCGGCGTCGTGGAGTTCCTGCGGCGGAATCGAGAGGTCGAGGCGTGAACGTCCGGCGTCGCGGGCCGCGAGCTTGGCAGGTGCGGGTAAGCCCCTTCCCGGCCAAGACACTGCCCACGAAAGCCGCGGCCGATAAGCACGCGCTGGAGCTCCTGCTTCGGCGGTCGGAAGGTGATCGGTACGTCGAGAAGGCGACGACGCTTGGACAGGAGATCGAGGCGTGGCTCGACCGCAAGCGGGCTCGGAGCGATACGCGGCCGGCGACGATGCGTTTCTATGAGCAGTCGTCGCTGATCTGGAAGGAGTTCGCTGCGGTGCGGGTGCCGGCGTTGCGGAGAGCTCCGGTCGAGGACTTCATCGCGAAACGGGCGGCGGAGCATCGTCGGGCTGCGAAGAACGAGCTCGAGTTTCTCAAGCGAGTTCTTCGGGACGCGCGTGGTCGTGGGCAGCGTGTCGATGAGGGCGTGTTGGCGATTGCGCCGATCTCGCACGTTGCGCGCGAAGGGAAGGCGCTTACAGTCGACCAGCTCTACGAGCTCGCCTCATGGACGGCGGAACACTCGAAGCGGCTCGTTCTTCTCGCTGGCATGGTCGGTCAGCGTCAGCGCGTGTGGTTCGAGATGACGGACGACATGCTCGACCTAAAGGCGGGAACGCTGGCGATCCCGGCGCGGCTGGCGAAGAACGGGAAGCCGCATCAGATCTTCCTCACTCCGACAGAGGTCGGGCTGTTCCGCGAGCAGCTCGTCGCGCGAGCTCCGGGCGCCGTGCTCGTCTTCCCGACGCCGACGGGCAGGCAGTGGACGGAGAGCGCGTTTCGTCAGCGGGTGTGGTCGAAGGCGATTGCCGCGGCTGCGAAGAACGACGAGCGGCCAGCAGGTCGGCCGTCGGTGTTCGAGCGCTTCACGTTCCACATGCTCCGACACACGGCCGGCTCGCTCATGGCTCGGGCGGGGATGGATCCGGCCGTGGCTTCGGAGCGGCTCGGGCATACGGACGGCGGGGCGCTGTTCCTGCGGACATACCGGCACCTGTACGAAGCCGAGAAGCGAACGCAGGCGCTGCGCCTGGAGGATCTCATCCGGGCGAGCTTGGACGAGTCCTGGACAGAGGACGTGACGGACGCGGACTTTCCGCTCAACGAAGCCACAGGTACTGATGGGCGCGGCTGGGATCGAACCAGCGACCCCTCGCGTGTGAAGCGAGTGCTCTCCCGCTGAGCTACGCGCCCGGACGCCGGATTGTAGCCCGGCGCATGCGTAACTTTCGGCACAGCTACGGCGTTGTCGGAGCATGGATACGACGACTGCGCCTCAAACCACGGCCACGCAGCGCCCGAGCGGCGCTTCCGCCACGCGACGTACCGGCCTTCGCCGGGAGATCGGCTTCATCGGACTGCTCTGGGCCTCCGCCGGTTCGATCATCGGCTCCGGCTGGCTCTTCGGGGCGCAGAAAGCGCTCACCGCTGCCGGCCCCGCGGCGATCATCTCGTGGGTCATCGGCGCGGTCGCGATCTTCCTGCTCGCGCTCCCGCATGCCGAGCTCGGCGGGATGTCGCCCGTCGCCGGCGGCACCGCGCGGTTCCCGCACTACGCGTTCGGCGGAGCTGCCGGAGCGTCGTTCGGCTGGTTCTCGTGGCTCCAGGCCGCGACCGTCGCGCCGATCGAGGTGCTCGCGATGATCACGTACGGCCAGCACTACTCGTTCGCGCAGGGCTGGATGACGACTCCGCCGAAGGGCGGCACGGCTGTCCTCACGACGTCGGGGATCATCGCCGCCGTCATCCTCATGGCGATCTTCACGGCCATCAACTTCCTCGGCATCCGCAAGCTCGCGCACACGAACAGCGCGGCAACGTGGTGGAAGATCGGCATTCCGCTCCTGACGATCTTCGTCCTCGCGATCGTCAACTTCCACGCGAGCAACTTCACGGCCGCCGACGGCTTCAATCCGTATGGGATCAAGGGCATTCTCGCCGCGGTGTCGACGAGCGGCATCATCTTCGCGCTCCTCGGCTTCGAGCAGGCCGACCAGCTCGCGGGGGAGAGTGCGAACCCGAAGCGCGACATCCCGCGAGCGGTGCTCTACTCGGTCGGCATCGGCGCGGTCATCTACATCGCACTGCAGGTCGTCTTCCTCGGGGCGCTGCCGGCGTCGCAGATCGGCCACACGTGGGCGCACGGCGCGTACACGACGCTGACCGGCCCGTTCGCGCAGATCGCGACGCTCGTCGGCGTCGGCTGGCTCGCGACGATCCTCTACATCGACGCGATCATCTCGCCGGGCGGCACCGGGCTCATCTACACGACGTCGAGCTCGCGCGTCTCGTACGGACTGAGCCGGAACGGCTACTTCCCGACGATCTACGAGTCGACCGACAAGCGGCAAGTGCCGTGGTTCGGGCTGCTGACGGCGTTCGTCGTCGGGTGCGTCTGCTTCCTGCCGTTCCCGAGCTGGACGTCCCTCGTGGGCCTGATCACCGCGGCGAGCGTGCTCATGTACGCGGGCGCGCCGCTCGCCTTCGGCGTTTTCCGGCGCCGGCTCCCGGACGCCGAGCGGCCGTGGCGTGCGCCGGCCGGGTCGGTGCTCGCGCCGGTCTCGTTCGTCGTCGCGAACCTGCTCATCCTGTGGTCCGGCTGGGACACGGTGTGGAGGCTCGGCGTGGCGATCTCCATCGGCTACGTCATCCTCGCCGCGACTCGGATCTTCGGCTGGAACCCGCGCTCGCCGCAGCTCGACTTACGCGCCGCGAGCTGGCTTCCTTTCTATTTGATCGGGATGGGAGCGATCGTCTACGTCAGCGACTTCGGGCCGATGAAGGATCCGTGGCTGCCGCTCTGGTGGGACATGGCCGCAGTCGCCGTCGCGAGCCTCGTCGTCTACTACTGGGCGATGGCCGTGGCGCTGCCCGCCGATCGCATCGAGGAGATGATCGGTGACATCGACCTGAACGACGACCCGGCCGAGGCCCACGCCGACGAGCCGATGGCGCGCGGCGCTACCTGAGCGGGATGCTCTGCTTGAAGCGGAAGGCGTCCTCCGGGTCGTACTTCCGCTTCACCGCCTTGAGCCGCGGGAGGTTCTTCCCGTAATACGCGTACTGCCAGTTCGCGAGGTCGGGGTCGATGTAGTTCACATAGGAGAAGCCGGAGACGAAGGGCCGCATCCGCGCGTAGAGCCCGTCGAGCCAGCGTGCGCTGTGTGCGCCGCTCCCGGTCCACTGCGCCGTGTACTGGATGGAGAAGAGGGCGTTGCGATGGACGAACGCGGTCGCGCCCGGCGCGACGCGGTTGATCGCGCCGCCGTAGGCGTCCATGTAGATGGCGCCCTTCCCGTGACCCTGCCTCGCCGCGATGGCGCCGACTAGGTGCCCGATCGCCGTCGGCGAGAGCGGCGTGTTCACGTAGTCGGACTCCGCCTTGAACGTCCTCTGCGCCGACCCGCGGCCGCAGGTGTCCGCGTCGCGGCAGCCCGCCTCGTGGAGGACGGCGTCCATGTACGAGACATCCTCGGTGAACACCGTTAGCGGCGTGCCCGTCGACGTGAGCGGTTCGATCAGCGACCGAAGATCCGACGCGCTCCCGAAGTACTGGCCCGACGATCCGACGTACGCCTGCCCGTCTGTCGCAGACGCGACGAGGCCGAAGCCGCAGAACAGCGCGTCAGGCGCGTGCGGCGCGAAGTGCTGCCACGCGGCGAGCGCCTTCGCGGCCTCAGCCCACGGCCACTCGATCACGAAACGCGAGACGTTCTTGACCGGATGCGTCGCGAAGTCGAGCTCCGTGACGATCCCGAAGTTGCCGCCGCCGCCGCCACGACACGCCCACAGGAGGTCGGCGTGATGGGAGGCGTCGCAGGCGAGCAGTTCCCCGTCGGCCGTGACGATGTGAACGCCGCGGATGCTGTCGGACGTCGTCCCGAACTTCCGCGACGAGAAGCCGTGGCCTCCTCCGAGCGCGAGCCCGGCGATGCCGATCGTCGGGCACGAACCCCCGGGAACCGTCACGCCGTGCTGCCACAGCTTCGCGTACACGTCGATCAGGTGCGTGCCGGCGCCGACCTGCGCTTTCCGGCCGGAGACGTTCACGGATGCGAGCCGCGAGACGTCGGCGACGACGACGCCGTTGCCGCTCGAGTAGCCGGCATAGCTGTGCCTGCCCGAGCGAGGGACGATGCGAACGCTGTTCTGCCGGCCCCAGTTGACGACGCGCTGCACGTCCTCGGCGTTGGCGCAGTAGGCGATCGCGCGGGGCCGCAGAGTGTCGAAGCGCCTGTCCCATAGCTTGCGGGCAGCGGCGTACCCGGAGTTGGACGGCGCGACGACCGTGCCGTCGAGCTCGCGCGCGAGCTGCGCGACCGGCGGGTCGGAAGCAGGGGTTGTCCTCGCCCAGGCGGGGAGGGCGAGAGCGGCGACGACGCCGGCAGAGCGCTGTACAAACTCGTTCCGGTTCGTGCTCCGAGCCTACTTCGCGTCACGGCTCCGCGATAGCCGCCGGCGCGCGCCATCTGACGACGACGAATCCACCGGCGCAGAGCGCCGCGGCGATGAGGAACGGGACGACGTCGCCGGACGCAGCGGCGATCGCTCCACCTGCCGCCGGACCGAGCAGCGCACCCATCGCCCACGCGGCGTTCATCAGGCCGAACGCCATCCCCTGCGGCAGTCGGCTCTGTTCGGCACCGTCCGCGAGCAGGGCAAAGGCGGGGGTGAAGAGGATGCCGAACGCGCCTGCCGAGAGGACGACGAGAGGCACGTAGAGAAGAGGTCGCGGCCCGATCGCGAGCCCGATCGAGAGCAGCGTGCCGGCCGCGAGCGAAAACTCGACGGGGAGACGTGCGCCGCGCCGGTCGAGGACGCGCCCGGTCGCGGGGGAGATGACCGTCTCCAGGGCGGCACCGACGAGCCAGACCGCGCCGATCGCCGCCGCGCCCCAGCCGGCGGCGGAGAGGTGGAGCGGCGCGAGCGTCGAGAGCACGCCGAACAGGAGCGCGGGCAAGCACATGAGGGCGAGCCCGCCGAGGAAGACGGAGTTCCGCAGCGCACGCGACATCGCCGCTGCCGACGGATGCTCCGGCGGGGCGGGCTCGATCCGGAACGACCAGACGCCGAGGACGACCGCGAGCCCGGCAAGCGCGACGAACACGGGCGCGCGCCCGACGAGCGCCGCGAGCGCGCCGACGACCGGGCCGAACAGCGCGCCGAAGACCGCCCAGGTAAAGCCGCTGCCGCAGCCCTGGAGAAAGCGCGCGCCGCACAGCGCCCAGTATCCGTGGGCGAATGCGAACGCGAGGCTCGATAGCCCCATGAGCGTCAGCCCGACGAGCACCGCGCGCCGCGATCCGAGACGCGCCGCCGCCGCGCCTCCCGGCAGACCGCCGACGAGCGCTCCAGCCGCGTACGCGCCGACGAGCACGCCGGCTCCCGTCTTCGAGAGGTGGAGCGACGAGGCGAAGTGGGGGAGGAGCGGCGTGAGCGCCGCGAAGAGCATCGTGTCCACCGCGACGAGGGCCGAGACGAGAAGGAGCAGGCGGCGCATCGAAAATGAGCCTACGGTTGCCATGTGACACTTCGATGGCTCCGCGCCGTATAACGCTCGTGAATGCGATGCCGGCGGCTTTGGCCGTCCCCCGTCCAAGCCGTGCGCAGCCCTTCGCGGATGTCGTCGCGGAGAATCTCGATGCGGTCTACCGCTACCTCGTCTACCTCACGGGCGACCGCGTGGCCGCCGAGGATCTCGCGGCGGAGACGTTCGAGAAGGCGTTCCGCGGCTGGCGGAAGTTCGATCCGCACCGCGCCGCTCCGCGCACGTGGCTCTGCAAGATCGCGCACTCCGTCGCCGTCGACTGGTTCCGCGCCGAGGCGCGGCGCCAGCGGCGCGAGGACGGCTACATGCGCGATGCGGCGATGCTCGAGGAGTCGGTCTTCGGCGACGGCTTCTCTCCGGAGCTCCAGCAGGCGCTGCACCGGCTTACGCCGGCGGAGCGCGAGGTGGTGGCTCTGCGGGTGCTGCTCGAGCTCGACGGCCCAAGCGCGGCGCGCGTTCTCGGAATCAGCCAGACAGCGTGCTCGACCCGGCTCAGTAGGGCGCTGAAGAGACTCGAAGAGGAGGTCGGAGATGTCCGGCAGTGAGTTCGAAGGTCACGAGGAGCTCATCGCGCAGCTGCGCGCCGGGTCGCTCGACGCTCCCGACCAGCTGCACCGGCGCGTACTCGCCGGTGGTACCGCGAAGCGGCGCCTGCGTGCCATGTCCTCCCGGCGGCGCTTCTTCATGGCAGTGCCGGTCGCCGCGTCGCTCGCGGTCGGAGCGGCGGTCGTCCACAGCGCCTTCGTCAACCCCAACTCTCCGGCGCAGAAGGTCGCCACCTCGAGGCATCTTTCCCCGCTGTTCGGCGCGGGAGGCACGACCGGTGCTAACGGTGTCACCGGCGCGGCAGGCGCGACCGGCGCGGCAGGCGCGACCGGCGCGAATGGCGCGACCGGCGCGACCGGCGGGTCAGGCAAGATCGAACACGGGTTTGCGACCCACGGCGCGGCGAGGACTGGCAAGCAATGGGATGCATTGGCGGGGAAGTCGCTCTCGTACGGCTCGGACCTGAGCGCCCGAGCGGCGGCGCAGGGCGACTACCGCGGGCTCTTCAGCACCAGCAGCGTTGGGCTCCCTGAGGCAGACCTCGCTCCCAGCGGAACCGCACCAAATGCACCAAATGCCGTCTCGATTCCGAAGGGCCGGCTCGTCCACGCCGACGCGAGTCTCGCGGTCGTCGTCCCGAATCAGGACGCGCTCACGAACGCGACGAACAAGGCGACCGCGATCGTGACGGGCTTCGGCGGCTACGCGCAGAGCGTCCAGTACCAGCAGCGCAAGACCGACGGAGGCGCCGTCCTCGATCTCCGCGTCCCGGTCAACAGGGCCGAAGTCGCGATCCAGAAGCTCGGAGCGCTCGGCCGGCTCGTCTCGCAGCAGGTCGCGACGCAGGACGTCCAGCAGACCTTCCACAAGCAGACCGACACGATCGGCAAGCTTCAGCGCGAGATCGCGGTCTACGTCGACGCGCTGAAGAACGGGTCGCTCACCGGCGAGCAGAAGGTGGCCGTCCAGATCAAGCTCACGGAAGCCCGCCACCAGCTGCAGTCGACGAGGAAGTCGCGGAGCCGCACGGTCAACTACGCGGCGACGTCGGACATCCAGCTGACGCTCTCGACGAACCAGCACGCGTTCGCGGCTCCGGCCGGCAAGACCGGACGGTTCGGACAGATGCTCCACAACGTCGCGAGCTTCCTCGCGGTCGAGGCGATCGTCGTCCTCTACGCGCTGCTCGTCGCCGGCCCGTTCATTCTCGTCGCCGGGCTCGTCTGGTGGCTCCTCCGCGAGCGGCGGAGGAGGGAGGAGGAGCTCCTCGCGAGCGCGTAGACTCTCGGGCATGCTGCTCGCCGGGGAACTACCGCAAAGCCACGAGATCGCGCTCCTCGTCGTGGCGGCGCTGTTCATCGCCTTCGCGCTGGGCTCGTCCTTCCTCGCCCAGCGCTGGAAGCCGGACTTCCCCGGCCCGAACGGTCTGAGCGTGTTCGTGATCTGCTCGATCCTCATGTTCCTCCTGATGGTTCTCGCCATCAACTTCTTCGGCTAAAGGCTGTCCCTGGATCGGCCTGAGCCTCGCTAACCTGTGCTCTCCGGAGAAGTGGCCGAGTGGCTGAAGGCGGCGCCCTGCTAAGGCGTTATGGGGCTGAATGGCTCCATCGAGGGTTCGAATCCCTCCTTCTCCGTTAGCGCGATACCGCGGTCGCGCACACCCGCGGAGGGGTGGCAGAGCGGTCGAATGCGGCGGTCTCGAAAACCGTTATCCGTGCAAGCGGATCGGAGGTTCAAATCCTCTCCCCTCCGCTCTATCCATCCCGGATCCGATACGAGCAATCGGATCCGGGATGTCCGGCGGCCCTAGCCGCGGAGCGGCCGAGGTGGCGCCCAGGGGCACCGGGACTCCCTGACAGTCCCTCTGACCGGCGCGCGACCGGCGCGCGGTGAACGTCACGCCTCCGGTCATCGACCCGCGGACGCGACCGCGGCGGGGCCTCAGCCGCTCCCTGCTGGCTCTGGGGCGTGGAATTGGACTTCGTTCGCCGTAACGACCGTGTAGGCGGTCGCGTGCTCCTTCAAGTGACGGCTGTTCAGGAGACAGTTGTAGAGCGAGTGGCAGCTGATCCGACCGACGATAGGAGCCCCACTCGCTGCGGCAAGGTCATACCGACGGTCTCTGAACCCAGGGGCGTCATCCTGGAGCGGCCACACCCAGCCGAGGCGATCGATTGCGTCCATGAAGAGTGTGAGCGCCGCGCCCCGCAAGACGGTGTAGTCGACGTTTCTGTCATGGACGTCGGTACAAGAATGGGGATGAGGATTGATCGAGCCCGTGGCTGAGACCTCCCGTATCAGTGCGATTGATCCGTGGGTCGTCTGGAGGAGGAGGAAGTCTCCGGTACCGATGGCCGTGCGAGCTGAAGCGCTAGTGAGTCGTCCAGCCCTCAGCTCGCGCAGCGCCACCTTGGCCGCCTGCTGATAGAGAAGAACCGCGAAGCCAGGCCCAGCAATCCCGACGGTACGGACTTGGGACCCGCAATACCCGGGCTCAAAATAGATGGAAGATTGTTCCGTCTCCTGCCTCGCCTGGACGCCGCAGCCTGCCTGGATCGCTCCGTCATTCCGGAAAAGGGTGAAGAGCTGCTTGCCTCGCTGGCCCGGTGCACCGTGCCCCGGGAGCCCGTACCCTCTACAGAGGCTGTCGTACGTAGGCGGGGCCGCGGGTGCCGGCTTCGTGATGGTTGGCACGGTTGTCGTAGTCGGCGGCGGGGTTTGCGGCTTGGGCGTCTTCTTCTTCCCGTTCCCAGGGTGCTTCGCCGGGTTCGCCGCGACCTTTGGCGTTGGGTGGAAAGCGCCGACGACTTCCAGGGCGCCGTTACTCGTGGCTCCAGCGGCGACTGGTAGCAACATCCAGACGACAAATGTGCTGACGAACCCGATGCGTGTCTTGCTCAGCAGCATCTTCCGCGTGCGCGTGGCCCCGAGCGCCGGAGAAGCCGTGTGAGAGGTGCGAACTAGCCACCTGAACAGTCCTGTCCGCGCGACGAACTCGGTGCCCCGTTCTTTTCCGACCGCCTTCGCCGTTCGAACCATCTGTGCGGAACACACGAGCACCAAGACGTAGAGGCAAGCCCAAAAGACGAGGGGGGTCCAGCCTTCCTGATTTCGAAGTACCAGACCGCCCCCGATCCAGCCGCAACATAGAAAGGCGTCAACAACCATAAGGAGGTTCAAGAGCCGCCAAGGGCCAGGCCGTTCGGGGTGGTCGCGCTCGGGATGAAGCGAGGCGTACCCCTGCATGAGGTGGACGACGTACCGCCCGGCGTAGCCCACGCCGGCGCAAATACCGGCCAGCGCGAGGATGCCTGGCGGCTGTCCGTGCAAGGCGTGCCAGTACGCCAAGCCTCGGCTCACGACGCCCGCGCCGACGACGACGATCACGTACTTCGCGTGCGCTGCGTGCTGCTTCACGAGCGCTCGGTCCACCCGCGGATGCCCGAATGACCGGCATCGGTCCGCGCTTCACAATCGAGACCGTCCAAGAGCCGGACGGTCTGCTCGGCCATCAGCGAACTCCGCCCACCTGTGTCGGGGAGCCACGGTCACGTACGACTGCCGAAGTGCATGTCCGGTACATCCGCGCTGACACTACTCCTGTGTCACGGCGCGGTCAAGGCCCTTGCGAAGATGTCCGCTCAGCGTTACGCTGGGTCGCGACCCGTAGCGGGGTCTGAGCCGAGGCGGGTATCCCCAACGCACCCGGAGTGGCAGGAGTCCATGAGCCCCAAGAAGGATTGGTGCGATCGGCGATGAAGGGAGCGTTCTAGTGGCAACAGACGCGGCACGTGGACGGCCGGCACCTGGCCGCTCGCCTAGCACGTCAACCCCGCATGGCGTCGGGACGTTGATTCTTCGCGCTCTCGCGGAGAGCGATATCTCACAGACCGAGTTGGCTCGCCTATTGGCAGGACCCCTCGCTGATCCGACCCGCACCGAGAGCCTCCGCCGTCTAATCAATAAGTGGGTCAGCAATAAGCACGAGCCGAGTCCAGAGTACGCCCACCGGATGGCGGAGCTCCTCGGCAAGCCATACGACTACTTTTCTACTGAGTCGGCGACCAGGCGGCGTACCCATAGCGTGCCGAAGGTTGCCAGCGAGCAGGATGCGATGAATTACGTCCGACAGGCAGCGATCGCTGTTTCGAATGTGAGCGATGATCGCGTAATAGAGCCTCCCCTATACAAGGATGACATTGCGCTTCTTCTTCCGGAGTTCGACCCGAAGCACATCCTTATTGATCGCGTCACAGCGCTCGATCCATGCGTCAGCATCGAAGCGGTAAAGACGTTCACCGAGGACGACCTAGATTTAGGACCGTGGTACTCAGGCACGACCATCGTCCCAGCTGTGATGATTATCGAAGCTTTGTCGCAAGCAAGTGCTATCTGTCTGCTGAGCTTGCCGCTGCATCGAGGGCGTATCGCACTCAGCGCCGGGTTCAATCACACCCGCTTCCGAAAGATCGTCAACTACCGCGACGAAGTTAGGCTTGAAGCAGCGATCACGCATCGGACCCGGTTGATTGCCCACGCCGCCGTGGTCGCGAGTGTGAGCGGTGAACCCGTCGCCACCGGCGAGTGCATCCTGGCCATCAGCTAGCGGCACCCGGCATCTCATCACTCCGCTGAGCAAAGACCGCCCGGCGTAGGCGCGCGACCGCGACGCACGGCGGCGTCCACTCCGAGCCGGACACGGGTGCCTCCCGCATCCCGCCGCGCGGCCCGAGGTACTCGCTGGTGGCGAGCCCGCAGGCGAGGCAGAGCTCGGAGTAGGCCGTGCGGCGCTCCGGGAGCTGCGTCCAGACGCAGAAGGTGACGGACTGCCGGCAGGAGGGGCAGGGGCGGGGGACCTGCCGCCATGGGAGCCAGTGCGGGTGGCTGGACGTGGCGTGGAAGAGGCGGATCCACGGCGGCCGGGCGGGCGCGTGGGGCGATCCGAACGCGGCGCGGATCGGGTCGTCGGGCTCATGGCCGGGGCGCCGCGGGAAGCGCGCCGTCGGCCTCCCGCACGAGCAGATGGCGAGAAGGCAGCCCGATCCCTCCGGCGCGGTTTGCGACCAGGTCAGAGGTTCGCCGCAGGAGGGGCAGTCGGCTGCGGGCGCGCCCTCGGCCTCGGTCTCCTCGAACCCATGGTCGCCGTCCACGCGAGTAGAAACGCTGCGCGGTAGCAGCGCTTTCCCCGTGTGGCCGTCGCGCGTCCGGGAAAGTTCCGGTTGACGGCGGCGTTCTTATCGGGCGGTGAGCGGCGACTTCCCGTTGTTGAAGGTCTGGCCTCGACGACCGGCGCCCGGCCCCCGAGGGCTGGGCGCACGTGACGGCGCCGGAGGAGGCGATCGAGCTGCTGCGCGGGGGCGGGGTGGGAGAGCTCAGCCACGACCACGACCTCGGACTCGGCGTCGGCCGGAACGAGCGTACGGGATACGACGTCCTGCTGTGGCTGGAGCGCGAGGTCGAGGCGGCCCGGCTGCGGCCGCCCGCGGTGCTGCGCGTCCACTCGGGGAACGTCGGCGCGGCGGGGCAGATGGATCGGGCGATCGACTCCATCCGGCGGCTCGCCGGGGATGGAGAAGGGGCGGCATGAGCGGCCCCCGCAGCTCGAACCCGGCCGACTTCCTCTGGTCATGCTCCCGCTCGTCATGCTCGCTGCGTTCTCGCATGGCGCGGCGCCAGCGGGGCTCGCGGTCGGCTTCGCCCTCTACTTCGTCGGGCCACTCCTCGGTGGGCTGATCATGCTCTGGAAGGGCCGCTCGGTAAGGGCGGGGCTGCTGGTCGCGGCCCTCGTGCCGGTTTTCGGCCACCTTGCTCTGCTCGGGCTAGAGAGGCACCGGTGACTCGCCCGACGATGCGCGCTGCGGGACGCCCTACATGTCGGCGACGAGGCGGGCGAGAGGGACGTCGAGCGCGTCTGCGATCCGCTTCGCGGTCGTGATCGACGGCGCGTGCCAGCCGCGCTCGATCTCGCCGAGGTACTTGGCGTCCATGCGCGCGAGGCGGCGGGCGACGTCCTCCAGCGTTTCGCTGCGCTCCTGCCGGAGGGCCCGGACTGCGGCCCCGAACGCCTGCGCGGTCGGGTCGGCCTTACCCCTGCGCGGCAAGGGCGCGGAAGCGGGAGGGACTCACAGATCCAGTCTCCGCGCGCGCCGTTGTAGTGTGAACTAGACATGTTCCCCCTTCGGGATAAGCCGACAAGGACGAGGCCGTTGAGGGAGAACGCTGTCGCAATGAGGCGCGCCGGACTCGCCGTTCTAGCGCTGACGTTCCTGACGGCCGGGTGCGGCGGTGCTTCGACCCGCTCTGCCGCGACGGTGACGCCGCCGCCGCAGAGGCAGGTTCTTCGCGCCTTCGACGCGACGAGCACCAAGGTCGCCCACTCGTTGATCCCGGACGGCCATACCTCCTGCAACGTGGACTACAAAGGCCGCCACGGGTGCACGTCCGACGGGTGGGTGAGCAACTGCGGCCCGCGCGTCGCGGTCAGCGACTGCGCCCTCGGCGGGAATTTCGTCGACACGACGGAGTACATCGTCCCGGTCGGGCGCGACTGCTACCAGACCTGGACCGAAGACCAGTCCGGCCCTCGGGCCGATTCGTTCGACTACCTGTCGGGCGAGGCCATTGTTGGACGAGATCGGGGAGCGGTGACCGCCAAGCGCGCCTGTGCCGCCGCCTCGCGTGTGGCGCACTCGTCGCGTCAGCGCTGCGTCGAGCAGTGGAACAGCGGCACCGAGGTGATCTTCGGGCCCGTGACGACGGACCTGCACACCACCGCGGCGGCGGCCGGCTACGGGCTCGGCGGCGCAGCCGACGTCGAGGCGCTCCAGGCAGGAGCCACGTGCCGAGTCGTGCTCCAGAGGCGCCACGGCGGTCGCGAGGCCGCAGTCTTCGAGAAGCGCGCGACCGAAACGGTGTGGCATGCCACCTACGTGACACTCAGTCCGTCTGCCGCCCGCGCACTCGCAGCGGGAAACGCGCGCTTCGACGGCAGTGGCTTCCTGCGGCTGCGAGTCGGCACGTCTCCCGCTGGCATCACGCCGCCGACCTCTCGCGAAGTGGTCTACATGCCGGCCTATGGTCACTCCCCGGCCGACGAGAAGCCGGGACCGAGCGACTTCGTGATCGGGAACACGAGCCGCCGCTCGTTCACGTGGACTGGTTGGGGCTCCCCGAGAGCAGTCGGTCGCGGCCGGGTCGAGTCCAACGACTGCACTCCCGACTGCGCCGCAGGGCACATCACGTGGGTGCCGGAGACCGCGGTGCTTACGCGGATCGTGCGCTGCAAGGGCAGGCTCTACTACTCACGCCTTCGTGAGGGTGACGCGCGACCGTGGATGCTCAGTGCGGCCGATTGCATGTACTACTAGCGTCTCGCCCCGTGCTCGAACCGTCCCAAGCGTCCCAAGCGTCCCGCCGCGGGGCCGGTATTGAACGGGACCAGCCGATCACCCGCCTGGCAAGCGAGGCCGCGGTATGTCCGACGGACCGTCTCCGAGGTGTCCCATTCGCCGAGCGGTCGCGGGACGGTAACCAGCACCTGGACTGGGAGGGGGGCGTCGATCGTTCTCGGTCGGCCGCGAGGGGGTCGTTCGCGCGTGCTGCTACTGTGCGGCCGCTCCGTGGGAGCAACCGCAGTTCGGGAACGGCTTGAGCCCCGACCCAGACTCGGTCATCTCTAGCAGCAAGGAGGCAACGTGGTCGACTCGTCGATCGTCGTCCTCGGTGTTGTCCTCGTGATCGTCTTCGTGATCGCGCTGGGCTGGCTCACGCTCGTGAGCCGCAACAAGTGAGGAAGGAGTTCAGGCCCGGCATCCGGGACTGAACCCCTGCCCGGAGCCCGACCGACGGCGGATTACCGTAGCCCCTGACGCCGCGAGCGAATGAGATGGCAGGCCCGCCTCAGATCATCCCCGACGAGAACGCGCTCACCGTCTTCACCGACGGTTCGTCCCTGCCTGCGCCGCGGCGGGGCGGGCTCGGTGTGCACTTCGTGCACACCGACTCGGTCGGGAACGAGAGCTACCACAGCCTCGACGAGGCCGGCTACCTCGGCGCGACGAACAACCAGATGGAGCTACTGGCCGTGATCACCGCGCTAAAGGTGATCAACAGCGGCCGACTGCCCAGCGAGATGTTCGACGGCATCACGAAGATCGAGATCTGCACGGACTCCCAGTACGTCACCAACAACCTAAGCGCCGCGATCTACCAGTGGCCGACCAACAAATGGCACACGCGCGACGGCGCCCCCGTCCTGAACGCCGACCTGTGGAAGGAGCTGATCCGGGAGTACAAGAAGGGGCGGCAGGCGTTCGGGCGAGTCGAGATCAGCTGGGGTAAGGGCCACTCTTCGAGCAACCAGCACAACAAGACGGCCGACAAGCTGGCCAAGCGGTCGGCACGCAAGCCGACGCGGACGCTTGATGGGGCCGCGGTCGTGAGGCGCAAGAAGACGACGCAGGTCACGAAACCCGGCAGCGTTGAGATGCGCGGCCAGCGCCTCACAATTCGGATCGTCGGCGCGGAGCCGGTGCCGTTGCAGCCCCAGCTCAGCCGCTACCGGTACGAGGTGATGTCACGAGCCAGTCCGTTCTTCGGCGCGATGGATTTCGCGTACTCCGAAGACCCGCGGTTGCGGCCCCACCACACGTACGAAGTCAGGATGGGGGTCGAGCCTGGTTACCCAAAGATCGCTCGGGTCTTTCGCGAGAAGCTCGAGCCGCCCGAATCACCAGGCGAGGTCAGCGCCGATCTCTGATCAGTAGCCGGGCTCGCGCCAGACTCCCTCGTCCAGCGGCGGCTCCCCGAAACCGAACGTCGGCTCAGGCCCGCCGCGATCCGAGTCGCCGTCATCGCTCTGGAGCGCGAGCCAGGTGGCGCCGTCCGGGATTCGCACGTGCCATCCTCTTCCGCCGGGCTCGCCGGACCAGAGCGCGTCGAGGTATTCCCACGCCTGCTCGGGCCTCGGGGCTGCCGGCAGCGGCGTCTCCGCGAATTCCGTGCCGAGCTCCCGCTCGTTCTCCCGGGCGAGCTCGATCAGCTCTGCGTCGCAGAGGTAGGCGAGGTACCCGTTGACGTCCTCCCAGAAGGCCCAGTCCTTACCGGGCGGGACGAGGTGCCGGATCTCGTTCAGTGTGTTGTCGAGATAGACAACACGACTATTATGAGGGCTTGAGCACCGCGGACGCTGCGCGGCATATAGGCCCCCGGCCATGGATCACTCCTGGCTGTTCGTCGTCACGCTGCGCGCTCGCCGCTCCGCAAAGGCGTCCTTCCGTCGGGCGACCCTCGCGCGCGTGGTTTTCGTGTGCGCGTGCGGCGCGGAGCCGTTCGCCACGTGACGCGCCTCGAACGACTGGTACAGCGCGAGCTCGGCGGCTCCTTCCTCCGGCGTCATCGCTTCGAGCTTCCGCTCGAAGGCGCGGTCGAGCCGGCACTCGCCGCAGGTCGGCTCCGGGTTCGGCGCGACCGGCCGCCAGTCACTGACGAGCACGGACGTCGTTTCGGACCCGCAGCGGGAGCAGGCGACCAGCTCCCACTCGAACCTCGCGACGCCGCCCCTGACGTCCCCACGCCGGAAACGTGTCTCTACTCCGCCTCTCGTGCCGGTGGCGGGGCCGGTTTCATCGATCAGCGCTCCAGGTGGGGTCAAGTCGTTACCTCCGTGTTTGTGAGTTGACAGTTCTCGGTCACGGTCTCCGATGGGGCTTCGATCTCGCTCGCGGCGCCGCAGGGCGCGGTGGCCGTCCCATAGGGGGAGCCCGGCGGCGTGGAGCTCGTCGTGGTGGCGGCGGCAGAGAGGGAGGAGGTCGTCGAGCCTCTCCCGGCCGAGACGCCGGTAGGTGCGGTGGTGGAGCTGGTAGTGGGGGTCGCGGCAGACCGCGCACCGCTTCGAACGGCCGGAGCGGGCGTATCGCTCCCTGACGCCTCGCCAGTGGGGCGAGTCGAGGTACTCCGAGTAGGTCGCGTGGCCGGACCGGTCAAGACCGTCTCGAAGGAACTCCGCCTGGCGTCGAGAGAGATTCGGTCTGTGTGCCGGGCGAGGAGTCCTAAGTGTCTGATTTTGGGCGTAGATCATCTATAGAGGGGAGATCGTTTGACTCAGGGTTCCGTGGCCGGAACCCGCCTCGGGGGAGGGTCAGGCTCCGCGGCTCTCGCCGCCGCTTCCGCAGATGTGGAGCTCTCGAGCCCGGCGGGAAGCGCGGGGGCGCGGTCCTCACTCAGATTGTTGCCGTGACGTCTTGCGAGCCGGCGCTGGCCGGAACTCTCGCGCGTCGGAACACACGTTACAGATCGGACCGGCCGGACCTTCGAGGACGCCTCGGAACGGCCTGTTGTTGCCGGCGGGCCGTGTATAGCGGACCGGCCGGTAGGTGCCCTTTTCGCTCGCGCGGCCTCTTTAGGGGGCTCGGAGTGGCCATTCCGAGCTCGGCGGCTCGCATATAGCAAACCGCCCGGCAGGTGCCTTTTCGGGCTGCATCCCGCGGTGCGGAGCGACGTCGGAGCACTTATCTGTACAGATCCGGCGCGAGAGGACGCTGTGGAGATGGCGTCCGAGGCTTCGCGAGAGGGTCCGGCTGTCGTGTTCTATACAGTGCCCCCGACGCCCGAGAGCATCCGGCCAACGCCGGCTCGCAGAACGTCACGAAAAACGGTTGGAGTAAGGACTGCGCCGGGCGCCGCCGCCCTACGCACGAGCTCCTTATCGACGGCAGTCGCGGCCCAGCCGCGCGCACAGCCGGTACCCCGCCCCGGGGCCGGCTTTCGAAAAGTCGATGAAAGGACCGTATTGATGAACGTGAATCACCCGCTGCTCCCGGTACCGGACATGGTCGAGGGCCACTGGAGCGGTGAATGGACGGTCGAGGGGATCGCCCCCGAGACCGTCGCCCAGTTCGGCTCGGAGACGATCGACATGGTCGTCGCCGTGCCGACGGAGGGGTACGACGACGGGCTCGGTCCTGCACGCGGGCCGTTCGCGGTCGTCGGCGTCTGCACGGAGGGCAGGGTCGTTGCGGCGGCCACCGACCTCGACGCGGACGCCGCTTCTCTCCTGTTCCGCAGCTGCACCAGCTCGTGGGCGGATCGGGTGGCGTACGAGGCCACGGCCGCGGACGGGCGCGAGTGCGTCGTGGCCGAGCGGAAGAGCGCCGCCGCGGCGAGGTGCGCGGCGTGACTGCCGCGGAGCGCGAGGGCGGCTGGGTCGAGTTCGCGTGTGCACGGCACGGCGTCGTCGTCGAGACCGTGTGGCGCGCGACCGTGACGTGCGGCTGCGGCTGCCGGACGCGGCGGCTCGTAGACGGCTTGCCGATGAGCCTCCGCGACCTGAAGAGGCGCTTCGGGTAGTGGAGGTCAGCATCGGGCCGGCCTATCCGGCGGGGTGCGTCGCCATCAGCGCGGCGCCCCCCGCCACCGGCGTCGTCCCCGTCGTCAATCTCGGTGAGCACGAGCTCGGGCTCCTGCTCCGCGCTGCGGGCGCGCCGCGGCTCGCGATGGAGCTCGGGGAGGCAGCCCTGGCGCTCGGCGTGAGCCGAAAGTTCTTCGCGGAGCACATCAAGCCCGAGCTGCGACTCGTTCGGCGCGGGAGGAGAGTGCTCGTACCGCGGGCCGAACTGGAGCGCTGGCTCTCAGAGTCGGCCGCGTTCACTCTGGACCGCCAGCGGTGACCTCGCGGGAATGGGCGATCGGGGATCTCGGGCGGCGCGGACTGCCTCGCCCAATCCACCGCGGGAAGCCGGTGCCGTGGGTCACCCCGGAGAGCGACGAGGGCGTTCCTGTCCTCGGGAAGCTCGATTGGCGTTACGCCGACGAAGCCGAGCGGCACCGCCTCTGTCTCGTGTGCGGGCTGAAGCTCGACGACCCGGTCTGGTTCTTCCGCACTCGCGAGGGCGAAGTGATCTACGAGGGCCTCCACGGCCGGTGCGCGCGGCTGAGCCTCGCGCACTGCCCGCACCTCACCTCGCTCGACGGCCCGGAGCCTGTGTCCGTCGACGAGTGGTGGCTCATGTCGCTCACCCCGGCGGAGCGGGAGGGCCTCGGCTATGACTGGTAGGGCGGCGACGGTCTCGGTCTTGATGACCGCGACAGTCGCCGGAGGCCAGTCCCCGAACGGTATCCCGGAGGCGCGCGCCGGCCGCGCGCCGGTCCCGGACGCCAGCGCCCGGGAAAGTTCCCTCTCACGGGGGCGTTTTTCCTAGCGATGGCCCTTCCGACCGGCGTCAGACTCCGCCACCAGCGCGGCTGCAAAGTCGACGCCGGCGCGGCGTGCTCCTGCAAGCCCGCCTACGAGGCGTCCGTGTGGGCGCCCCGGGACGGCAAGAAGCTGCGGAGGACGTTCCCCACGCTGTCTGCGGCCAAGGGTTGGCGCGCAGACGCCCAGGTCGCCCTCCGGAAGGGGTCGCTCCGCGCACCGACGGCGACGACGCTCCGAGAGGCCGCCGAGGCTTGGCTCGCTGGCGCCCGCGACGGCTCGATCCGGACGCGGTCCGGCGACGCCTACAAGCCCTCCGCCATCCGGTCGTACGAGGCCTCCCTGCGCGCTCGCGTCCTCCCGGAGCTCGGGGCGGCGAGGCTCAGCGCGATCACGATGGTCGACCTGCAGGACATGGCCGACCGGATACTCGCCGAGGGCCGCGACGGGTCGACCATCAGGAACACGCTCATGCCGGTCAGGGCGATCTACCGGCGGGCCGTCCACCGCGGCGAGCTCGCGGTGAACCCGACCCTCGGCCTGCAGCTGCCCGCCGCCCGCGGGCGGCGCGACCGCGTCGCCGATCCTGAGGAGGCGCTGCGGCTCATCTCCGCGGCGCCCGCGCGCGACCAGGCCGTCTGGGCCACCGCGCTCTACGCCGGGCTGCGGCGCGGCGAGCTCATGGCGCTGCGGTTCGAGGACGTCGACTTCGATGGGCGCAGGATCCACGTCTCGCGGTCATGGGACATCAAGGAGGGCCGGACTGTCTCGCCCAAGAGCACCGCCGGCGAGCGCACCGTGCCGATGCTCGCCGTCCTGCGGACGCACCTGCTGGAGCACCGCCTGCGCTCCGGGCGGGGCGAGGGGTTCGTCTTCGGCAAGGACGGCGGCGCGCCCTTCGGCTACGGCGCGACGGTCGCTCGCGCGAGGAGGGCGTGGGGGAGGGCCGGCCTCTCGCCGATAGGCCTTCACGAGTGCCGGCACACGTACGCGACGCTGCTGATCGCCGCTGGCGTCAACCCCAAGGCCGTGTCGCGGTTCATGGGGCACAGCTCAATCTCGATCACGCTCGATCGGTACGGGCACCTGTTCCCGGGGAGCGAGGACGAGGCCGCCGAGCTCGTCGATGCCTACCTTCGCGCGCGGCGGCCTTGCTGCCGCGCGTCAGCCCTAGCCCCACCGACCGACTAGGCTCACTGCGGGGAGGGACGCGTCGGTGCGGACCGAACCTGGACCAATGAAGATCCCGAAGCTATTCACGATCGGCTACGAGGGCCGGAGCGTGGCCGAGTTCATCGGCCGGCTTGAGAGCGCCGGCATCGATCGCGTCGTTGACGTTCGCGACCTGCCGCTCTCGCGCCGGGCTGGCTTCTCGAAGACGCCTTTGCGAGAGGCCCTCGCCGAGGCGGGGATCGAGTACGAGCACGTTCGCGACCTAGGCAACCCGAAGCCGACGCGGGACAGGTACAAGCGTGGCGACGTCGAGGGCGGCGCCCGCGAGTATCGCGCTCACCTTCACAACGGCTCCTATCCCGCGCTGGTGGCGCTCGCGGATTCGCTCGGGGAGACCAAGACGTGCCTGCTCTGCGTCGAGCACACCCACGAGACGTGCCACCGGGCCGTGATCGCCGGCGCCGTCGCGGAGCGGCTGCCGCGCGTGTCGATCGTCCATCTCTAGCCCGAGCGCTTAGGCCAAAAGACGCCGAGGACAAGGAACCCCTTCGGGTACTGATGCTGGTTCCCGACGAAAAAGATTGTGTCCTTGTCGGGGCCACACATCTGCTCAAGGAACCGCTTGCGCAAGTTCTCCAGAAGTGTCGGTTCGTCGTACAGCTCGCGCCACGGGCGGTATGACTGGGCGAGCTCCCAGTCGATCATCGACTGCGTGTGCCCGCGGCACCCCTCAGTCGCGCACCGGTAGCGGTAGCGGAACCGGAAGGGGATCTGCTCTAGCCCGTCCTTAGTCGGGAAGAAGAGGCTCGGCTGAGCCGCTGCGGCCGCTTTGCCCTCGCTCCACGCCTCCACGTCGTCGTCGATGAGAAAGTCCTCGACCGCTGCGGGCCGGAAGGCCGCAAGCGACGTGCCATCCGTTTCCTGCATGCGAAGCGCGGCGCACATAGATTCGACCACGAGTGGTTCGACGTACGGGCGGCGCTTTGCCCAGTCCCTCTTCGAGTCGAGTATCCCACCGAGTTCGAGCGTGTCGACGTCCGGCCGGTAGGTCTCGGGCCGCCGGTCGCTGCTGTGCTTCTCGGCCGAGAACGAGATCTCCTGGTACTTCTTGAACCGCTGTGCCCACGGAAGGTCGCGGTACTGCACGGGATAGAGGCGCACCCACTGGGGCTCCGGCGTGTCGGTCCTGACGCCTGCCACGCACACGGCCTCGTGGTACTTCTGGCTGATCGCCGGATACGCCTTGACGGTCACAAGCATCGAGAGCCGCTCAGCCATGTGCTCCATGATACGACCCTCCTCCGACGGCATCCAAACGCGGCTGGAGGTCGGTCACCGGCCCCTAGGACCGGCGACCGACCGCTTGCGTTAGCCGATCTTCTTGACCCCAAGCGCGCCGCCGATGCGGGTTCTCAGACCCTCGCTCTCGAACACCATCCCGAGCGCGGCGGTCGTTAGCGCCGCCGAGGAGAGGAACCGCTGCTCGACCTCCTCCCGCGGAACGTGCGCCGACAGCGACTGTGCGTGGACGACCTTCGCGACTAGCGACTGGCCGAGCACGTTCCAGCACTCTGCCTCGACTTGGTCGGACACTTGTGGGGGATAGCTCGCCTGGAACTCCTCGACGAACTGCACTACCGCGTCGTGCTCGACGTTCAGGAGAACCGCACCCTTCGACCCGTCGCTGTTCACGCGGGTCGCGTCGAAGGCGGCCACGTAGTACGCCTCGTCCATGTCCTCAGCCTTCGCCGGAGCCCAGTCCGGGATCGCGGCGGCCATCTCGACCTGTTTCGCAGGGCGACCGCGGACCGGCTGGTCGCCTGTCGACTTCTCGAAGCTGAGTTGTGGTTGGACATTCCGGGGCCGCTTTGGGCGCGGCTGGTCGCTCTCGCTCCGGCCGCCATCAATGTCGACGAGCGGGCTTCGGTGACTCGGGACGGTGCCGTCAGCTCCGCGCGGCTGGAGCCGGTAGCGCAGCTGGCGCCACCGTTGGAGGTAGCGCTCGGCGAACCGGTCCTTCCACGCGCGGTCGATCTCGTCGCTGGGGCGCACCTCGCTAAGCCTCTGTCGGATCGCCTGCGGCAGGTTCTGCGCGAACTCGATGCCCCACGCGCCGAACGGGAGGGGTTTCCCGCCGTAGAGGTTCAGTGCGTCGCGGCCACCGAGCGGGTAGACACCGTGGCGCTCGACGCCGTCGGCCGTCGGTGGCTCGACGATGATGTACGTGTCCTTCTGGACTTCCTTCCACGGGATCCCGAATTGGCGGAACCGCCACTGCTCGTGGGAGATGTCATAGAGCTCGTCGTCGTAGAGGACGGCGACCATGCCATTACGCGGGCCGTACGGGTTCGGCCGACCGTCCACCTCGCGCAAGTACCAGCGGGCTTCGACGTTGTTGTCGAGGTCGACGGGCTCCTCGCCGGCATCGTCCGACGAGGCGACGACCTTGCCGCCGACGTTGTGGATGTAGTGGTAGGCGCCGCGCACCGGGCGGCGCGTGACGCCGCTCGAACCGATGAGGTCGATGCTTTCGGGCTCTCGCCGCGGCCACTTCGTCTTCTCGGGTGAGACCGGCACGTCGACCGTGATCGTCATTTCGACGGGCACGTCCCAGATACGGGTGTTGAGGTACGCGGCCGGGAAGTGGACCGCGCGTTCCTCGGGGCGATCGGAGTCGCCGAGGATCGTGTCCTCCAGCGGGCTGTTGCCGACCAGGAGCACGACGGTGCCGTGCTCGGGCGGGGTGGGGCGGTCCTGCCAGAACGGGACCTGCTTCCACATCGCCCCGAAGTCGACTACGCCCCAGTCGCGGAGGCCGAAGTCTTCGGGCGAGATGACGACCGACCGCTCGGGGTCGCCGTACTCGTTGTCGGTGATCCAGACGAAGGCGCCGTACTCGTTCGCCTCGTCGTCGTACGAGAGGCGGATCATGCTCGCGACGCCGTCCTTGTACGAGATGACTACCAGCCCCTCGCGGTTCCACGGGAGGAGCGTCACTTTGGCTCCGATGCCGAAGTTCTCATGCTCGGCTCCGATCGGTTTTCCGCCGCCGCCGTAGGTGCGCATGAACTCGTCGAGCTCGCGCTCGTTCATCCCGGAGCCGTCGTCTGCGACGTAGCGCCGGTAGACGCCGAGGTTCTCGACGCCCTGCCACTCGATCCCGAAGTGGATGTTGCGTGCGCCGGCCTCGTCGGCGTTTTCCTTCAGCTCACGCAGCCACTGGCCGGGCGTGCGGATGTCCCGCTTGTTGCGGTCGATGATGGGACCAGAGGCTCCCATCACCAAGGGCACCACTGATGACATGTTGTTCCTCCTGCCAAGCCTCGGCTTGGCCGATCGTGGGCTAGCCGCGCTAGCCCTATAGGAGGCGACGCTATCAGCAAGGAGCACCGTTGGTAACACGAACACACGTTCTCATTTTCGCACTCGGTCCGGTCGGACCCGGCGTGCGAACGCCAGCGTCGCTCGGCTCCGCGCGACGTGGGCAACCGTTGCGGTGATGGTCCGGCGGTCGGTGTGAAAGGCTGGCGCCGGATCCGCGTGCCAGCGAGAGGGAGCCTTGGATAAGGACGCGTTTCGTCAGGTCGTCAGTGACAATCTCGTTCCGATGTTGCAAGCCACCTTGCTGGCGGACGACGTGGCATCCACACCGCGGGAGCGTCTCGTCGCGTATCTGAATCCGATTCGACTGGCGGTCAAGCCGACTCGTGACGCCGGCTACCGCCTAGTTCTTGCGCGAAGCCAAAAGTTCACCTCCGGCGAGAAGAGGCTCGCTGGGCACTTCATCGATGAGTTAGCCACAGTCGTCGCCTTCGATGCGGGCGAATATCAGTCGGATCTCCTGCGAGCGGTGCAGCGACGCGTCGTTGCGGAAGATCTGGGCGGGGGTTCGCCTCTCCTCTCGATCTTGGAGCGGCTGGAGACGTGGTCGTCGCAGACGTACGAAGGTCAGCGCATCGTCGCTGCGATCGGACTCGACGGCGCGCCAGCTGGAACAGGAATCTCCCTCGATGAGCTTTGGGAGGAACCGTTCGGTCCGGTCATGAGCAACGGTTTCGACACGCTCCTCGTCGCAGGCTCGGACGGGCAGATCAGCGGCTCTCTCCAGTTGAGCACTGGTCAGCTGTCGAGCCAGGCGCCCTACCGAATGGGTGAACTTGCTTGCTGGGCCTCGGATGGGCGAATCGTTGCGGTTCTAAATCAGCGTGGCGAAGTTCTTGTCTTTCAACGGCAATCGCTCCGCTTTGCGCGGCGTGATGGACGCTGGCATCACTACGTGCACGAGACGAACATCTCGCGCATGTCACCGCCTGTCGCACCCGAACTAAGACGTGCGATCTATGAGAGTTGTCTCGACGTCTCATTCGCGCGGAGCGGTGGCGGTATCGGGGTGGTCACGCATGAGCATCGAGCAGAAGTCGCGGCGATCGTTTCCGCGGACGATCTGCTTGCTGAGCCGGCGACCTTCAAGGCCCGACTCTTGTCGCGCGTCGTCGGTGGCCGAACCTTTCAGGGCCTCGATCGCCGGAATAGGGCTGAACTGCTCGCACTCGATGGAGCCATGGTTCTCGCGCACACCGGCGCGATCCTTGCGGCAGGCGCGATTGTCGATGTTCCTGCTGGCAGCGCGGGAGGCGGTGGGCGCACGGCGGCTGCCCGCAAGTTGAGCACGCTCGGGCTTGGCGTGAAGGTTTCACAAGATGGATCGATTACGGCCTACCGGAACGGCGATCGCATCTTCCGGAGCTAGACGACCTCCAACCCACCGAACGCGCGCTTATGCGACCCCATTCAGTTCTTCGCGGATGGCATTGATGGCGTTGATCGCCTCGGTTGAGACCCTTTGCCAGGCGGTTCCACAATCGTTTGGTTGATACGGAACGCCAAGTTGTTCAGCGGCACGGACGGCACGATCGCCGGCGTCCGCGTGCTGCCCGGCATCGCGGAGCGTGATGATCGCTTCGAGCGTCTGGATCGCGTCTGCGACTCGCGTCGCCGCCCCCTTGTCGACCCGTCCGAGAAGGTCGGTCTTCATCCGCCCGAGGGGGTGGATGTGGCTCCTGTTGCCCTTCGTGAGGCGCTTGTCGGCTTCCCTGAAGATGTCGGCAAAGGCACTGAGATGCGCGGCGTACTCGTCTGCGTTGGCGACCGGCCAAGCCAGCCTCGTGGTTCTTTCTGCGCTCGTGAAATCGAAGAAGCGGTCGCCGCCGTGCGCGAGTCGCCAGACAGCGTTGAGGAAGTCGAGGCTCGCGGCGAGACTCAGCGGCGAGTCGAGTATCGGCTCGATCGTTGGCGGTCGATCTACGAGCCTTTCTAGAATCGCGACGTAGTCCTCGATCGACCCCATGCCCTCGAAGGGGACGATCCGACGGGTGACTGCGGTTGACCAGTTTCCGCTCTCGTCGGATCCGCCGCTCCCGAGACCGAGCAGATACTCGTGCTTCGTCAGCTGGAGTGTCAGGCGCGGCGAGAGGGGACGGAGGCGCTGCCGCGCGCTCAGCCAGTACTCACGGAACTCGTCACTCGTCACGGTCAGCGTCACGACGGCTCGCCGCTGCGTTGGCCTCTGCTTCCGTAACGCGACGAGGAAATCGACGAGTCTGAAGAAGACCGGCAAGTAGCCTCGCAGCGTCGCCGAATGCCACATCCCGACAACGGTGAGACCGACCTCGGCCTCGGGTGATTCGTTCCGCTGCCAGGCGAGGGCTCCGTAGTTCCAACCTGCGAGGGTTGGAAACGACTGGAGGACTTCGATCGCATCGAGGTCGTGCTTTCCTAGCTCGGCTTCGACGTGATCGTAGACCGGCCACTGGTAGTCCTCGGCTTTGAAAGCGCCCGCGATGAGATCAACGGCGCGTTGCTGCTCTGAGGTCAAGGGCGCAAGAAGCGAGTGGTGTGTCTCGTCCATGTTCCGTGTTAGCAGTCTCGGCGAGTCCCCTCTAGTGCTTCGTGTCGCGCGGCGGGTCCGGATCAGGTCGACCAATCGTGTTGGAGTTCCTGATCCGGCCGTCGGCGCCGTGGATCACAACTTCGCCGCCGCCAAGGTTGCCAACAATCTGACGGGCTCGGGCATACGCCTCGGCTTGCGTGTCAAAGTGCCCGCTCGCCCTGTCAGCCCCGGGCGCGCGGACATCCCACCCTCCGTCGGGGTCTGGCGTGACGTGGCGGTTGTTCGGATTGCTCATGTTGGGCTCCTCGTCCGGGGTGCGAACTAACGTTCGTATCTTCGCATAGGGCGTGGACGACGCCCTACTGACGCGGCGAGTGAGGTCACGGGATGCCTGGCAATAAGAGACAACATTTCGTTCCCCGTTTCCTCCTGGAGCGTTTCGCGCTGAGGGAGGGAAGATGGCAAGGGCATCTCTTCCGTATCGAGACCGGGGGAGGGCCAGCACGACCGGCGGTGCCGCGAACTGAGGCGGCGAAGAATCGCTACTACGACCTGCCCGAGGAACTGGTCGGCGAGTTTCAGCCGGAGGCACTTCTCGCCAAGATCGAGAGCGGCGCGGCGGCTGCGCTCGCGCGTCTGGAGCGCGGCTCTGCCCCTGAACAAGAGGACTTGCCGAACCTGGCCTACTTCGTCGCGCTCCAGGTGAGTCGTACGCCCCAAGACAGGGCGGAGCGGCGCTTCCTCGACAGTTTCATGGCGGGGCAAATGGAGGAGCTTCGCTTCAGCGCGCGCGAACAAGCCGTGGCCTTCCTTCGGAAACAGCGACCCGAACTAAGCGAGGAGGAGGCAGAGGCTGCCAGATTGGAGATCCTGCACGACCTCAATGCCGGAAGACTCGTCTTCGAGTCCTCAGCAGAGCGCGAGGTGGCGAGCATGTTCCTGTCTCTCAACGAGTCGGTTGAACAGCTTCTCTCCCAGTGCGACTTCACTCTCGTGCAGATCACGGGAAGCGTCGAACTCGTTCTGCCAGACACCGGCTACACGCGATACGACCCCCACCCTCGTGTGCCAGGGACAGGGTCAGGCTTTCTCGGAACGGAGACCGTCGAGACCGTGATCCCCCTATCGCCGGGGAGCGCATTGGTGGTCACGCGCGGCAGCGGTCGGTTGGGCTACGGCGAAGCAGGCCCTGAATACGCTGAGGATCTGAACCTGCGCGCTTGGGTGCAGGCCGCGGTCTGCGTCTACGGGCGGGGGCAGGGCGCAGTGGTGGCCGCAAGGGTTCTGGCGCGACGTCGTCGGGCCGACCTCGCGGCCAGAGAGCGACGGCCCTTCACCATGTGGATTTTGGAGCACGGCGAGGGTGATCCTCAGGGCGGTCCCGTGCTGGGCAAGGGCTATTCGGTCGAGGGCGTCCGGGAAGAGTGGTTCGAGGTGGACGCGTCGGCTCACCAGGGACGGCGACCTATTCGACCCGAAGATCTCTGGCCCTGATGGAACCGACCCGACGGCCAGTACGCGCCAGGGGCCTCGCGGCTTCAACGGTGTAGCGTCTGGAGCGTGGGAGTCTCGTACCGCTACCAGTCGCTGGAGGACTTCCTCATCTCGGCACCGTTGACGATCGACGCGCAGTTCGACGACGGCTGGGGTGCGCGCTTTCCAGTCAAGGGTCGCGAGATCGAGGCGACCGTCGTCTTCGCCGACATCACCGCTTTCTCAGCGAGGGCGCGCGACCTGACCCCGGAACAGACGCTGTTTTTCGTCAACAACTTCTTCGCGTGGATCGCCGCCGAGGCACTCAGGGGAGGCTCGGGGATCGTTGACAAGTACATCGGTGACGAGCTGATGATCGTCTTCTCGCGGGAGTTCGGCTCCGAGGATCCTTTCGTCGACGCCCTCCATGCCGCGAGGTCGATCGCGCAGAACGACGCTCACAGCTATTGCCCGCACATCGGGCTGGCCTCCGGACCAGTCATCGTCGGCTACGTCGGAACGCCTCTCAAGTACAACTGCTCTGTCTTCGGTGCACCGGTCGCGCTTGCGGCGCGCTGCGCTGGGGTCCTGCCCCAGGACGACGCGGGATACGTCTCTTCGTCGATCGTCTTCCCGGCGTCCGAGTGGGACGACCGCGACTTCGATGCCGTCTTCCCACCGAACCGCCTGCGCGACCCGGACGGAACGATCATCGAGCAGCCACACGGGTGGGAGCTACTTTCGCCGCGGGATGTTGAGCTCAAGAACCTCGGCACAATCCCGCTGCGCGAGATCGTCCATCGCACGTTCCACTTTCCGTCCCAGCCGGCCGAGGAGCGGGCGAAGGAGGGAATTGCCGACTACCGTGCGCATGCTCGCGGACACAGCTCCGGCTGAGCTGACTTCGTTAGATCTCGGCGACCTTCGCTCGGATGCAGCAAGAGGTAGGCATCGGGGTCGATTAGTCAGATCGAGATGCGCCGCTCCGGCCCAAAGACACGCGCGCACGTGCCTGCCCGTTCCCGCCCGCTCGCGACGGCCCTCAGCTTGGGTGAGGGGGTAAGTTCTTCTCTCGGGCGCGAGCCTGCGATCATCGCCCGATGAAGGCGCTTCGGACGACGCTTTGGGTCATTTCCCTCGGGGTTGTTGCGGCCGCAGTTTGGTCGCTCATCGTCTGGGTCGTTGGGAAGCTCAACGGACACGGCTTCGTCGGTGTCGCTTCGAACGTCTGGCACTGGTGCGGTCGGAACGACGCGCTTCCTCACTGGGCGCTGCTTCTCCTCTTCTGTGTCGTGGCCGCCGCGATGGCCTTGCTACTGGAAGTTGCACGCCGCCGCTGGCTGGTGAGCCCTGAGGCTCCTCCGCCCGCAGCCGAGGCTTTCCTCTGGCGCGAAGCGGTTGCGCGTCTCGCCGATCTGTTCCTCGACTATCGGCACCGCGCGCTTGAGGAGGGGGAGCCTTACGAACAAAGCTGGCTGATCGACTATCGCGAGAGGCGCCGCGAGGTGATGGATGCCTATGTGCCCGTCAGAAGGCCATTCCGCAAGTGGATCGGGAGTCTCGACCCGCAAGATCTGGGCGAGTATCGGGACGAGCCGCAGTATGTCTATCCCGACTACGGGCCGGACGACACTGCTGACGGTCTCGTCGAGAAGCTCTGGGTGCCTGTCACGTTCGCGGAGGCGATCGGCTTTTGGGACGGCTGGGAGCAGCGGAAGCTGCAGCGCCTCATCAACGAACGGATCGATCTGATCGACAGCTTTGTCCGGTGGTGCCGGGATCCTCATCCCTTGGGCTCCGTGGAGTTCAAGCCGGACTGGCGCACGCGCCTCCGCCGCGCGCGGCGGAGGTGGTGGAAGCGGATCAAGGCGACGCTCGGGCTCGACAAGAAGAAGCCGAACCCGACCTAGCGCAGCGAGCGTTGGCGCGCGCACTGGCGCGCACCATCCCACGGTGCGGAGGATTCGGCTTGAACAAGCCGTTCGCGGCGTGATCGGCGCAAGCCTCGAAAACCGTTATCCGTGCAAGCGGATCGGAGGTTCAAATCCTCTCCCCTCCGCTCTATCCATCCCGATCCGAGGCCGAGGGGTCGGATCGGGATGCCGATAGCGTGCGCCGCGTGGCAGTGTCGTTCTGGATGGAGCAGCTGGGTCCCGGGCCTGAGCGGCCGCCGCTCGACGGGCGCTTCGAGGCCGACGTCTGCATCGTCGGCGCCGGGTACACCGGGCTCTGGACGGCGCTCGAGCTGCGGCGCGCGGATCCGTCCCTCCGCGTCGTCGTCGTCGAGAAGGAGACGGTCGGCTTCGGCGCGTCGGGACGGAACGGCGGCTGGGTGCTCGGCGCGCTCGCCGGTTCCCGCGCGGGCTGGATCGCGCGCGGCGGCGTCGAGGGTGCGACGTCTCTCGACAGTGCGATCCGGGCGACCGTGGACGAGGTCGGCCGGCGGGTAGCGGAGGAGGGGATCGACTGCGACTACGTGAAGGGCGGCACGCTCACGGTTGCGCAGACGGCCGTCCAGCTCGACCGCCTCCGCGCGCAGCAGGGCGACGACGAGCTGCTCGGCGTTGACGAACTTGCGGCACGCGTTCGCGTGCGCGGTGCGCTCGGCGCGCTGTTCAGTCCGCATTGCGCGCGCGTGCAGCCGGCGCAGCTCGTGCGCGGCCTCGCGGACGCGGCGGAGCGCGCGGGCGCGACGATCTTCGAGCGCACGGAGGCTGTCGAACTGGAGCACGGGCGCGTCCGCACGCGGGGCGGCGAAGTGAACGCGCGCTGGATCGTCCGCGCGACCGAGGCGTACACCGCCGACCTGCCGGGCCTGCGCCGCCAGCTCGCGCCGGTCACGAGCGCGATGATCGCGACCGAGCCGCTTCCCGCGGAGGTCTGGGCCGAGCTCGGCTGGGCTGGCTGCGAGACGATCCTAGACGGCCGCAACCTCTACACGTACCTCCAGCGCACAGCCGACGGCCGCATCGCGCTCGGCGGCCGTGGCGTCCCGTACGTCTTCGGTTCGGGCACGGCGCGCGAGCTCTCGCCGCCTCGCTCTGTCGTCGAGCATCTGCGCGGTCGTGTCCGCGATCTCTTCGGCGTCGACGCGGAGATCGCCTCGGCGTGGCAGGGAGTGCTCGGAGTTAGCCGCACGTGGCGGCCGGCGGTCGGCATCGACGAGACGCGCGGCTTCGCCTGGGCCGGCGGCTACGCGGGCGACGGCGTCGCAGCCGCGAACCTTGCCGCGCGCACCCTCCGCGATCTCATCCTCGCCCGCGACACCGAGCTCACGCGACTCCCGTGGGTCGGGCCGCTAGAGCGCGAATGGGAGCCCGAGCCGTTCAGGTATGCCGGAATCCACGCGGTCCACAAGCTCCTCGGCGCGGCCGACCGCCGGGAGTTTCGCACCGGCAAGGAGTCGATCTTCGCCCGCGTCGCCGGCACGATCTCCGGCCGCGGGCACTAGAGGCCGGCTAGACGCTCGCTTGCGTCAGCGCTCGGGAACGTCGCCTGGGCTAGATGCGCGCCCGGAGCCTCTCTAGACCCTTCAGTACTTCGTCACGGTGCTCCGCTTTGATCATCCACGCCGGAAGCCTCTCGGCCACTGTTACGGGCTCGCCCTTAGGCGTTCTCGGGAAGTCACGCCGCCGCTGGGTCGAAGTCACGAACGCTTCGAGGTAGTCGAGGTGTCGTCGGTTCAGCGCCCAAAGAGTTTTGTCGCCGCAACACCGCGTTTCGAGCCAAAGGCGAGCGCCGAAGTCTGGGTAGCCTCGCCCCCAGTTCGTCAGGTCTGCCGTCCAGAACCGGGCGGGGTCGCCCTCGCGGGGCTTCCGCTGTCCGTATCCACATGCCGAGCAGGTCAGACGTACGACTTCGTGATAGGCGTCAATGGTTGCGCACTCGTCGCACTTCGGACAGTGAACGAGTACGTGGTCGTCGAAGCCGCAGCTCTTGTGAACGGGCGCTCGCATATTTCGGGAGAAGCTAACGGGATCGGGCTACTCAGATTCGCCGGCGCTCGCCGCTTTGCCGATCCAGACGGTCTTCACGTTGCAGAACGCCCTGATCCCGTGCGATGAGAGCTCGCGTCCGTAGCCCGAGGTCTTGATCCCGCCGAAGGGCAGTTGGGTGTAGCTCGTCGTGTTCCCGTTGACAAAGACCATGCCGGCCGCGAGGTCGCGGACGAAGCGCTCCTCCTCGCCGGCGTCGTCCGTCCAGACGTTGGAGCCGAGGCCGAACTCGGTGCCGTTCGCGAGGTCGAGCGCCTCCTCGATGCCGTCAACGCGGTAGAGAGTCGCGACCGGGCCGAACAGTTCCTCCTGATGCACCCGCATCGCCGGCGTGATTCCGGCGAGAACGGTCGGGGGGAAGTAGAAGCCGGCCCGCTCGAGCGCTTTGCCGCCGCACAAGACCTCAGCGCCGAGCGATACCGCGTCATCGACCAGCTCCGCGACGTCATCGACCTGCTGCGCGGTGGCGAGAGGGCCGACGTCGGTCGACTCGCTCATCGGGTCACCGACGACCTTCGCCTTCATCGCCTCGACGAAGCGGCGCGTGAACTCGTCGTAGACGTCGCGGTGGACGATGAAGCGCTTCGCGTTGATGCACGACTGCCCGTTGTTCAGGAGGCGCGCGCCGACTCCGACGTCGACAGCGCGGTCGAGGTCGGCCGACGGCATGACGACGAACGGATCGCTGCCGCCCAGCTCGAGCACGGTGGGCTTGATGTGCGCGCCCGCGATCGAGGCGACCGCGCTTCCCGCAGGACCCGAGCCGGTGAGCGTGGCCGCAACGACGCGACGATCTTTCAGGATCGCTTCGACCTTGCTCGCACCGACGAGGAGTGTCTGGAAAGCGCCGGACGGAAAACCGGCACGCTCGAACAGCTCCTGCATGTAGAGCGCCGTCTGCGGCACGTTCGAGGCGTGCTTGAGCAAGCCGACGTTGCCGGCCATCAGGGCGGGTGCCGCGAAACGCATCGCTTGCCAGAGGGGGAAGTTCCACGGCATCACCGCGAGCACCGGACCGAGCGGCTCGTACCGCACATAGGCGCGGCTCGCGCTCACAGCGTCTGCCGCGATCTCCTCATCGGCCAGCCAGCCTTCGGCGTGCTCGGCGTAGAAGCGGCAGCAGGCGGCGCACTTTTGCACCTCTTGCCTGGAGGCGGTGAGCGTCTTGCCCATCTCCGACGTCATCATCCGAGCGGTCGTCTCGAGATCCGCCTCGAGCTTGTCCGCCGCCGCGCGCAGCCAGCCGGCGCGCTCGGCGAAGCTCGTCAGCCGGTACGAGGAGAAGCGCTCGGCCGCTGCGGCGAGGGCGTGCTCGATCTGCTCACCGGTGAGCTCGTCGAATGTCCGTTCGGTCTCGCCGGTTGCCGGGTTGATGCTCGCGATTGCCATGGGTTAGGGCAGTTCGTCGAGGAGGCCGGGGGGCGCGACCTCGGTTCTGCGGCTGAAGAACTCGCGGTAGCGCACCGCGCAGAAGATCATCAACGGGATGCCGAGGAGGAGCGAACCGATCCCGATGAGGATCGGCACCTGGATTCCCGCGACCGGCGCCGAGTAGTTGTACCCCGCCGTGTACTGCTCGACGATGAACGCCTTGACGAAGATGAAGCCCATCATCACGCCGCCGACCACCGGCGCCAGCCCTCCGAGCAGGAACCCGGGCACGCTCTTGAAGATCTCCTTCCTGAAGTACCAGCCGCACGCGAGACCCGTGAAGCCGTAGTAGAAGCAGACCGCAAAGCCGAGCGCGGTGATCGAGTCGTTGAGCACGTTCTGGCTACCCGAGTCGACGACGATCAGGAACGCGGTCCAGACGGCCGAGAGCGCTCCCATTCCGATCGTCGAGACGGTCGGCGTCAGATAGCGCGGATGGATCTTCCCGAACGTGTCGGGAATCGCCCGCCACTTCGCCATCGACAGTGTCGTGCGGGCGGTCGGCAGGATCGTCGTCTGGGTCGACGCAGACGCCGACGTGAGGACGGCGATGATCAGCAGCTTGTACCAGGGCGAGCCGAAGACGCCCTGCCCGAGCGGCTTGAGCACGTCGTTGACGTTCTTGGGGGCGGCGAGGAACTTCGTGCCCGCAAACGCCTGGGCCGACGTGGTGACGACGAGATAGATCAGCACGAGGAGAACGGTCGAGAGCACGGCGGCCTTGCCGGGGGCCTCCGCCGAGTCTCTCGATTCCTCATTGACCGCGACACCGGAGTCCCAGCCCCAGTAGATGAAGATCCCGAGCAGCACTCCGAGGATGAGCGAATTGAACGACAGGTCGAGTGGGTTGAACCACGACCAGCTCACGTGCATCGACCCGGGCAGCGCTGTCCCGTTGTAGGTCTTGTAGAGAGCGACGATCGAGAACGCGGCGAGGATCACGATCTCGGCACTGAGGAGGAAGACCTGGGTCTCGGCCGAGAGCTCGATGCCCCGGTAGCAGATCCACGTCATCAGCGCGATCCAGATCACCGCGCCGACGATGATCAACGTCGGCGAGTTGTACGCATAGTTCCAGTTGAACAGGAGGAACGTGTACTGCGCGGCGATGACCGAGAGCGACGCCATCACGATCACGTCGGCCACGAAGATCGCCCAGCCGTTGATCCAGCCGACCCACGGGCCGAACGCCCGAGTCGTCCAGGCGAACGTCGTGCCCGCGTCGGGATCCGCCCTGTTGAGATAGCGGTAGGCGAACGAGACAAGCAGGATCGGGACGAACGACACGAGCAACACCGCCGGCGCGTGCACGCCGATGCCCTCCGTCGCGACGATGAAGCCGAGCGTCGCCGCGAGCGAGTACGCCGGCGCCGTCGAGGCAACCCCGATGACGAGGTTGGACATGAAGCCGAGCGCGTCGGACTTCAGCCCCTTGTCACCCGTCGCGATGTGACCTGCGGCGCGCTCGTTACCCCCCGTGGTGCTCATTGCATCTCCTCCCATGCTTCGGCGAGAACGTCGCCGAGGATTCCCGTCATCTCGTCGAACTGCGCCTGCTGCGCGACGAGCGGCGGCGAGATCTGGATAACCGGGTCGCCGCGATCGTCGGCCCGGCAGATGAGGCCTTTCTCGAACAGCCGGTGCGAGAGGAAGCCGCGCAGCAGGTGCTCGCACTCCTCGTCCGTGAACGTCTCCCGCGTCTCCTTGTTCTTCACGAGCTCGAGCGCGTAGAAGAAGCCCTCGCCGCGCAGGTCGCCGGCGATCGGCAGGTCGAGGAGCTGCGCGAGCGTCGAGCGGAACGCGCCCTCATTCGCGAGGACGTGCTCGTTGATCCGCTCCCGCTTCATGATCTCGATGTTCTTCAGCGCGATCGCGGCCATCACGGGATGTCCGCCGAACGTGATGCCGTGTGAGTACATCGACGTGTCCGTCAGGAACGGCTCCATTACGCGGTCGGTCGCGACGACGGCGCCGATCGCCGCGTACGACGAGGACAGTCCTTTCGCGCTCGTGACGATGTCGGGCCGGATGTCGTACCGCTCCGACGCGAACCAATGGCCGACGCGCCCGAAGCCCGTGATGACCTCGTCGGCCGACAGGAGGATGTCGTACTTGTCGCAGAGCGCCCGCACACCCGCCCAGTAGCCCGCCGGCGCGACGAACGCGCCGCCGGCGTTCTGCACCGGCTCCATGTGGACGAGGCAGACCGTCTCGGGATCCATCTCGAGGATCGTCCGCTCGAGCTCCTCGAGCAGCACCGCGGTGAACTCTTCCTCCGTCTCGCCGGCGGGACGGTGGTAGCGGTTCGTGTTGCTCACGTGGCGGACCTCGGGCACGAGTGGCTCGAACGGCGCGCGCAGCGCTTCGATCCCGTTGATCGAGAGCGCGCCGAACGTTGTGCCGTGGTACGCGATGTTGCGCGCAATGGCCTTGTATTTCTTGCCGGCCGGCAGGCCGTCGCGCGCGCTGAAGTACTGCCGCGCGAGCTTCCACGCCGACTCGACCGCTTCGGAGCCGCCGGAGACGAAGAAGACGCGGTTGAGGTCGCCCGGCGCGAGCGACGCGACCTCGGCGGCGAGCTCGATCGCCCGCGGATGCGCGTACGTCCAGTTCGTGTAGAAGGGCAGCTCCTTCATCTGCTCGTGCGCGGCCTGCCCGATCTCGTCCCCGAAGCCGTAGCCGATGTTCACGGAGAAGAGACCGGCGAGCGCGTCGAGATAGCGGTTGCCCTCGTCGTCCTCGAGGTAGCAGCCGTCGCCGCGGACGATGATCGGCGGCGTCGCGCCACCCATGCGCGTGAAGTGGAGCCAGAGATGGTCGTTCGCGAGTTGCCGAAGATCAGTTGCTGCCACGTGTCCCCCAGTCGTAGAGCTGTTTCCACATCTCGAGGTAAAGGAAGGTCTCGGTCGAGACGACGCCGTCGAGGGCGCGGATCCGGTTCGTGAGCTCGAGCAGCTCGGTGCGGCCGGAGGTCACGACCTCGACGACAACGTCGAACTGCCCCGCCGTGACGACGACGTAGTCGGCCTCGGGCCACCTGGAGATCTCGTCGGCGACGGCGCTCGGCGGGCCCGAGGTCTTGACGCCGATGAGCGCCTGCTCGAACCCGAGACCGAGCGGGTTCGTCACGGCGACTACCTGGAGGATCCCCTCGCTCGTCAGCCGGCCGTACCGCGCGCGGACGGTCGCCTCCGACACTCCGACCCGCGCGGCGATGCCGCGGAACGACTCGCGGCCGTTCGACTGCAGCGCCTCGATGATCCTGCGGTCGACATCGTCAACGCGGCGGAGCGGCGCAACCGCCCCACGTTCGCCACTTTCTCTGCGCATTTCGCGCGATTCTTACATGCCAGCTG
>DASXLJ010000010.1:0-1844 GCA_036496305.1 Gaiellaceae bacterium | reverse complement strand
TTCTGCATGGCAAGCAGACGCTCTAGCCAACTGAGCTACATCCGCGTGGGAGTCGCAGTCTAGCCGAGGTCCGCGGCGTCCAGAGCCTCGTTCACGAGCCTGTCCGCGAGCTCGTTTTGCTCCCGCCGGACGGCCGTGTAGTGCACCTTTCCCACCTGCCGCGCCAGCCGCGCGGCTTCGAGCGAGAGCTGCCGGAGCGCTTCGTTCTTGACCCGGTACTCGCCGGTCATCTGCTTCACGAGCAGCTCGGAGTCGGAGACGACCTCGACCTCGTCGACCTGCAGCTCGGCCGCCCGCTCGAGGCCCGCGACCAGCCCGCGGTACTCCGCGACGTTGTTCGTCGCGACGCCGATCGCCTCGCCGTGGGCGGCGAGCACCGTCCCGTCCTCCGCCTCGAGCACGTAGCCGAACGCTGCCGGGCCCGGGTTTCCGCGCGCGCCGCCGTCCGTGAAAAGCCGCGCCTTCACCCCACCAGCTCGTAGACATCGAACGCCGGCTCCTCGTACGGGTGGGCCTGCCGAAGAGCGGCGAGCACCTCGTCCTGTTGCTCCGCCGGGAAGACCGTCTCCAGCCGCAGCTCGGCGACGCGCTCCTCCCTTCCCGGCCGACCGACGTCCGGGGACGTGCCCGCGCCGCCGAGGAAGGTCCCCGTTCCCTCCGTGTAGAACGAGCAGCGCTCGTAGTCGCCGATCCGTCCGGCGCCCGCGGCGAAGAGCGCATCGCGCACGACGTCGAGCGCCTCCCGCGGCACGAACACGACGAGCTTGCGGTTCACGGCGGGACACTACCGGGCTGCTGCGCTCGGCCGGCTCTATGCCAATGCCAGGTAAATGGACGGTCTGAAGGGCGAACAGCTCCTCGCGCGGCTCGGCCACGACCTCTGGCACTCGAAGCGTTCTCAGACGACCTCCGATTCGCTTCGCTGACGGGGATCGCGCTAGCGCACTACTCGTCCGTGTCGATCTGCGCGCGCTGGAGGCGACCGGAATAGTCGACGTAGATCGACTTCCACTCCGCGAATACGTCGAGGGCGGCCTGGCCCGCCTCGCGGTGGCCGTTCCCCGTGTCCTTCGTGCCGCCGAACGGGAGATGCACCTCGGCGCCGATCGTCCCGGCGTTGACGTACGTGATCCCGGCCTCGAGGTCGCGCATCGCTCGGAATGCGGCGTTCACGTCCTGCGTGAAGATCGAGGACGAGAGGCCGTACTTGATGCCGTTCGAGACGCGAATCGCCTCGTCGAGGTCGCGTACGGGGATGAGCGCGGTCGTCGGCCCGAAGATCTCCTCCTGCGCGATCCGCATCTGCGGGTCGACGTCGGCGAACACGGTGGGCCGATAGAAGAAGCCCTTGCCGAGGTCTCCGTCACCCGCGACCTCCCCGCCGGTGAGCAGCTTCGCGCCCTCGTCCTTGCCGATCGCGGTATAGGAGTCGATCTTGTCCAGCGCCGCGCGGTTGATGACGGGGCCGATGTCGGTGTCGTCCTCCCAGCCGGGACCGAGCCGCAGCTTCTCGACGCGCTCGACGAGCTGTGACTGGAGCGCGTCATACGCGCCCTGCTGGACGATCACGCGCGACGCCGCGGTGCAGCGCTGGCCCGACGTGCCGAACGCCGACCAGAGGATGCCGTCGACGGCGAGCTCGAGGTCCGCGTCGTCGAGGACGATGATCGCGTTCTTCCCGCCGAGCTCGAGGTGAACGTGCGTCAGCGTCTCCGCGGCCGCCTTCAGCACCTCGACGCCCGTCTCGCGCGAGCCGGTGAGCGTGATCACGCGGACGTCGGGGTGGCGCACGAGGCGTTCGCCGACCGTTCCGCCGCCGCCGTGGACGATGTTGACGACGCCGC
>DASXLJ010000009.1:0-93242 GCA_036496305.1 Gaiellaceae bacterium | reverse complement strand
GATCGAGTGGGAGACGCGCGATGCGCTCATTCCGGGCCGCGACGGCCCGGCGTTCGAGCAGCGCGGCGTCGAGTTCCCGAAGTTCTGGTCGCAGACTGCGACGAACATCGTCGCGCAGAAGTACTTCCGCGGCCGCCTCTCCTCGCCGGAGCGCGAGTCGAGCGTGAAGCAGATGATCGGCCGTGTCGTCGAAACCGTTGTCGAGTGGGGACGAAACGGCGGCTACTTCGCCGACACCGACGAGGCCGAGACGTTCGAGGCCGAGCTCAAGGCGATCCTCGTCAACCAGTACGCGTCGTTCAACTCGCCGGTCTGGTTCAACGTCGGCTTCGAGGCCTCGCCGCAGTGCTCGGCGTGCTTCATCCTCTCGATCGAGGACTCGATGGATGCGATCCTCGACTGGATCCGGCGCGAGGGCGTGATCTTCCGCGGCGGCTCCGGCTCGGGCGTCAACCTCTCCCGCCTGCGCTCGTCGCAGGAGCAGCTCTCGAAGGGCGGCTATGCCTCCGGGCCGGTCTCGTTCATGCGCGGCGCAGACGCGTCCGCCGGCACGATCAAGTCGGGCGGCAAGACGCGCCGCGCGGCGAAGATGGTCGTGCTCGACGTCGACCATCCCGACGTCGAGGAGTTCATCTGGTGCAAGGCCAAGGAGGAGCGCAAGGCGCGCGTCCTCGAGGCGAACGGCTACGACATGTCGCTCGATTCGCCCGACTGGGCGTCGATCCAGTACCAGAACGCGAACAACTCGGTCCGCGTGTCCGACGCGTTCATGGAGGCAGCAACGAAGGGCGAGGAGTTCAACCTCACCGCCCGCAACGACGGCCAGGTCGTCGCCACGCTCGACGGCCGCGACCTGCTCCGGCAGATCGCGGCGGCGGCGTGGGAGTGCGCCGACCCCGGCGTCCAGTACGACACGACGATCAACTCCTGGCACACGCTCCCGAACACGGGCCGCATCAACGCGTCGAACCCGTGCTCCGAGTACATGTCGATCGACGACTCGGCGTGCAACCTCGCGTCGCTCAACCTCATGAAGTTCCGCCGCGAGGACGGCGAGTTCGACGTCGAGGCGTTCGAGCACGCGTGCGACGTCGTCTTCCTCGCGCAGGAGATCCTCGTCGGCTACTCGTCGTATCCGACGGCAGAGATCGGCCGGAACGCGAAGCGCTTCCGCCAGCTCGGCCTCGGCTACGCGAACCTCGGCGCGCTCCTCATGGCGCGGGGTCTGCCGTACGACTCCGACGAGGGACGCGCGTACGCGGCGGCGATCACCGCTCTCATGACGGGCCGCGCCTACCGCAAGTCGGCCGAGATCGCCTCGCGGATGGGGCCGTTCGACGGCTACCAGGTGAACCGCGCGCCGATGATCGGCGTCATCGCGAAGCATCGCGCCGCCGTCGGGAACATCGAGCACTCCGACTCCGTCCCGGCCGATCTTCTCGGCCACTGCCGCAAGGCGTGGGACGACGCGCTCGACCTCGGCGAGATCCACGGCTTCCGGAACGCGCAGGCGACCGTGCTCGCGCCGACGGGGACGATCAGCTTCATGATGGATTGCGACACGACCGGCGTCGAGCCCGACTTCTCGCTCGTGAAGTCGAAGAAGCTCGTCGGCGGCGGCGAGATCACGATCGTCAACAAGACGGTGCAGATGGCGCTCGAGCGGCTCGGCTACGCGCCGCGCGAGGCGCAGGAAGTCGTCGCGTTCGTCGACGAGCGGAACAGCATGGTCGGCGCGCCGTACATCAAGTCCGAGCACTACCCGGTCTTCGACTGCGCTGTCGGCGAGCGGGCGATCCACTACGCCGGCCACGTGAAGATGATGGGCGCCGTCCAGCCGTTCATCTCCGGCGCGATCTCGAAGACGGTCAACCTGCCGGAGGAAGCGACGATCGAGGACGTCATGGCCCTCTACGTCGACGCGTGGAAGCTCGGCGTGAAGGCAATCGCGATCTATCGCGACAACTGCAAGGTCGCGCAGCCGCTCTCGAGCTCCGGCAGCCAGGGTGCTGTGGCGCTCCCGCCGGTGCACGTGCACGAGCGCAAGCGGCTCCCGCTCGACCGGACCGAGGTCGGCCGGAAGTTCCAGGTCGGCGACCACGAGGGCTACATCCACGTCGGTCTCTACGACGACGGCAGCCCGGGCGACATCTTCGTCGACATCGCGAAGGACGGCACGACGATGGCCGGCCTCATGAACTCGCTCTGCCTCGCGGTCTCGATGGGCCTCCAGTACGGCGTACCGCCGGAGGTGTACGTCTCGAAGCTCAGCCACATGCGCTTCGAGCCGAGCGGCCTGACGAACGATGCCGACATCCGCAGCGCGAAGTCGATCGTCGACTACATCTTCCGCTGGTTCGGCAAGCGCTTCCTTACGGCGGAGCAGCAGGAGGAGGCGGGGATCCTCTCGCCCGAGGTGAAGGCGCGGCTCGCCGAGCGGTACAAGGCCGGTGGCGAGGCGGGCGCGGCAACTGCCGATCCGTCCGAGGCGCCGCCGCCGGGCCAGACCGCTCTCTTCAACTCGTGGGAGGACGCGGTCGAGTGCGCACGCTGCGGCGGCCGCATGGTGCGCACGGGCTCGTGCTACACGTGCCGCGACTGCGGCACGAACACCGGTTGCAGCTGACGCGCGGCACCGGCTGCTCGTAGCCGACAGGCACGAACGAGCGATCCTGGGGCCCCGTCGATGCGGGGCCCCAGCTTTGTCTAAGGCATTCGAGACCGATTCGAGCGAAAAGGAGAGAGATGAGCCGGGTGAGAGGAAGAGCAGTAACGATCGTCGCGAGCGCATGTTTGGTGGCGATGCTCGTGGCCGTGCCGTCCGCACAGGCCGCTGTGACGTCGTCGACCGTCACGACGCCGAAGAACAACACGCATTTCCTCTACAACTACACGACCCCGAATACGTTCGCGATCTCCGGCACGACGAACGGGACGACGGGCGACCATGTGGATGTCAACTGCTATGCCGGCGACGACGTCACGACGCTGGCGAGCAACGTCGCCGTCAACAGCGACGGCTCGTTCTCGGTTCCTGCTGCACCCGCGGCGCAGGCCAACATGTACCGCGTCTGTCAGCTTCGCGCAGTCCCGCACGGAACGACTCCTGACCCGCTGACCCCGTTCGCCGGCCCGCACCTGTACGTGGGCAAACGAGAGACGTACACCGTGAGCGGTGGACCGAACAACGGGAAGAAGTACGACTTCTACTTCTACCTCCAGCAGCCGCAGGGTGGCCTGGACTACGACTCGCTCGGAGGTTGCGGGATCGACGACGGCTACCTCCTCGATTCGCACGACTCGCTCTCCACCGTCACCTGGTACTGCAACGCCTGGCTCCACAGCGCCGACGAGGACGCCAACCCGACGCGCTCGCAGATCGAGGTCGACGGCGGGAACGCCTATACGACGGCCGACGCCAAAGAGATCAACGCGGCGGCCACCTCCGGCTTCCCGAAGCTCTCGTACTCGTACAGCCAAAACGCGAAGACCGGCGACAGCGTGATCCACGAGAGCGAGACGTTCGTCAAGTGCGAGAACGCGACGTACCCGCCGACGAATGCGACCTGCCCGAAGTTCGTCTCGACCGGCATCGCCGACGCTCGGACGTTCGAGCAGGATCACGGCGGCAAGGTCGCCTGGATTACAGACGTCTTCAAGAATTCCACCGGCAAGGCGCACAAGGTCGACCTGCTCTGGCAGAACGACCAGCACTTCTACGGCAGCGGCACCTCCGGAAGCGCGAGCCAGGTCGACTACCGGTTCCCCGGACAGTCGGGCTACCACACGCATGTGGTGGGCGATTCCGTCAGCCTGCCGAGCAAGCCGGGAACGATCCTCGTCCGCTACGCCGGAGCCGCGGACGGAGACACGAAGTACGGTCGAGGCGCGATCGTCTACAGCCAGGCCGCCACGGCCGCGAAGTTCATGTACCTCAGCGGGAGCCAGTCGGACTTCACGTTGCACCAGACGATCAAGGTTCCGGCGCACGGCTCGATGACCCTCCGTTGGGCGTACATCGCGGACTTCAAGCAGGCGGCGGTCGACACGCTCGCCAAGACCGCGGCGAGGATGTTCAAGGGATGCACGGTGCCCAACGTCGTCGGCAAGAGCCTCACGACTGCGAAGACGCGGATCAAAAAGGCCCATTGCGCAGTCGGGACGATCAAGTACGCGGCGTCGTCGACGATTGCCAAGGGGGTTGTCGTCGCGGAGAATCCCGCGGCCGGCTCGCACGTCGACTACGGCACGAAGGTCGCCCTCCTCGTCAGCAAGGGCTGAGTAGGCACAGCGCGTGGGAGGCCCTGCCTTGGCGGGGCCTCCCAGAGGCGCAGGTGTGACGGCACGCGAGCCGGGAATCCGGTGGGCATGGCCAATCCCCAGGGCGAAACCGGTTGACGCGCGCGATCCGCGCGTAATACTTCACAGTCAGATGGAGCGGATGAAGGGAAGAGTCGCCGCGATCGTAGGCGCGGCGTGCCTCGCCGCGACGGTCGTCGCCGTACCGTCAGCGCAGGCCGCCGTCACCGAGTCGCACATCACGACGCCGAAGAACGTCTCGTATCTCGTCTTCGACGGCAACGCGGCGAACTCGTTCGCCGTCTCCGGGACGTCGGAGGGAAGCACCACCGATCACGTGGATCTCGCGTGCTACGACGGGAGCTCCTCCGACACGCTGGCGACGAACGTCCCCGTTCGCACCGGAGGCGCGTTCTCGGCTCCGGCAGTGCCTCTCGGCTCGCCGCCCCACTCTTCCTGCCGGCTCCGCGCGATTCCGAGCGGCACGACGCCGGGCGACCTCGCGCCGTTCACCGGGCCTGCGCTGATGCTCGGCATGAGCATGCTCGACAAGTACGCGAGCGGCCCGAGTGCCGGGAAGCCCTACGGCTACTCCTCGTACTTCCAGCAGCCGGAAGGAGGCTTTGCCTACGGCGCCGTCGGCGACTGCGGCGTCTGCAGCGGCTACCTCACCGGGCCGGGCCTGAGCCCGGGGCCGACGACGTTTTCGTCGAACGCCGCGCTCTCCTACCTCACGAGTGGCCCGGAAATCCGCTCGGAGATCCAGATCGACGGCAGGAACGCATACCTGCCGGCGGCGGCGGAGACGATCAACCCGGACGCGAAGGGGCTACCGGAGATCGAGTACGTCTACAGCCAGAACAGGAAGACCGGGGACGTCGTCATCCACGAGGACGAGCCGATCGTGAAGTGTGCGAAGGTGGCCTACCCGCCGACGGCCGCGAGCTGCGCGAAGTTCACGCCGGCCGGGATCACCGATGTCGTGACCATCACGCAGGATCACAGCGGCCGCATCGCCTGGGCATCTCACACGTTCATGAACACCACCGGGACGTGCCACTTCCTCGACGTGCTGTGGGACAACAGCCAGACGTTCGGACGCGGCGACGCGAGCCGGCTCGAGTACAAGTTCCCCGGCGAGAGCTCGTTCGCGATGCACGCCCGGAAGGACGTCGTCAACCTCGCCTCGGGCCCGGGCACGATCCTTGTCCGGATGCACGGCGCGGCGGACGGCGACACGACGACCGGTCGCGGCGCCATCGTCTACGACCGCACGGCGCCGCAGGCCGAATTCCGGTACGTCGGCTCGGGCCACGAGTCGTTCACGCTCCGCCAGTCGGTGACCATCGGCGGGTACAACCAGGCGCGATTCCGCTTCGCGTACGTCCAGGGCTACGACTCGGCGCAAGTCGCGTCGCTCGCGCAGTACGCCGCGACCGTCTTCAAGGGAAGCCGTGTCCCGCAGGTCGTCGGCAAGAGCCTCGCCGCGGCGAAACGCGCCTTGGTCGCCGCGCACCTGAAGGTCGGCCCGGTCACACACGTCCACTCCTCGACGGTCCCGTCCGGGCATGTCGTTTCGGAGAGACCCGGCGCGACGCATCGCGTCGACTACGGAACCGCCGTTCGCCTCGTCCTCAGCAAGGGCAAGTAGCGGAATTCGCCTCAGCCGCGGCTGTCGCGGCGGAGAAGCGCCCGCAGTCGCGCGCGGTAGATCCGCATATCCGCGTGCTTCCAGTCGGCGTGCGTCTGGTGCGCCCACGGCTTGTACCGCTCGCGGTGGTACGGGCTCGAGAGGCTCTCGGCGTGGCCGATGATGTTGCGGATCCGAATGTGGAAGCGCCAGTGGAGCCAGGCCGTCAGCGCGAGCGACGCCCTGATCTGCGCCTTGTCGTGGAGGATCTCCCGGTCGCTCGTCCCGACGTGCTCGATCCCGATCGCGACGTAGTTGAGCCCCACGGTGTGGCGGCACATGATGGTGAGCCGGACGAGCTGGTAGATCGTCCCGCTCTTGCCGACGATGAAGTGCGCGCACGTTCCCGGTAGCTCGCCGAGCTCGGGGTCCGGCTTGTTCGCCGCGAAGGTGTTCCACGCCGCGGAGAAGCTCTCGCCGCCCGTGTAGTGCTCGACGATCACCTTCGGGTGAAGGCGCCACGAGTTGATGCCGTAGTGCTTCTTCGAGTACGCGGCCATCTCGGCCTTCCGGTGCGCGCCGAAGGGGATCGGCTTCCAGACGATGTGTGGCTTCGGCGGCGCGGCGAGGCTCAGGGCGGCAAGAGCGAGCGCGGCGAACACGCTCAGGAGGCTAGCCGGTCGATCCCAAACTGCCGCGGCGCCGGATGACGCCCCTCGTCAGCCGAGGCCTTCAATTGCGGACTCGAGGAAGAACGCGCCGAAGTCCGCGGCAATAACTTCGAGATCGGCTCCGGCTTCCGACCCAGGGGTCCAGACGACCACGGGGCACTCGCCATCAGGATCCGCCTTGCTCGTGTCCAAGACGAAAAGCCCTCCCATGCCGTCGGAGTAGACGGCGACCATGTGATTCGGCAGTCCCGACTCGCGCCTTTCGCGCAACGTCACCCAGATCCCGTTGGGAACCGACGAATCGACGAAGTTCTCGTCGATCAGTCCGTAGAACTCATAACCGGCAAAGTCGCCCACCCCGAGCCGCAACAAGAACATCCGGTACGACGGCGGGAAGCGCAGCCCCAACGCTTCCTCGGCGAGCACGACCAGCCGCTCATCACGCGGACCCTCGAAATCGCACTCGTCGGGATTGGCTTCGATCAGCTCGATAGCTGCCTCTACATCAGCGGTGCCCACGAACCCAGCCTACAAGCCTCAATAGCGCGTCGCCTTAGGCTCAACCAGCCAGCCGGTAGATCCGCTCGCCGACCGGCACCGCGTCGAACCGCTCGAGGAAGTCCTTCGCGTACGGGCGCCCCGGCTCGGCGAGGAGCATCTCGCCGCCGAGCCGCGGGAGGAGAGCCGCGAGCTGCTCTGCGTTTCGCTCCTCGTACAGGAGATCCGCGCCGAGGACGAGATCCCACGGCGCGGCACGCAGCATGGGCTCCGGCTCGCTCCACCGGACGCGCGCGACGCGAAGTCGAGCGCCGTTCCGGTCGGCGTTCCGGCGGAGGAGCTCGATCGCGTCGTCGGCCCAGTCCGTCGCGAGGACGTCGGCACCGCGACGCGCAGCGGTGAGCGACGGCAGGCCGAGCCCGCATCCGAGCTCGAGCACCGTGCGTCCAGCGAGCTCGAGGCCCGCGACGTGCCGCGCGAGCGCGAGACCGCTCGGCCACAGCTCCGCCCAGTACGGAAGGAACTCCTCCTCGTCGAACGTCGCCTCGTCAATGAGCGCGTCGGCGTCGGGCGGACGCAATACCGACAGCCGCAGCCCGCCGTCGAGCTCGATGTCCTCCTCGACGACGTTCAGAGCGCCGCGAAGAGGTCGACGGGCGTGCCGTCGGGATCGGCGAGCTGTGCGTAGCGGTGACCCCAGAACGCATCCCACGGCTCCTTCTCGCCGTGGAATCCGGCGGCGACAACGCGCGCGTAGACCTCGTCCACTTCCGCGGGGCTCGCGCATGCGAAGGCGAGCGCGACCGTGTTCCCCCTCACCGGCGTCCAGTCGGGGCGGAAGCTCCGCATCACGTCTTCCGTGTCGAACATCAGCCGGAGCCCGCTCGGGAACCGCGCCTCGACATGGTCATCTCCCTCGGCGATCGCGACACCGAGGAGCGCGTAGAACGCGCGCGTCCGGCCGAGGTCGGCAGAGACGATTCCGATCGCATCGAGCTGCGGCATGGCAGGGACGCTAGCCGCTGTCGCCGTTACGCGACGTGAGGACCGAGTCCGCCAACCCGTACTCGACGGCCTCGTCCGGGCCGAGGAACCGGTCGCGGTCGATGTCTTGCATCACCTGCTCGACGTCCCGGCCCGAATGGCGTGCGATCACCTCGGCGCAACGGCGAGTGAGGGCGAGGATCTCGCGTGCCGCGATCTGGATGTCGGCCGGAGTCCCGCGGAAGCCGCCCGAGCCCTGGTGGATCATCACCTTCGAGTTCGGCAGGACGAAGCGCTTGCCGGCCGCGCCGCCCGCGAGGAGCACGGCGCCCATCGACATCGCCATGCCGATGCAGTACGTCTGCACGTCCGGCTTCACGAACTGCATCGCGTCGTATATCGCGAGCCCTGCGTAGACCTCCCCACCGGGCGAGTTGATGTAGAAGCGGATGTCCTTGTCCGGGTCCTCGGCCTCGAGGAAGAGGAGCTGGGCGACGACGAGGTTGGCCGCCGACGCTTCGACCTCGGTACCGAGGAAGACGATCCGCTCGCGCAGGAGCCGCGAGAAGATGTCGAACGAGCGCTCGAAGCGGCCGTCCGACTCCACCACCATCGGCACGAGATGGTTCGATACGCTACTCATCGGTTGCACCTTAATACGCAACTAGGAGGTTGCGCAAATGGCAAGTGAACATTTGAAGGTCGAGCGGGAGATCGTCGTTCCCGAGGAGCCGGCCGAGGTCTGGGAGTCACTGACCGATCCGGAGCGGCTCGAGGAGTGGTTCGCGTCCGAGGTCGAGCTTGACGCACGTCCCGGCGGCGAGGGCGTCTTCCGGTGGGGAGACGGCGACGAGCGGCACGCTGTCGTCCGCGAGCTCGCGGAGATGGAGCGCCTCGTCCTCGACTGGGACGACGGCGGCAGCGTCGCGATCGAGCTCGAGCCCGTCGTCGACGGGACACGGGTGCACGTGGTCGAGTCGCCGCCCGAGTTCGCTCCCGCGTTTGAGCTGCGCGCGATGTCGTGGACGGCGCTAGCGGCGGCGTAGACCGCGTCTTCGCGGCGCTCGGTGACGCGGGTCGCCGGTCTCTCGTCGAGGCGGTCGCGACCCGCGGCACGGCGACCGCCACCGAGCTCGCCGCCGAGCTGCCGGTGACGCGGCAGGCGGTCGCGAAGCAGCTCGCGGCACTGGCCGACGCCGGCCTGTTACGGGCGACACGCGCGGGCCGCGAGACCCGTTACGAGGTCACCCCGGCCCCGCTCGAAGACGCGGTCGAGTGGATGGTCTCCGTCGGCACCGCCTGGGACGAGCGGCTCGCAGCGCTCCGTCGCAGTCTCGCGGCGAAGCCGTAGCGCTCTACGGGAAGAGCCGCGCGGTCGCCCACCCGCCGGCCGGGTCGCGCTCGTAGCGGAAGCGGTCGTGGAGGCGGCTGTCGCGGTGCTGCCAGAACTCCCACGCGTCCGGCACGAGGCGGTATCCACCCCACGTCTCCGGGCGCTCGGGCGTCGCGCCTGCGAGCTTCTCCTCGAGCTCCGCAAGCGCGTGCTCGAGCGTCGCGCGCGACTCGAGCGGCTCGCTCTGCCGCGACGCGAGCGCACCGATCTGCGCACCGCGTGGGCGCGTCGCGAAATATGCGTCCGACTCGTCCTCCGGCAGCCGCTCGACGCTCCCCTCCACGCGCACCTGCCGGCCGAGCGGTGACCAGTGGAAGAGGAGCGCGGCGCGCGGGTTCGCTGCGAGCTCGCGGCCTTTGCGCGACGTGTAGTGCGTGTGGAAGACGAGACCGCGCTCGTCGAACTGCTTCAGCAGCACCATCCGCACGGACGGCGACCCGTCCGCCGTGGCGGTTGCGACCGCCATCGCCTCGGGCGTCTCGACCGCGGCGCCCGCCTCCGCGTACCAGACACCGAACTGCTCGAGCGGATCGACGCTGAGATCGCGCCGCCGCAGCTCAGCCATCGTCCTCCGCAAGCAGGCCGCGGTCGATGGCGACGCGCACGAGCTCGGCGCGCGTCGTGAGCCGGAGCTTCTGCATGATCCGCGCGCGATGCGTCTCGGCCGTGCGGACGGAGATGTACAGCTGCTTCGAGATCTCCTGGTTCGTATAGCCGAGCGCGAGGAGCTTCAACACCTCGCGCTCGCGGTCCGAGAGCGGGTCCGCCTCTTTCGCGGCGAGGGCACTCGCGTCGTACGCGGCGAGCCGGGAACCGAGCGTGTGGTCGACGTAGCTGCCACCGTTCGCGACCTCGCGGATCGCGGCGAGAAGCTCGTCGTCGGCCGCTTCCTTCAGGACGTAACCCTTCGCGCCGGCCGCGAACGCGTGGCGCACGTAGCTCGGGTCGTCCTGCATCGAGAGCGTCAGCACCTTCGTGTCGGGCGACGCCTCGAGGATCTCGGGAATCGCGTCTATCCCGCTGCCGCCGGGCATCACGACGTCGAGGAGGATCACGTCGGGCTTGTGCAGCCGTGCAAGGCGAACCGCGTCGTGTGCGGTGCCCGCCTCGTCCTCGACCTCGAAGTCCTCCTCGGCCTCGAGGAGCCGGCGAAGCCCCGAGCGGACGAGCTGATGGTCGTCGACGATGAGGAGGCGGATCGTCACAGCGGCACCTCCGCGACGAGGCTCGTGCCGGCGCCCGGCCGTGACTCGACGACGACGCGTCCTCCGAAGAGGCCGACGCGCTCGCGCATCCCAAGCAGCCCGATGCCGTCGCCGTCCTGCCGATCGGGCTCGAAGCCAACACCATCGTCCTCGACGATCACCGAGACCGAGTCTGACCTGCGCGTCAGGACGATGCTCACGCTCTTCGCCTGCGCGTGCTTGACGATGTTCGTCAGCGACTCCTGCACGAGCCGGTAGAGCGCGGTCTCGACCTCCGGCGGGAAGCGGCCATCGCCGGGCAGGTTGGGCACGAACTCGACCGCTATGCCGGTGTGCTCGGCGAAGTTGTCCGTGAGCCGTTCGAGCGCCGCGACGAGGCCGAAGTCGTCGAGCGCCTTCGGGCGAAGCTCGACCGCGAGGCGGCGGACATCCTGCAGGGTCGAGCGCACGAGCTCGCGCACCTCGCCGACAGCCGTTGCGAGCTCTGTCTCGTCCTGCACGCCTTCGAGCCCGCGTAGGCCGAGGAGGATCGACGTGAGCGCCTGGCCCGTCTCGTCGTGGAGCTCGCGCGCGAGGCGCCGGCGCTCGAGCTCCTGCGCGTTGACGACGCGCCGGAGAGCATCGCGCGCCACCCGCTGCCGGAGCTCGACCGCGACGGCCGCGCGCGCGGCGAATACCTCGGCGAGACGGAGATCTTCGTCGGTGAAGCGCACGTCGGCTCCCTGCTTGTCGTGGGCGACGATGACGCCGATCGCCTGGTCCCGGACGAGGAGCGGAACATAGAGCGCGCTCCGCGCGGCGAGCCGCCGAGCCGCTTCCTGCTCCACTTCGGGATCGTCGAGAACCGAGTCGACGCGCTCGCTGCGGCGCCGGGCGAGAACGCGCATCGACTTCGAGCGCGGCGAGAGCTCGATCCCGGCGTACTCCTCGGCTCCGGCGCCGGCGACCGCAGCCATCCGCAGCGCGTCGCCCTGCGGCAGCGAGATCGCGACGAAGCGCGCGTCGATGAGCTCGCGGAGCTCCCGGGCGACGAGCTCGAGGAGCGTGTCGAGGTCGAACTCGGTGACGAGGACGTTCATGACCTCGTTCAGCGACTCGAGCTGCGCCGACCAGCGCGTCGCGGTCTCGTAGAGACGCGCGTTCTCGATCGCCACCGCCGCCTGCGCCGCGAGGAGCCCGACCGCGGCCTCGTCGTCGGAGTCGAAGTCGCCGCCGCCCGCTTTCTCCGTCAGGTACAGGTTGCCGTAGACCGTGCCGCGCAGCCGGACAGGGACGCCGAGGAACGTCTGCATCGGCGGGTGGTTCGCGGGGAAACCGACCGAGCGTGGGTCGTCGTGCAGGTCGTGCAGGCGCAGCGGCTGCGGGTCGTGAATGAGCGCACCGAGGATCCCTCGGCCGCGTGGCAGGTCGCCGATGGCGGCGCGCGTCTCGTCGTCGATCCCCGTCGTGATGAAGCGTTCGAGCCCGGCGCCCGCGGGGTCGAGGACGCCGAGCGCCGCGTAGTGCGCGCCGGTGAGTCCCGCGGCTGCCTCGACGAGCTTCTGCAGCACTCCGTCGAGCGAGAGCTCAGAGGAGAGCGCGATCCCCGCTTCGACGAGAGCCTGCGTGCGGTCGATCGACGCCTCCATCCGGCTAAAGCTTCGCGCGTAGCTCGGCCGGGCGCAAGATCTTGGCGCCGAGCTCGGCATCCGGCGGTACGAGATCCCGGACGACGCGGAGCACGACCTCCGCCTCGTCACTCAGCGGGCTGAGGATCTTGTTTCCTTTGAGAAGCGCCTTCCCGAACGGCCCGGCGTGCACCGCGAGGTCGCGCTCGGCGTAGCCCTTCTCCCGCAGCGCGGCGTTCGCCTCCTCGATGGCATCCACGAGGCGTTTCTACCGGAACAGGTCCTCGTCGGGCGGGATGACGAGCTCCTGCGCCGTCTGGTCGCCGGCGACGTCGAGGCCGCGCACGATCGCGACCGGCACGCGGTCGAGCTTCCCAAAGACGAGCTGCGCCGCGCCGGCGATCTGATCCGCGAGCGCGATCCGGGTCGCGTGGAGCTCGTAGCCGGCGGGATCCTTCTCGCCGTTGAGGATGCGCAATGCCTCGACGCCGGCCGCGCCGATCGCAACGTCGGTCGTGCCGGCGCGCCACGGGCGGCCGAACGAATCCGTGACGATCACGCCGACGTCGGTTCCGGTTCGCTCGCGCAGCTCGTCGCGCAGCCGCGACGCCGACGCGTCCGAGTCGAGCGGGAGCAGGACGAGCGTGTCGGGCTCCGGCGCGTTCGAGGCGTCGACGCCGGCGGAGCCGCAGACGAAGCCGTGCCGCGTCCGCGCGATGATGAACGGCGGGCGCGTCTTCACGATGTCCACCGCCTCGTCGAGGATGACCTGGATGCGGCGCGGGTCGGCTTCTCCCGCCGCGAGCTCGACCGCCTCGTCGGACGGCTCGATGCCCGCGAGCGAGATGACGCGCCCCTCGACCTTCGAGATCGCCTTCTGCGCGACGACGACGACGTCCCCGTCCGTGAGGTCGCAGCGCTCGACGATCGCGCCGGCGAGGTCGTCTCCTTCGCGCAGCTCAGGGAGTCCGGTGACGGGGAGGACGGAGAAGCCGCTCACGCCTCTGGCAACCCGGTGACGCGGATGCCGGCGTGGCCTTTGTACCGCTTGTTGAGGCTGACGATCAGGCCGGTCAAGCCTTCGAGGACGCGCGCGCGAGAGAGCGGGCCGGCGTCGAGCGCGCGACCGCCGACCGCGTTGCCCGCGAGCTCGAGCGCGAGTGCTTTCGCGTCGGCGTCGTCGCCGCAGACGAAGGCGTCCTCGTCAGGCCGGCCGGCGGCGAGCTTCGCGGCGGCGAGGGACTGAAGTCCTGCCACAACGGGGCCGGCGAGAAGCTCCTGCGTGCGTTCCGCGAGGGACAGATGCTCGGTGGAGCGGAGATCGCTCGCGACGCTGAGCACCGGCGTCGAGCCGATCGCGTCCGCGAGCGCCGCCGCGGTCTCGAGCGTCGCCGAAGCGTTCGTCGCGAGCACGACGAGATCGACGTCCGCGACGGCGGCGTCGTTCGTGGCGCCCCTCGCTGCGCCGACCTCCTCGGCTTTCTCCTGCGCGCGCGCCGCATCGCGCGAGCCGAGCACGATCTCGTCGCCGGCCTCGACGAGTCGCCGCGCGAGTGCGAGGCCGAAGTCCCCGGTTCCGCCGACGATCGCGACCCTCACGCCGGCACCGCCCCGAGCGCGACCTCGGCGAGGCGGCGGCGCGCGGCGCCGTCGCTCATGAGCGTTCGCGTGACGAGAGGCCGGACGTCGCCGAGGCCGTCGAGGTCGTCGGCATCCGACTCGTCCACGACGAGCGCGTCGATCAGTCCCTCGTAACAGCCGGCTACGTGGCGCGGGGACGTGCCGCCGGCGAGGCGCTGCAGCATCCGGTCAGCGGGGCCTTTCACCGCGCGGCCTCCGATGAGCGGGCTGACGGCGACGCACGGGACGCTACGTGCCGCGAGCGCGCCGCGCAGCGCGGCGACCGCGAGGATCGGGTGGATCGAGACGTACGGGTTGCTCGGCGCGACGAGGATGAGATCCGCTTCGGCAAGCGCCTCGCGCGTCCCCGGCGCCGGCGTCGCGCGTTCGGCTCCCTCGAAGCGGAGCGCGTCGACCTCGTCGCGATGCCCGCGCGCGACGAACCACTCCTGGAACGGGAACGTCCCCGCCGGCGTCTCGAGCCACGTGCGCAGCGGGTCGTCGGACGCGGGAAGGATGCGCGTCTCGACGCCGAGCGCCTGCGCGAGCCGCATCGTGACTCCCGACAGCGGCTCGCCGGCGCGCAGAGCCTGCGAGCGGACGAGGTGGAGGCCGAGGTCGAGATCGCCGAGGGCGAACCAGCCCTCCCCACCGAGCTCGCGCACCGTCTCGAGCGCGCGCCACGTCTCGCCGCCGCGTCCCCAGCCGCGTTCCTCGTCGGCGAGACCGGCGAGCGCGTAGACGATCGAGTCGAGATCGGGCGAGACGTGAAGGCCTAGCACGTCGACGTCGTCGCCGACGTTCCCGATCACCGTCGTCGATGCCGCACCCGCCACCGCGACGACGCCGCGGACGAACCGCGCGCCGCCGACGCCGCCCGAGAGAACGACGACGTTCACGCGACGTCCCGTTGGAAACGGTCTAACGCGACGAGAGTACGCGGCCCGACGCGAAGCTGGAGGCGGATGAGATCCGCCATGGTGTCGACGTCGTCGGCGAGGTTCGGGATCGCCATCGACACCGCGCCGAGCTGTGCGTGGAACCGCTCCGCGCTGCCCGCGCCGTACAGCGGTGCGAACGCGTCGGCAGACGGGAGACTCAGGGCATTCGTCGTCCCGTCGGCGGCCGCGACGAGCGCAGGCGCCGTCTCGGCGAGAAGGCGAATGTCGGCGGGGACGACGCACGGGACGTCGGCGTTGACGATCACGACCGGCCCGTCGACACCGGCGAGCGCGGCTGCGACCGCGGCACCCTGGCCGCCGCGCGCATCGGCGACGAGCGTGGGGCCGACCGGCCTGCACGCCGCGAGCACGTCCTCGAACATGGCCGCCGCGAGCGTGTCGCGCACCTCAGCCGACTCGTGCAAGCGAGTCTTCCCTCCGGCGCCGGCGAACGGGATCACGATCGTTCCCACAGCGGCAAGCCTATTCAGGCCGGGGATACTGACGGCGTGAGGATCGTGGCGACGCAACGGTTTCCCGGCCCGGCGTGGGACGCGCTCGAGGTCGAGGTGCTCGACGAGTGGCCGCCGACAGAGCCGCAGCCCGGCGTCGACGTGCTTGCCGTCGCAGTCACGCGCATCGGTGACGCAGAGCTCGACCTCTTCCCCGACCTCGGCCTCGTCGCGAACTACGGCGTCGGCTACGACCTCGTCGACGTCGAGGCGTGCCGGGCGCGCGGCGTCGCCGTCACGAACACGCCGGGAGTACTCGACGCTGCGGTCGCCGACCTCACGCTCGCGCTGATCCTCGCGACGCGCCGGAACCTCGTCACGGCTGACCGGTGGATCCGCGACGGCGGCTGGCAGAACAACTGGGCGCGCCCGAAGCTGCTCGGCCGCGACCTCGCCGGTGCGCGGCTCGGCCTCGTCGGCTACGGGCGCATCGCCAAGGAGGTCGCTCGGCGCGCCGAGGTGTTCGGCATGGACGTCGCCTTCCACACACGCAGCAGCGGCATCGAGCTCGACGAACTGCTTGCCTCGTCGGACGTCGTCTCGCTCCATGTGCCGCTCATGACGGAGACCCGCGGCCTGATCGCGCGCGAGCGCCTCGCGCTAATCCCGGACGGCGCGACGCTCATCAACACGGCGCGCGGCGCCATCGTCGACGAGTCGGCGCTTGTGGCGGAACTCGTCTCCGGTCGCATCTCCGCGGGCCTCGACGTCTTTGCCGAGGAGCCGGCCGTCCCCGAGGCGCTCTTCGGTCTCCCGAACGTCGTCCTCACGCCGCACATCGCGAGCGCGACCGCGGAAACGAGAGCCGCGATGACCCGCGTGCTCGTGGACAACGTCCTCGCCTACAGCCGGGGCGAGACTCCACCGAACACGGTTTGATGGACGGGCCTCTTCCCCGCAAAGCGGGCAAATGAGATCTCAGCGCGAAGCGCGCCGGAACCGCGCTTCCGGCGCGCGGAGCTCCGCCACCAACAGCGAGCGAGTCCGTAGGACTCGCAAGCTACTGCTCGCCGGGACGCCCGGCGGCGACCCACTCGCGCAGCTCGAACCAGTGGCTCGTGCGCAGCGCTTCCGCGACCTGCTCCGGCGTGTGCTCGCCGTAGAAGACGTTGCGGTCGAGATCGCAGCAGAACTCGACGTCCGAAAGGGACGTGTCGGGAATGAGCATGAGCGCGTCGGCGGGAAGCTTCGCCTCGGCGACGGTGTAATGCTTGAACTGCAGTTCGGGCGCGACCTCCATGAGATCGGGCCAGTCGGGACAGGAGCGCGCTACCACGTCTCTGACGTTACCGACAATGCCCGCTTCACAATCTCCGCCAGCGTGCTGACGAACTCCGGGTCTGCGTTCGGCATCTCGATCCGCGTGAGCCGCATGCCGAGCTCCGCCGCTTTCTCCTTCGCCTCGACGTCGAGATCCCACCGGATCTCGAGATGATCGGACACGAACCCGACCGGGCATACGAGCACGCTCTCGACGCCCTGGCGATGGAGCGCGTCGAGGTGGTCGAGGATGTCGGGGCCGAGCCACGGCTCGCCCGTCGGCGACTCGCTCTGGAAGGAGAAGCTCCACGCGCTCAGGCCGGCCGCCTCGGCAACGAGGCGCGCGGTTTCGAGCAGCTGGTCGCGATACGGGTCGCCGGCGGCGAAGATCCGCGCCGGCAGCGAGTGCGCCGTGAAGACGACATGCGCATCGGTGCCGCGAATGCGCTCGGCGAGGAGCTCGACAAAGCCGGGCTCATCGTGCCAGCTGTCGACGAAGTGGAGCCGCGCGCGGTCGGCGAGCGCGTCCTCGACCTGCGTCCGGTAGCCGGCGATCGACATCGCGGAGTAGTGCGGCGCGAGCACGAGTCCGGCGATCTCCTCGGCTCCGCCCGCGAGCGCGGCGTCGACCGCGTCGGCGATCCGCGGCGTCCAATGCTTCATGCCGGAGTAGACCGGCACGCCGAGCTCCGCCTCGAGCGCCGCGCGCGTCGCCTCGGTGATCGCGTTGAGCGGCGAGGAGTCCTCGATTCCGAGCCGGCGGTACCGCTCGACGAGGTCGGCGAGGTTCTCCGGCGCGATCGGCCGGCCACCGCGGATATCGGCGTAGTACGCGGGCACGTCGACGAGCCGCTCGGGCGAGCCGTACGCCATGAGGACGACCGCTGCGTTCACACCGTAGGACGGTAGTCGCGGACGAGCTCCGCAAGGCGCGTGAGGACGTCGGGATCCGTCTGCGGCAGGACGCCGTGCCCGAGGTTGAAGACGTGGCCCGTCCCGCCACCGCGCGCGAGGACGTCGCGCGCCTCCGCCTCGACGCGCTCCCACGGTCCGAGCAACCGCGCAGGCTCGAGGTTCCCCTGCACGGCGCGATCACCCGCAATCTCCCGCGCGACGTCGAGCGGAATGCGCCAGTCGACGCCGACCGCATCGCCGCCGGCGTGGACCATCTGTGCGAGCAGTCCCTCCGTCGCGCCGGTACCGAAATGGATCGTCGGGACGCTCGCCGCGTCGAGCACGCGCTGCGAGTACGGCGCAACGAACTCGACGTAGTCGGCCGGCGAAAGCACGCCGACCCACGAGTCGAACAGCTGGATCGCGTCGGCGCCGGCCGCCGCGAGCGCCGCGACATACGGCGCGAACTGCCGCGCGAGCCGCTCCATGAGCGCGTGCCACACGGCCGGCTCGCCGTACATGAGCGCCTTCGTCCGCGCGAAGTCGCGGCTCGGCTTGCCCTCGACGAGATAGCCCGCGACCGTGAACGGCCCGCCGCAGAAGCCGACGAGCGCCTGCTCCGCCGCGAGCTCGCCGCGCACGATGCGCACCGCTTCGAGGATCGGCTCGCCCCACTCCTCCGGCTCCGCGACGCGCAGCCGCTCGACGTCGGCCGCCGACCGCACCGGCTCGTCGATCACCGGCCCGACGCCCTCGCGCAGCTCGACATCGACGCCCATTCCGAGGACGGGCGACATGATGTCGGCGAACAGCACCGCCGCGTCGACACCGTGGCGGCGCACCGGCTGCAGCGTCACCTCTGCGCACAGCTCGGGCGTCCCGGCGACGTCGAAGAATCCGTGCTTCTCGCGGATCGCGCGGTACTCGGGCAGCGACCGCCCAGCCTGGCGCATGAACCAGACCGGCGTGCGCTCGGTCTGCTCGCGCCGCAGCGCGCGGACTAGAAGCGGATCGCTCAGACCGCGACGGGCTCGAGGCCCTGCGCGCGGAGGAAGCGCGAGAGCCCTTCCTCGAGCGGGATCTCCGGCTCCCAGCCGAGCAACTGCTGGGCGCGCGTGATGTCGGGCTTGCGCTGCATCGGATCGTCGACCCGCAGCGCCTCGAACACGATCTCGCTCGACGTCCCGGTCATCTTCTTCACGAGCTCGGCGAGGTCGAGCAGCGTTCGCTCGTCGGGATTGCCGATGTTCACCGGCAGATGCTCGCCGCTCTCGGCGAGGAGGACGATGCCGCGGATGAGGTCGTCGACGTAACAGAAGCTCCGCGTCTGCTGGCCGTCGCCGAACACCGTGAGCGGCTCGCCGGCGAGCGCTTGCCGCACGAAGTTCGAGACGGCGCGCCCGTCGTTCGGGCGCATCCGCGGGCCGTAGGTGTTGAAGATCCGCACCATCGCCGTGTCGACGCCCTGCTGGAGGTGGTACGCCATCGTCAGCGCCTCGGCGTAGCGCTTCGCCTCGTCGTACACGCCGCGCGGCCCGATCGGGTTCACGTGCCCCCAGTACGTCTCCGGCTGCGGGTGGATCTGCGGGTCGCCGTACACCTCGCTCGTCGAGGCGGTGAGGAAGCGCGCGCGCTTGACCTTCGCGAGGCCGAGCATGTGATGCGTCCCGTACGAGCCGACCTTGAGCGACGCGAGCGGCATGCGGAGGTAGTCCTCCGGGCTCGCGAGCGCCGCGAAGTGGTAGACGAAGTCGAGCGGCTCATCGATGAAAAGCGGCTCCGTGACATCGTGCGGGACGAACGTGAATGCGTCGTCGACGCCGATGTGCTCGATGTTCGCGAGCGAGCCGCTGAGGAGGTTGTCGACGCAGATGACCCGCAGGCCGCGCTCGAGGAGGTAATCGCACAGATGCGAGCCGAGGAAGCCGGCTCCGCCGGTTACGAGCGCGGTTGGCACGGCCGAAGGCTAGCTGCCGTTGCCGTTACGCGACGGCACGATGCGGTCCCACAGGAGCGCCGCGATGACGCCGAGGATCAGGCCGATCAGCGCGGAGATGATGACCGTGTCCCGCGGGCTCTGCGCGCTCACCTGGTGCGCACCGGCGCGGATCGTCACCCGCGGCGCCTCGACTTGCTTCGCGAGGATCAAGAGACCCGACGACGTGGCGATATCGGCCTGCAGAGGCTGGAGCTTGGGCTGGATGAAGCTCTTGTACGTCTCGGAGACGGTGGGGTCCGCGATCTTCGCGTCGATGGTCTTGATCGACTGGGTGTCGAACGCGATGCGCGACTCGTAATTCTTGATCTTCGCCCTCGCATACGTCCCGATCCCTTCCGCCGCCGAACGAGCGAGGGCGTTCGCAGCGCACGTTGCCACTTTCGCCCTCTTCGCCTGGACGGTCAGCGCGACGAGCGGATTGACGGCCGCGATGTTCTTCGTCACCGTGCTCGCCGTCGCAACCTTCTGCACCGAGATCCCCTTGCCGAAGCTTCCGGGCGTCGTCCCGCACCTCGTGGCGACTCGTTGTTTGACTGCCTCCGAATTCGCGATCGCGCCGACTGCAGACGGATTCGTCTGCAGCGTGATGACCGGCAACGATCCGGTCGGGTTGTACGGCTGGCCGACGTAGATCGTCGCCGTCGCGCTGTAGAGCTGCGTGCCGCCAAGGGAGATGAGGAACCCGATGACCGCCCCCGCGACGAGACCGATGGCGACGAGCCACCAGCGCCTGGCGAGCATCCGGCCGTAGCGAGCGAAGTCGACCTCCTGCTCGGCCTCGGGATCGAAGCCCTTATCGGGAGCAGGGGACGTCGTCACGAGGGGCGACGATATCCGAATCGCCTAAGAGCGTTCTCATCAACCGGCCGGCTCGAGCCCGGCGCCGGTGTCCTCGAGGATCACCTGCGAGAAGAAGCGCGTCATGACGACGCCTTCGCGGAAATCGCCGAAGCGCGGCTCGAGGCTCTTGCCCTCGGCGAGCGCGAGAGCCATCTCGGGATACCGCGAACCGGCCGCCGTCGGAAGAGGGAAGCCTCCGCCGAAGCGCGGGTTGACGTCCGTCACCTGCAACTCGCCCGACGGCTCGCGGAAGCACTGGATGTTGGCAGGGCCGATGATCCCGAGCGTGTCGGCGACGTGACGCGCGAACTCGATGAGCCCGTCGTCCTTGATCGACATCCCCTTGATCGACTCGCCGCCCTTCGACTCGATCATCGTGCGCGGGACCGCGGCGACACAGCGAGCGTCGAGGTCGGAGAACACGTCGACGGAGAACTCCTCTCCCTCGCACGCCGCCTGCACCATCGAGTCCTCGGTCGTGTAGCGGAGGAAGAAGTCGAGCTCGTCCCGGTCGGCCGCGCGGTAGATGTGCCGCGAGCCGAAGCCCTTGCGCGCCTTGACGAGCGCCGGGAAGCGCAGGTCGTCGGGCACCTCGCTCGGCAGCCACGTCGGCGGCGAGCCGATCCCGTTCGCGGTGAAGAACTCGTGCGCGAGGTACTTGTCCGAGCAGCGCTCGATCGCGTCGAGCCGCGAGACGAGCGCGACCGCCCCGCCGAGATCGTCGCGCGCATCCGCGAGCTCGCGGTGGTCGAGGTCGGTCAACGGCACGACGAGGCCGACGCCGTGAGCGGCGACGAGCTCGCGCAGCGCGTCGACGTAACCGGGATCGTCGACGCGGGGAACGGTCGCCCGAACGTCTGCGTGGTACAGCGCAGGCGCGAGCGGGTCGAGATCCGCCGCAACGGTCGTCGCGCCGGCGTTGCGGAACGCCGTGACGATGTCAACGCGCTGGCCGGCGCAGGTGAAGAGGACAGTCGTCACGGTTGAGGAGCGTAGCCCGCCGGTTCAGTCCGGCTTCTGGCTTCCGCTCTGCCAGCCGCCCGTATCGCCTTTGTACGTCGAACCGAAGAGAGCGAGCGGCGTCCGCACGAGGATCAGCAGATCCGTCTTCCAGTCGCGGTGGTCGACGTACCAGACGTCGAGCTCGATCCTCTCGGCCCACGGGAGCGTCGCGCGTCCGTGGATCTGCGCCCAGCCGGTGATCCCGGGACGCACTTCGAGCCGGCGCATCTGGCGCGGCGTGTACTCCTCGACCTGGTAGCGGAGCGTCGGGCGCGGGCCGACGATGCTCATGTCGCCGCGGACGACGTTCCAGAACTGCGGCAGCTCGTCGATGGAGAGCTTGCGGAGGATGCGCCCGGTGCGCGTGATCCGCGAATCGCCCTCCGTCACCGCGTAGCCCGCGCCGATCTTCTCGGCGCCGACGACCATCGTCCGCAGCTTCAGGAGCTCGAAGTCGACGCCGTCCTTGCCGACACGCGTTTGCCGGAAGAAGACGGGGCCGCCGCCGTCGAGCTTGACCGCAAGCGCGGCGAGCCCGATGAACGGCGAGGTGAGGACGAGCGCCGTGCCGGCGATGGCGACGTCGGCGGCGCGGTTCACGACGCGACGCTCTCCTCGCGCGGCGGCGTCCACGTCGCGGGAACTCCGCGCCGCAGGTAGTTCCACAGCGAGACGACGGTCGCCCACGTGACGAGGACGTAGTAGCGGGCGATGCCGACGCGCGCGAGGTAGGCAGCGACCAACCCGAGCTGGAGCCCGAGCGCCACGCCGTAGATCACGCCCTCGCCGAGCAGCGCGACCGTGCTCGCGAGGAGGACGAGATGGAGCACGCCGCTCGCGTAGCGGAGATGCCGGTGCGAGATCAAGGCCACGGCGTACCCGAGCGGCTGTCCGCGGAGCATCCGGCCGCGCAGGACGATGAGCCAGCAGTGCTCGAACATCCGCACCTTGCGGTGGTACTCCGTCTCGTTCGACGGCGTCGGCCGCTCGGACGCGCGCGCCTCGGGCTCGTAGACGGCGCGTATCCCGCGCTGCGGCATGAGGTACGGCAGCGACAGGTCGTGACCAAACCGCGGGTCGACTTCGACGTAGTCGGCCCGCCGCAGCGCGTAGATCGAGCCGTTGCCGCCGGTGACCGACCCAAGGCGCGACTCCGACGCACGCGTGAGGAGCTCGTAGCGCCAGTACAGGCCTTCCTGGTTCCCGCCGTCGACGGATTCGAGCTGAAGCTTTCCGCAGACGTACGCGACATTCGGGTCGGCGAGATTGCGAACGAGCTTGCGCAGCGCGTCGGGCGACCACGTCGAGTTCGCGTCGGAGAAGGCGACGACCTCGGCGTCGGTCGCGCGCACCGCTGCGTCCTGCGCCGCAACCTTGCCGCCGCGCTGGTTGCGGATCACGCGCGCTCCCGCAGCTTCCGCGAGCTCCTCGGTACGGTCGGTCGACGCATCCGACGTGACGACGATCTCGAGGAGCTCCCGCGGATAGTCGAGCTCGAGGAGGTTCGCGATCCGCCGCTCGATGTCGCGCTCCTCGTTGTACGCCACGACGATCACGGCGACCGTCGGGAGATATCCCTCGTCGACCGCCACCGGCTTCGTGCGGAGCCTCGCACCGAGGGCGGCGACAACGGGATAGAGCACGTGCGTCCACGCAAGCGCAGCGAGCGAGGCCCAGAAGACGATGACAGCCGCGACCACGGCGGGAACGCTAGCGAGCTATTGCTCAGCCGCCATTCGGGAAGGGCGTGACGTCCATGTTCTCGTTGCGCGGCACCGTGAGCGCGAACCCCCGCGAGGTTCCCGAGCCCGGCGCGGACGCGCGTAACGAGTCCAAGTACGTCGCGCCGAGGGCCAGAGTCGCCGTGAAGATCCCGTCGCTGTTCGACGTGATGGTCGCCACGGTCGTCCACTTACCGCCGCGGCGGGTCTGCCGCTGAATGGCGACGTTCTGCGTGTCGCTAGTCGCGTCACGTCCCCAGATGAAAACCTTTCCGTGCGGCTTGAGGTACGCGACGAACGGAAACGTGAACGGCGTAAGCAGCGGCTTCGCCTTTGCGTCTGCGAGCGGGGACGAGCGGAAGTAGAGCCCGCTTTGGAACGGGGTCTGGGCCGGCCTGTCCTCGAGCAGGTACCAGAACCCGACGGTGACGCCCGACTGCCACATCTGATACATCGACTCGGGCACCCAGCGGGCCTCGAGATCCATGGGAACGCCATGCTTGTTGGGCAGGTTCGATGACCAGCCGAACTCCGTGACCCAAAACTGAACGGGTTGCGCCGAGGCGATGGCCCCGAGCTGCTCGGCGGTCTGAAGGAGCGCGCCCATCTTCGGCAGATCGCCCAACTCCACGCCGCCGGTCGACTTTGCCTTCCCGTACGGACCGGTATCCGAGTACGGATGGTGCGCCCAGACGTCGAACCGCGCCTGCGCGGCGCACGTGCGCTTCGCGGGCGTCGTGTTCGAAATGCAGAGCATCGCGCGCATGAAGGTCATGGGCGGGATCGTGTTGTTCCTGTCCTTCGTGGTCTTCGTGTGCCTGAACGGAGCGAGCTCGCCGGCGATCACGAGGTCCGACCGATCGACCCCGTGGACACCGTCTGCGACCGCGTTCACCATCGAGCGGTAGTAGGCGGGGCTTTGCGGATAGAGGTTCTTCGTGAAGTTCGCCTCGTTCCACACGGAGAACGCGTGAACAGCGGCGGTGGGACCGGAACCGTCGTAGTGCCTCGCGATAGCGGTCGCAAATGCGCGGAGCTGGGCGAGATTCGGCGACCCTCCCGACCACGTTCCCGGCAAGACCTTGTAGGCCCAGTCCGGCGTCCGCACGATGTCGAGGATCGGCGTGAGTCCGGCCGCCTGCACGGACGAGACGGTCGCATCCAAGCCGCCCCAGTCGTAGTAGGGCGACGTCGGATCGGTGGGATCGAAACCGGAGGCCGGGAGCGTCTTCGGCGCGATCGCCGCCCACGGCACCATGAGGCGGATGTAGCTCACGCCGGCGGCGGCGGCCATCGCGTCCGCCGTCGTCCGCTCCGACCCCTGGAACTCCCGGCCCACGAGACCGGTCGCGAGCGGCGCCGTGGGACCCGTCGTCGCCGTGGGGAGCGAGCTGCGGGCGTCCATCCGCGCCGTGGCCGCGGTGGCGGCGACACCGGCGATCACAGCACAGACCAGGGGGAGAGCGATCCAGCGCATTGCGTATCTCCTGGTTCGAGCCACGGCCCCGACGGGAGCGCGGAACCGCAGCTGGGTTCAGCCTAAACGACTAACGACTCAGTTCAATGGGAACGGCGTGACGTTCATGTTTTCGTTCGAGGGAACGGTAAGCGAGAACGTCGACGAGGTCATGCCCGGCACGGAAGCGCGCAGCATCCACGACTTCACCGCGTGCAGCGCCAACGTCGCCCGGAAGATCCCGTAGCCGTTCGACTTGATCGTTCCTATGGTCGTCCACCCCTTGCTCGTCTTGTGCTGGATCGCGACGCTCTGGAGATTGCTATGCGGGTCGCGGCCCCAGATCTGGACCTTCCCGCCCGACTTGAGATATGCGACGAACGGGAACTCGAACGGCAGGAGCAGCGGCTTCGGCTTTGCCGTCGCGAGAGATGACGAGAGGAAGTAGAGACCGCTCTGGAACGGCGTGCTCAGCGGCTTGTCCTGGAGCAGGAACCACGTCCCGAGCGTGGCGCCCGACGTCCACACCTGGTAGTACGCCTCCGACACCCAGCGCGTCTCGAGAGCGAGCGGGACACCGTGCTTGTTCGGCGGGTTCGTCGACCAGCCGAGCTCCGTGACCCAGAACTGCGGCGTCTTCCCCGACTGCGTGCCGATGGCTCCGAGCTGGTAGGCCGTCTTGAGCAGCGTGTTCATCTTCGGCAGGTCGCCGAGCTCGACACCGCCCGCAACCGACGCCTTGCCGAACGGGCCCTTGTCCGAATACGGATGGTGCGTCCAGACGTCGAACCGCGTCTGAGCGTCGCACGTCCGGTGGTACGGCGTCGTGCTCGAGAGGCAGAACATCTTCTGCATCCACGTGATCGGCGCAATCACGTTGTTCTTGTCCGTATTGGTGTTCGCGTGCTTGTACGGAGCGAGCTCGCCCGCGAGCGCGAGGTTCGACGGATCGACGGCATGTACCGAATCGGCGACCGCATTGACCATCGAGCGGTAGTACGTCGGATCCTGCGGCGAGAAGTTGCGGTTGAAGTTCACCTCGTTGTACGTCGAGTACGCGTGCACCGCGGGAGCCGGGCCCGAACCGCTGTACCGCAGCGCAAGAGCCTTCGCGAACGCCCCGAGCGAGTCGATGTCGGGCTGCCCGCCGGCCACTCCCGCCGGCTGGACGTGGTAGGCCCACTTCGGCGTGCCGAGGATGTCGAGGATCGGCTGAACGCCGTGCGCCTCCGCCGCCTCGACGATCGCATCGAGCTTCGACCAGTTGTAGTGCGGCGAGTTCGGATCGGCCTGGTCGGCGAGACTCCATCCGGTCGAAGGCCGGATCTGCGGCGCGATGAGCTTCCACGTCGTGTCGATGCGGGCATACGAAGCGCCGGCCTTGCTCGCCATCGCGAACGCCGTCGACTGCTGATCCGACGAATAGAACAGCGAGTCGTAGAGCGCCGACCTGAGCGGCGCGGTCGCACCGGTCGTCGCCGACGGGATCGACGACGTCCGAGCGGTGGCCGCAGTAGCGGCGACCCCGACGGCGGCAGCACAAACAAGCGAAAGCACGACCCAACGCGTAGCCCTGGACATTCTCTTATTCCCCCTTGCGCCAGTTTTCTGGCGTTTCCGCAGCGAACACTTGACCGGACGAGACGTTTTCTACCAAAAGGATCGTAAAGCGATAAGACTGATTTACGACACCGTTACGGACCCGGAGCGACGCTTAGTTCAGCGGGAACGGAGTGACGTTCATATTCTCGTTCGACGGCACGGTGAGCGAGAACGGGGCCGAGTTCATCCCCTGCGTCGTCGCCCGCAGCTGCCATGTCGTGAGCGAGTGAAGCGACATTGTCGCCTGGAAGATCCCGTAGGAGTTCGTCGTGATCGTCCCGACGGTCTTCCACGACGAGCCGCTCTTCCGCTGGATCGTCACGGTCTGCGCATCGCTGTGCGGATCGCGTCCCCACATCGCCACCTTCCCGCCCGACTTGTGGTACGCGACGAAGGGGAACTGGAACGCCGGGAGGGTCGACTTCGCCACCGCGTTGTCGAGCGACGGCGAGAGGAAGTACAGGCCGCTCTGGAACGGGGTGGTCAGCGGCTTGTCCTGGAGCAGGAACCACGTCCCGAGCGTGGCGCCCGACTTCCACACCTGCCACAAGGACTCGGACGTCCAGCGCGTCAGGAGCTTGAGCCCGACACCGTGCTTGTTCGGCGGATTCGACGACCAGCCGATCTCCGTGACCCAGAACTGCGGCGCCTGGCCCGACTCCGTCGTGATGGCGCCAAGCCCGTACGCCGTCTTGAGCAGCGAGTTCATCTTCGGCAGGTCGCCGAGCTCGACGCCGCCCGCAACCGACGCCTTGCCGAACGGGCCCTTGTCCGAGTACGGGTGATGCGTCCACACATCGAAGTGCGTCGACCCCGCGGCGCACGTGCGCTGCGCAGGGCTCGTGCTCGAGACGCAGAGCATCTTCTGCATCCACGTGATCGGCGCGATGACGTTGTTCTTGTCCTTCTTGCTCGACGCGTGCTTGTACGGAGCGAGCTCACCGGCGAGCGCGAGGTTCGACGAGTCGACCGCGTGCACCGAGTCGGCGACCGCATTCACCATGTAGCGGTAGTAGGTCGGATCCTGCGGAGAGAAGTTGCGGTTGAAGTTCACCTCGTTGTACGTCGAGTACGCGTGCACCGCGGGAGCCGGGCCCGAGCCGTTGTACCGCAGCGCAAGCGCCTTCGCGAACGCGCCGAGCATGTTCACGTCCGGCTGTCCGCCTCCCACGCCCGAGGGCTGGACGTGGTAGGCCCAGCTCGGGGTGCCGAGGATGTCGAGGATCGGCTTAATGCCGTTCGCCTCCGCCGCCTCCACGGTCGCGTCGAGCGCGCCCCAGTGGTAGTACGGCGAGTTCGGATTGGCCTGGTCGGCGAGCGTCCAGTCGCTCGAGGGGAGGGTCGACGGCGCGATCGTCTTCCACGTCGTGTCGATGCGCGCGTACGTCGCGCCGGCGGCGCTCGACATCGCGAAAGCCTGTGATTGCTGCGACGACGTGAAGAGGGAGTCGTAGACGCCCGTTGCGAGCGGCGCCGTCAGCGGGGTCGTTGCCGAGGGGATGGACGTACTACGGGCGGTGGCCGCCGTTGCGGCGACACCGACGACGACAGTGCACGCAACCGACAGCGCGATCCAACGTGTGACCTTTGACATACCGGTACTCCCCCCTGCGCCATTGTCTTGGCGCGGCCGCAGAACCATCACCCTCACGCGGAGTTTTCTACCAGAAGATTTTGGAAACTGTGCAGGCTCTTTACTGCGGGCTTACAGACACGCGCCCTCATCAGAACGCCCCGCGGCGCCCGAACACGGCCGGCACCGTCATCAGGAGGATGCGCACATCGCGGAGGAGGGTGAGGTTCTCGATGTACTCGCGCTCGACCGCGAGGCGCTCGCCGAACTCGAGGTGACCGCGGCCGTAGACCTGCATCGGGCCGGTGATCCCCGGCTTCACCTTCAGCCGGAACCGGTGCTCGGGGAGGTAGCGCTCGACGAGGTCGAGCTGCTCCGGCCGCGGGCCGACGAGAGACATCTCGCCGCGGATGACGTTGACGAGCTGGGGCAGCTCGTCGATGCTCGTCCGCCGCAGGATCCGGCCGACGCGGGTCACGCGCGGGTCGGCCCTGAGCTTGAACATCGGATCCTCGAGCCCCTCGAACGGAACGATCTCCTGGAGCAGCTCCTCGGCGTTCCGAACCATCGTCCGGAACTTGAGCATCACGAACGGCGCCCCGTCCTGGCCGGCTCGCGTCTGGCGGAAGATGACCGGCAGGCCGCCGTCGATCAGAACCGCGACGGCGACGAGCAGAAGGATCGGCAACATCACGAGGAGCGTGAGTCCGCCGACGACGACGTCAAAGAGGCGCTTCAGCGCGAGCGTCGATGGCGAGATGTCCCACGTGTTGTAGTCGAGCAGCGGCAGATCCGCGATGTGCCCGAGATGCGTCGCACCGCCGAACATGCCGCGCGACGGCGGAATCACAGTGAGCCGCAGCCCGCGAACGCGGCAGAACGGAAGGAGCTCCTCGAGCAGTTCCTCGCTGAACTCGCTACAGGCGATCACGATGCGATCGAGCTTTCGGCTGATCCCGTCGAGGCGCCCGTGTAGGTCGGCGCAGTTCTCGATCCGGCCGGCGATCTCGGCGTGGATGTCGGGGAAGAGCTCGAGCTTCCGCGCGAAGGCGTGGGCCAGCGGGCCGTCCCCGACGAGGAGCACGCGTTCCGGCGTCGTTGCGCGCCGCCAGAGCCCGCGCGCCCCGGCACGCAGGAAGAAGGCTCCCCCCAAGGTCACGAGCCACACGAGCACCCGGTCGCTCGCGGTCAGCTGCAGCGCCGGAAACGGCACGAGCAGAAGCGAGATGAGCGTCAAGCTGATGAGCGCCCACATGAGGAGCCACGGCACCTCGTCGACGGTCAGGTGGCGCATCGTTTGCTGATCGCGGTCGTACAGGCGAGCGAGCTTCGCCACCACGATCCAGATCGGCGCACAGAGAACGAGCACGACAGCCGGCCCCTGCTTCCCGCCCCAGAACGCAACCGCGACGGCGGCGAGGAGGACCGCCAGCATGTCCGCGGTGGCGAGCATCCGCCGCAGGAGATAGTCGGGGCCGTAACGGGGGTCGCCTTCTGGCACAGGCTGCGGTGCCACAACGCCGGTCGGCTCGGCGCTCACGTCTTCGGCCTGATCCGTGAGCGCGCGCTGGCCGCTCATGACTTGGTGTTGAAGAGCGGCGAGTTGGGGTTGAGCCGCTTCGCCTCCGCAAGGTCGCGCTTGGCCTGTTCGACGTGATCGAGCTCGGTCTCGATGCCGGCCGCGACTTCCCACAGGTACCAGTCGCGAGGCGACCGTCTGATCGCCTCGCCGACCCACTGCGCTGCGCGGGCGTGGTCACCTGCGGCCTCGTAGACGAGCCCGAGCTGGAGGTACGGAGCTGACGACCACGGCTCGATCGCCTTGGCGGCCAAGGCCTGGGAACGCGCGCGCGTGCCGTCCTTTGCGGCGACCGCCTCCTGGCTGTTGCGGAGGTGAGTACCCGCAGCGAGCACGACGAACTGCGCGATGACAGCCGCGACCGCGACAACGGCGAGCGCAGGGCGTGCGGCGCCGATCCCGCCGGGAGTCGGAGCGCGCTCCGAACGATGGGAGCCGAGCGCGACGCCGAGCATTCCCACCCCCACGAGCGCAATCCCGGCCAGCTGCCAGACCCAGTCGAACGCAGCGGCGCCGAAGAAGGCGATCCCGCACGCAGCGGCAGCAGCAACGTCCGCGCTTTTCAGTCGCAGCGCAGAACGGACGGCGCCCCAGACCGCGCAGAGGACGGCGCCGAAGAGAAGCAGGAACCCGACGATCCCGAGCTCGGCGAGCGTCTCGAGATAGAGGGAGTGGGCGTTCGCAGTGAAGGCCTTGAGCGATCCGTGTTGCAGCCACCAGGCCTCCCACGAACCGGCGCCGCCGCCGTTTAGGGGATGCGCGCGGAACTCGGTGAGCGCGGCGCCCCAGAACTGCCAGCGGCCGCTGCCCGAGCTCGTAAGGAGATGCCCCGTCGTCTGGGTCGAGCTCGCGCGCCCCGCGCGCGTGGAGTTGTTCTTGAATTCGTCGAACCGCCGGACCGGATGCGAGGCGGCGACTGCCGCGATCACGAGCAACACCGCGACGACCGCGGCCACGATCCCGACCTTGCGCGGCGGCGTCGAGAAGCGGCGTCCCAGCTCGTCGAGCCCGAGCCAGAGCAGAGCCACGACGACACAGATGACTCCGATCTCGAGGGCTGCCTTGTGCCCTTGCGCGACCCCGTTCGGGGTCATCAGCCCATTGACGAGCGCCTTCTTGTGGACGATTGCCGCGACGGCGGCGACGATTCCGACTCCCGCAACCGACATCGCGGCAACGGCGGGCCACCGTCTCGGCGTGAGCACGAGGTACACGACCATCCCGAGCGCAGCGGCGACGAACGCGCCGCGCGAGCCCGCGAGGTACATGACCGCGGCGATGACCGGCAGCGGCAGAGCGGCGACCGTGCTCAAGACGCGCGACCGTCGCGAGGTCATGAGCGCGAGGAGGAGCGGATAGGCGAGCGCCACCTCGATGGCGAGGCCGTTCCAGTACCCGAGCGGGAAGTTGAGGCGCGCTTGGAGTGTCGGGAGGAGCGACGTGTCGGGTTGCACGCCGAACGAGCTCGGAAAGACCCGGCTCACGAGCGAGACGCAGGCGATCCCGGTCAGTCCGAGCGCCGCCCCGCCGGCGATGACGCCCACCGGCACGATCCGTACGAGCGCGACGGCGATCGAGAGCACGGCGACGTACAGCGAGAGCTTGTTGAAATCCGCGTATGCCCGGCCGTCGTCGGACGCCCAATGCATCGAGATCAGCGTCCAGATGGCGAAGCACGTCATGAGGCCGAGGGCGGCGACGGTGAGCCGGTCTGCGCCAAAGCGCCCCGACACGACGCCGATCGCCGCGCCGAGGCCGAGGGCCCACCACGCGACGATTCCTGCGTACGCCTGGGTCGTTGCGTCGAAACCGCCGTTCGCGTAGGAAAGAGCGAAGACGGCGAGCGCTACCGCGAGTCCCGCTGCAATGTTTCGGCCCGTCGCACCAAGGTAAAACCTGTTTTTCATCGCCGGCACGATGCGCTAGGGTACCGCTCATGTTCCGCGGACTCCGTTGGATTGCGCTCGCCGGTGTAGTCGCCGCTGCGGCGCTCATCGGCCCGGGCTCCGCGTTTGCGGACTGCGGCGGAGGCTCCGCCGTGAGCATCTACAGCGAGACCACCTGCCCCGCAAACGGGAAGGCAAAATCGACGGGCCAGCATCACGCTGCGCATCCGACCGCGCCGAGCACACAGCCGACGTATCCGACGTATCCGACTCAGCCGACGACGCCCGTCGCGCCGAAGACGAAGAAGGCGCTCCACCACGCCGGGCATGCCAAGAAGTCGTTGAAGAAGATCATCAAGCAGAATTCCGACACCGGAGTCGCCCCTCTCAAGCTCGTCCCGGCGGCTTCCTCGACGGCGCTCGGCTCGCAGTTCGATCTGGGTTCCGGACCGACATTCCTCGTTGTTCTGCTCCTCGGCACCGTGCTCGTGTTGCTCGGTACCGGCGGTGTTCGCGCCTGGCGCAACCGGCATCGTTCGTAGACCGGCATCGCGCGTAGAACCGCAACAGTCGTAATCCCGACGCATCTCGGCGGGCGGCGCCTCGAGCGCGTGCTCGATTCGCTCGCAGCGCAATCGGTTCCCGTGCGCACGATCGTTGTCGACAACGCCGGTCCCGCCGACGTCGCCGAGATCGTCGCGCGTCACGACTTTGCCGAGCACCTGCGTCTGGAGGAGAACGTCGGCTTCGGCCGCGCCGTCAACCGCGGCGCGGCGGAGAGCCGCGAGGACGTGCTCGTGCTCGTGAACGACGACTGCGTCTGCCATCCCGGCTTCGTCGACGAGATCGTCGATGCCATCGACCCGGCCGACGGAGTAACGATGGCGGCGGGCGTCCTCGTCGAAGCGCGGGACGAGAAGACGATCGACACCGCCGGGGTGATGATCGACGCCACGCTCCTCGGCTCCGACTACATGAACGGCATGCCGCTCGACTCGATCGGCCCCGAAACGCCCGCTCCGGCCGGCCCGTCGGGCGGAGCCGCGGCCTTCGACCGTTCGGCCTTCGCCGAGGTGGGCGGCTTCGACGAGAACCTGTTCGCGTACTGGGAAGACGTCGACCTCACGCTGCGGCTCCTTCGCGCCGGCGGCCGCTGCGCGCTCGCGACTCGAGCCGTCGGGACGCACGAGCACTCGGCGACGCTCGGTTCGGGATCGAGCCGGAAGAACTATCTGATGGGCTGGGGACGCGGCTATCTCCTGCGGAAATGGAGCGTGATCGACTCGCCCGGACGCGCCCTCGGCACGCTCGCGAATGACGGGATGTTGTGCGGAGGCCAGCTCGTGCTCGAACGGACGACCTCCGGAGTGCACGGTCGCATCGCCGGTTTCCGCGCCGCAGGCGACGTACCGCGCGAGCCGTATCCGGCAGATGTCCTCCGCGCGGCGCCGCGATCACACGGGACGCTCGGCCGACGGCTGAAGCGGTACCGGCGGCGCCATAGTCGGCCCGTCGCGCACGGCTGAGCGAGCCCCCGTGGATGGGCAAAAGCGCCGGTACGATGGGCCGCTGTGAACGCCCGCGCGAGCACTCCACCGCTGCGAATCCGCGACGCGACGCTCTCGGGCCGCGTCTCGGCAGGTCTCTCCGATCTCGTCCAGTACCGGCACCTCGTCTGGTACATGGCGATGACCTCGCTCGCCGTCGACAGCCGCGGGACGAAGCTCGGCCGATCGTGGTGGATCATCGAGCCGATCGCCTTGATGGGCGTGTACACGCTGTTCGTGCGCGTACTGATCCATCGCGGAGGGCCGGACTTCCCGCTCGTCGTGCTCGCCGCGATCCTCGCTTTCGAGTTCTTCGCCCGGTCCGTGGCACGCAGCATGAGCATGGTGAAGACGGTGCAGACCTCGATGTTGAACGTCTCGTTTCCGCGGTCGGTGATCCCACTCGGCGTAACGCTCTCGGAGACGATCCGCTTCTTCATCTCCATCGGCGTGTACCTCCTCATCGCGGCCCCGTTCGGATTCCTGCCGACGACCGGAGTGTTCCTCGCCCTCCCGTTCATATTCTTCGAGATTCTGTTCACGCTCGGCGCGGCGTACTTCTTCGCCGCCACCGGCGTCTTCTTTCGCGACCTGAGCCTGATCACCGCGTACCTGTTCTGGCTCGCGTTCCATCTCGCGCCCGGGATGTACACGCTCCATATGGTCCCGCCGTCGTGGCGGAAGGTTTTCTACATGAACCCGCTCACGACGTACTTCGAGGGTCTGCGGGCGGCGCTCATGCATGGCCGCTGGCCGGCACACATCCCCTACACGCTTGCGGGTTGCGTCTTCGGCTGCTCGGTTCTCCTTTGCGTCGCCGGCTACGTCTACTTCCTGCACCGTGAAGGCTCGTTCAACAAGGTGGTCCTGTGACCGAGGTGGCGATAGCGGCACACGGCCTCGGTGTGCGGTACGACCTTCGTCAGACGAAAGGGCGCAGTCTGCGCCGGTCCCTCGCGGCGGCAGTCGGTGCGCGTTCCAAGCAGAGCATCGAGCAGGGGCACTTCTGGGCGCTCCGCGACGTGGACTTCAGCGTCGGCGTGGGAGAGATCCTCGGCGTGATCGGAAAGAACGGAGCCGGCAAGAGCACGCTGCTCGAGATCATTGCCGACATCATCAGTCCCGACGAGGGCTCGATTCAGGTCTCCGGGCGCCGGCCGACACTGCTCACGATCGGAGCCGGATTCGAGCGAGAGCTGACGGGACGCGAGAACATTCGGCTGAACGCCGCATACCTCGGCTTCTCGCGGAAGCAGATCGACGGGCTCGTCGAGCCGATCGAGGAGTTCTCCGAGCTCGGGCAGTTCCTCGACCAGCCGCTCAAGACGTACTCGACCGGTATGCGGGCGCGGCTCGGGTTCTCGATCGCCGTTCACACCGACCCGGAGATCCTGCTCCTCGACGAGGTCCTCAGCGTCGGCGACGCAGACTTCCAGGAGAAGTCGCGCCGCCGGATCATCGACATGATGGGCCGAGCCCGTGCGATCGTCGTCGTGAGCCACACGGGTGGGTTCATCGAGGAGACGTGCTCGAAGGTCCTGTGGCTCGAGAAGGGTCGCGTTCGTGAATTCGGCGACCCCGGAGAGGTGACCGCCGCGTACAAGAAGGCGACCGTTCAACTCGTTCCAGCCGCGCCACCCGTCGGCCAGCAGGCTGCGGTAGCGCCGATCCGGTAACGCTGTGGTCGCCGAGAGAATCCGCGTTCCCCAGTTCGGCACGCGCTCGCGCTTCGCGTATCTGAAGCAGCGCGCAGCCGACCTGTACGAGTTCCGCTACCTCGTGCAATACCTCGCGTCGTCGGGGCTCAAGGTCGAGCGCGTGAGCTTCGCCTTCGGCTTCGTCTGGTGGCTGCTCGATCCCATTCTCATGATCGCCATGTGGACGCTTCTCATGGTGGTCATCTTCGGCCGCGTCAGCAAGGGCTATCCCTTCCCGCTCTTCCTCATGTCGACGATGCTGTCCTGGCAGTTCATGACGCGCGCGGTTCGCAACAGCGTCAACTTCACACATGCCAAGGAGCTTCAGATGCGCCCGATCGCGTTCCCGCGGGCCGTCTTCCCTCTCGCCAACACGCTCGCCGAATCGGTCAAGCTCTGCTTCGCGATCCTCCTGTTCCCGATCGCAGCTCTGCTCTTCGGACAGTCTCTGTCGCCGATGCAGCTGCTCATCATCCCGCTGCTGCCGATCCTCATCGCCATCACCGTCGGCATCGCGTGGTTTCTCGCGGCGTTCAACTTCGTCTTCCGGGACACCGCGCGCCTGATCGACATTCTCTTCCGGTTCTGGGTGTTTCTCTCCCCGGTGATCTACACGCTGCATCAGGTTCCGGCGAAGCTCCGTCCCGTCTTCCTGCTCAATCCGATGTCCCTCATCCTCGAGTCCGAGCGAGACGTTCTCCTCATGCACACGATCCATCCGACTCTCGTCGCGGGCGCGCTCGTCACCGCCGTCGTGACTCTCACCATCGGCTTCGTCTACTTCCATCGCCAGGAACCGCGCTTCGCGCGGCTCAACTGAGCAGTCGCCGTCTCGGGCGCGGCGCATACGCGAGCCGTTCGGCTTCGCGCCAGAGCGGGTTGTGGTCGTACATGCGGTCGATCATCTCGTCGGTGAACCACGAGCTCACGGTGCGCTCGTAGTCGCCTCCCGTGTTCTTCGGCTCCATCGCCCGGATCTGCCGTCGCAGCGACCACCGCACCTTCACGTGGTGCTCCTTGAGGAGAGCGAGCACGTCGTCGACGAGATGCTCGACGCGAATCCACCGGTCCGGCCAGGCGCGGCCTTCGTCGACATACGCCCGCAGAAGGTGATCCGGGTAGGTGGACACGGCCATCTCCTCCGCCGTGCTCATCGGCACGGGCTCATAGTCCGGGTACAGACCGCGGCGACTCTTGTGGGACTCGAAGCTCAAGAGCCACGACGGCAGGCGGCGGACGGAGAGGACTCTCTGCCGGTCGGCCACGAGCTCCGGCCGCTGGGTGAAGAACGCGTGCTTCGACTGATCCTCGAGCGGGTCGGAGAACTCGACGATCTCCGGGAAGAGGGAGAAGATCGTCGCGACGGTGTCGCCGGCCGTCTTCGGAAGATGCGCCCAGGCGAAGGTTCTCGTTACGACCACGGCGGCGGTTCGCCTACTCGGTGCCGTACGCGAGCTCTTCGGCGTGCTTCCACAGCGGGTTGTGCTCGTACATGCGGCCGACCAGCTCGTCGTCGAACCAGGCGCCGAGGTCGCGCTCGTAGTTGAGCCCGACGTTCTGCGGCTTCATCGAGAGGACTTTCTTCCGCTTCTTCGGCGTGACTTCCGTGTGATCTTCGAGCAGCGCGAGGAGGTCGTCGAAGAGGTGCTCCACACGGATCCAGCGGTCGGGCCAGCGGCGACCGAGCTCGACGAACGGCGACAGATGGCGGTCGCCGGCCTTCCCGGTCACCATCTCCTCGCGCGAGTCCATCGGCAGCGGGCGATAGTCCGGCTTCAGGCCGTGGCGGCTCTTGAAGACCGAGTAGCTCAACTGCCACGCTGGCAGGCGGCGGATGCAGAGCACCCGCTGGCGGTCGCCGACGAGATCCGCCCGCTCGGCGAACGTCGCGTGCTTGAACCGGCTCGCCGTGGGATCGGCGTGCTCGATGATCTCCGGAAACTGGGCGAAGACCGCCGCAACCATGTCGCCCGCGGCCTTCGGCAGATGCGCCCAGACGAACGTCTTCGTGACTACCACTGGTGATTTCCTCCCGTCGACGCCAACGGCGCCGGGTTCGAATACGCGAGCTGTTCCGCACGCTGCCACAGGGGATTGTTCTCGTACATACGGCTGATCATCTCGTCAGTGAACCACGCGCTGGGCGAGCGGTCGTACTTGCGGCCCTCGTTCTTCGGTTTCATCTCCTGGATCTTCTTGCGCTTCTTCGGCGTCACCTCGACGTGCTCGTCGAGCAGCGCGAGCACGTCGTCGACGAGATGCTCGACGCGGATCCACCGGTCGGGCCACACGGTGCCGGCGTCGGTGTGGTTCGACAGGATCCGGTTGGCGGTCGTCGACGCCACCATCTCCTCCGCCGAATCCATCGGCCCGGGCACGAGGTCGGGCTCCACGCCGTTCCGGCTCTTGTGCATCGAGTAGCTGAGCTGCCACGACGGAAGCCGACGGATGTTGAGCACGCGCTGGCGGCCTGCGACGAGATCGGGGCGCTTCTGGAACGGCGTGTGCTTCGCCCGGCTCTTCAGCGGATCCGCGTACTCGATGATCTCCGGGAACATGCCGAGGATCGTTGCGACGGTATCCCCCGCCGTCTTCGGCAGGTGCGCCCAGACGAAGGTCTTCGTGACGACCACGGCTACGCGACCGCCAGGCAGTCGTTGTAGATGCCCTCGATCCGCCAGGCTTCCTCTTCGATGCTCGGCGGCAGGACGAGCGCCTGCCGCACGTCGTCGAGCTTCGCGCGGTTGTCGCAGAGATCGCCGAGGAGCGCCGCGAGCGCCTCGGAGTCGTCGGCCGCGTACGTGAAGCCGCAGCGATAGTCGTCGATCAGCTCCGTCAGGCCGCCGAGATCGGCGGTGATGAGCGGCACGCGCGCCGCGATCGCGTTCAGCCCTGTCGTCGGGAGGTTTTCGTACCAGACCGACGGGATCACGACGGCGGAGAGCTTCGCGAGAATGCTCGACAGGTCGGCATGGTCGTAGCTTCCCGCGAAGACGATGCGCTCGTCGTCTCCGGCGAGCTTGCGGAGCTCCCGCTCGTACTCGTCCTCGTGGAAGCTTCCGCCGTACAGGAGCAGCCGGATCGGCCGGTCGGGCAGGAGCTGCATCGCCTGCACGACGACGTGCGGCCCTTTGTGACGGAGAAGCGTGCCGATGAATCCGAGCACGAGCTCGTCGGCCGCCGGCGGATCGAGCCGGCTGTCGTGAATGGCGTAGTCGGTGCCCCACGGGATGTGATGCCAGTTCGCCGTGTCGAATCCCTCGGCTGCGTGGCGCTCGATCGTCCACCGGCACGGCGAGACGACCGCGGCGGCGCGGGCGAGCAGCGCGCTTCCCCATGTGTACCGCTCGCGGCCGGACTCGATGCGGCAGGCCGAGACGCACGCAGCGCCCTCGTCGGCGGTCGGACAGCGCGAGCCGTCGAGGCGGAGGAGATTGACGCGCGCGCAGAGGTAGTAGAAGTCGGCGATGTGCGCGATGACGGGAAGGTCGAGCTGCTCGGCCGCTTCGAATGCCTGCGGCAGCCGCATCGGATGCATGACGTGCACGACCTCGGACTCCTCCTCCCGCAGGACGTCCATCAGCCGGTCGACGACGGCATGCTCCTGCAGCCACGGCCGCGCGAGATCCGGCTCGCCCGTCGCGAGCGTCCGCACCCAGGCGCCGTCGTACGCGTAGGACGGCGCTCCGCCGTTCGCGTGCCCCGCCGACGTGACGACGACGGGCTCATGTCCCATCCGCGTCAGCTGGCTCGCGAGGTTGAGCGTGAGCCGCTCGACGCCGGTGTAGTACGCCGGAAAGAACTGATGCGTGACGAGGGCGACGCGCATCAGACGCCCACCAGGAGACGCTGCCGGTCGGGGCTCGACGCGTTGACGCGGAGGTGGTCGCCGACAGAGGAGCCGACGATGGTCGCGGCGAGCTTTGCGACGAAGTCGGAGGCGTCGTCCGGGGAGGGCGCACGCTGCGCTTCGGCGAACTCGACGAGCCACGGCCCGCGCAGGTGCCCGGCGAACTCCCGGCGAAGCGGAGCGCTGACCGCGCCGGCATCGGCGCCGTTCGCGACCTCGGCGAGGAACTCCGCCAGTAGGGCGAGCTGGCCGTGCGACGGCGGGATCGACGCGAGCGGAGTCGCGACGCCCTCGGCGACGCGGTCCAACAGGAGCGACAGCCGTTCGTGCGAGTCGCCGCTCAGGCCGATGCTCGCGGCGACATCCGCGAGAAGACCGACGCCCGCGGCGGCGATCTCGGCGACGTCCTTGGCGGCGGTCGCGCTGCGGTAGACGAAGTTCTCGCCGACGAGCGGCGCGATGTTGAGGCGGTCAGCGACGGTGCGACGGAACACGTACCGCGCGTCGCGCGTGTGCGAGTGCGCGACCGCGACGGCATCCGAGAGACCGACGGCCCAGCCGGCTGCGACCGCGCGGATCCCGAAGTCGAGGTCCTCGCCGAACTCGACGTCCCGGTACTGCAGATCCTCCCAGGCCGAGCGGCGGATCGCGGCACAGACGTCGTCGACTCCGGCGGCGGCGCGCCGATACAGCGGATCGTCGGTCTTGGCGCTCCGGCCGTCGCGCCAGAGAGCGTTGTAGTGGCTCACGACGTTGTAGGCACCGAAGAGATCGGCGCTCGAACGCGCGACCTGGCGGGCGGACACCGCGGCGAGACCGTCGTCGGAAAGGAGCTCCTGCGCGAGGTCGTGGAGCGCGTGCGGGCCGAGGAGCAGCGCGTCCTGCACCGTCATCACGACGACCTCCCCCGACGACGCGGCGAAGGCCGCGTTTCGCGTGCGTCCGTGTCCGAACTCGCCGGCCGGAATGTCGAGCATCACATCGGCGGCGGCGGCGAAGAGCTCGCGCGTGCCGTCGGTCGAGCCGGAGTCGGCCACGAGCAGCTCGAGCTGGGGAACGCCGACCTGCCGCTCGAGCGCGGCGAGGAAGAGCGACGCGTCGGTTCCGGCGTTGAGCGTGGGGACGACGACCGAGACCGGGACGTCGAGCGGCTGCCGGCTAGTCGCGGCACGGCCCGACCTCCGCTCAGCAGGCGGCCGGGCCGGTGGTCTCGATGGTGGTGACTCGTCCTTCTGAATGGGCTCCGGGGCGATGAAGTCGTAGTGCGCCTGCCGGAAGATGAGCGGACGCAGCTGGTTGCGGGCAGCAGTCGGCAGGGCGTGCCACGCCTTGCGCGCATACCGGTGGCGCGCCTGATGGAGCCGGACGCGGAGGCGCCGCTGCTGGGCGGCGACGAGACGCTCGGTCTCGGAGCGCCAGTGCTTGGCCTCCGTCCGCCACGCATCCCGGTTTGCCTCGAGGCGCTCGGCCGCCGCGCGCCACTTATCCCGCTCCGCGGTGAGAGCCTCGATCTGCCGCTGCAGGTCGCCGTGTTCGCCCTCGGACACCGCTACGACACCTCCCTCATGCGGAACCCGTGGCCGCGCCACCGCGATACGGACATGCCCAGCGGAGGCAATCTCCGCTCGACGAACCGCGCCACGAGCTCGGGGCTCAGCTCTCCGGTCGCGCGGATCGCGCGGCGCTCACGCCGCCACTCGGGCCACGACGACATCCCTGCGCGCAGGGCGCGGTAGTAGGGGCCGCCGTCTCCAGACGCGATCGCCCGGGCGGCGAGCGAAACCTCGCCAAGCGCGACCGCCGGGGCGCGGCGCGCGAACCACCACGCAGGGACATTCCGGACAATCGTCGCCCACCGGTTACGGACCGCCATGTAGCCGTCGAACTCGCGCCGGCCAGGCGCCGTCGCGGCGCCGCCCTCGTGCCACGCGACCGCGGCCGGGGCGAACCAGATCTCGTAGCCCGCTCGCCGCGCGCGCAGACTGAGATCGACGTCCTCGTAGTACGCGAAGAACTCCTCCGCGAAGCCACCGAGCCGGCGGAACGCGTCGGCGCGCCAGATGCACGCGGCGCCGGACGCGAGGAAGATCTGCTCCTCGTGCGAATAGCTGCCGTCGTCGCGCGCTCCCGATCCCCGGCGATAGGCCTTCAACCCCCAGGTGAACTCGTCGCCGGCGCCGTCGATGACATGGTCGCTGCCGCGGCGGTACAGCTTCGAGTCGACGCACGCCGCCTCGGGGTGCCGGTCGATGGAGTCGACGAGCTCGCGCAGCCAGGCCGGCTCGGGAACCGCGTCGTTGTTGAGGAAGGCGATTAACTCGCCGCTCGCCGCCGCTGCCCCGGCATTGCACGAAGCCGCGAAACCCTCGTTCCGCTCGTGGACGATCGGCCGAAAGGGACGACACACCTGCTGCGCGCGCGCGAGGGAACCGTCCGTCGATGCGTCGTCGACGACGATGACCTCGAAGGAGCTGAACTCCTGCGCCTCGAGGCCATGCAAAACCTCGGCGAGCATCTCGCCGCCGTTCCAGTTCGGAATCACGACGCTGACGCGCGTGACGCCCCCTTCGCCGCCGTCGGTCACCCGCGCAGGATAGCCCCACCGCGAGCGTCCGTCCTGCGTGGGGGACTCAGGCGGCGTAGCCGAACTGGCGCGCATACGACGACGCGTTACTCAGCGCACGCAGGCGATCGAGTGGCCCGGCGGAGAGCCCCTCTCGCACCGCCGACGCGAGGTTCTTCTCTCCCGACACGTTCTCGTGCGTGAGCTGGAATGTCTCTGCGATGCCGATGTCGTCGAGCACGATCGGGATGCTCGAGCCGATGTCCTCGTAGCGGATCACGTAGGTTCGCGCCCACGATCCGAGGTCGCCGCGATACACCTGCGGCGCGATCGTCGGGAGCTCCGGAACGCCGACGCCGAGATACTTCGCGAAGTGCTGGTCGAACCACGAGTGCGGTCGGAGAAACAGCAGGAACAATTCGCTCAAGACCGCATGACGCGTTCCGACGCGTTGACGGAGCCACGCGTTTCGCTCGGCGAAGTCCCGCGCGAGGAACCCATCGACGCCGTCGCTCTCCTCGTAGAGCGACGCAATCTCTTCGCAGACCGCGGGAATGGCTTGCACGATTGCTTCGTCGTCGGATGCGTCAGCCGGCGAGCCCGCGATCTCTCGCAGCCCGGCGCGATACCCGTCGATGTCCTGGACGACGGCGGAGCGGAACCAGTCGAGCGGCTCCCGCGAGAGCGAGAGAATCGTGGCCGCGACCTCCGGATGCTTGCCCGAACGTACGGCCGTGATCGTCCTCTCGATCGCGACGTTTTGGTTGAGCTGGCCGAGATTGTGATCCGCCGAATAGTCCGAGAAGACACCGTCGACGATGAGCCGGATGATCCCGGAGAACGACTCCATTCCGAGGAAATGACTCTGTACGGCGACGACGCCGGGGATCTCGGAGAGCGAGGAGACGAGCGCCGTGCTTGCAACCTTCCCGAGCTGGTAGACGACGACGAAGTGCCGCGTTCCCGGCGGCAGGGGAAGAGTCGCTTGGACGGGCGACTGCGCAGCCATGGCGTCAGGCACCGCTTGCGGCGGCGGAAACGGAGGACGCGTTTGCGTCGAACCATGCGTGGTAGGTGCCGGGACCGACGGCGAACGGCTCCGGGAACGCGTCGCGGAGATCGACCCGGCTGCGATACAGACGCCGGGCTTCGGTCGGAATCGGGTCGGAATTGTCGAACCGGCCGTACTGCCACCACGTCGGGTCGAGATCGACGGGCGTTGCGGCTTGAACGCTACGCCTATACCAGGCCCAAATCTCCTGGACGAGGAGATTGTCACCCGCGTACCGGTCCGTCATCACCGTGCCGATGGGGCCGAGCTTCGTGAAGTGGAAGAACCGAAGCGGCTGTCCGTTGACGAAGATCCCGCCGTTGTCGTCGGCGGACAGGCGCCGCTGGCTGATGTTCCAACTGGCGACGTTGTAGCCCGGATCACGGAGGATCTTGACCCTGTCGAAGAACGCCGGCACGAGATCGCACCACTTCTGGTCGACGAAAAGACCACGGTCGAGCTCGTCGTAGCAATACGAACGGAGCCGGTCTGCGAACCATGTGGCGAAGCGTTGGCCGATCTCGTCGTTGCGAATGGCGACGAACCCGAGGTTGTACGTCCCGTGCTGCAGCGAACCGACCTCGTTGTCGAAGATCGCCATCTCGTCGACGTCCGGATCGAGCTGATGCGGCGTCAGGACGATGGACGCTTCGTCGAGCTCTTCGATGATCCCGTCGAGGGAGCCGAATACCGCGATGTCGGGATCGAGGTAGACGATCTTCTCGATCCCTCGCTCGACGAACAGCTCGAGCATCGGGCCTTTCACGGCGGTACAGACTTCGACGAGATCGTGCTTGAAGATCCACGACTTCACCGCGGGGATGGGCAACTCGTGGCCCCACACGACGTGATCGAACGTTTCATGCGCCGGATCGAATTCGAACCCGTCCGGCGGGAGGTCGGTGATGAGCGCGACGAAGCACCAATCCGGGTGGAAACGCTTGACGCTGTCGGCCAGCACGCGGGCGCGTCCGAGATAGCCGAACGTGAAGCTCGTGAAGCAGACGACGGGACTGCCGGGCCCGTTCGGAAGCTCGTCAATCATCGACGCTCACCAGGTCTGCAGTCATGTTGCTGTAGACGAACGTCGTGGGATCGTGCGGCGGGGACGAACGGCGCGAGTGCGCGAATTCGAGAATCGATCCACTTTCGAACGCGTCGAACAGCTCCTGCTCGTCAGCGAACACGAGCCCGTTACCAGACTCTCTGACAACGGTCGCCACGTTGCCGGAGCCTTCTTGGGTCAGCACGGCCGCTCCCGCGACGAACGCCTCGTGTGCGGTGTAGCAAAACGTTTCCTCCCAGATAGACCACACAACGACGAGGTCGATCGCGTCGGCCCGAAAAGCGTCGATCATCGCCAGGGGACCGGTCTCGACGACGCTCACCTTACGCGCTTCGAGATGGGGCTCGCTGTATCCCCCGTCGCCAAAGTGGAAGAAGCGATAGTCGCCGGTCGGCGCGTATCGGCGGACAAGCTCACGGAACGTTTCCCAGCCCTTGTGGAACCCTTGGCCGGGGAAGGCGATACGCACGGGGCCGTCGACAGGCGGGTGGCCGGGGTCGACGTCGGCGGTATCCGCCTCCGTGCGCGTCACCGCTCCGTACGCCTGGACGGTCACCGCGAGATCGGGCTTCGCCATGTACTCCTTCCAGCGTTTCGCCATGAACTGGGAAGGAGCGACGAACTCGAACGGCACCTTGTCGAGGAGCTCGCGCCAGCGCTCGATGTGGCGGAGCCGCTCTTCCCCATAGACGCAGATCGTGCAGCCGGCAGAGTCGGGAGGCGGAGCGTGGCACGCCTCAATCTTGTTGCGGAGAAGAGTCGTGCTCGGGCAGACGACGAAGAAGTCGTGGAGCCACAGCCACGCCCATCGCGGCTCGAGGCGCTCGTAGAGCTCGGCGATGACTTCGGGTGAATGCCCGTGCAAAGCGTGAACGACGAGACCGAAGTCGACGCCTTCCGAGCCGAGATGCGCGAGGGCGCCGAGAACCGCGTCCGCGGTGGCGATACCGAGCGTTTCGCCGTCGCACACGAGGGCGAGCGCCAGCGCCTCGGGCTCGGTCTCGCGCGAAAGAACGGGCAACAGCTGGGCGGGGTGCAGGTTGAGATACGCACAGCCGCGCTCGACGAACGCGGCCTGCTCGAGCTTCACCACGAGCTGCACCCCGCCGGCGTTCGTCATGTAGTTGTCGTGGCTGCATGAAAGGACGACGTGTCGACGAGTCCCGACACGCTCGACGAGGAGACGCGTCAGCGACGCCTCGTCCATGGGGGTGTCGACCGGAGGGAAGTGCTCGCGCCAATGGTCCATCTCCTCGTCGACGGACCGAAGGTGTTCGAGCGTCTCGCGCTTCAAGCCCCCAGGCGCACGCGCACGTCTCCCCTCGCTCTTACCGGCTAGGACGTAATGAGCGAACGGATTGACTTCCCCGCGTGCCACGTCAGGGTTCGCCAAGAGGTAGTACGACGTCGAGAAGTCGGGTGTGGGATTACGGCCTTCGCGGCAGCCGAAGTTGAAGTAGTGCTCGAGCGGATCCATGCCCGCGTCCTGCACGTCCGGATAGGACGCGAGGTAGTAGTTCGGATCGAACTCTTCTTCGAGCGTCGCGCGGAGCTGCGGCGTGAGGACGCTGGAAGGCGGAGGACCCGCTCCCTCCGCCGGAGCCGGCGACGGCGTCGAAATGGGGGCGGCGACCGCACGCCCGTTCGCAGCTTCTGGCCTCGGATCGCGGCCCTCCGCCCGACCGAACCTGACGTAGTGCATCAGCGGACTGATCCCCGCCCCACGCACGTCGGGATATCTCGCTACGTACCCATGAGCATCGAACTCGTCGCTCCCGCGAAGCCGCACGAACTCCCCGAGAAGCTTGAGATTCCGCGGAGTCGGAGGAAGGAGCAGAGGCGTGAACTGCGACAACCTGCGCAGGCGGTGACTGCGGCGCCTCAGCGCCCGAGCCTCCGGTGTTTCGTTCCCTGCCACCCTGCCCCCCTTGCTTCAACTCGTCGCCGCTCCGATCTCGGCGTCACACCAATTTCTCTCCCCAGCCCTGGAGCACGGGCAGGATAGCCCCTTCCTGCGCGTCAATCATCGAAATGCACGAGGTCTGCGGTGACGTGGCTGAGCTCGAAGTGGCTGAACTCGGGCCGCTCGGCCGACCGGCGCGAAAGCGCGAATTCACGGATCGATCCAGCCTCGAAAGCTGCGAATAGCTCCTGTTCGTCAGCGAACACGAGCCCGTTGCGAGAGTCTCTGACGACGCTCGCGACGTTGCCGGAGCCTTCGTTCGTGATGACGGCCGTCCCGGCTACGAATGCCTCCTGGGTGGTGAAGCCGAAGCTCTCCTCGACGACAGACCACACAAAGGCGAGGTCGATCGAGTCGGCTCGAAGAGCCTCGATCATTGCGAGCGGGCCGGTTTCCGCGACGCTCACCTGACGACGCTCGACATAGGGCTCGCGGTATTCCCCGTTCACGAACTGGAAGAAGCGGTACTCGCCGCCCCGCGCGTAGCTGCGGACGAGCTCACGGAAAACCGTCCAACCCTTATGGACCTCGGGATAGCCGAGGAAGGCGATACGGATAGGGCCGTCGACGTCGGCCTGGGCTCCAACGCCGTTCGGCGCCGCGGGCATCAGAGCGCCGTGCTCGTGGACCGTGACTTCGAGCTCAGAGTTCCCGAAGTACTCCCGCCAGCGATCAGCCATGAACTGCGACGGCGCAGCGAGCTTGAACGGCACACGATCGAGGAGCTCACGGAGTCGCCGAACGTGGCGAAGCCTCTCTTCCCCGTAGACGCAGATCGTGCAGCCGACGGAATCGGGAGGCGGCGCGTGGCACGGCTCGATCTTGTTGCGCAGAAGATTGGTGCTCGGGCAGATGACGAAGAAGTCGTGGAGCCACAGCCAGGCCCACCGAGGCTCGAGGCGCTCGTACAACTCTGCGATCACTTCGGGCGAATGGCCATGCAGGGCGTGGACGACGAGCCCGAAATCGATGCCTTCCGAGCCGAGGTCCGCGAGGGCGCGAAGAACCGCGTCGGCGGTGGCGATACCGAGCGCTTCACCGTCGCACACCACCGCAAGCCCCATCGCCTCGGGCTCGGTCTCGCGCGAAAGGACGTGAAGTCGCTGGGCCGGGTGCAGGTTCAGATGCGCCCAACCGCGCTCGAGAAACGCGTCCTGCTCGAGTTGCACGCAGAGCTGCACCCCGCCCGCAACCCGTGTGTAGTCGTCGTGGCTGCACGAGATGACGACATGTCTGCGAGTCCCGACACGCTCGGCAATGAGACGGGCGAACGCCTCCTCGTCCATCGGGGCCGCTTCGGGAGGGTGGATCTCCCGCCAGTGGTCGATCTCCTCGTCGACCGATCGCAGATTCTCGAGCGTCTCGCGCTTCGGACCTCCAGGAGCACGCGGCGGTCGTCCCTCGCCCTTCCCGGCAAGGACGTAATGGGCAAACGGGTTAACGTCCGCTGCTGCCACGTCCGGGTTCGCCGAGAGGTAGTACGACGTCGAGAAGTCGGTTGACGGATCGCGCCCCTCCCGCCAACCAGCGTTGAAGTAGTGCTCGAGAGGATCGACGCCCGCCTCCGCGACATCCGGATAGGCGGCGAGGTAGTGGTCGCGATCGAACTCCTCCTCGAGGGTTGCGCGGAGCTCCTTCGTGAGCTTGCGAGAAGGCTGCGGACTTGTTTGTTCCGCCGAAGGCGGCGGCGTCGGGGCCGGCGTGGCGACGGGACGCCCGTTCTCAGCTTGCGGCCTCGGATCGCGGCCCTCTGCTCGACCGAACTTGACGTAGTGCATCCGAGGACTGATCCCAGCACCACGAACGTCGGGATATCTCGCCGCGTACCCATCGGCATCGAAGTCGTCGCTCCCGCGAAGCCGCACGTAGTCCCCAAGAAGCCTGAGATTTTGCGGAGTTGGGGGGAGTACCGCAGCCGTGAATTGCGACACGCTCCGGCTGCGGCGGCGGAGACTGCGGAGAACGCCCTTCTGCGCTAACTCTGCTTCGAGCTGTTGAACGAGCCCTTCGGTCGCCGCGAGCGCTTTGGTCAACCGTGCGACCGCGCCCTTCAGCTCTCGAACCTCCGCGGTGCGCGCTTCGAGCTCCTGTCGTCCTGTGTCCAGCTCAGTAGTCAGTCGGTCTCGTTCAGAGGTCAGACGCCCCAGTTGAGCGGTCAGCCCTTCGCCGGACGTGACACTTGCGCGCAGTTGCTCTTCCGATGTCTGTAGCGCACGTCGCGCGTCGACGAAAAGCGGGCCGAAAATAGCGTCGGCCTGGGCCAGCTCCGCGCCGACCTGGTCGAGCACCGGGATCGGATCGTCGGTGCGGAGTGCGGAATACGCCTCTTTCACCCAGGTCACGACGTCGGCTCGGCCCTCAAGCGTGTTCCAGTCGACGAGATGATGACGCTGCCCCGGAGAAAGGAAACTCTCGACCTCGTCGGCGGCTTCATCGGCAAGTCTGGGCCACTCGAGGCCGAGGTCATCTCCAACCGCTGACAGCACGCCGCGCCAGTCGCGAAGGAGCTCGTCGTACATGACGACCGAACGAGCACGACCGCGGGAATCTCGCTCGGACTCGAGCGTATGCCGCAGCCAAATGAGCAGGGACTTCGTGGTCGAGAAGTCGTCCCGAGCGCTCAACGACCCCGCCACTTCGAGCGGGTTCCGGACAGCAATGACAGTCGCCGGTGTCACGCCGAGATCCGCCAGGACGTCGAACCACAGCGGAAGCAAGCGGGAGACTCGGGGGTCCTTGACGACGAACAGCGACGATCCGTCGTACTCCTCGAGCAGCAGGCGTGAGAGCTGTTGACGTAGCTCGAGCGCCGGCTCCGACGCGAACGCGTCGTCCGGAAGCGGGAGGACGTCGTCCCAAGAGGAACCGATCTTTGCCAAATACTGCTCATGCGCCTGCACGACGGTCTCGGGCTCCCAAAAGCCGAGCTCGTTGCTGCCCTCGAGTGGAGGCATGACGTGCTTCGGCAGGTCGCAGCCCGCAAGGTTGAGGACGCGCGCGAGAGCAGAGGTGCCGCTCCGGTGCATGCCGGCGACGATGATCGCGCGGCGATCGGGCGGGTCGATTCCGTTCACGGGGCTCTCGGTCGTCAGGTCAGGAACTTCGAGTGTTTCGTCCCCTGCCACACCGACCCTCCGCGACGCCCACGCGCGTCTTGTGCCCCTCGCCGCCCTCGATCACCCGCGCAGGATAGCCCCTTCCCGTGCGTCCGTCCCGCGAGTGACGCGGTATGCCGAGCGGGAATTCCCGCACTAGGATCCGGAGGCCGTGAAAGCGATTACGGACCTACGCCGCTCCCCTGAGGCGGAGACGCTGCTCGACACGGACGCGTACGACGCCGCTCACACGGTGACGGAGGCGTCGGCAAGAGCGCTCGTCGGCGTCTATGAGGGCCTCCTCGCCGAGGAATACGGCTCCGCCCAGACGTTCGCGGACGTGCTGGAGATCGGGAGCGGCTCCGGCAACCTCACCTACGGACTCGCGCTCAGCGACCGTTTCGGCCACGTTCACTGCTCAGACGTGTCTCTCCGGTTCATGGAGATCCTCCAGGCGCGGATGGACGGCTTCGGCGTCGAGGAGAGGCTCTCCTACTACCTGTTCGACGCGAACGAGCTCCCGTTCCCCGACGGACGGTTCGACCTTGTCGTCGGCCACTCCGTCCTCCACCATTTCGCTCGGTTCGAGGACACGCTTGCGGAGGCGTGCCGGATCCTGAAGCCCGGCGGTTGCGCGATCTTCGGCGAGCCCGTCCTCGACATGCACGTCTTCGTCTCGCTCGCGGCGAGGCTCATGCTCGAGACCGACGACAAGAGGGGTGATGCGGAAAGCGGCCGGCGATCCCGGTTTCGACCGCAGCCGGCGCAACGGGTCTTCGACGACCAGGAGCGGCTCGTGCTGAACGCGATCGCCAGCGAAGCCGGCTTCCGGACGCGCAACCTCCGAGGCGACCGCGACGACCTTGGCAATGTCGAGGACAAGTTCCTCGTCTCCGTGAAGTACATGGAGACCGTCGGCGTCCGCGCCGGGTTCGCGCGGATGACGTTCTCGAACGCGAACAATGCGCCGTCCGACATCGGCGAGGTCGTCTATCGCCGCCTCACCACGGACTTCGGGATCGACGCCCAACATCTGGACGAGTACCGCTACATCTTCGACGCCCTTCAGGACGTGTACGGAGACGCGATGCGCGACTCGCTGACGCCGCTGTTCGGGTACTACGTCCTCGTGAAGTAGCGAAGGCTCAGCGACCGAGATCGTCGAGCTGCGTCGCGCCGTAGTTTCCCGCTCTGCCGGAAACGAGCATCCCGATGACCACGTCCCCGACCCGCAGCACTCGTCGGGAGTCGTAGCGGCCGTCGAAATAGATCGGCAGCGACCGTGGGCGCGGTATCCGGATCACCTTGCCGAGTAGGAACCTGTCCGCCTGCCCGGTCGACGTGACCTGGAGGCGGAGTGACTTCGACCGAAGTTGGGTGATGACGCCGATGACCTGCTGTCCGGGCTTCGTTCCCGGCACAGGCGCGACCCGTTGCTGCGGGAGGATCAGCGGAGACCGCGGAGCGCGGTTGAAGTTGAAGTCCGAGACGAGGTTCCCGAGCGCCGACGCCTTCTCGCGGACATCCGGGCGAGAGTCGGGACGACCGTCGGTCGCCGGATCCAAGCGGGCGCCCTTGAGGAAGTCGTCCTCGATGAACTTGAGATAGGCGTCGAAGCTCAGCACCTGGTGATCGACGTAGCCGCTCTTGGCGTAGGGACTGATGACGAGACCCGGAACGCGAAAGCCATAACCGAGGCTGTCGACGGCGGGCGGCTTGACGTGGTCGTAGAAACCGCCCCAGTCGTCCCAGGCGAGGAAGATGGCCGTCGACTTCCAGTCCGGCCCGCGCATGATCGTGTTGATCAGTCCGGTCACGTAGTTCTCGCCGACGCCGACGCTCGACGGCGGGTGCTCGCTCACCGCGTCGGCCGGCGTCACCCAGGAGACCGACGGAAGCGACCCGTTGCGGGCGGCCGTGTAGAAGCTGTCGATCGGCTCGATGTCCGATAGCTGCTGGTCCTGGCGCACGTCGTCGAAGTACGGCAGCGGGTTCCAGATCCCCGGAGTCCGTGCGTTTTGCGGAGCCGCCTTGCACGTCATCTTGTCGTCGGCGCAGTCCGGCTGCGTGCCGGGGAAGACGTAGTAGCGCCAGCTCACGTGGTAGCGGTGGAGGAGATACGTGAGGTCGGTCCACGCGTAGTGGGGAGCGGGCGGATGCTTTCCGTTCGCAAGCGGATAGTCCGGAGGAAGAGCCGGGCTCTGAGCGGCGCTCGCGCAGCTCATCGGCTTGTCGGGCTTCGAGCACAACGCCGACCAGCCGGAAACCAGGGAGAGGTGGGTCGGAAGACTCCACGACGCGACGGACGAGAACATCCGGTCCTGCAGGACGAAGTGGTGCGCATAGGCCCAGTAGCTCGGGATCTCGGCCGCCGTGTGATAGCCCATGACGTCGACGAACGCGTCGGCCCTGCAGTTCGGGTCGTTCGCGTTCGTGCACGAGGCCGAGGCGTCGTCGGCCGCGCGGACGAAGCCGTCCATCGCGCCTTTGTTGATGTCGGGGGCGAAATTCGGGTAGCCGTGTGGCCCTCCTCCGTTGACCAGACCGGTGTCGTGATACGGACGGTCGCAACCGCCATGGCGCGGATCCGGCAGGCACGGCACCTTGGCCGGATGGCCGGCGAGCCCGGGGATGCCGTCCGCGCCTCGATACGTCCCGAAATAGGAGTCGAAGCTGCGGTTCTCCTGCATGACGATCACGACGTGCCGAATCTTGTGAATGCCGCTCAAGGTCGGAGCCGCGGAGGCCGAGCCCCATCCGACGCTGAGCACGACGCCGGCGAGGGCGAGAAGCGCCGCCGCGGGAAGAAGGATCCTCCTCGGCCTCACACGGCCGATCCCGTCGAAACGCTCGCCGCTGAGCATCCCGAAAGTGTCCCCAGCGACCGTGGGCTAATCGTGAAAAGTTCGTTCAGATCACGTAAGGAGGCGGTCGAGGCAGTCGCGTAGCCCCTCGCGCCAGTGCGGGAGCTGCGGCGCGCCCGGACGTTCGCTCCGGAGCACCCAGTACGCCGGCCGCGGCGCAGGGCGACCGAGCTCGGCGGTCGTGATCCGCTTGACGGCGCAGTCGAGTCCCGCCTCCTCGAAGATCGCCTCCGCGAACTCCGCCCACGTGCAGTCGCCGTCGGCGGCGACATGCCATACACCCGGCGGTAGCTCGACGAGCTCGCGCACCGCGGCCGCGAGATGCCCGACGTACGTCGGCGCGCCGCGCTGGTCGTCGACGACCGAGACTTCGTCCATCTCGGCGCCGAGGCGCAGCATCGTGCGGACGAAGTTCGTGCTCGTCCAGCCGAAGAGCCCCGACACGCGGACGATCCACGCGCCTTCGCCCGCGGCGGCTTCCGACGCGAGCTTCGTGCGGCCATACACCGACTGCGGGTTCGTCGAATCCGACTCGACGTACGGCGCGCCCTTCGTGCCGTCGAAGACGTAGTCCGTCGAGAACGTCACGAGCGGAAGGCCGAGCTCGGCCGCGTGCTGTGTGCCGCCGACGTTGGCCGCGGCGGCGTCCTGCGGGTGCTCCTCCGCTCCGTCGACGTTCGTCCAGGCGGCGGCGTGGAGGACGAGACCGACGTCGTCGGGGACGGGCGGCGGCGGCTGGGTCACGTCCCACTCCGCGCGCGTCAGCGCGACGACGCCTTCGGGAGCGAACTCCTCCTGCAGCGCGGCGCCGAGCTGTCCGCCCGCGCCGGTAACGAGCACCTTGCCCGTCAACGCCAGCTGGTCTCGCTGACCGGCGCCCGCTCCTTGAGCGGCTCCCACCAGTCGCGGTTCGCGCCGTACCACTCGACCGTCGCCGCCATGCCGTCCTCCCACGACACCTGCGGCTCCCAGCCGAGCTCGCGGCGGAGCTTCGAGGAGTCGAGGAGATAGCGGCGGTCGTGGCCGGGGCGGTCGGGGACGATCGTCTTCAGCGACTGCGGCTTGCCGGTGAGCTCGAGGACGAGGTCGGCGATCTCGGCGATCGACTTCTCGACGCCCGAGCCGACGTTGTACGTCTCGCCCTCCTGCCCGCGCTCGAGCACGAGCTCGATCGCGCGGCAGTGGTCGTCGACGTGGAGCCATTCGCGCTTGTTCTCGGTCGACGCGTAGAGCGGCAGCTCCTTGTCGTCGAGCGCGTTCGTGAGGAAGACGGGAATGACCTTCTCGGGGAACTGTCGCGGCCCGTAGTTGTTCGAGCAGTTCGTGATCGTGATCGGCAGATGGAATGTCTCGTGGTACGCGCGCACCGCGTGGTCGGCTCCCGCCTTCGCCGCGTTGTACGGCGTGCGCGGACGGTACGGCGACTCCTCGGTGAACGACTCGTCGGTGTCGAGCGGCAGGTCGCCGTAGACCTCGCACGTCGAGACGTGGTGGAAGCGCTTCACGCCGACGCGCTTCGCGGCTTCGCAGAGCGTCTGCGTGCCGATGACGTTCGTGCGGAAGAAGCGGGCCGGGTCGATCACCGCAAGGCTGTTGTGCGACTCGGCGGCGAAGTTGACGACGACGTCGATCTGCTCCTCCGCGATCGTGCTCTCCGCGAGCTCGAGGTCGGCGATGTCGCCCTCGACGAGGCGAACGCCCGTTCCCTCGAGGTTGCGCGGGTCGCCGGCGTACGTGAGCAGGTCGTAGCCGACGACGTGGTCGTCGGGGTGCTGCTCGATCCACCAACGGACGAAGTTCGAGCCGATGAAGCCGGCGGCGCCGGTGACGAGCAGGCGGCTCATGACGCCAAGTCCCTCGCCGAGAGGATGGGCGTGTCGGTGCTCCAGAGGTGCTTCACGCGCGGATCATCCCACGGAACGCCGTTCTCGTCGGGATTCGCTGCGTCGTACTCCTCGGTGACGAGGTACATGAAGGTCGCGTCGGTGAGCGCCTCGTAGCCATGCGCGTTGATGCCGGGGACGTAGATCGCAACGGGATTGTCGTCGCCGATGTCCTCGGTAAACGTCTCGCCGGTCTCGCGATCCATGATCACGACGCGCACCATCCCCGCGAGGCACATGAAGAGATCGTCCTGCCCGCGCTCGTGGTAGTGGAGGCCGCGGATCACGCCTTTCTTCGACTGGGAGAGGTTCGCCTGCCGGATCGGCTTCGGCAGCGCGCTCGCGCGTGCGAGCTCGCAGAACCAGCCGCGGTCGTCGGCGTGGCGGGTCAAGGGGAAGCGCTTGATGCCTTCGATCATTGGGTCTGCCTTTCGCGCACGAAGTCGTTGACGGTGTAGTACGCCTCGATCGACTCGCCGGCGTCTCCCCAGAAGCCGTCGATGACGTCGGACTCCATCGTGCCCTGCTCGACGTAGTAGTTGTTGACGTCGGTGATCTCGAGCTCGCCGCGGCCGGACGGCGTGAGCGTCGGCAGCACCTCCCACACCGTCTCGTCGTAGAAGTACGCGCCCGTGACCGCGTAGCGGCTCGGCGGATCCTGCGGCTTCTCGACGATGCGCACGATGCGGTCGCCGTCGAACTCGGCGACGCCGAGATGGCGCAGATGCTCGTCCTCGGCCGTCTCGGAGAGGACGACGCGGGCGCCGCCCGCCTGCGCCTCGAAGCGCTCGACGACCGGGCGGAGCGAGCGCTCGAAGACGTTGTCGGCGAGGAGCACGCAGCAGCGGTCGCCTGCGACGAGCCGCTCGGCGAGCCCGAGCGCCTCGGCGATGCCGCCGGGGCGATCCTGATACGCGTAGAAGAGACGGTCGATCCCGAAGTCGTGCCCATTCCCGAGGAGGCGGAAGAACTCGCCGGCGTGCGTTCCGCCGGTGACGACAACGAGCTCGGTGATCCCGGCTTCGACGAGCGCCTCGACTGCGTACGTGACCATCGGCCGGTCGTACAGCGGCAGGAGGTGCTTGTTCGTGATCCGGGTCAACGGGTCCAGCCGTGAGCCCGAACCCCCCGCAAGGATGACGCCCTTCATCGCGAGCGGATGGTAGTCGGTCTCTCGCTGAAGACAAGCGGGAGTGCGAGCGCGAGCGCGAGGAACGCGTAGAAGTAATAGAACTGCATCGTGAGGTAGAAGAAGTTCGCGGCCATCGTCCCGACAAGCGCCGCGGTCAATCCCCACGCGAGCGGCCTCACGCGCCACCCCTCCTCGTCGCCGCTCCGGTCGAGAAGCCGTCCGAGCCGCCGCGCAGCGATGAGCCGCACGAAGACGTAGCGGAGGAAGACGACCCAGAGGAGGAAGCCGAGCAGCCCCGACTCGACGATGACCGCCACCCAGTACGAGTGCGCGCCGAAGTCCGCCTTTCCGGTGAGGAACTGGTAGTAGACGGCGAAGTTGTTCTCGCCGAGGCCGAGCAGTGGATGCATGCGCAGCACCGGGCCGATGTACGAGTAGATCGCAAGATGCGACTGCGTCGACGAGCCGCCTGTCGAGAAGCGCTGGCCGAGGAGCGTCGTGATGAAGTGCTGGCGCACGACGAACACGCCGAGGAGCACGAGGAGAAGCGCGCCCACCGGGTAGAGCAGCTGCTTCGTGAACATGAAGCGGCGGTACGGGATCGCGAGGACGAGCGCGCCGACGCCCAGCCCGAGCCAGCCGCTGCGCGAGAGGGTGGCGATCTCCATGAGGAGCAGGAACGCGAGCGTCCCGGCCAGCCACCACTTCAGGCGATGCGAACGCGCCATCCGGAAGTAGACGGGCGTCAGCATGAGCAGCGGCACGACGAGCATCACGCCGAGGTGGTTCGGATCGACCGTGAGCGCGTTGACGCGGTAGATGCTCGAGCCGGCGATGTGCCCGAAGACGTCGATGCTGCTCGCGCCGCCCGTGAGCGGGCTCAGCACCGTGTTGTCGAGGTTGCGGCCGGCGCCGACCGCTGCGCCGAGCTGGAGGATCCCGTAGATCGCGTTCGCGACGAAGCCGAGCGTGAACCACGCGATCGCGCGCCAGTAGTACTCCCTGCCGCGCCGCGCGAGATAGGCGATCGCCGCGACCATGAACGTCCAGTGGATGGCGAACTTCGTCATCCCTTTCCAGAACTGCGTCAGCCCCTGTGTCGTCGTGAGATCCCAGAAGCCGGAGAGATAGATGAGGGCGAACGCCGCGAAGAAGGCGAGCACGACGGCGCTCGTGCGCGGGAAATTCCCTTCGCGCTCGCGGTTGCTCGCGAGGAACGCGACGACGAACAGGATCGTCGTCATGTCGTTGATCCCGAGCTGCCCGCCGAAGTTCCAGTGCACCTTCTCGAAGGTCGAGACGAAGAGCGTCGTGAAGAAGAGCGTCGACGTGACGCGCTCGAGGGAGAGCGCACGGCGCCGTGGGAGAGGCATGGCGGCAGCGGTCACGCGAGGGTCCTTAACACGTCGGCGAGCTCCTCGACGCGCTTGGCGCGCGAAAGGCGCTCGCGCCACTCCGGCGAGAGCGGCGTGCCGTCGAGGCTGCCGGCTCTCCAACGGCTGTGGAGATCGACGAGCGCGGCGCGCATCGCGGGGACGTCGTCGGGCGCCACGACCGTGCCGGCGCCGGTCTCGCGGAGGAGGTCGGCGGCGGCGCCGTCGGGCGGCACGACGGCGAGGATCGGGCGCTCGGCGGCGAGATATTCGAAGATCTTCCCCGTCAGCACGCCTTTGCCGCGGCCACCGGAGTCGGGGATCAAAAGGAGCAGCGCCTCGGAGTCGCGTTGCAGCTCGAGCGAGCGGCGCCGCGGGACGTAGCCGAGCAGCTCGATGCGGTCGCCAAGACCGAGCGTCTCGGCGTACTCGCGGTCGGCGGCGCGAACGTCTCCGGCGAAGCGGACGACGACGTCCTCGAGTCCCGACTCTGCGAGCGCGCGGAAGAACGGCTTCGGGTCGCGGTTGCCGTGGAAGTTGCCCGTGTGCGTGATGCGGAGCGTCGTGCTCGCGTGGTGCTCGAGGCCGGCGAAGTCGTCGAAGTCGGATCCGTTCGCGATGAGCGTGACCGTGCCTTTCGGTCCGAGCGCGCGCGCCTCCTCGGCGATTGCTTCGGACGCGGCGATGATTGCGTCTGCCCGCGACGCGACGAGCTTGCCGATCCCGCCGACGGTCTTCTCCTTCATCAGCGCGAGCCGCGACTCCTGGCCGCGGCGGTGCGGGTTCGACGTGAGCGGGTCGCGGAGGTCGGCGACCCACGCGGCGCCTGCGCCCTTCTTCACCGCGGCGCCGAGGAGGTGGAGCGACGGCGGCGGCGAGGTCGTGATGACGACGTCGATGTTCTCGCGGCGCGCGATGCGGATGGCGACCGGCGTTGCGAGCGTGCTCCACGGGACGTTTTCGTCCGGCACGAGCAGCCGCTTCCCGAGCAGGCTCGCCTGCGTGCCGATGCGGGCGAGCCCGTGGGTCGCGGCGACGCGCTCGGTCGCGCGGCCGGCGCTCGGGCCGACGTAGCGAACGCGGTGGATCCACGCCTGAGTCGGCAGCTCGAGCTCGGCGTCCGCGGGCACGGCGCCGGGGATGTCGGGCGCGAGCACGTGCGTCTCGATCCCGAGCGCCGGCAGATGCGTGGCGAACTTCAGAGGCCGATGGACACCACCTCCGCCGCCGGGCGGAAAGTGGAGCGTCACGAGGAGAACCTTCAAGAGCGCAACGGTAGTCTCGCCGCATGAGAGATGCCCGCACCCAGCTCGTCGCCGACGGCTACGACGCGATCGGCGAGGCGTTCGCGGAGTGGCGGGAGCTCATCGTCGACGACCCCCGGAATGAATGGGCCGACGAGTTGATGGCGCGCCTCGACGACGGCGCTCGAGTCCTCGAGCTCGGTTGCGGCGCAGGTTCGCCCGAGACGAAGCGGCTCGCCGAGCGCTTCCGCGTCACCGGCATCGACATCTCGCCGCGCCAGGTCGAGCGCGCGCGCCTGGCGATCCCGGACGCGGAGTTCCTCTGCGCCGACTTCACCGAGCTCGACCTGACACGCGGCTCCTTCGATGCCGTCGTGGCGTTCTACGTTTTCAACCACGTCCCACGCGAGCTGCTTGCGCCGCTGCTCGGGCGCATCCATGCGTGGCTCGCACCCGGCGGCCGGCTCCTCGCCGTGTTCGGTCAGTCCGACATCGAGGGCTGGACCGGCGACTGGCTCGGCGCGCCGACGTACTTCTCGAGCTTCCCCCCGGAGACGAACTCCCGGCTCGTCGAAGAAGCGGGATTTTGCATCGAGCGCGACGAGGTCGTCGAGATCCAAGAGCCGGAAGGCCCGGTCAAGTTCCAGTGGGTGCTGGCGCAGGCATGACCACCGTCCTCGTCACGGCCGCCGGCGCGCCGGGCGCGGCGCGGCTCCTGCGCGCGCTGCGCGAGAACGGCGAGCGCGACGTGCGCCTCGTCGGCGTCGACATGAGCGAGGACGCGATCGGCCGCCACCTCTGCGACGCGTTCCACCGCGTTCCGGCCGGCAGCGAGCCGGAGTACGCCGACGCGCTGCTCGAGATCGTCGAGCGCGAGGGCGTCGACGTCGTGCTGCCGGAGTCGTCGCACGACCTTCCGCACCTCTCCGCGCGGCGCAACGAGTTCCCCGTGCCGGTGCTCGTCTCCGGCCCTGAGACGGTGCGCCGCTCGAACGACAAGGCGGAGTTCTATGCGCTGCTTCACGAGATCGGCGTGCCGGCGCCCGCGTTCCGCCGCGTGAGCGGAGCGGCCGACGTCGATGCTGCCGCGCGCGAGCTCGGCTATCCCGACAAGCCGGTCTGCTTCAAGCCCGTCTACTCCTCCGGCTCGCGCGGCTTCCGCATCCTCGACCCGACCGTCGACCGCGCGCACCAGCTCCTGTACGAACGGCCGGGCGCGCTCGCGATGCGGCTCGAGGAAGCGGTCGAGCTGCTGCCCGACGACGGCGTCGATCTCCTCGTGATGGAGCTCGCAACCGGCGGCGAGCGGACGATCGACGGCATCGGCGACGGCAAGCGCGTCGTGCTCGGCCAGGCGAAGACGCGCGAGGCGATGCGCGCCGGGCTCGCGATGTACTTCGTCACGCTCGAGTCGCCCGAGCTCGACGAGATCGCCGAGCGGATCGTCTCCGCGCTCGAGATCGAGTGGTTTTTCAACATCCAGCTCGTCGGCGACTACGTCATCGAGGTCAACCCGCGGATCTCGACGATCGTCTACCAGGAGGATCTCAATCTCCCGTGGCTCGCGGTCAAGCGCGCGCTCGGCGAGGTGTCCGACGACGAGCTCGCGTCAATGCACTCGCGTGTAAGGCCTGGCCGCACTGCGCTTCGTTTCTTCGATCAGGTGGAATTCGACGCGTAGTGGACTGGAAGAGCCTCGAACAGACGCTCGCGGCCGCCTGCGACGGCACGCCTGACGACGCCACGGCCGAAGACGCCGTGCGCGCCGCCGAGCTCGTGGCGGCAACATCCGGAGAGCCGCCGGACGAGCTGACCGCCGAGGATCGTGAGTGGGCGGAGACGCACGGCGTCCCGCCGGACGAGCTCGTCGAGCTCGCGTGCCGCTCGATGAAGTGCGTCGCCGCGCTCTCGGACGACTGGCACGCGCGGCTGAACGATCTCCGCTACCGGCTAGGCGACGTCGCCGCCGCCTAGCCGATAACGAAGCGCTCCCGTTACTTACAGGGGAACGTGATGTTCTTGCAGCTGCCGGGACTCGTGTTCTTCGACAGCTTGTTGCCGGGCCCGAGGAGGACGGAACCGAGCCCGTCGTCCCAGACGCCGCCGGTCTTGTGGCCGGCGTGGTTGCCGGTGACCGTCGTCCCGTAGAGCGTCGCCGTTCCGGTGCCGGCGGTCCACAACCCGCCGCCGTCCGTCAGGGCCGTGTTCCCGCTGATGAGCGAGTTGTTGAGAACGAGCGTGTACGTGTCGCTCGCCGAGTCCCAGTAGTTGTAGATCCCACCGCCGCAATCCGCGACGTTGTTCGTGAACTTCGAGCCGCCGGTTGCAGTCCAGGCCCAGGCGTTCCACACGCCGCCTCCCTGACCACCGCTGCAGTTCGCGGCGTCGCCGCTCAGGGTCACCGCGGTGTTCTTCGTCACGGTCGTCCCGACGAGCTGCGGATACTCGTAGTCGGCGTACAGACCGCCGCCGCCGCCGTCGTAGTCGCTGCACTGCGTCGCCGACGGATACAGCGTCGCGCACGTGCCGGTCGTCGTCTTCGTCGTGCGTTTGCACGTCGTGGAGTTGCCGTTGACCGTGCACGCGAACGCCCCACCGGCCGTGTTGCCCGAGATCGTCGAGCTCTTCGAGGTCAGCAGGTACTCCTCGGTGATCCCGCCGCCGCCGATTGCGGCGACGTTGTGGGAGACCGTGCTGTTGACGAGGTCGAGATGGTTGTCGTCGTAGATACCGCCGCCCCACTCTCCGGCGAGGTTTCCGCTCACGGTCGTATTCAGGAGCTGCAGGGCATCCTCGTCGGTGTAGATGCCGCCGCCGAGCGACTTGTAGTAGCCGGTGCTGTAGGCGGGGGAGCCGGCGACGTTCCCGTTCACGGTCGAGCTCTCGACCGTCATCGTCTCGCCCGAGTCGTAGATGCCGCCGCCCTGGCCATCGCCCGCGCAGACGCCGTTCGAGAAGGTCTGGCACGCGATGTTGTCGTCGATGTGCGACTTGAGGATGTAGACGGTCGAGTGATGCGTGTTCTCGAAGTCGATCCCGCCGCCGTAGGCCGCCTTGTTGTGCGAGACGGTCGTCTTGTAGAGCGTCAGGATCGGGTGGTACGAGGAGCTCGTGGCCATCTCGATCCCGCCGCCGTTCTGGTACGTGCCGGTGCAGGAGTTACCCGACCATGCGCTGCAGGCCGTGTTGTTCGTGATGACCGAGTTCTCGATGTCGAGAGCGGACCCGTTGTAGATCCCGCCCCCGCCGTAACCGGATCCGTGCTCGACGACGACGTTGTACATCTGCGTCGGCGAATAGACCTCGAAGACGCTCGCGGGCTTCACGTTGCCGGAGCCGTCGAGGATCGAGGCGGGAACCGTTTTCTTGTGCTTCTTCTTGCCGATCGTCTTCGTCTTTCCGACGATCTGGACGATGTTCCCGGTGTTCACCGTCGATGCGTCGATGTCGAGCGTGCCCTGGCTCAAGTGGTACGTCTTCGCGGCGAGCTTGATCACGAACATCGTGTTGTCGGCGCCGAGGTTGTCGGCATACGCGATCGCGCCGCGCAGCGTGCACGTCCCTGTGCTCTTGTGATTGGAGACGGTGCACGGCGTCGTGCTGTCCGTCGTCGAGTTGACGGTCAGCGTGACCGTCGTCGTCGTCGCGGCCGCGCCGACTGTCACAAAGATCAGGCCGGCCGCTAGCGCTGCGACGCCGACCCACAAAGTCTTGCGTTTCATTGACCCTCCCGTATTGATCGAACCCGTATCCGTAAGAGATTCATTTCGAGGAAGAGAACACCTCCAATCGGATGGTCGACCAACGCCTCGCCCGGCTTGAACCCGAGCGAGGCATACGCCGTCGTCGCGTCCTAGCGGCAGGGCCAGGTGATGTTCTTGCAGGTGTCCGGGCTCACGTTCGCCGAGACGGAGGAGCCGACTCCGATGAGCACCGATCCCACCTCGTCGTCCCAGACGCCACCGGTCGTACGTCCGGCATGATTGCCGGTCACCTTCGTCCCGTAGAGCGTTCCCGTGGCCGTGCCCTCCGTCCAGATCCCGCCGCCATCCTCGAGAGCGGTGTTGCCGGCGATCGTGGAGTCTGAAAGAGCGAACGCGTAGGTCTCTCCGTGCCCGTGCCGCGCGTCGTGGTAGTCGTAGATTCCGCCGCCGCAGTCGGCGACGTTCCTCGTGAAATGCGTACCCGCGAGCGCCGTGAACGCCCAGGCGCTGAAGACCCCGCCGCCCTGGCCACCGCTGCAATCCGGAGCGCTCCCGGCGAGGCTGGCCGCGAGGTTCTTCGTGATCGTCGACGAGAGAAGCTCCGCATTCGAGGAGAAGTCGCTCATGATCCCACCGCCGAAGCCGGGAGATGACGTGCAGCTCGTCGCGGAGGGATAGAGCGTGGCGCAGTCGCCGGCCGTCTTCCCGACCGTCTGTGCGCACGACGCCGTGGCGCCGATCGTGCACGCGAACGTCCCACCTGCGGTGTTCGAGGAGACCGTCGTGCGGTCGAACGACACGTCGAGGTCGCTGTACACCCCGCCTCCCTGCGCGCCCGAGACGTTCTGCGACACGGTGCTGTCGACGAAATCGACATTCGCCGTGTCGTAGACGCCGCCGCCCTGGTACGCGGCGACGTTGCCGTTCACGGTCGTGTGGTCGAGCTGCATGTTTCCGTAGTTCTGGTAGATGCCACCGCCGTTGCCCGAGCCGTACGCGGGAGAACCGGCGACATTGCCGTTCACCGTCGAATACTCGAGCGTCACCTGTCCACCTTGATTGGCGAGGCCGCCGCCGAACCCGTAGTCGACGCACACGCCGTGCGAGAACGTCGCGCACGCGGTGTTCCTGTCGATGTGCGACTGCAGCGCGAGGATGACCGAATGTGACGTGTCGTCGTTCTCGATCCCGCCGCCGCCGGCGGCCGTGTTGTGCGTCACCGTGGTCTTGGACAGCGTGAGCACCTCGTGCCTGAAGGCGTACGGCATATAGATACCGCCGCCGTAGCCATACGGGCCTGTGCACGTCTTGCCGGTCCACGCCGAGCAGGCCTTGTTGTTCCGCACGATCGAGTTCTGCAGATCGAGGGCGGACGTGAGGACGATCCCTCCGCCGCAGCCGTTCGCGCCGCCGCACGAAAAGTTCGGATTGCCGCTGCCGCCCGTGACGACGAGGTTGAGCATCTGCGTCGGCGAGTCGACTTCGAAGACGCTCGCAGGCTTCGGGTTGGCCGAGCCGTCGACAATGGAAGCGGGTGTCTTCTTCATCCGCGCGGTCGCGCCGACGATCTGAACGAGGTTGCCGGTATCCGTGAACGCCGAGACGTCGAGCGTCCCGAGACTCAGGTGGTACGTCTTCGCGGAAAGCTTGACGACGAACACCGTGTTGTCCTGGCCGAAGGCGTTGGCCGCGAGGATCGCGCCGCGTAGCGTGCACGTGCCTGCGCTCTTGTGGTTCGCGGTGATCGTGCAGGGCGTGCTGCTGTCGGCGGTCGAGTTGACGGTCAGCTTCACCGTCGTCGTCGTCGCGGCCTCGCCGCCGGTCACGAAGATCAATCCTGCGACGAGCGCAGCCGTAGCGGCGCACAGCGACTTGGCTCTCATCAGCCCTCCCGTTTGATCGGATCCGTATCCGCTAGAGATTCATTTCAAGAAAGACAACACCTGCAATGGGATGGTCGACCCACGGCTCGCACGGCTTGAACCCAAGCGAGGCATAGATCCCGCGGGCGGCTTCCATCCTCGGGAGCGTGTCGAGGCGAACGCGCGTGTAACCGAGCTCGCGCGCGCGGTCGATCGCCGCTGTGGCGAGTTGGCGGCCGAGCCCTGTGCCGCGTGCGGCAGGCCTTACGTAGAGCCGTTTCAGCTCGGCGGCTCCGTCCGGGTGATGCTTGATCGCGGCCGAGCCGACGAGGGCGCCGGCGCGATCGCGGGCGGCGAGCAGCACCGTGTAGTAGCCGGGCAGTGCGCCGAGCTCGTCCTCGAAATCCCTGACCCAGAACTCGTCGCCGATCGAGGCCGCGTACTCGCGGAACATGACCCGGAGCTCGGCAGCGTCGCCTTCGCCCGCGTCGGAGATCAGCGGAGCGCTCGCAGCTCCTCCACGTCGTCGGGGCTGAGCTCGACCGCCCCGGCGGCGACGTTGGCTCGCACCTGCTCGGGCTTCGTCGCGCCCGCGATGACGGACGCCACGGCCGGCTGCGCAAGGAGGCCGGCGAAGGCGAGGTCGAGCAGCGCGATGCCCCGCGCGTCGGCGAACGCCTGCAGCGCCTCGGCGCGATCCCAGCGCGCGCCGGCGATCTCCTGCCCGGCGAGCCGTCCCTCCGTCGCCTCTTCGCCGCGACGGTACTTGCCGGTGAGCAGCCCGCTCGCGAGCGGGAAGTACGGAAGGAAGCCGACTCCGAGCTTCTCGCACGTCGGCAGCACCTCGTCCTCTGCCTCGCGTTCGATGAGCGAGTACTCGTTCTGGATCGAGACGATGCGGGCGGTCCCGCGCTCGCGCGCCGAGCTCTCCGCGGCCTCGATCTGCTCGGCGGAGTAGTTCGAGCCGCCGATCCAGCGCACCTTGCCCTCGTCGACGAGCTCGTTCAGCGCGCCGAGCGTCTCCTCGATCGGAGTCGACTCGTCGGGACGGTGCTGCTGGTAGACGTCGATCACGTCGGTGCGGAGCCGGCGCAGCGAGCTCTCGACCGCCCAGCGGATGTACGCGGGGCGGCCGGGCGAGTCGTCGGGGCGCTCGTCCATCGGCATCCCGAACTTCGTCGCGAGGATGACCTTGTCCCGACGCCCTTCGAGCGCGCGGCCGATGTAGTCCTCGCTCATCCCCTGGCCGTAGATGTCGGCCGTGTCGAAGAGCGTGATGCCGGCGTCGAGCGCGGTGCCGATGACCCTTAGCGTCTGCTCGTAGTCGCAGCGCCGGCCGAAGTTGTTCGTGCCGAGCCCGACGACCGAGACCTCCGGGCCGCCGTCTCCGAGGTTGCGCGTTTGCATCCGTTGGACGCTACATACGATGCGCCGGGCTATGGACGATCACCGCTTCGTCTTTCTCGCAGGGCTGCACCGCAGCGGCACGACGCTGCTCGCGCGGCTGCTCGCCGCACACCCGGAGGTCAGCGGCTTTTCGGGCACGGGCGTCGATGCGGACGAGGGCCAGCACCTGCAGACCGTCTATCCCGCGGCGAAGGTCTGGGGAGGCCCGGGACGCTTCGGCTTCGCGCCGGAGGCGCACTTCACCGAGGCGCAGGCCACCGACGAGAAGGCGCGGAAGCTGTTCGAGGAGTGGTCGCCGCACTGGGATCTCTCGCGGCCAGTCCTGCTGGAGAAGTCGCCGCCGAACCTTTTGAAAACCTGCTTCTTGCAGGCACTTTTTCCGCGGTCGAAGTTCGTCGTGATCGTCCGGCATCCGATTCCGGTGTCCATCCCGACGGCGAAGTGGCGGGGTACGCGGCGCTATGACCTCTTGTTCAAGCACTGGGTCCGCTGCCACGCGATCTTCCGGGCGGATTGCGAATACCTCGACCACGTCTACGTCCGCGCGTACGAGGATCTCGTCGCAGAGCCGGAGGGCGTGCTGCGCGCGATCTTCGAGTTCCTCGAGCTCGACCCGATCGCGCCGAGCGAGCCGGTGCTCGGCGGCGCGAACGAGAAGTACTTTCGCCAGTGGGAGGAGATGAAGCGCGATCTGCGGATGCGCGCGTTCCTCGATCTCGCCGCGGCGCGCTACGAGCGCGGCGCGCGGCGCTGGGGCTACAGCCTGCGCCATCCGTCGTGACCGACTGGCTGCGGCGCCGCTCGAGCGCGGCCCGCTGACCTAAGAGGCCGGCGCGCCGCTCTGGGTGCACGCCTTTCCGGTCGGATCGCTAGCCGGGCCGCGCAGCTTCGGCCACATCCCCGAGCGCATCACCGACCACGCGTACAGGCTGTAGCCGAGCGGCCGGCAGTCGGCGACGGCGCGCATGAAGCCGGTCGTGTCGGCCTTCGTCATCGAGCGGGAGATTCCGCCGATCAGGTGGACCGGGACGTGCGGCTTCCCGGTGCGGTTCCGGATGATCGCCACGTCCGCGGCGAGGTAGCTGCGGACGGCGCGGATGCCGTGCAGGTCGTGGTCGGTGAAGTACGCCATCGGCAGGAAGACGTCGTAGATCCGCCCGAGGCCGCGATACGGGAAGCTGCGCCAGTAGTGGAGATGCCTCCGTATCCCTAGTGGTGACGGGATGATCGCTCCGAGCGCGTACGTCGGGCCGACAGCCTTCCGCAGCCGCCGCGAGAGACTGAGGAGGCGCTGATTGCGCAGCGATTCGGAGCCGACGAGGCTCGCCTCGATGTCGAGGGCGAATGCGTCGAAGCGCTCGCCGTGCGCGCTACGGAACCGGATCGCCTGGAGTGACCGGCGCGCGTCCTGCTCGGGGTGCGCGAAGGACGGGAGGTACCAGGCGACGACGCGCAAGCCGTGCGCGTGCGCGGCGTCGACGAAGCGACCGAGCTCGTTCCGGTTCGCCTGTTGCGAGTAGTTGCCGGTCTGGAGGTACAGCGTCTTGACCCCGTCGCGCGCCATCGCTGCGACCTGCCGGCCCGGCTTGTCCCAGTACGACGTCGCGTAGATGTCGAGCCACGTACCGAGCCCGGCGTACGGCGTGAGCGGTGCTGAGGAGTGGCGGCCGCCGGAGGCCGGAGCAACAACCACCGCCGCGACCAAGGCGGCAAGAAGGACGCGGACTGCCATCCCGCTGCAGTGTGCCGACTAACCGAGCGTTTCGGAATTGGCACAGAGTTGCGAACCTTTCGCCCTTGACAAACCCGCCGTCCCAATAGGCGGTGTCGGACACCGTTACTCGTGAAAGACTCGCCAAATGATCGCCTTGCGGCCGCCCGTCGTCGTGACTGCGGTGCTGCTGGCCGGCCTCACCGGATGCGGCTCTAGTCGTCACACCTCGAAGAGCAACTCGATCATCACTGCCAACGGCATCGGTCCAGTCCGTCTGGGCGAGAGCCGGGAGAAAGTCGAGGCCACTGCCGGCAAGGGCCGGGTCATCATGTCGCGCAAGGACAGCCTCGGCGGCACTCCGATCGTCGACCTTCTTGTCTCGTATCCAGCGGTCTCGATCCGGGTCACGTACATCGCGAGCAAGGGAAAGGCGGCCGTCTTCACCGTGGAGACAACCTCGCCGGACTATCGGACGAAGTCAGGGGTCGGCGTCGGTAGTACCGCCGCGGAGGTGGAGAAGATCGGCGCCGACTGTGGCGAGACGTGCTCCCTCAAGAATGAGAGCGCTGGAACGGAGACGGACTTCGTCTTGGACCCTCACTACGACCTTCGAACCCAGGAGGAGTACCGGCACAGGCCCGTAGTCCCGTCGGTATCGGGATTTTGTTCAACTAGCTCGTCGACGCTTAGTTCCTGCCACATCCATGCTACGTTTATGGCATGGCACGCACGCGTATCAGCACGACGGTTGACGCGGGGTTGCTCGAAAGTGCCCGCAATTCGCACAAGGGACTCGCCGATTCGTCGTTGATCGACGAGGCGCTGGCCGCGCTACTCGCCCGTCGGCGCGCGGCGGAGTACGACGCCGCCTACGCGATATACGAGACCCGCCCGCTCAGCGAGCCCGACGCCTGGGGCGACCTCGAATCGTTCCACGCGGCCGCAGAGGCGTCGTGACCGACCTTCCCACGCGGGGTGAGGTGTGGTGGTGCGAACTCGCCGAAGCCGGGCGCCGGCCGGCAGTCATCCTCTCGCGAGACACGGCCATCCCTCGCCTGCGGCGGGCGATGATTGGCCCGTGCACGACCGGGATCCGCGGGCTCCCGACCGAGGTTCTGCTCGAGCCGTCAGAAGATCCCGTCCCGTTGCCGTGCGTAGTCAGTCTCGACACGGTCGAGAACGTGTCGATCGGATCCTTGGTGGAGCGGCTTGGCCGTCTCAGCGATCAGCGGATGCACGAGATCTGCGCCGCTCTCGCCGTCGCGGTCGACTGCGGCTAGCCGAGAGCGCTCGGCAGCGGGCGCGCGTGGACGACGACGAGCGTCTTCGTCGGGCGCGTGAGCGCGACGTAGAGCTCACGTAGACCGCGATCGCCGTCGTCCGCGATCGCCGCGGGCTCGACGACGACGACGTGGTCGAACTCGAGACCCTTCGCCTGGCGTGGCGTGAGGATCGGGAACGGGAACTCGTCGGGCACCGCGAGCGTCCGCGGCGCGATCACCGCAACGAGGCCGTGGAGATCCTCGAGCGCGACCGCCTCGCGGAGCGCCGTCTCGAGCAACTCTGCCTCCGCGACCTCGACCAGCCGCGGCGCGTCGCCGCCCTTGCGGTACGCGATGGGCGGCTCAACCTCGGGCGCGATCTCGTCGAGGAGCGGCAGCGCGAAGTCCATGATCTCGGCCGGGACGCGGTACGCGTGGCGCAACTCCTCGATCTCGAGCTCGGTGTCCTCCGGGAGAAACGGCTCGAGCTCCTCCCACCGGCGGTAGACGACGGGCCCGGTCGCCTGCGCGACGTCGCCGAGGATCGTGAGCGAGCCGTCAACCGCGCGGCGCGAGATCGCGAGGAGCTGCATCGGCGAGAGATCCTGCGCCTCGTCGACAATCACGTGGCCGTACGAGCGTGGCGCGCCGTCGAGCAGCGCCCGCGCCTCGTCGAGGAGCGGCACGTCATGATCCGACCACACAAGATCAGCCGCGCGGCGCGGCTTGTCGCGCAGCAACAGCTTCCGCTCGGCGGCGTCGAGCACGTCCTCCGACGCCGCCTCGAGCGCCGCAGACGAGGTCAACAGCCGCGAGACGAGCTTCTCCGGTTGCGGCAGCGGCAGGACGCGGTCGAGCCAGCGGGTGAGGAAGCCGCCTTGACGCAGGCCGCTCTCGATCTCGTCGAAACTGCGCATGGCGCGTGGCCCGAACAGCTCGCCGTACCGCTCGTAGAAGCGGCGGAGCACCGCCATCCGAAACCGCTCGCGCGCAAGGCCGATCGGGTCGCCGGCTTCGAGCGCCTCCTCGAGCAGTTCGGCGACGTTCCGCTCGCGCACGCGGACGTACTCGCCCTCGACGCGCATGACGAGCTCCTCCGGCGCAGGCACGACCGCCAGCTCGACCGCGCGCGCGACGACCTCGCGCAGCCGCGGGTCGCCCTTCAGCCGCGCGACGTCCGGCTCCTCCTCGCGCGCGGCCTCGACGCCGTCGACGAGCTCGGTGACCGCGCGCTGCTCGACGGCCTCCTCGCCGAGCGTCGGCAGCACCTGCGAGACGTACTCCATGAACGTCGCGTTCGGGCCGACGACGAGGACGCGCCGCAGCTTCTCACGGTGCGTGTACAGGAGCCACGACGCGCGATGGAGACCGACCGCCGTCTTGCCGGTGCCCGGACCGCCCTGCACGACGAGCGCGCCGTCGGGGTCGGCGGTAATCAACCGGTACTGGTCGGACTGGATCGTCGCGACGATGTCGCGCATCCGCGCCTCGCGGCGGCGGTCGAGCTCCTCGAGGAGGAAGTCGGAGACTCCCGCGCCCTCGATCGCGGTGCCGTCGAGCGCCTCGTCGGAGATGTCGAGGAGCTTGCGCCCCTTCGCGCGGAAACGGCGCCGCTGCGTGACGCCGTGCGGATCCTGCGGCGTCGCGGTGTAGAACGGCCGCGCCGCGGGCGCCTGCCAGTTGACGACGAGCGACTCCTGCTCGCGGTTCGTGACCCAGCGGCGGCCGACGTACAAGGGCCGCGGGTTCGCGTCGAGCGAGAGGCGGCCGAAGACGAGTCCGCGCTCGGCGTCCTCGAACGTCTGCATGCGGCGCTTCGCCCACGCCTCCATGTTGAGCGCGGCCCACTCGGTCGCCATCGCCTCCTGCGTGCGCTCGACGGTCGACCGCATCCGGTCGAGCTCGTCGTACGCGGTGTCGACGTACGCCTGCTCGGCGGCTAGTTCAGGGTGCGCCACGGGCGCTTGAGGCTAGCGGAGCCGACACACAAACGGCAATAACCCGCCAATCTCCCGTTTCATCTCCTGTGATAGGACGGCGACAGCCCTCTTTGCCCCGGGGTGGGTGGAGTTTGGGATGGGACCAACGGGAGCGCCGGCACCACGAGGCGGATGACGCGACGGCCTGAACGGACGGCGCACGAGAACGGGCAGCAGAAGTACTTCCAGGAGCGCTCCCCCCGTAGGATCGCGTCGTGAAGCTCGGCCTCAACCTCGGCTACGCGCCGCCCGGCACGAATCCCGCCGACCTCGTGCCGCTCGTGCAGGAGGCGGAGCGGCTCGGATTCGACTCCGTGTGGACGGCCGAGGCGTGGGGCACCGACGCGGTGACGGTTCTCGCGTACCTCGCCGCGAAGACGGAGACGATCAAGCTCGGCTCGGCGATCATGCAGATCCCCGGCCGCACGCCGACGAACACGGCGATGACGGCGGCGACGCTCGATCTCATCTCCGGCGGGCGCTTCCTGCTCGGGCTCGGCACGTCCGGCCCGCAGGTCGTCGAGGGCTGGCACGGCCAGCCGTGGGGGAAGCCGCTCGGCAAGACGCGCGAGTACATCGAGATCGTGCGCACCGCTCTGCGGCGTGACACGGTCGAGCACGCCGGCGAGCACTACTCGATCCCGTACGACGGCCCTGGCGCGACCGGGCTCGGCAAGCCGCTAAAGATGATGCTGCGCCCGCTGCGCGCAGACATCCCGATCTACCTCGCCGCGCTCGGCCCGAAGAACGTCACGCTCGCCGCGGAGATCGCCGACGGCTGGCTGCCGCTCTTCGTCGATCCCGAGCACTTCGACGACGCCTTCGGGGAGAGCCTCGCGGAAGCGAAGCCGGGCTTCGAGATCGCTGCGACGGTCAGCTGCTTCGTCGGCGACGACGTCCAGGCGTTGCGCGACGGGCTCAAGCCGTACCTCGCGCTGTACATCGGCGGTATGGGCGCGAAGGGCAAGAACTTCTACAACGCGCTCGTCCGGCGCTACGGCTGGGAGGACGCGGCGGAGGAGATCCAACAGCTCTACCTCGCCGGCAAGCAGCGCGAGGCGATCGCCGCCGTCCCCGACGACCTCGTCGACGCAGTCGCGCTCGTCGGGCCGAAGGAGCGCATCGCGGAACGCCTCGACGCCTGGCGCGAGACGCCGATCACGACGCTCGTGCTCGGCACGCCGCAGGCGGAGGCGCTGCAGACGCTCGCCGAGCTCTGCCTCTAATGGCGCCGCCGCTGATCCTGCTCGGGGTCGGCCGCTCGGGCACGACGCTCCTGCGCGTGATGCTCGACCGCAACAGCGAGCTCGCGATCCCTGACGAGTCGTTCTTCATGCTCCCGCTCGCGCGGCGGCACCGCGGCACGATCGAGGCGGACGCGTTCTACGACGATCTGCGCCGGCTGCCGCGTCTGCGCGAGTGGGACATCGCGCCGGAGGACGTGCGGCCGCGCCTGCGCGACGGCATGACGACCGGCGAGGCGATCTCGGCGATCTTCGAGACGTACGCGGAGAAGCACGGCAAGCCGCGCTGGGGCGACAAGACGCCGCTGTACATGCAGCATCTGCCGCGGCTCGAGCGGCTCTTTCCCGGCGCGCTCTGGGTTCACCTCGTGCGGGACGGACGCGACGCTGCGCTCTCGTTCCTCGCGCTGCCGCCGGGCTTCTCCGGCAAGACGCTGGCGCAACCGAAGACGGTCGCGCAGTTCGCCGCACGCTGGAAGGTGGAGATCGACGCTGCCCGCGCGCTCGGGCGCCGCGCGGGCGCCGCCCGCTACCTCGAGCTCCGCTACGAGGATCTCGTCGCGGATCCCACGCACGAGCTGGGCCGGATCTGCGAGTTCGCCTCTCTTCCCTGGGAGCCCGCGATGGTCGAGTACGCCGGCAAGGTCGACGTCTCGAACCTGCCGCAGCACCAGCGGCTCGCCCAGCCTCCGACCGCGAACGTCCGCGACTGGCGCAACGAGATGCCCGACGCCGACGCGCACGCGTTCGAGGAAGTCGCGGGCGACGTGCTCGCCTCGTCGGGCTACGAACTGCTCGACGCCGGCGCTCGCTACCCGACCGCGAAAGGCCGGCGCGAGCTCGCTCGCTTCCACGCTCTCTACCGCAGCTGGAACGCGACGACGAATCTCGTGCAAAGCTCGCCGCTCTGGACGCGTTCGCATCCAGCGGCGTAAACACCGGAACTAGGAGGAGCAATGGATTCCCAGGTCATCCACGCAAGCGAGATCGAGTCCCCGAACGGCGTCTTCAAGCCGCTCACCGCACAGCTCGGCGTCGCCGGCTTCAAGCTCAACCAGCTCGAGTTGCCCGCGGGCGCCGAGGGGCCGGAGCACGACCACGCCTCGAACAACGAAGAAGAGGTCTACGCGATCATCGCGGGCGGCGGCACGCTCCGCCTCGACGGCGAGGAGATCGCGCTCACGCCGGGTCACTTCGTCTATTGCCCGCCGAACGCACGCCGCCAGATGATTGCCGGCGACGAGGGCCTCACCTGGATCGGCATCGGCTCCGCTGCGAGCGACAGCTAGGAGCGACATGCGCCTCGAGACGGCGCGGCTGATCCTGCTCCCGCTGGGCCTCGACGACGAGGCCGATCATGCGCGCGCATCGGGCCGCGCCGAGGACGCGGCGCGCGACACCGCGGCCGGCGCGACGCAGTGGCACGAGCACGGCTTCGGGCCCTGGGCGATCCGGGACCGCCGCGACAACGCGTTCCTCGGTTGCGCGGAGTTGCGCATCGCGCCCGACGGCATCGAGGGAATCGCGGCCGGCGAAGTCGAGGCCGGCTGGTGGGTGGCGGAGGGAAGGCGAAGCGAGGGGATTGCAACCGAGGCGATGCGAGCCGCGCTCGACGATCTCTGGGCTCGCACGGACGCGGATGGGGTGACGGCGTACATCAGCGGCGTCAACGAGCCGTCCACGCGGGTCGCCGCCAAGCTCGGCTTCGCGATCCGCGGCCCGGGGCGAGGACGCTCGGGCGAGCCGATGACGGTGTACGAGCTTCGCCGCCCGTCGCGCTGAGCTACGGGATGCCGATGCGATCGAGCGGCCAGTAGCGGAGGACGACCGGCCCGATGAGGTTCCCCCGCGGCACGGGTCCCCAGCTCCGCGAATCGCATGAGCCGCCCCGGTTGTCGCCGAGCATGAAGTAGTCGCCCTTCGGGACGTGCCAGGTCATGCCGAAGTGCTCGAAATCCGCGGCGCGGTAGAGGGGAGCGACATACGGCTCGCTGAGTTTCGTCCACGCCTGCGCGTGTGGCCCGCGGATAAGGATGAAGCCGTGGTTGTCCTCACGGACGGTCTCGCCTGGCAGCCCAATGAGGCGCTTGACGAACGTCGTCCCGGCGTCCCCCGCTTCGCACTTCGACGCCGCAGGGGGAGCGGTGAAGACGACGATCTGGCCGCGCTGCGGCGACTCGAAGTCGTACTCGAGCCGAAAGGCGATCACGCGGTCGTCGGTCGAGCCGCGGCAGCCCCCGGCAGGCCCGGCGCAGTTGAGGGTGTTCTCCATCGAGGAGGAAGGGATCGAGTACGGCGACGCGACCTCGGCCTCGAACGTGAGCACGAAGAGGACAGCAACGCTGAACGTCACCGTCCAGTCGACGAGGCGACGCCAGGGCTGCGGAATGCGGCCCAGCGGGTGGCGCAAGCCGAGCATCTGCGTTCGACGGTACCTCGCCGATAGGGTCGTTTTCGTGAGAATCCGTGAAGGATCCGTCGGCTTTGCGTCCGCCGAAGACGGCGCGGAGACGTGGTACCGCGTCACCGGCGAGCTGCGCGCCGACGGCTCGCCGCCGCTGATCGTCCTGCACGGCGGGCCTGGTGGGACGCACGACTATCTCCTCTCGATCGCGGACCTCGCCGACCGGCGCGCCGTCGTGCACTACGACCAGCTCGGCAACGGCCGCAGCACGCACTATCCCGACCGCGGCGCCGAGTTCTGGACGCCCGAGCTGTTCGTCCGCGAGCTGCACAACCTCGTCGAGGCGCTCGGGATCGCCGATCACCACGTCCTCGGCCAGTCGTGGGGCGGCTTCCTTGCGGAGGAGTACGCGCTGACGCAGCCGGCCGGCCTGCGCTCGCTCGTGCTCGCCGACACCGCGGCGTCGTGGGCCGACTTCGCCACCGAGGCGGGCAAGCTCCGCGAGCAACTCCCCGCCGAGGTCCAGGCGACGCTCGCGAAGCACGAAGACGCGGGCACGTACGACCACCCCGAGTACATGGAGGCGTGCCTCGCGTTCTACGACCGCCACGTCTGCCGCATCCCGTGGCCGCCCGAGGTCGCGAAAACGTTCGCGTACCTCGACGAGGATCCGACCGTCTACCGGACGATGAACGGGCCGAGCGAGTTCCACATCATCGGCTCGTGCAAGGACTGGCAGGTCAAGGACCGGCTGCACGAGATCCGGGTGCCGACGCTGCTCGTCTCGGGCCGCCACGACGAGGCGACGCCGGCGCTGCAGGAGACGCTGCTCGCGGGGATCGCCGGCTCGGAGTGGGTGTGCTTCGAGGAGTCGTCGCATATGCCGCACGTCGAGGAGCGCGAGCGCTACATGCAGGTCGTCGGCGACTGGCTGGCAACACAGGACTGAGCTACCCTCGGTCTGTGGCTTTCGTCAGTGACCGGGACCGCGAAGTAGCAACGGTCGCGCTGCGCGGCCACTACGCGAGCGGGCGCATCTCCCTCGCGGAACTGAACGAGCGCGTGCAGATCGCGCTCACCGCACGCCGTCGCAACGACCTCGCGAAGGCGTTCCGCGAGTTGCCGCCGCTGTGGCGCGACCGCGGCACCCGGATCGTCCGCCGCGGGTTCTTCCTCGCGAAGGTCGTGACGGGCTGGGTGATGGTCAACACGCTCCTGCTCATCAGCTTCGTCGCCGTCGCGGTACTGCACGGGCTGAGCCTGCTGGAGGCGTGCCTGCTGCCGCTCGCGTGGATCGTGACGACCCTCGCCGCGTTCCGCATCGCCCGCCGCTAGCTCCCGGCAAGGATTCGCTCGTAGCGCGTGCGAACGAAACAGTGACAACGCGGCCGCCAGTGCTCTGCCCGATCGAGCGCCTCGCGAGCTCCTGCAATGTCACTGAGCTCGAGGGAGCAGCGGAGTATGAACATGCGAACGCAGCAACTCTCTCCGTAGCGCTGCAGGTCTTGGAAACTGAGATCGCGGGCCTGTGCCGGGTCTCCATCGAGAAGCGCGAGTAGCGCGGAGGCGCGATTGGCCCGGATGCTGTCCGGCGCCTCTTCGACTACGCGGCGCGCCCAACGCCGGGCCTCATCGGGCAGACCGGCGTAGTGCGCCGTGAACGCGGCTCCTAACCAGCGGCCCGGCGCACTCGGCTCCGCACGTACCGCGCGCCGGGCGGCATACCGAGCGAGACGCCAACGGTCCAGCGAGGCGGCAGCGTCATCCAACGCACTCCACGCCGTTGCCGAGCGCGGGTCAGCCGCCACGGCGCGCCGCGCGGCCTCGAACGCGGCAACGTGATCGCCGTCCCGAAGGCGGAGCACGCTCGAGCGCGTTATATAAGCCCCCACGTTCGCCGGATCGTCACGCAGTTGCTTATCAGCCAGTGACAGCCGTAGCGTCTGCGCGCGCGCGTATTCGGCATCCCCGGTCTCAAGGCCGTCGAGATAGATGGTGGCCATAGCTCGGTTGATCACGAGTGTCGTGTGTCCCGGCCTGATCGCGATGCCACGGTCGAAGACGTCTCTCGCCTCTGAGTACCGGCCCTGGCGGAACCTCGCCCAGCCAAGGTTGTTCAACGCCGAAGCGTTCTCAGGTTCGAGCCGCAGGGCGCGTAGAGCCGCATCGGCTGCGTCTTCCCACTCATCGTCAAGGCAGACATATGAGAGCGTCACCCACGGGAAAGCCTGGCCGGGCGCCAGCTTGACCGACCGCTCGGCGGCCTTGCGAGCATCGGCGGGATAACCGAGCGAGTAGGCCGTCGTGGCGAGAGTAGACCAGGCTCGCCATTCATTCGGTGCTTGCCTGACCGCTTCGCGTGCCGCAGCCAACGCGTCTGTCCGTCGCCCGAGTTTCGCGAGCGTGGCCGAACGAGTTCGGTGCGCCCACTCCGAGTCTGGACTCAACCTGAGCGCTTCGTCAACCGCCGAGAGGGATTCGCGATAACGACCAAGTTCGTGGAGTGTCCAGCCCAGCAGGCACCAGTTACCCGCCCACTGCCGATCGTCCGACACGGCCCGCTCCGCGTACGGGAGCGCCTGATCCCACTTGCCGATCTTGTTCAATTCCTCCGCACGCTCGAAGTTGCTCATGCGAGGTTGCGTTCGCGCAAGTACGCGAGCAGGTCGTCGTAGACACCGCCCTCGCCCGCGAACTCCGCGAAATTCCGCGCCGTATGGAGCCAGGCAGTCGTGCTCGGGCGGATGTCCGCGAGCGCCTTCTCGAAGTCGGCCATCTCGATCGGCCGCGGCGTCCCCGACGCGATCGAGTCCTCGAGCGCGGACTCCGCGGCGCTTTCACACAGATGAGCGAGATCGGCGCCCGAGAAGAGATCCGTGGCGGCAGCGAGCGCGGCGAGATCCACGACACCGACCGGACGCTCGCGCAGGTGGTACTCGAGGATCGCGAAACGTGCAGGCTCGTCGGGCGGCAGGACGAGGATCATCCGGTCGAAGCGGCCGGGCCTGCGGAGCGCCGGATCGATGTCCCACGGATGGTTCGTCGCGGCGAGGACGAAGACGCCGTCGTTCTCGCTACCGAAGCTGTCGAGCTCTGCGAGGAACTGGACGACTACGGATCGCCCCGCGGAATGCGTCATCTGGCTCCGCTTCCGCCCGAGCGCATCGGCCTCGTCGAAGAAGAGGACGCAGGGCGCGGCTTTGCGCGCGCTTTCGAACAACTCGTGGAGGTTCTTCTCGCTCTCGCCGAGCCACATGTCGAGGATGTCGTGCAACCCGACCCCGATGAACCTCGCCCCGAGCTCGCCTGCAGTCGCCCGAGCGATGAAGGTCTTGCCGCATCCGGGCGGCCCGTAGAGGAGAAGCCCGCCGCGAAGCGACATTCCGTACATCCGACGTAGCGCCGGGTTTTCGAGCGGCCCGAGGAAGGCCGTCCGGAGCCTGCGCTTGACGTGCTCCATGCCGCCGACATCGGCGAGCGTGACTGCCGGCCTCTCGACCTCCGTGACGTCGCCTTCGATCGTGCCCGGGCCGACAGGCACCTTCGCGCGAACGGCATGGAGACGGACGACGCCCGGGTCTTCGTCCTCCGGCTCGGCGTTCTCGGGCACGGTCTGCGCGAGCGCCATCTGCAGACGCCGATATCCGGTCGCGGCGACTGCGTCCCCGGTGGCATCCGCAGCCTGGGCGGCAACCCGGAGCGCCTCGATGTTGTCGGGTTCCTTTGCGAGCGCGGCCTCGGCCTCGCCCCGCGCTGCCTCCGCGTCGCCCGCCTCGAAGAGCAACGACGCAAGATGCACTCGGAGGCCGACGTTGTCCGGATCCTTGGCAACGGCCGACCTCACCGCGTCAAGAGCCGGATTCGGATCGTTCTGCGTCATTCCGCCTCGAAGACTAGGCGGCGTGGTCCCGGCGCATACGACGACTGATCACGTAGAGAAGAACCCGCGCCGCGAGGGAAACGAGGACAGCCGCGAGGGCGGCCTTCCTGCGGGCGCTCTCCGGCAGGACAGCGGCGACGAGCAGGAGCCCGAGGGCGCACGACTGGAGGATCGCGGGAACGGCGAGCGCGCCGTGGAAGGCGACATAGCGAACCTGCCTGCGTAGATCCGGTGGAAGCCGGAGGAGGAAACGCGCGGCGAACCCGACCGGGAGGGCGAGGAGGAGCAACGGCCCAACACGGGCAAAGGCGCTACCGCCGGTCACGTGGTACGCGATCCAGGCGACGATGAAGATGAAGTACGAGAGACGGGCGATGAACGCACGGAGAACGATCTCGATGTTCGTTGCCGCGATGTGATCGCGCGGGTCGGCCTGGACGGCGTCGCGAAAGCCGGTCGCGGCGGCGGCGAGATTGCCGGCGCGGCCGAAGCCGCTCGTGGCGAGCTGCCGCCGGGCGAGAGCATCGTGCGACGGCGCATGTTGCGGGTCGAGAGAGAGCGCATGCCTGAAGCAGCGCTCGGCCTCGTCTGAGTTCTTGCGCATGTCGTAGACCAGACCGAGGGTGGAGAAGGCATCCGGTTCGTACGGCGCCAGCTCGATGGCGCGCCCGGCTGCGGCGAGCGCTCCGTCCGGGTCTCGCTTCGCGAGGACGAGTGCCATCGCGAGGCGGCGGTGCGTCTGCCAGTTGTGCGGCGCCGCGGCAACGGCCTCCCGCGCAGCGGCGATCGACCCGTCGTCGTCACCGAGTTGCTGCAAGGCGACGCTTCGCAGCCGGTACGGCCAGTCGTGCTCGGGAGCCAGCGCAACAGCACGATTCGCTGCCTCGAGTGCCGGCTGCGTCTCGCCGACGGCGATCTGCGCTTGCGCGAGGAGGCACCACGCCGGCGCGAGCTCCGGTTCCCTGCCGACGAGATCCGCGAGTGCCGTCGTGGCTTCCTCGTAGCGCCGGAGCTCGACGAGGCCCTGCGCGCGCTCGAGCTCGAGCTGTAGCGCGGCCTCGTCGCCGCTCACACCAGCCGTCGCTTGCGGAGATACGCGAGCAGATCGTCCCAGCTGCCGTCCTGATTTCCGTACTGCGCGACGTTCTTCGCCGTCTGGAGCCACGGCCCGATCGACGGCCGCACCTCCGTCAGCGCGGCTTCGAGATCGCGCATCTGGATCATCCGCACCGTGCCGCTCGTCGCGGAGTCCATCAGCGCACGCTCGGCCGCGGTGTCGCAGAGATGAGCGAGGTCGGCGCCGGAGTAGCCGTCGGTCATCTTCGCGAGCTTGCGCGTGTCGACGTTCTCGATCGGCCGCTCACGCAGGTGGTAGCGGAGGATCGCGTCGCGCGCGGCCTCGTCGGGCGGAAGCACGAGCACCGTGCGGTCGAAGCGGCCGGGGCGACGGAGAGCGGTGTCGATGTCCCACGGGTGATTGGTCGCGCCGAGCACGAATACGCCCTCGTTGTTGTCGGTGACGCCGTCCATCTCCGACAGGAGCTGGTTCACCGTGCCGCGGCGCGCGCTATCGCGCATCTGGCTCCGCTTCTGCCCCATCGCGTCGACCTCGTCGAGGAAGATCACGCACGGCTTGTTACGGCGCGCGACCTCGAACAGGTCGTGCATGTTCCGCTCGCTCTGGCCGATGTACATGTCGAGGACGTCTGCGAGCGCAACGGGCAGGAAGCTCGCCTCGAGCTCGCCGGCGAGCGCCCGCGCGATGAACGTCTTGCCGCAGCCGGGCGGGCCGTACAGCAGCAGACCGCCGCGCAGCGACTTCCCGTAGAGCTTTCCGAGCTGCGGGTTGCGGATCGGCGCGAGGAACGCCGCTTCGAGACGCGCCTTGACGTCGTCCATCCCGCCGACGTCGGCGAGCCCGACTCCCGCCCGCTCGACGTCGTACACGCCTTCTTCGGCGGACACCGGCGGGCCGTCCGCGAACATCGGCGGCACGACGTCGGCGAACTCGGCGTCGAGACGGCGGAGAAGGTCGTCCGGGGACTCCTCTTCCGCCGGTTCCGAATCGGACGCCGCGACGGCAGGTTCGTCGCCGGCCACGAGCCGGAGCGCGGCCGCGTTCTGCGGATCGCGCACGAGCACATGCGCCGCCTCCCGCACCGCGTCCTCGCGGCGACCGGCGGCCGCCAGCAGGTCGGCGAGATGGAGCCGGAGCGCCACGTCGTCGGGCGCAGCCTCGACAGCGAGGCGGAGGCTCGTGATCAGATCGTCGGACGCCACGCCTCGATTATCGACGAGGATGCGCGGCTACGCGACTACGCCATACACCTGGAGCCGCTCGGCTAGAGATCCTTGCGACGGCGAAGGATCGACATCCACCAGATTCCGATAGCGACGAGCAGGACGATCGGCACCACAAGGGTGAGGATCGAGCCGGCGAGGAAGTCGGAGGCGATCACGTCCATGAGAGCTCCTCGGTTCGGGGCTCGGCGCGAGGCTCGAGCCAGCGGTAGAAGGCCACGACGGCTGCGATGGAGTACGCGAGCGACCCCGGTACCCACATCACGCCTGCTGCGATCTGCTGATCGGTCAAGGATGGGTAGGCGGTATAGACCGGCCCCGTCGCGAACGCAAGCACGATCGCGAGAATCCAGCCGGGAACGAGCGCGACGGTGAAGCACTTGGCGCGCTGGAGATCGTCGGCGCGCGCACGAACCGGCGGCGCTTCGAGGAGGGCACCCCAGAACACGAGCGCCGGCGCAAAGAAGCAGACGTGCTCGAGCAGGTGGACTCCTTCGTTCCTCACCGCCGCGTCGTAGAGGTACGGAACATGCCAGACAGCGACGGCAGCGGTCTGCAACGCGAGCGCGATCCAGGGTCGCGTCAGCATGCTCGCGCCGCGCCGAAACGTCGGAGAATGCGAGAGGCCACCGCCTACGAGGCGCCGGGCCGTGAGGGGGAACGGGAGCCACATCCGCGGCCACGGGCGGCCGAAGACGACAAGCGGCGGGACGATCGTCATCAAAACGATGTGCTGGGACATGTGCGCAGAGAGCCAGCTGTCCGCCCAGTCGTCGAACGGCGGCTCGAGCACGACGAAGAGGAGCGCGATCCCGGAATAGAACGACGCCTCGCGGAGCCAGCGATGCCGGCCGCGGCCGCCCAGCGCGTAAAGACCGGCCGCCACGACGCAGAAGACGAGCGGCGGGATGGACATCTACGGCACCAGGTAGAGCACGGCCCACGACACGATGGCGACGCCGGCGAGGAACGTCCAGTAGAAAGTGGCCGTCGCCATCGTCGCGACATTCGAATGGACGGCGTTCTCGATGTCGTGACCCATACGGCCTGGGTCGCCGGAGGCATGACCCGGCGGCACTTCGGCCGCGCCGAACGGCTCATTTCGGTACCGCCACGACGTCGCAAGCCCGGTCTCGATCCAGAACAGCGTCCCCAGCACGAAGACCGCCATGAAGCCCGTCCAGCCGACGTAGACGCTCGCGTACGGCCCGTTCGTCGGGCCGAAGCTCTGCTCTGCCCAGGCAAGCACCTGGAGAACGACACCCGCAAGGCCGAGGAGGAGCGCGGCGAGGCCCTTCGTCCGCCACTGCGCACGCCGGTCGGCAACCTGGTCGCGCGCACCGAACCGGAGCAGCACTGCGCTCGCGAGCCAGCAGACGATGACCGCCGTCCCCCAGCCGATCGACGGAGTGACTCCGCTCGGCTTCCACACGCTGTGGCTGTCGATCGAACGGAGATAGAAGAATGCGAAGAGGAAGGCGAAGAAGAAGAACGCGGTCGCACCCGCGAGGAGATACCCGGCCACGTTGAGGTTCCGCGCAAGCGTCTCCTGTGGCTCCTGCTCGACGATCGAATAGTCCGCGGTCGCCACGGTCAATCCATCCCCGCCGGAGCGGCCGCCGGAACCAGCTGCGGCGCCGGTCCTTCGCCGTAGCCGTACGGATCGCTCGTGAACGTCGGGATCGTCTCGAAGTTGTGCACCGGAACCGGCGACGGGAGCTGGAACTCGATCGACCGCGACTGCCACGGGTTCGCCGCCGCCGGGACTCTCTTGAAGGCGACCGACCAGACGAGGTTGTAGAGGAAGACGAGCATCGAGATCCCGAGCAGGAATGCCGTGACCGAGACCCAGTCGTTGATGAACTGGAGGCTCGACGGATACGTGACCGCGCGCCGTGCCTGGCCGAGGAAACCGGCCGCGAAGAGTGGCCCGAATGTCGAGTTGAAAAAGACGAACATCGTCCAGAAATGGATCTTGCCGAGCCGCTCGTTCAACTCGTAGCCGGTCATCTTCGGCAACCAGTAATAGATCGCGGCGAAGAATGTGAAGATCAGCCCACCCATGATCGTGTAGTGGAAGTGGGCCATCGAGAAGAAACTCCCGTGCGTCGTCACGTCACTCGGCACATCGGAGAGGAAGACGCCCGATAGGCCGCCGATCAGGAAGTTGAAGAACCACCCGAGGCAGAACAGCATCGGCACCGTGAAGCGGATCTGGCCGCGCCAGATGGTCATCATCCCGCAGATGAACGTGAAGCCGGTCGGGATCGAGATCAGCTCGGTCGAGAGCATGTAGAAGGGGCGGAGGTCCCCGTTGATCCCGCTGACGAAGAGGTGGTGCTGCCAGACCATCCACGAGAGCAGCGTCACGCCGAGCAGCCCTGCAACGGCGAGCCGGTAGCCCCAGAGCGGCTTACGAGAGAAGACCGGTAGGAACTCGAGCACGATCGCGAAGCCCGGCAACGCGAGGATGTACACCTCGGGGTGGCCGAAGATCCAGAAGAGGTTCTCGTAGAGATAGTTCGAGCCTCCTCCGCCGGGAACGAAGTACGTCGTGCTGAGCGCGCGGTCGAACGCCCCCATTGCGAGAACCGCGACGAGGACCGGCGCCGCGAGGACCATGAGCGCTGCCGTCGAGAGAACGCCCCAGACGAAAATCGGCAGCCGCGACCAGGTGAGCCCCGGCGCGCGCATCGTCAGGATCGTGACGATCATGTTCAGGCCGAGCAGCGTCATCGAGATCCCGACGAGCGCGAAGAAGATGATGTAGCAGTCCATGCCGGCGTTGGCCTGCGTCTGGAGCGGCGGGTAACCCGTCCAGCCGGTCGGGAAGCCGCCGAAGAAGATCGTCGTCGAGAGGATCACGCCGGCCGCCATCAGAAGCCAGAAGGTGAGGGCCTCGATGCGCGGGAAGGCCATCCGCCGAGCGCCGATGAGGATCGGGACGAAGTAGTTCGCGAACGGCCCGAGGATGGCGCTCGACATCATCCCCATCATCATCGTGCCGTGGATCCCGACGATCGTGAGGTACGTCCCGGCGGAGAAGACCTGGTGGTTGGGCCGCATCAGCTCGGTGCGAATGAGCATCGCGTTCAGGCCGCCGATGAAGAAGAACAGCCCAATGCCCCAGAGGTACTGGATGCCGACGACCTTGTGGTCCGTGCAGAGCGAGAAGTAGCGCGTCCAGCCGTTCTCCTCCTTCTCGCGCAGTGACGGCGGGTAGCCGCGGAGCCGGGCGAACGGGTAGTTGAGGAATCCCATCCCGACGAGGAAGCCGATCACCCCGCCGATGTAGGCCATGAAGACGGAGACTTCGTTGTAGTCGGCGTCGTCGAACCAGCCAAGGCTGCTCGCGCCGGCGAGCGCGTGCCCGCCGAACCAGCCCGCGTACCAGCCGGCGATGCCGAGCAGGATCCCCGTCAGCAGGTTGAAGCCTATGAGCCGACGAGCCGTCGCCACCTCAGCCTCCTCTCTCCTGCGGATCCGGCAGATAGGTGGTGCTGTACGGCGGCAGGTATTTCGTGATCGGTGCATAGAGCACCCGCTGCCGCGCGGCCCACGTCTGGAATTGCTGCGGCGTCACGACGCGCCCCTCACCGAACATGTAGCCGTGGAAGAGACCGCAGAGCTCGGCGCACCGGAGGTGGAAGGCGGTCGGGCCTTTCGTCTGCACATACGCGACGTTGTCGACGCCCGGGTTCGCATCGACCTTCACCCCGAGCTCGTAGGCCCAGAAGGAGTGGACGACATCGAGCGATGTGACGTGGAAGGTGATGTACGTGTCCGCGGGCAGCACGAGCTCGTGCGTCTCGAAGCCGCCGAAGCTCGGGTAGCGGTAGGTGAACTCCCACTGCTGGCCGATGACCTGGACCGGGATCTTCTCCGCAGACGGCACCGCGACCGGTGACGGCCCCTGGCCGCCGCCGGCCCCGTTCTGCAGGAGCTCATACGTGCCAAAGCCGGCGAGAAAGAGAACCGTGACGCTCGTCGCGATGATCCACACGATCTGGACGCGCGAGTCGTTGCGCAGCGGCGGCCCGTCGAGAACGGTCGCCCCGCGCGGCGCGCGGAAGTAGATGAGGGAGTAGGCGAAAAAGACGAGGATCAGGCAGATGACCGGCGTGACGATCGACGTAATGACCGTGTTGTCGACGACCTGCTGAGACGCCTGCGTGCTTGCGTTCCCCGGCGGCAGGTGCGGGCCGAGGACGACAGCGACGAGCGGCGTTGCGATAGCGCTGACGATGAGCCACGCGGCGACGACACGCCAGCCGTGACTGATGCCGTCGCGCGGTCTCGTGGCCGCGGGTTCGGCCGCCACCTACGCCTCCACGTTGAGGAAGCCGTCCATGTAGCCGATCGTCTGCATCGGCCCTCCCCAGCCATCGATCCACCCGGCCGCGCACGGCACGAAGCACTGCCAGCGGTAGTGTCCCGGCCCTTTCGTGTGGAAGGTGAACTCCGTCGTCGTGTGCGCGTTCGACAGTGGGCACGGTGCCTCCGGCCCGCACTGGTTCTTTGCCGAGTCGGGGACGCCCTGGAAGGCCACGACCACACCGAGGGCGGACACAGCGAAGACATGCGACGCAGTCGTGGGATCGATTGCGGACGTGACTTTGCCGTCGAGGTAGACCGCGTTCTGGACGCTCCCGGCCGAGACCCCGTACATCTTCCCGAAGACCGGGTTGCGGAGACCGCTGTCGCCGTCGAAGTTGTAGTCGGTCACGTGGATCGTCGCGTTCGCGGGAAGATCCCAGACCGTCTCCCTCTTCCACGTGCCGTCCTTCGTCCGCACGAGGTACGAGACCCAGTCGGGATTCGGGCTGAGCTTCGACCCGATCGCCGCGACCGTCTGGATCTTCAGGTCGACGACGGGATGCCCGTTGACGTACTTGACGGGGACGGTGTAGACGGGTGAGCCGCCCGCGTACGTGAGGTTCCACGTGTAGAAACCGGTCAGCACGCCTAGCGCGGCGACCGCAAGTCCGACCAGCAGGAGCTTTGCTCCAACGCTCATCGACCGTTCGTACCACGATTCACCGCGCCCAGTCAAGCGCAGAACGAGCGTCGCCTAGCGCAAGCCGATCCGGCTGGGCTCGCGGCGCCTACGCGACTACGCGATACACCTGGAAGACCTCGGCGTACTCGCGGCTCACGTTCACGCCGTGCATCCGCGCGAGGTTCCGCACGTACTCCTCGTTCGCGTAGCGCCGGTGCTGCCGCGAGGCGTAGTGCTCGAGCGCCGCGACCTTGAGGTCGACGTGCTTCTGCTCGAGCGCGACGTACCACTGGTACGCGAAGTCGAAGTTGTTCCACGGGATCTCGTAGCCGAGGATCGTCGTGCGCTTGAACGCGCGGAGGCCTTCCTCGGCGACCGTGCGGTGATCCTGGTGGACGTCGTGGAGGCTCGGCTGGAAGACGACGTCCGGATGCCAGTCTTCCCAGAGCGCGACCAGCAATTCGAGGATGTCCTGGCGCCGGTCGGGGAACGTGCGCACGTCGAAGTCGTGGACGGTGAGCGCGCTCTCGGGGATGCCGAGCTCGCCCGTCGCCGCGCGCACCTCCTTCGCGAGCGTGTCGGGCGGGAACCCCGGCGGCAGCGAGCGTGTCGCGATCGAGAAGGCGATGTAGCGGACGTCGCAGCCGGCCTCGACGAGCCGCGCCATCGTCCCGCCGCACCCGAACTCGCCGTCGTCGGTGTGCGGCGCGAGGACGAGCGCCTTCTTCCAGCTCTCGATCACGGGGCAATCATCGCGGAAGGCTCAGTCGTCGCGGCCGCCTGGGCCGCGCGTCGTGTGGCGGAGAGCCCGATGAGACCGAAGACGATCCACGTCGTCGGATCCTCGAAGAAGTCGGCGTACGCGTTCGCGTGGGCAAAGATCGCAACGAGGACGAGTCCCGCCGCGAGCGCAAGCTCGCCCGCGAGTGTTCGATCCACGCGCCGGAGCGCCGAGAGCCCGAACGCGATCACGAGCCAGAGGAAGAGCGCGATGCCGATGACTCCTCCCTCCGCCGCGACCGTCACCGGCGTGTTGTGCGACGCGCTGTGCCTGTCGCTGCGGTGGGTGAGCTTCGCGTACGCCGTCGGGAAACCGCCGAGCCCGACGCCGAGCACAGGATGACGCTTCGCGACGCGCAGACCATTGTAGATGAGGCTGCCGCGGCCGCTCGTGAGCGAGTTGATCTCGTGGACGCCGTGGTGCCGGATCGAGTGCAGGAGCTGTGGCTTGGCGACGGCTCCCGCGACGAGGATCATGGCGGCGACGGCGAGCACGGCGAGCGGCTTCCACCGCCAGACGAAGAGCGAGAGACAGAAGATCGCGACGAAGAGCGCGGAGAAGCTCGACTGCGACCACGAGACGAGCAGTCCGAGCCACGCCACCACCGCGAACGCCAGCGCTGCCACGCCGGCGCGCACCGACTTCCCGCGCACGATGAGCACCGCCGTGGGCACGAGGGCGACGACGAGGAAACGCCCGTAGATCGACGGGTCGTAGAAGATGGAGTTCGCACGGAAGATCACGGCGTACGCGTTTGCGACGTTGAGCTTCGGGTTCTCGAAGATCTCCCGGGTGTGGTACTGGTAGAAGCCGACGACCGCGAAGAACAGCGCCATCGCGGCGAGCTCTCCGTAGAGAAGCTTCAGCCGGAGCGCGTTCCACGGGAGCCGCGCGACCGACAGCGCGATGATCGTCAGCGGGACGTACCAGGCGAGCATGTCGATCGCGGCGGTCCGGACGTCGTCCGTCCAGAGCAGCGAGAACCCGATCCAGAGGAGGTAGAGCGCGAGCGGCTTCGTCGCGATCCCGAACTCCCGCGTGCGCACGTCGCGTGCCAGGAGCTCGCGCAGGAGGTTGAAGGCGGCCGCCGCCGCGACGAGGTAGAGCGGAGCGAGCAGCTGATGGTGGAGGATGTGGATGCGGACGGGAAGGAGCGCGAGCGCGAGGTACGCGACGAGCCACGGCTCGCGGCGGAACGCGAGGCTGAGCAGCCAGCCGAACACGATGAGGCCGATGATCGCGCCCGCGAGATCGGCGGCGCTCGGCGGCTGGAGAGAGCCGACGAGAAGCGCCGTGCCGACGGTCGTATAGGCGAGCCCTGCGAGGCGGTTCTCGCGCGTGCGGGCCATCAACAGAACCGCGAGGCCGACGCCGGCGATCGGCGCGGCGATACGGGCGAGGTCGATCACGCCTTCCCCACGGTCACAATCGCGGTCGTCGCACGGCCGTTCTCGGTGACGACGAGCCGGTAACGGCCACGGTGCGCCGGTGCGCGCAGGCTGAGCTGCTTGCTCTTGCCGCTGCCGTGCTTGCCGGCGAAGCGCCACGTGTACTTCGGCGCGCGTGTACGAACCGTGACGGTGAACTTCTTCCCCGGCGCAACGCGGGTCGGCAGAGCGCCCAGCGCGATGTCCCGGATCACGACGACGACGGGCTTCCGCTCGGCCGGCGGCGTCTCGTTCCCGGCGCGGTCGACAGCTGCGACGTCGAGGACGTAACGCCCCGCGGGCAGCAGCTTTCCGCCGGCCTTGCCGTTCCACTTGACCTCGTCGCTCTTTCGGCGCTGGCGGCTGAGGAGAACACGGTGGCCGTCGATGTACACCGACGCGTAGGCGGACTCGGGGAAGACGTACCGGATGACGACGGGGTGGCCGCTGCCTCGGATGAGATTGCCGGAGGTCGTGCTCGCGGAGACCACCGCCGGAGGCGACGTGTCGACCTCGATCTTGTTCGGCATGAGGATTGTCCGCCGGGCGTTCGCGAGGTGAACCTTGGGCTGGTACTTCGACCCGTTCGTCGCGAGCCCGTTCGTCGTGTTCCCGTCCCAGTAGAACGTGACGAGCTTGCCCTTCGGCTCGCCGACGTCGGTGGCGATTGTGTCGACCTCGTTGCGGCCGGACCCGACGATCGTCACCGTGACCGAGTCGGGATGCCGCAGCTTGAAGCTGATCGACGCCTTGTCGGTCGGGCAATGACAGACCGGGGAAAACACCTTCGCCACCTGCGGGTCGTAGATCGGGCTCTTGATGAGCTTCAGGTGCTCGGTGATCGCGAAGGCGGCAGCGGAGGCCAGGAGCAGGCCGAGGATGACGACTGTCGTGAGGACCCGCTGCAAAGCGCCACGATTCTACGGCGCTGCGGTTAAGGAACCGGTTAGGACGGTTCGATCTGCGCGCTGCGCGGCGAGCGCGACGCCATGACGGTGTACAGCGTGACCCCAACGGCGAGCACGCCGAGCATCACGACGTAGATCCATCTCGGGAGGACTTTGTGCTGGTCGACGAGGTTGATCCCGCTGATGATGAGGATCCCCGCGAGGCCGAGGCGGATCGTCGTCTGCGGGACGCTCACGGTGAAGCGGCTCGAGAAGAGGATGCCCGGGATCGAGCCGATGAGGAGGAAGACGACCGCGTGCCAGTCGACATCGCCGATGATCGCGTGGCCGACGCCGGCGACCCAGAGGAGCGCCGCGGCGTGGAAGATGTCCGTCCCGACGATCCGGGACATCGTCAGCGGGTAGACGAGCACCATCACGAGCCCGAAGTACGTCCCGCTGCCGACGGACGTGAGGCCGACGATGAAGCCGAACACGGCTCCGGTCGCCACCGCGATGAGCTTGTCGCGGTGGGACATGATGAACGGGCCTTCACTCGGCTGGATCCCGCGCTTGATGAAGGACTTCGCGAGGAACCCGAGGCCGCCGATGATGAGCGCTACGCCGATGACGTACTTGAGGATCGATTCGGCGTTGTTCAACTGGTTCTGCATTACCTGCGAGACGACGACGCCTGCGATCGCGAGCGGGCCGGAGCCGGCGAACAGCCACAGCGCGAGATGCCCGTGCACCGTGCCGAGCCGGCGATGTCGCCACGCGCCGAAGCTCTTGAAGATCGCGCCGTGGAAGATGTCCGTGCCGACGGCGCGCGTCGGATCGAAGCCGAAGAAGATGATGAGGATCGGCGTCATGAGCGAGCCGCCGCCGACGCCGGTGAGGCCGACGATCAGGCCGAGGCCGAGGCCGACGATGACGAACTGCCAGGTCACGACAGCAATCCGCGCTCGCTGAGGAGCGCGGCAACGCGATCGGCCGCGGCCTCGACGTCGAGCTTCGTCATGTCGAGGTGGACGTCCGGCTCCTCGGGATCCTCGTACGTCGAGTCGACGCCGGTGAGGTTGAGGACGCCGGGCGTACCCGCCTTCGCGTACAGGCCGGTCGTGTCACGCTCGGCCGCGAGCTCGGCGGGGAGGTCGACGAAGACCTCGATGAACTCGCCCTCGTCAAAGAGCGAGCGCGCGGTCTCGCGGTCGGCGCTGAACGGGGAGACGAACGCGGCGATCACGATGAGCCCGGCGTCCGTCATCAGGTGGGCCACCTCGCCGGCGCGTCGGTTGTTTTCCGCGCGGTCGGCATCGCTGAAGCTGAGGTCCTTCGAGAGGCCGCGGCGGAGGTTCGCGCCGTCGAGCAGGACGGTGTGGCGGCCGGCGGCGAAGAGCCGCGACTCGAGCGCGTTCGCAATCGACGACTTGCCGGCGCCAGGGCGTCCGGTCAGCCAGACGACGAGCGGGCGCTGCGTCTTGAGCCCGGCGCGCGCGTCGCGATCGACGACGAGCTCCTGCAGGCGGACGTTCTCGCTGCGCGGCAGAGCGCGCTTGAGGAGACCCGCGCCGACCGTGTGGTTCGTGATCCGGTCGACGAGGATGAAGCCGCCCGTGTCGCGGTTCTCGACGTACGGGTCGAATGCAACCGGGCGCCCGAGCTCGATGTGGACGACGCCGATCGCGTTGAGGTCGAGCTGCGTCGCCGCTTGCTCGGCGAGCGTGTCGACGTCGAGCTTGTACTTGATCGGCGCGACCGTCGCGGGCACCTCGTTCGTGCCGACGCGCATGAGATACGTGCGGCCGCGCAGGAGCGGTTCCTCGGCCATCCACACGATGGTCGCCTCGAACTGCTGGCTGACCGGCGCCGGCGAATCGGCGGCGGCAATCATGTCGCCGCGGCTGATGTCGATCTCGTCTTCGAGCGTGAGCGTGACGGCCTGGCCGGCGACGCCGAGCTCGAGGTCGCCGTCGAAGGTGACTACGCGCTCGACCGTCGTCTCGATTCCGGAGGGCAACGCAACGACGCGCTCGCCGGGAGCGATCTGCCCTGCTGCGATCGTGCCCGTGAAGCCGCGGAAGTCCAAGTTCGGGCGGTTGACCCACTGCACCGGCAGGCGGAACGGCGCGTCCTGCATCCGCTCCTGGTCGACCTCGACCGCCTCGAGGTACTCCATCAGCGTCGGGCCGTCGTACCACGGCATCGCATCGGAGCGGTCGATGATGTTGTCGCCGCGCAGCCCCGAGAGCGGGATGAGCGTGAACTCCTCGAGGCCGAGCTGCTCGGCGAACGCTCCATACTGCCGGGCGATCTCGTGGAAGCGCTCCTCGGAGTAGTCGACGAGATCCATCTTGTTCACGGCGACCGCGACGTGGCGAAGGCCGAGCAGCCAGACGAGATAGCTGTGGCGGCGCGTCTGCGTGAGCACGCCCTTGCGCGCGTCGAGGAGGATCACGGCGCAGTCGGCGGTCGACGCGCCGGTGACCATGTTCCGCGTGTACTGCTCGTGGCCGGGTGTGTCGGCGACGATGTACTTGCGCGTGTCGGTCGAGAAGAAGCGGTACGCGACGTCGATCGTGATGCCCTGCTCGCGCTCGGCGGCGAGGCCGTCGAGGAGAAGCGCGAAGTCGAGCTCCTCTCCCTGCGTCCCGACCTTCTTCGAGTCGGCCTCGAGCGCGGCCATCTGATCCTCGAACAGCATCTGCGACTCGTAGAGGAGGCGCCCGATGAGCGTGCTCTTGCCATCGTCGACGGAGCCGCACGTGATGAAGCGCAACAGGCTCTTGTGCTCGTGCGCCTCGAGGTACGCGTCGATGTCGCGCTCGATGAGGTCGGTCGACACTAGAAGTAGCCCTCCACCTTTTTCTTCTCCATCGAGGCCGCTTCGTCGTGGTCGATCATCCGGCCCTGGCGCTCGGACGTGGTCGAGAGCAGCATCTCCTGGATGATCTTCGGCAGCGTGTCGGCGTCCGACTCGATCGCGCCGGAGAGCGGGTAGCAGCCGAGCGTGCGGAAGCGCACGCGCTTCATCTCGGGCACCTCGCCCGGCTCGAGGCGCTGCTCCATGCGCTCGTCGTCGACCATGATCCACGTGCCGTCGCGGAGGACGACCGGGCGCTCGTCGGCGAAGTAGAGCGGCACGATCGGGATCTCCTCGCGGTGGATGTAGAGCCAGACGTCGAGCTCGGTCCAGTTCGAGAGCGGGAAGACGCGGAGCGACTCGCCGCGCCGGTGGCGCGCGTTGTAGAGCCGCCAGAGCTCGGGCCGCTGGTTCTTCGGGTCCCAGCGGTGCTGCGCGGTGCGGAAGGAGAAGATGCGCTCCTTCGCGCGCGACTTCTCCTCGTCGCGACGCGCTCCGCCGAAGGCAGCGTCGAAGCCGTACTTGTCGAGCGCCTGCTTGAGCCCCTCGGTCTTCATGACGTCGGTGTGCACCGCCGAGCCGCTGTCGAAGGGGTTGATCCCGCGGGCGAGGCCGTCCTCGTTCACGTGCACGAGCAACTTGATGCCGTGCTCCTCCGCCATGCGCGCGCGGAATGCGTACATGGCCTGGAACTTCCAGGTCGTGTCGACGTGGAGGAACGGGAACGGCGGCGGCGCGGGCGCGAACGCCTTCTCGGCGAGCCGCAGCATCACCGAGCTGTCCTTGCCGATCGAATAGAGCATGACCGGGTTCTCGGCAGTGGCGACGACCTCGCGCATGATGTCGATCGCCTCGGCCTCGAGCCGCTCGAGATGGGAGAGTTGGACGCGCGAGATGCTCAGCGTTCGGCCGTCTCTTCCACGGGAATGAGGTTGAGCTCCTCGAGCCGCGTGAGCACGATCGCCGCTGCCTCGGTCGGTGTGCGGCCGTCGGTCTCGAGGCGGATCTCTGGATCTTCCGGCTCCTCGTACGGTGCCGAGACGCCCGTGAAATCCTCGATCTCGCCGGCGAACGCCGCCGCGTACAGGCCCTTCGGATCGCGCCGGGCGCATTCCTCGACCGACGTCGCGACGTAGATCTCGACGAACGGCGCGTGCTGCTCGACGAGCGAGCGCGCGTGCCGCCGCATCTCCTCGTACGGCGAGATGGCGGACACGACGACGACGGCTCCGGCGCGCGCGATGCGCGACGCGACCCAGCCGATGCGGGCGATGTTGATGTCGCGGTCCTCCTTCGAGAAGCCGAGGCCCTTCGAGAGGTGCGTGCGAACGATGTCGCCGTCGAGGTGGTCGACGACGAGACCGCGGCGCTCGAGCTCCGGCTCGACGATGTTCGAGATCGTCGTCTTCCCCGCGCCCGATAAGCCCGTGAACCACAGGACAAAGCCCGCGCGCTCGTTCATGTGTGCAACCCGCATTCAGTCCGCTCCGTTCCGGCCCAGCGCCCCTCGCGGCCCGTGCCGGGCGCGGTGGAGTGCGTGTCGCCTATCGAGTCATAGCCCTGGTCGTGGAGGGCGTTGTAGCGGAGACCGCGACCTCGGATGTACGACCAACAGTCGTCGTCCGTCCAGTCGGCGAGCGGATTCGCCTTCCACAGCTCGTGCTGGGAGTCCCAGCCGAGCTTCTGCGCGTCGGCGCGGGCCGGCGACTGGTCGCGACGGATGCCCGTGATCCAGCAGTCGAGGTCGAGCAGCGCGCGGTTGAGCGGCTCGATCTTCGCCTTCGCGAGGTAGAGGTCCGGCTTCTGCTCCCAGAGCCCGTCCTCGACCGGATCGCCCGCGAACACCTCGATCTTCGTGTCGTAGCGCGCCTCGATCGCCTTCCAGAGCTCGTACGTCTCGGGGAAGAGGTAACGCGTGTCGATCGCGAAGACGCGTGCCCGCGGCTCCAGCCCGAGGAGCATGTCGAGCAGGACGGTCTCCTCCTTCTGGAAGGAGCAGGCGAGCGCGACGCGGCCCGGGAACTCGGCGAGCACGAGCTCGAGGACCCGCTGCGCCGACCAGGCCTCGACGTCAGCCGGCAGCTGCAGGCTCGCCACCGAGCAGCACCTCCTTGAGCGTGTCGCCGCGCAGCCCGAGGCGGAGCGTCTCGAGCGGGATGACCTCGTCGGGCGGGATGTTGCCGAGGTTGACCGACGGGCCGAAGCGCTTGATGAACCAAGCCTGCGCAGACTTCGTCGGCGCCTCGAAGACGACGTTCTCGACACCGACGGCGTCGGCGATCTCGCCGATCAGCTCCGTGCGCATGCCGCCCGACGAGTCGAAGATGCCGGCGGTGCCGCCTTCCCGGGCCTCGGTGATCACTTTCCACGCGCCCGCGGCGAGCTCGTCGCGGAGCCACTCCGTCCACTCGTCGACCGTGTACTCGACGCTCGAGTCCTTCGACCCGACCTCGGAGAGGACGGTGAAGTCCCGGGCGAAGTCGGCGATCAGCTCGAGCTTGCGCTCCCGCGGGATCTCGACCGTCCCGTCGCTGATCTCGACGTGCGTCAGGCCGAGGTCGCGCAGCCAGGACTTGTACTCGTCGAGCTTGCCCTTCACGTAGACGACCTCGAAGAACGTCCCGCCGATCACGACGGGCTTGCCGCGGAGGACGTCGAGCTTCGCGCGCAGGTTCTGCGTCACGGCGGCGGTGCCCCAGCCGAGCTTGACAATCGAGATGTAGTCGCCGCTCGTCTCGAGGACGTCCTGCCAGGCTCGCGGGCCGAGACCCTTGTCGATCACATGCGTGAGCCCGTTCTCGCGCGGGCGCGTGGGTACTCCCAGAAATCCGTCCTCAAAGCCCGGCATCGCGCTCCTGCAGGGTAGTCGCCGACATCCGTCGCCACGATACCTAATCGTTCGCATAGTAATCGCTTATGCCACGGGCGCACTATCCTCCGCGCATGCGTTGGCTCGCGAAGGCGGCCCTCCAGCGCGGGCTTGGAGTGCTTCCGCAGGGGGAGCGGTTGAACTACGTCTTCCAGCGGCACCTCCTCCGCTCGTTCCCGATCGGGGACGTAGCGCTGAAGCAGAAGTTCACGCGCGCGCGCAGCCACCTCGCGCTGTACTCCGAGCACGGGCCGGGCGTGCCTGCGGCGGAGGCGACGTTCTTCGAGTTCGGCGCCGGCTGGGACCTCGCCATCCCGCTCGCATACGCACTGCTCGGCGTCGGGCACCAGGTCGTGATCGACATCCGGCCGAGCGCACGAACGGAGCTCGTGAACGACACGATCGCCGCCTTCGAGCGGCTCCGGCCGGAGCTCGAGGAGACGGCGGGGCGCAGCCTCCGCGATCTCGGCGGGCCCGTCTCGTCGGTCGCCGAGCTCGAGCCGCGTTTCGGGATCCGCTACCTCGCGCCGTGCGACGCCAGGGCGACCGGCCTGCCCGCAGGCTCCGTCGACTTCGTCTCGAGCACGGACACGTGCGAGCACATCCCGCGCGGCGATCTCGCTGCGATCTTCGCCGAGTCCCGCAGGCTCCTGCGACCGGGCGGCGCCTTCAGCTGCCGGATCGACCTGCAGGACCACTACGCGTACTTCGACCGAAGCCTCTCGCGCTACAACTTCCTCCGCTTCTCGGACCGCACGTGGGCGCTCGTCAACTCACCGCTCCACTTCCAGAACCGGCTGCGGGCCCCCGAGTACCTGGGCCTCGTGCGCGACGCCGGCTTCGAGCTCGTGGTGGAGAACCCGTCGGGCCCGAGCGAGAGAGGCCGGGCAGAGCTGCAGGCGCTGCCGCTAGCCGAACGCTTCCGCGGCTACTCGGTCGATGATCTCGGCGTCACGATCCTCTCCTTTGTCGCGCGGGCGCCGGGAGACGGATCGGAGTCCAGGCACGAGTAAGTCAGGCGAGAGGACTGTGAGTCTGTCGCGGTCCCGTCTGGGGCGGTTGTCAGGTTTGGTGCCGGTGCTCTTTGCTTGTGACTCGGCGAGAGGATGACCCCGTTCGCGGGTGTCTTTCCAGTGATGTGTCCGGGTGGAGAGACCGG
>DASXLJ010000008.1:0-11015 GCA_036496305.1 Gaiellaceae bacterium | reverse complement strand
CGCGCCGACCGCTCCAGCTGAGAGCAGCGTTAGCGTGCAGATCCATCCGGGTCGCCTCCTTGGAGTTGAGAAGCCTTTGACAGCCCTCAGCCTCCAAGGCGGCCCGGATGAACCAACGTCCCTAGGAACTACAGCTAGCGGTTCGAGGAAAAGCCCTCTACTCTCCGACCATGCGCCGCATCGCGATTCTTGCGCTCGTCACGGCCGCTTTGGTCGTGTCCGCTGCAGCCGCGCTCGCCGCGCAATCGCCGAAGGCACTGCGCGCCAAGATCGTCGCGGCCGGCCTCGCGCAGCATTCCGTGCATTGGGTGATGAAGGTAAAGAACCGACCGCCTGGCCCCTTCTTCACGTTCATCTCCGACGCCGGGACCGACCAGGGGTCGCAGCGGCTGACCCTCAAGGTTGGCTCGAACAGCGCACACCTCACCGTGGAGCTCGTCGACCAGACCGTGTACGTGAAGGGCGATGAAGCGGGCCTGATCGATTTGCAGGGGCTGACCGGGTCGCAAGCGCATGCGTATGCAGGCAAGTGGATCTCGATTCCGAAGGGCGACAAGGATTACGCCGATGCTGCCGACGGACTCACGATCTCGACCCTCATGCACGACTCCGAGCCCCACGGGCTTCTTGCCATCGTTCGCGGCAAGACCAACGGCAAGCATTTCGTCGGCGTGAGTGGGACCACGGGCACCGGGAAACGGCGGCTGGTCACCGTCCTCTACGCACCGGCGCACGGGAAGAAGCGTCCGCTCAAGACGGTGTCGACCGCTCCGTCCGACAAGAAGTTCTCCAACTCCACGGTCTTCAGTAAGTGGAACGAGACGGTCGCCGTTACGGCGCCGGAGAGCTCGACGCCGATCGCCACTGTTCGCGGCGGCTAGGCCCGGAGCGGGCTCAGACGTAGGATCGCGCCATGCGGCGGATCGTGGCACTCGCGATCGCTCTGTCCGCCGTCGCATCGTCAAGCGCGTGCGGCTCGTCGTCGCGGCCGCCGTCCACGCCGAAGACTGCGCTCGCGTCGATCGTCGCCGCGGCGCTCGCGCAGACGTCCGTCCACTGGACTGAAGAAGGCGACGGACTCGCGGGACGCGGCACGAGCACGGCCGACGTGACGGCAAGCTCGGGAGCCGAGACCATCGACCACCTCCACGGCAGACGGGGCAGCGTCCGGATCCGCCTTGTCGACGACACGGTGTATGTCAACGGCGACAGCGACGGTCTCGCCGTCCTGCTCGGGATCACCCCGGCGCATGCGAAAGCGAATGCCGGGGAGTGGATCTCGATTCCGAAAGACGACAAGCACTACGCCCGATTGGCCGACGGCCTGACACTCGCCTCGGTCATACACACCAATCTCCCGACCGGGAAGCTGAAGCTCGTCGGGACGGCGCCTCACGCGACGCGAATCGTTGGTATCGGGGGCACGTCGTGGATGACAAGCAGCCTGACGGCCCGAGCGACCGGGGCGCCATTGCCGATCGCGTTCTCCCACTCCGCCTCGATGGTCGGGTCCCACGGCAGCTTCAGCAAATGGAACGAGCCGGTGCACGTCGAGGCGCCTGCGACCTCGACGCCGATCGCGATCGTCCACGGTTCGCCGCAGGGTGTGCTCGCGTCGATCGTTGCCGCGACGCTCGCGCAGAAGTCGATCCACCTGGAGTCGACCGCCGTAAGCGGCCCGTACGGGACGACGAAGTACGTCGTCGACCTGAGCGGCGACTCTGTCTCGGAGCGCGTCGACTACGGCGGCAGCAAGCTCCATCTCGTCGTCGTCAACGACGCCGCGTACGTCCGTGGCGACCCGCTCCTGCTCGAGCAACGGCTCGGCCTGACGCAAGAGCAGGCGATGAAATACGCGGGGAAGTGGATCTGGATCCCCGGGACAGGCGACACCCGCGGGCTCTACGCCGAGTTGATCCACGGCCTGTCGCTCGCGTCGATCATCCGCCGCGCGACGAGCATGAAGAACCTCGAGCTGTCGAGGCGGACGGAGCACGGGATGCCGCTTGTCGTCGTGCGCGGGACGCCCACGAGCCCGAGCGTCCATGTGACCGAACTGCAGGCGCGCGCGAACGGCACGCCGCTTCCGGTCGCGTTCTCCGGCTCGCTGCCCGGCGCCGCGACGAGCGGCCGCTTCTCCCGGTGGAACGAGCCGGTGGCCATCCGGTTCCCGTCGAGCTCGACGCCGATCGCGGTCGTCCGCCGCTAGTAATGCGCGGCGGCAGATGCGTAAGATCCGGCCATGCGCCGCGTCGTGATACTTGCGCTCGTTTCGGCCGTTGCGGTCGCGGTTGCGGCCGTCGCCGTCGCGGCGCAGTCACCGCGGGCGCTGAAGGCGTCGATCCTCGCCGCGGGCCGCGCTCAGCAGTCCGTTCACTGGGTGATGAAGGCGAAAAACCCGGGCTCTCTGTTCACGTTCGTCACCGACGCCGGGAGCGACCAGGGCTCGCAGACGCTGACGCTCAAGGATGGCACGAGCAGCGCCCACCTCACCGTCGAGCTCGTCGACGAGACCGCGTATGTCGAGGGCGACGAGGCAGGCTTGGTCTTCTTCCAGGGTCTGACGGATTCGGAAGCGCAGATGTATGCCGGCCAGTGGATTTCGATTCCGAAGGACGACACGGATTACGCCAGCACCGCCGCCGGGCTGACGCTCTCGTCCTCACTGCACACCTTCTGGCCCAGCGCGCACCTTGCGCTCGTTTCCCGCAAGCTCAACGGCAAGCCGGTCGTGGGCGTGAGCGGGACGAACGGCAAGGGGCAGAACAAGGTGAACGCCGTCGTCTACGCGCCCGCGCACGGCAAGAAGCTTCCGCTCGAGCTGAGACTGACGTCTCCGAGCAACAAGCACTTCTCCAACACCTTCGTGTTCAGCAACTGGAACGAGACGGTCACCGTCACCGCGCCGGACAGCTCGACGCCGATCTCCACTGTTCGCGGCAGCTAGATCCGTGCGTCGGATCGCGACTCTTGCGTTCGTCGCGGCCGCTGTGGTCGCGTCGGCCGCGGTTGCGCTCGCCTCGCCGTCGCCGAAGGCCGTGCGCGCCTCGATCCTCGCCGCCGCGCGAACGGAGCGATCGGTGCACTGGTCGGCGAAGGAAATCGTCGGCCAGGTAGCGATCAAGACAGCTACCGATGCGGCCAGAAGCGGCGGTGTGCAAACCGTCACGCTCGGCGTCGTGCAGAAGAACGGGCACGAGCGGATGGGACACGTCCACATCGTCGTCACGGGCGGCGTCGCCTACATCAGAGCAGATGCGCTTGGACTCCAAATGAGTCTCGACCTCGCGAGTGCGCAGGCAAAGAAGTACGCGGGGCGGTGGATTTCGATTCCGAAGGTCGACCCGGCGTACAAGCCGACCGCCGAGGGCGACACGATGAACTCGGTGGTTCACGACCTTGCGCCGCACGGCCGGCTTACCCTCATTTCCGCCAAGTCGCATGGAGTCCGCGTGATCGGTGTGCGTGGCGTCTCGGGATCAGGCGCGAAGAAGATGGCGAAAGTCGTCATCGCCCACACGAAAGGGAAGCGGTTGCCGCTCGAGGAGGACATCCTCGTCCCCGGTAAGAGCGCGCTCGACCACATGCTGTTCAGCAAGTGGAACGAGACGGTGAAGGTGACGGCGCCGGCGAAGTCGACGCCGATCTCAGCCGTTCGCGCCGGCTAGACCGAGAGCCCGAAAGGGCGTAGGATCGCGCCATGCGGCGTATCGTCATTCTCGCGATCGTCCTCGGCATTGCCGTGGTACTGCCCGCGAGTGGCTCGTCTTCGCCGCGGACAGCGAAGGTCGTGCTGCGTTCGATGCGGCACGCAGCGCTCGCGCAGACGTCTGTCCATTGGGGCCAGAACCTCTTCGTGGTCGGCAAGTGGCACCGCCGGTGGATCTCCGACGTGGGCACGGACTCGGGCTACCAGGTCGGCATCCTCACGTCGCCGGTCGTCGGAGGCAAGGTTCGCGAGATGCTCGTCGACAACACCGTGTACATCAAGGGGAATGCGGCGGGGCTCGAGGACGCGACCGACCTGAGCGCCGACCAGGCGACGCCGTACGAAGGACAGTGGATCTCGGTCCCGCAGGACGACGAGCTCTACCCCGAGCTGTCCGACGGCCTCACGCTCCGCTCCATCGTCGACGACGAGACGCCGTACGGGCCGCTCAAGCTGGTCACGCGGACGGTGAACGGGAAGCTGTTCCTCGTTGTTCGGGCGCGGCCGGAGGACGGGCGGTATTTCGCCGCGAGCCTTGCAGCGCCCGCCAAGGGCAAGCCGCTTCCAGCCCGCTACCAGGAACGACGCGGCCGCCACGAGTGGCTACTCGGCTCGTTCACCAACTGGAACGAACCGATCACCGTCACTGCGCCGGAGACCTCGGTCCCGATCGCGACCGTCCGCGGCGACTAGGCCGAGAACTTCTCGAACGCCCAGAACTTTTCAAATGCGCTATCGAGCGGAACGGCGGTGACGTCATGCCACATCCCGTCGCGGAGGCGGATGACGAGCGCCTGCTCGATGTCGAGCTCGATGCCGTTGCGCGTGCCCATGGCGCGGTAGATCGCGACCGCCCACTCGTCGTCGGCGAAGACGGTGTGGAGCGCGCTGCGGTACGTTCCGCCGGTCTCGAGACCCGTGCGGCGGAGGAACTCCACCACCTCGACGCGGCCGTGGTAGGAGCCGGACATGACCGTGTCGCCCGGCACGCGCCACGTGATGTCGCGGTCGAACGCAGCGGCGATCGCCTTCGGGTCGTTGCCGAACGCCGCGAAGACGCGCCGCACGAGCGCGGCATTCGGATGCTCTACGGCTGTCACTCCGGGGCCTCGCCGGTCAGCGTGACGACGACCGCCTCGGCGATCGCCTTGAGCGGACGGCCCGACGCCTGGCTCGCCTTCCGCAGCCGCGCGAACGCTTCCTGCTCCGTCAGTTGTTCCTTATCCATGAGCAAGCCCTTCGCCTGCTCGATCACCTTGCGCGCGGCGAGCGCGTCGGCGAGCGACTCCGCCTCGGCGCGCAACGCTTGCAGCTCCTCGTGCCGCGCCCGCGCCGCCGCGATCGCCGGGAGAAGATCCTGCTCGCGGAAGGGCTTCACGAGGTAGCCGAAGACGCCGGCCTCGACCGCGCGGGCTACGAGCTCTTGCTGGCCGTACGCGGTCAGCATCACGATCGGAACGGGCCGCTCCTCGAGGATCCGCCGCGCCGCCTCGATCCCGTCGAGCTTCGGCATCTTCACGTCGAGGATCGCGAGCTCGGGCTCCTCGGCGCGGGCGAGCGCGACGGCTTCTTCGCCGTCCTTTGCCTCGGCGACGACGGTGTAGCCGGCGCGCTCGAGGAGCTGGCGCAGGTCGAGGCGGATGATCGTCTCGTCCTCGGCAATGAGGATGCGCATGGGCGCAGGCTACTGAGCTGCGCCCTCTACTCCATCCCGAAACCCACCCACCCACGGGGCAAAAGACGGTAGGGCGCGCCGTGGGTCGCGTTCGCACCGACTTCGTGTCAATACCGTCGCGCGGAAGCGGCGTGCGCGACGGGCGTGTGCTATGCGCGCTCGGCGTTGCGCAGGCGGATCCCGCTGAAGTCGAGCGTCGTTGCGATGACGTCGTCCCACAGCGGATACAGGGCCGGCGCGAACCGGAGGTCGGTGCCTCCCTCGGCGTGCTGCTCGACGAGGTCGCCGAGCGCGACGAGCTCCGACGGGACGACGGTCTCGCGCGAGACGAAGAACTTGTCCCACGGCTCGAACGTGTCGGGAGGCAGGCGGTACGCGTAGAGCGCGACCGAGCGCATCTGCTCGAGCCAGCGCTCCTCGACGACGGCGACGCGGCGCGCGCGGTCACCGTCGAGCCAGCGCTCGACGTCCTCGTCGGTCGTCCCGTCGCCGGCGCACCACGTCGCGCGCGGGCAGTCGCGCGGGAACCAGTAGAGCCACCGGTGTGCGGAGTCGACCGCCCACACGAGCTTGTCGTCGAGCTCCGACGTCGGGGCGCGGTGCGGGACGAAGACGTCGATCGTCGGGTCCTCACTGAAGTGCCAGAGCTCCATCACGGCAGCACGCGCAGGAGCTGCGCGGGCTCGGGCCAGAAGAGGAGCGCCGCGGCTTCGTCGCGCCGGAGCCACCGGTAGTCGTCGTGCTCCTCGTTCAGCACGGGCTCCCAACCCGGCTCGACGTCGACGAGGAAGGCCGCGACGTGGACGCGGAGCCCGGGCTCCGATTCCCAGTCTTCGCGGACGTACGCGAACTCGCCGAGCGGCTCGAGCGCCGCGGTCTCGAGGCCGGTTTCCTCGCGCAGCTCCCTGATCGCGGCGGCGTCGGAGGCTTCGCCGTCCTCGATCTTGCCCGCGATCGTGTGCCAGTAGCCGCCGCTCTCGGGCGAGCGGAGCGCGACGAGGAACTCTTCGCCGCGCCGGACGTGGATCATCACTTCCGACCACTCGTTCAGGGAGTCATTCATTGGGGAAACACGACCTCGGCGCGCGGGCCGTTCAGCGCGAAGCTGCCCTGGAGCTCGTCGGCGACGAGAGCGCGGACGATTGAGAGGCCGGTCCCGTCGCGGGCGCTCTCGGCACCGCCGCCTTCGTCGGCGATCGCGAGGACGACGTCACCGTTTCGCTGCGCGAGCTCGATCTCGATGCGCCCGGCGCCGTGCTCGAGCGCGTTCTGGAGCAGTTCGCTGAAGACAAGCGCGAGCGCCGTGGCGCGGTTGCCGGCGAGCGAGACCTGCTCCAACGAGGCGCTGACGTCGCGCCCGCCGCCGATCCCCTGCACGAGCATCGCGCGCAGGCGGTCGATGAGCTCCGCGAGCTCGACGTCCTCCTCGCGCTGCTCGGTGAGCGCCTCGTGCACCGCGGCGATGGCGAGGATCCGGTTGACGGAGTGCTCGAGCGCCTCGCGCGGGTCGACGCCGTCGGCGTTCGCCTGCAGGCGGAGGAGCGAGGCGACGGTCTGGAGGTTGTTCTTGACGCGGTGGTGGATCTCTTGCGCGAGCACGCCGCGCATCACCGCGCGCCCGTGCTCGAGCGCGACGGCGGCATGGTGCGCGATCGCCTCGAGCAGCGCGCGCTCCTCGTCGGTGAACGGGACGTCCTTGTCCGCGACGAGTTCGCCGATCTCGCGGCGCTTCCAGCGGAGCTTCGTGCGGACGGCATGCTTCCCGGCGCGACCTTCAGGCCACGCGATGCGCCCGTCCTCGAGCACGAGCGCGGCGCCGGTCGCCTGCACCGCGTCCATCGTCGTCTTGACGATCGCTTCGAGCGACTCCTCGAGGTAGAGCGACTCGGAGACCGCTTCGGAGATCTTCGCGAGCGCCTCGAGCTCGGCGACGCGGCGCTGCGCGTCGGCGTAGAGCTTCGCGTGGACGATCGACTGCGCGACCTGGCTCGCGATCGCTTCGAGGAGCTCGACCTCGTCCTGCCCGAACTCCCGCGGCTCGCGCGTGCGGACGTTGAGCGCGCCCGCGAGCTGGTCACGAGCGACGATCGGTACCGCGAGGATCGACTCGTACTCCGACTCCGGCAGATTCGGGAACTCCTTCCAGCGCGGGTCGAGATGCGCCTCGGCGGCGATCGCCACCGGTCGGCGCTCGGCGGCGGCGGTGCCGGTGATTCCTTCCCCGACGCGAAGGCGCGGGCGGCGCGTCATCTCGTCGAGCGGCGTGCCGCGCGTCGCGCGCAGGACGAGCTCGCCGGCAGCCTCGTCGTAGAGGTAGACGAAGCACGCGTCGGCCTCGAGTGCCGCGGCGACCTTGTCCGCAACGAGGTGGAGCACCTCCTCGAGATCGAGCGTCGAGTTGACGGCCGCGCTCGTCTCGGTCAGCAGCCGCAGATGCCGTTCGCTCGAGTCCACCGGAATATCGTAGGAGTCGCGGCTGTGACGAACCTTTTCTTCTTCCTCCACCTGCTCGGCGCGTTCTGCTTCTTTGCCGGCGGCGCGGTGGTCGGCGTGCTGCAGCTGGCGGCGATCCGGCAGCAGCGGCCGAGCCGGGTCTACGCGTTCCTTCGGCTCGCGCCGTACGGCGCTGCGCTCGTCGGGGCGGGGGCGCTGCTCACGCTCGTCTTCGGAATTGCGCTCGCGCACCACGAAGAGCTCGGTTTCTCGCAGCCGTGGATCCAGGCCGCGCTGGGCCTTTGGGTCGCCGCGATGGTGCTCGGCGCGTACGGTGGGAGAACGGCCCGGCGCGCGCGCCATCTCGCGGAGAAGCTCGCGCGCGAAGGAGACGAGCCGAGCGACGAGCTCCGCGCGCTCGTCTCGGCCCGCGGCCCGCTCTGGGCGAGCTACGCGAGCTTCGGGCTGCTGCTCGTGATCGTCGTCCTCATGGTCTGGAAGCCGGGAGGAACGCCACCTGCTGTTCCCGGCTGGGTGCAGGCGAAGATCGCGGCGACCGGCGCGCCCGCGTACGTTCCCACGCGCCTGCCGGACAGCTATGCGTTCTCGCAATACACCGCTGCGCCCATCGGCGGGCATTACCGTCTCGCCTTCCGACAACCGGCCGCCGGCACGCGTGAACTGTTCTTCACCGTCAAGAAAAAGTGTCCAGTTCTCCCGATGTACCACGGCCACCCCGTCTATGACACCTTCATACGGGTCGGGGGAAGGGTCACGTACACGAGCCACACACGAACCGCACAGACGGCCTGGACGTGCCGCGACGGCGTTGTGATCTGGGCGTGGTCGCCCGTTATCCGTCACGTCTACGACGACGTGACGGGCGACGAGCTAATGACGCTTGTCGCCTATGCGAAGCGGCTCGGCTAGCCGGACGGCACGAAGAACAGGCCGACAATCCCGATCGCGAAGACGACGAGGGCGAGGATCGAGTCGGGCCCGAGTCGGGCGCGGCAGCGGTTCGGCCGGACGATCACGCCGAAGCCGTAGATCCCGGTCAGAGCGATGCCGAGCGCGGCGAGCCACGCGTTCTGCGGCCCGGCGGATTGGAGGACGGGCTGGCCGGCGACGAGGTCGGCGACAAGGAAGAGGCAGACCTGGAACGCGTTGCCGCCGAGGATGTCGCCCATCGCGAGCGCGTGGTCGCCGAGCGCAACGGCCGCGATTCCGGACGAGATCTCGGGCAGCGCGCTCGCCGCCGCGAGCACCGTCGCGCCGAAGACAACACCGTTTACTCCCGCCCGGCTGGCGAGCTCGTTGCCGCTTTCCTCGAGGAGGACGCCGGCGCCGAGCGTCACCACCGACGCGGCACCGAACAGACCCGCGACGCGCGCCGTGCTCCAGGACGCGAACGGGTGCGGTTGATCGGGGTGTCTGCGCTCGTGGCGTCGGCGCCCGGGCCGGCTGCCCGGCATCTCGACGTTCCAGCGCGGGTTCTTCGACGCGCGGTTGACGATGTAGAGGCCCACGAGCCAGACGACGACGATCCCGATCGACGCGGGATTGACGACGCCTCCGATCGCGGTCGACGTCTTGAGGAGCGAGCCCATGTTGACGCCGGCGACGAGGATGATCACGAGCAGCCCCTCGAGCACCGGCGTGAGCCGTCCGACGAGATACGTCAGCGGGCGCGTCGGCCCTGCGGCGATGTCGCAGATGAGCAGCACCATCGTCTGGATCGCGATGCCGCCGATGAGATTCCCCGCCGCGAGCCCGAGGTTCCCCGACGCCGCGGCGGAGACCGTGATCGCGAGCTCCGGCAGCGAGCCCGCGATCGAGAGGAAGACGAGTCCCCCGATGTCGTCGCCGAGGCCCCACCGCGAATCGAGCGCGTCGGTCGTCTTCGACAGAAAGATCCCGGCGGCCCACGTCGCAGCGGCGCCGGCCACGAAGATCAGAACGACGAGCGCGGAGGAAAGTCCGCCCACCCCGGAAGCATCGGAGCAACAGCGGACGGACATGGCACGAACGGACACGTCCGGTGCCTGGCACCGGACGTGTCCGAAAGCGTCAGTGGCCTACAGAACTGCGAGGTACTTCTTCATCTCCCACTCGGTGAGCTGGACGCGGTACTCGTCCCACTCCTTCCGCTTCAGCTCGACGTAGCGGTCGAAGATGTGCGGGCCGAGCGCCTTGCGCATGAGCTCCGAGCCGGCAAGCTCCGTGGTCGCCTCGCCGAGCGTCTCCGGGAGCGAGACGATGCCGCGCTCCTGCCGCTGCTCCGGCGTGAGGTGGTAGAGATTCGTCTCCATCGGATCCGCGAGCTCATAGCCCTTCTCGATCCCTTCGAGGCCCGCGTGCAGCAGCGCCGCGAACGTCAAATACGGATTGCAGGCCGGATCGGGACAGCGGATCTCGGCGCGCGTCGCCTGCTCCGAACCGGGCTTGTAGAGCGGGATCCGCACGAGCGCCGAGCGATTCCGCTGCGACCACGCCAAATACACAGGCGCCTCGTACCCGGGCACGAGCCGCTTGTACGAGTTGACCCACTGCGCGAACACGGCCGACATCTCGCGGGCGTGCTTCAGCTGGCCCGCGATGAACGCCTTGCCGGTGTCGGAGAGGTGCCACTTGTCGTCCGAGTCGAAGAACGTGTTGTTTCCGCCGTTGAAGAGCGACATGTGCACGTGCATCCCCGAGCCGTTCTCCCCGAACAGCGGCTTCGGCATGAACGTCGCGTGGTAGCCGTGCTGCTTCGCGACCTCCTTCACGACGAGCCGGTACGTGAGCATGAAGTCGGCCATGTCGAGCGCGTTCGTGTAGCGGATGTCGATCTCGTGCTGGGACGGGCCGACTTCGTGGTGGTGGTACTCGACGGGGATGCCCATCGACTCGAGCGCACGGATCGTGTCGCGGCGGACGCCGGTCGCGGCGTCCATCGTCGTCTGCGCGAAGTAGCCGCCCTCGTCGAGCGTCTCCGTCCCGTGCTCGTCCTTGAAGAGGAAGTACTCCGCCTCCGGGCCGACGTTGAACGTGTCGAAGCCCATCGACTCCATCCGCTCGAGTGCGCGGCGGAGGACGTAACGCGGGTCGCCGGCGTACGGCTCGCCGTCGGGCGTGACGACGTCGCAGATCATCCGGCCGGTCTTGCCGTCGGGCAGGACGCGGAACGTCTCTGGATCGGGGATCGCGACCATG
>DASXLJ010000007.1:0-24096 GCA_036496305.1 Gaiellaceae bacterium | reverse complement strand
CTCCCTCGGGCGCGGCCACCACCGTGTCGCGGTGGGACATCCAGACGGTCTGCTCGGGCGGCGTATCCGCGAGCAGCTCCGACTCCGTCACCTCCATGGAGGTGCGGCCGAACTCCGAGACGCCGGTGCGGTCGACGCGGCCGCCGAGCTCGAGCGCCATCAGTTGCGCGCCGTAACAGATGCCGAGCGCCGGGATGCCGAGCTCGAACAGCGCGGGATCGACCCGCGGCGCATCGTCGGAATAGACGGACGCCGGCCCGCCGCTCAGCACGAGCGCGTACGGGTTGCGCGCGCGCACCACCTCGGGCGTGATCGTGTGGCCGACGAGCTCGGAGTAGACGCGGCACTCGCGCACGCGGCGCGCGATCAGCTGCGAGTACTGACCCCCGAGATCAATGACCAGTACCGGCCTGTCCTCCGGGCCGGGGAACGCAAGAACTTGCGCTTCCTCAGCGGCGATAGTTCGGCGCTTCCTTCGTGATCGTCACGTCGTGCGGATGCGACTCGCGCAGGCCTGCGCCCGTAATGCGCACGAAGCGCGCGCGCTTCAGCTCCGCGATCGTCGCGGCGCCGCAGTAGCCCATCGCCTGGCGCAGTCCGCCGACGAGCTGATGAACGACCGGGCCGAGCGGCCCCTTGTACGAGACGCGCCCCTCGATCCCCTCGGGGATGAGCTTCTCGGCCTCGGCGACGTTCTCCTGGAAGTAGCGGTCCTTCGAGAAGCCGCGCCGCATCGCGCCGAGCGACGCCATGCCCCGGTACTCCTTGAAGCGCTCGCCGTGCGCGATGATCACCTCGCCCGGAGCCTCGTCGGTGCCGGCGAGCATCGAGCCGAGCATCACGAGATCCGCCCCCGCGCCGATCGCCTTCGCGATGTCGCCGGAGGACGTGATACCGCCGTCGCCGATCACAGGGATGCCCTCGTCGGCCGCAACGGACGCTGCCTCATGGACTGCCGTGATCTGGGGAACGCCCACGCCTGCGACGACGCGAGTGGTGCAGATGCCGCCCGGGCCGATGCCGACCTTGATCGCGTCGGCCCCGGCGTCGATCAACGCGCGCGCGGCGTCGGCGGTCGCGATGTTTCCCGCGATCACCTCGACGTCGACCGATCCACGCACCCGCGCAACCATGTCGATGACGCCGATCGAGTGGCCGTGAGCCGTGTCGACGACGAGCACGTCCACACCGGCAGCGGCAAGCGCCTGCGCGCGCTCGAGCGCGTCGGGGCCGGTGCCGACGGCGGCGCCGACCCGCAGCCGTCCCTGCTCGTCCTTCGTCGCCTGCGGGTACTCGATCTTCTTCTGGATGTCCTTGACCGTGATGAGACCGCGGAGCTTGCCGTCGGCGTCGACGACGGGCAGCTTCTCGATCTTGTTGCGGTGGAGGATTTCCTCCGCCTCTGCGAGCGTCGTGCCCACCGGCGCGGTGACGAGGTTGCGCGCGGTCATCAGCGCGGAGACGGGCTGGTCGATGTCGTTCTCGAAGCGCAGATCGCGGTTCGTCAGAATTCCGACGAGCACGCCCGCGCCGTCGGTGATCGGGACGCCGGACACCTTGTAGTGCGCCATCAGCTCGACCGCCTCGCGCACGAGCGCGTCGGGCGGGAGCGTGACGGGCTCGACGATCATCCCCGACTCGGAGCGCTTGACCTTGTCGACCTCCGCCACCTGCTCCTCGATCGAGAGGTTGCGATGGAGGATGCCGATGCCGCCGAGCCGCGCGAGCGCGATCGCGAGGCGCGCCTCGGTGACGGTGTCCATCGCCGCGGAGACGACCGGGATCTCGACGTCGATCGTCCGCGTCAGCCGGGCGCGCGTGGAGACGTCGGCCGGGAGAACGTGCGACTCCGCGGGGACGAGGAGAACGTCGTCGAAGGTGAGTCCCTCCTGCCCGAACTTCCGGTCGAGCTCCAGCAGCCGCTGAACGTCGGAGGCGTTCGGCTCGGCTGCGGCGGGATCTCTCAACGGACGGCCAGGGTACCAAGCCCGCCGGATACGCCCAATTTTGACAACGCCATAACACAGCGTGGCTACGGTGCAGACGATGCGCGCCCTGGTCGTCACAGTCGGCTTTCTCGCAATCGCCGGCATCGCGTCGGCGGCCGCGCCACAGCCCACGACGCTCGTGCGGACGCCGGCTCCGGTGAAGGCTCTCGCGCAGGACGGAGGCCTCGTCGCGTGGCTCGGCGGTGACAGCAAGAAATGCAACGAGGTTCACCTGAACGGCAACGGAAGCACGAAGATCCTCCCGCAGCCGCCGACCTCGAGCATGACGTGCAGGTGGGCCATCTCGGCCGGCACCGCGCGCCTCGCAATCGCGGCCACGGCAGACGCCGCGCTGTGGACGCTGCACGAGAGCCGCTCCGACTTCGTCATGACCGCGCAGGTAGGCGGGAAGGAGATCCAGGTTGACCGGCTCGCGCACGGAGACGGAACAGGCTGGTGGCTCGGCGGCACCACGGGCGGAGGAAGCACGCTCGCGTACTCGGCGATCGACGTCGAGTACGTCGATCCGCTCGCGTGCGGCTCTGGCGGATCGTGCAAGAAGAAGATCGCCGGCGGCGGTATCCACCTCGTGACCGCGGGCCAGAAAGCTGCGCTTTCCCACGCCGGTCCGGCGCTCGGTCTCTCGGTCTCGAACGGCCGCATCGCGTCGATCCCGGCGACGACCGTTGCGAAGGACGGATCCCCTGCGACGAGCTCGGGCGCCCCCATCCGCGTCCGCGATGTCTCGAACGGCGCGCTCGTCAGTACGGCGAAGCCGGTCGGCGTTCCGCTCGCGGTGAGCCTGTCCACCCACGTGCTCGCCGTGCTCTCCCGGAATGTGCATTTCCTGCGGCTGTCGTGGTTCGATCCGGCAACCGGCAAGAAGCTCGGCGGGATCGGCGTGCCGGTGCAGACGACCGCAATCGCCGCGAACGACCAGTCCATCGTTTACCGCTTCGGCCGCACCCTTCGCGCGCTCGTGCTCGCGACGCGCCACTCGCATCCTCTCGGCAAGACGGCCACGTCATACCTCGGCCTCTCGCTCGACGCGGGCCGGCTCGTCTGGGCGGAGAACCACAGCACGTACGGCCTCATCCGCGCGCTGACGATCAAGTGAGGTACTGCGTTACGCGGCGACGGGATCGAGCTCGTGGATCTCGACGCCGGCGGCGAGCTGCTGCGCTTCCTTCGGGTCGAAGCGTCCGGCACCGAGCTCGACGACCGACGCGGCGGCGCAGCCGATCGCCGTGCGTAGCGCGTCGGCGACGGCGGCACCGTTGAAGCGTTCGGAGAGGTAGCCACCGAGGAGAACGTCTCCCGAACCGACGGCCGCGATCGGCTCGACGCGCGGGATCGACGCACGGAACCGCCGCGCCTCCCGCTCCTCGCGGATGAACGCGAAGCACGCGGTCTCCTGCGTGATGAGGACGTTGCGCGCGCCAAGGTCGGCGATCGTCTCGAGAGCCATGACGAAGTCCTCCTCGTCGGTGAACTCCTGGCCGACGAGGCTCTCGGCCTCCTGCTGGTTCGGAGAGACGAGGAACGGCTCGGCCTCGACGCCGACGCGCAGCGGCTCGCCTTCGCAGTCGAGGACGCAGTGGGCGCCGCGGCGCGTGAGGTCGCGGATCATCTCGGCGTAGAAGTCGTTGTCGACGTCGCGCGGCAGCGATCCGCAGAAGACGAAGTACGTCGCGAAGCGCGCGAGATAGCGCAGCTTGTCGGCGAGCACGTCGAGCTCCTCGGGCCGGATCGCCGGGCCCCACTCGTACACCTCGGTCAGCGCGCCCGCCGTCGGGTCGGCGACGGCGATCGACGTGCGCGACTCGTCGGAGATGCGGACGAAGTCGTTGAGGATCCCTTCGAGCGCGAGGTCTTCGACGATGAAGTCGCCGGTGCGCCCGCCGGCGAAGCCCGTCGCGATGACCGGCGTCTCGAGGCGCTTGAGCGCGCGCGCGACGTTGATCCCTTTCCCGCCGGCGCCGGTGAGGCTGATGCTCGCGCGATGCCGGTGGCCGAACTGGAAGTTCGGGACGGTCAGCGTCCGATCGACTGCCGCATTGAGAGTGACCGTGACGATCAAGCCGTAAGAGAGAGTACCGCCCGCAGCTGCTCCGACAGGTCCGCCGCCGCGGCCGCGGGATCGTCGGCGTAGATGACCGAGCGCGATGCGGACGGAAGCGCGTTCGCCGGGTTGGCCGAGAACGCCGGCGCGAGATCCGCGAGGCGACCGCCCTGCGCGCCGACGCCGGGCAGGAGCAAAACCGCGCTCGGCATGAGCGCGCGCGCATCGGCAAGCACGTCGGGATGCGTTGCGCCGACGACGGCCTCGATCCCCCACGCGTCCACACGCTCGGCGACGTGATGCCAGAACGGCCGGCCGTCCTCGAGCGGGACGTCCTGGAGATCGGCGCTGCCGGGATTCGACGTCTTGACGATCGCGAAGATCCCGAGCCCGTCGCGCGCGAGGAACGGCTCGAGCGAGTCCTCGCCGAGATACGGGTTGACGGTGACGGCGTCGGCGAGCGGCGCGAGCGCGGCGGCGTACGCGCGCATCGTCGAGGGGACGTCTCCGCGCTTGCCGTCGACGAGGACGAGGAGACCCGCCGCCCGCGCGTAGTCGCAGAGGTCGCGCAGCGCTGCCCAGCCGTCGGCTCCGTACGCCTCGAAGAACGCGGTCTGCGGCTTGACGACAGCGGCTGCGGGCGAGACGGCGTCGACGATGCCGCGACAGAACGCCGTAAGCCCGACACTCGCCGGGATGAGCGCCGGATCCGGATCAATGCCGACGCAAAGGGGCGCGCCCTTCTCCTCAACAGCCGCGGCCAACCGATCGGCGAAGCTCGTCACGCGGCTCAGCCTAAATGCGAAGGGCCGCCTTGCGGCGGCCCTTCGATCCTCGGAGGAGACGTAAAGCGGCGGTAGATCAGCCGCCGCCCTTGACCGCGGCCTTGAGCTGGCTACCGGCCGAGAACTTCGGCACGGTCGCCGCCGCGATATGCACCTTCTCGCTCGGGTTGCGCGGGTTGACGCCCATGCGCGCGGCGCGATGTGCGGTCGAGAACTTCCCGAAACCCGTGAACACCACGTCGCCGCCACCCTTCAGCGTGTCGGTGACGGTCTCGAGGAACGCGTCGACGGCCCTACCGGCGTCCTTGTTCGTGAGACCTGACCGATTGGCCACCTCGGAAACGAAATCCTGCTTCGTCACTCTCTCCTCCAGTCTTTGATCGCTTGCAGGCTTGAAGACCCTACAACGTAAGCGTTTGCCGCTCAACCATGCGGCTTGTTCTGTTCCTGCAGCAGGGATCCTGCCCGATAGAGCGGACGGAGCCGCACCCCTTGGCGCGCAAGAGCGTCCGCGCCGCCCTCCTCGCGGTCGACGACGCACACCGCTGTGCGCACGACGAGACCCGCGTCGCGGGCCGCGCCGATCGTCTCGAGGAGCGCTCCGCCCGACGTGACGACGTCCTCGACGAAACACACGAGCTCCCCCGCCTCGAACGGGCCTTCGATGCGGTTCGCCGTTCCGTACTCCTTCGCGGCGTCGCGGATCATGAGGAACGGAAGGCCGGAGACGAGCGCCGCAGACGCCGCGAGCACGACGCCGCCGAGCACCGGCGCGGCGAGTCGCACGGCGTCGGGCTCGTGCTCGGCGACGATCGCGGCGATCCGCTCGCCGATCGGCGCGAGCAGGTCGGGACGTGTCTCGAAGCGGTACTTGTCGAAGTAGAAGGACGACCGCTTGCCCGAGCGGAGGACGAAATCTCCTTCGAGGTACGCGGCTTCGACGAGCGCGGCGCGCAGCTCGTCGTCGTTCATGCATGCACCGCCGCAAGTACCTGTCGCGCGAGGGGAAGGAGCTCGTCGGCCTCGGTCGATCCCTCGACGTACGTCACGAAGGAACCGTCGTCGAAGTAGACGTCGAGCCGGTCGCGGCGCTTCGCGCGCAGCCGCTCGTATGCGGCGCCGGCCGCGATTCCTCCGCCGACGAAGCCGGCGAGCACGAGCGCACTGCGTCTCATTCCGGCTCCTCGACAACTGCGGCGAGACAGCGCTTGAGATCGTGGAACACGAGCCCGGCCGGCTGGTACTCGGCGGTGACCGCGAGGATCGCCGGACCGCCCTGCTTCCCGACGACGAAGACGTCGCCGCCGTCGAGCGAGGCATGGACTTGCGTCGCCTCCCCTACACCGCGCAGACCACCGGCATCCTCGAGGAGCGTTCTGCCCGCGCGCACTGCCGCCGCGGCGCCCGAATCCGAGACACCGACCGAGCCGAGCGGCTCGTTGTGATGGTCGAACACCGTCGCCGCCTCCACGTGCGGCGAGGCGACAAGGAGATCCGCCAGGGCTCGAGCCGTCTCCACGGACGCGACGCTAGCAGGGCCAAGGTGCAGACTCCGCGCATGGGGTTCGGCCAACTCACGAGAAAGTTCTTCGCCGACCGCGGCACGCACCTCGCCGCGATGGTCGCGTACTTCGCGCTGCTCTCCTTCGTGCCCGTCGTGTTCATCGCGCTGTCGCTCCTCGGCCTCGCGCACCGCGCCGACGCGAACGACTTCTTCGTCCTCGAGTTGAAGCGCGCCTTCCCGGGGACATCGCTCGGCAGCATCATCACCCTTATCCGCAAGGTGCAGGGCAACGCCACCGCGCTCGGGATCATCGGAGTCGTCGGCCTCCTCTGGTCGTCGACCTCCCTCTTCAGCGCGCTCGAGTCGGCGCTCAACATCGTCTACGGACTACCGAACCGCCGCTTCGTCCACGGGAAGGGGCTCGCCGCTGCATTGATGGCGAGCGTGCTCGTCACACTCTTCGTCAGCCTCGTGCTCGGCGCCATCGGGGTCGACGCGCTCAAGCACAACCTCGGCTTCCACAACAATCCCGTCCTTGCGTACCTCCTCTCGGCCGGCGCGTCGCTCGTCGGCGTCTTCCTCTTCCTCCTCGCCGTGTACCGCTGGCTGCCGAATACGAAGGTGAGTTGGCTCGAGGCGCTCCCGGGTGCAGCCCTCGCCGCGTTTGCGCTCGAGGCATCGTTCCAGGTGCTGCCGCTCGTACTCCGTTACGCCGACGTCAACGTCACCCTGAAGACGCTCGGCGGGCCTGCGATTCTCCTCATCTGGCTCTACGTGATGGCGAACCTCATCATCTTCGGCGGCGAGGTCAACTGGTGGTCGCGGGAGCGCCGGCGAGCGCGCGCAGAAGCGCCTGCGCCGCCCGTGCCCGGTGGGAGTTGAGCACCTTCCAGCCGTTGCCGAGCTCCGCGACCGTGCGGTCTTCTCCCGACGGGACGAAGACCGGGTCGTAGCCGAAGCCCTCCGTCCCGCCCGGCTGCGCTGCGATTCGTCCGTCGAGGGCGCCGGTGCCGCGGTACTCGGTTCCGTCGGGCGCGAGCAGGACGAGCTCGGACACGTAGCGGGCGCCGCGCTCGGACGCGTGGCCGAGCTCGCAGAGGAGCTTCGCGATCGCCGGCGCGCCCTCCGGTGCGTACCGCGCCGAGTGCACGCCGGGACGGCCGCCGAGCGCCTCGACCTCGATGCCGGAGTCTTCCGCCAGCACCCAGCCGGTGGAGTGCGCGCGGCCGAAATCCGCCTTGATCCGCGCGTTGTCGTAGTACGTCGCGCCCGTCTCCTCGGGATAGTCGTCGCGGTTGAGCGGCGCGATCGTCCAGCCGGGGAGAAGCGCCTCGAGCTCGCGCGCCTTGTGCGCGTTCCGCGAGCAGAGGACGGCTTTCACGGCAGCGGCGTCGCGACGGCCTCTGCCTGCAGCTCCGCGATTCGCGCGATCCCGGACTCGGCGAGACCAAGCAGCTCGTCGAGCGTCGCGCGCGCGAACGGGTCGCGCTCGGCGGTCGCCTGCACCTCGACGAGGCGGCCGTCGCCCGTCATCACGACGTTCATGTCGGTGTCGGCGCTCGAGTCCTCGGAGTAGTCGAGGTCGAGGAGCGGGATGCCGTCGACGACGCCGACCGAGACGGCGGCGACCGAGTCGCGGAACGCCTTCGAGAGGCCGAACTTGTCGAGCGCCCGCTGTGCTGCGACGTACGCGCCGCAGATCGCAGCGCAGCGCGTGCCGCCGTCGGCCTGGAGGACGTCGCAGTCGAGCCAGAGCGTCCGTTCCCCGAGCGCCTCGAAGTCGACGACCGCACGAAGCGCGCGGCCGATGAGCCGCTGGATCTCGACCGTGCGACCCTGCTGCTTGCCGCGTGACGCCTCGCGCTGAACGCGATCGCCCGTCGATGCCGGCAGGAGCGAGTACTCAGCCGTCATCCAGCCGCGTCCCTGCCCACGGAGCCAGCGCGGGATGTCCTCTTCGACCATGGCCGTGCAGAGCACTTTCGTCTTGCCGGCGGAGATGACGACCGAGCCGTGTGGGTTCTCGAGGTAGTCCACCTCGAACGAGATCGGGCGAAGTTGATCGGGCCTGCGGCCGTCGTTGCGGCTCATGCAGCAGCTCCTTCCAGGGTTGCGACGGTCACATGGTCGACGTCTTTCACGGGCAGTTGGAGAAAGCGCCGGCCGAGCTCGCGGAACGCCTCGGGATCGCCGGTCGTGAGGAAGCGGTACTCGCCGACGCGGTCGCGCTCGTTCTCTTGGCCCTTGCGCGCGAGCGTCTCGGCAACCTCGCGGGCGGTCTCCTCCGCGGAGAACACGAGCGTCACGTCGCGGCCGAAGACGCGCTCGAAAATCTTGCTGAGCAGGGGATAATGCGTGCAGCCGAGGATCACCGTGTCGACGCCGGCATCCTGGAGCGGCGCCGCATACTCGCGCACGGCGGCCTCCGTCTCCTCGCCGTACGGGTCGTCGCCCTCGATGAGCGGCACGAGCCGCGGGCACGCGACGGGATAGAACGCGACGCCCGCGTCGAGATCGGAGATCAGCCGCGCATAGCGTCCCGCCTCGACGGTCGCCGCAGTCGCGAGCAGCCCGACGCGGCGGTTGCGCGTCGCCTGCACCGCAGCGTGGGCCTCGGGCGTGATCACGCCGACGATCGGCACCGCGAGCTCCTCCTGCAGTTGCGGAAGCGCGGCAGACGTGGCGCTGTTGCACGCGACGACGATGAGCTTGACGTCCTGCTGCGCAAGGTACGACGCGATCTCGCGCGAGAAGCGGCGGATCTCCTCGAGCGGGCGCGGGCCGTACGGAAGCCGCGCGTGGTCGCCGAGGAAGACGAAGTCCTCGTTCGGCATCGTCACGAGGCACTCGTGGAGGACGGTCAGGCCGCCCACTCCCGAGTCGAACACCCCAACCGCCCGCGCATCCATGGCAGCCATCGTAAACGGGCGATACGTTGGGGTCATGGTGCGTACGGCTATCGCTCTATGCATCGCCGCGCTCCTCTGCACGGGAGTCCCCGCGGCCGCGCGGGCCGGCGGACCGACGACGGAGAACGTCACGATCACCGGCGCGGGCGGCGTCCAACTCGCGTGCGAGTTCGTCCTCCCCGCCGGAACCGCACCCGACGGCGGCTGGCCGGGACTCGTCCTCTTTCCCGGGCTCGGAGCCGTGCCGCCCATCGACGGCGACAGCTTCGCCACTGCCGGCTTTGCGTCGGTCTCGTGTGCCGAGCGGGGCACGGGGTCGTCCGGGGGCGCGTTCGACCTCGCCGGGCCGAACGATGCCAAGGACGCCCAAGCGATCTTCGACTGGCTCGCCGCACGGCCCGAGGTCTCCGACACGGAGATCGGCGCCGAGGGGTGGGAGCTCGGCGGCGCGGAGGTCTGGAACGCTGCGGCGGCGGGCGTACCTTTCAAGGCGATCGTCCCCGCCGACACGTGGTCGAGCCTCCACTGGGCGCTCGAGCCTACGGGCGTCCTCAACGTGTCTCTGTTCAATCTCCTCTCGGGAGAAGGCCCGACGACCTGGAACACCTCGTCCGGCATCGCGGCACGTTCCCACCGCGGGAGCCTGCACTCGCTCACGGTCCCGACGCTGATTGTCGGAGAACGCAGCTTCTTCTTCTTCGATCTGAGCCAGGCGACAGCGGCATACCGCCTGCTCGCCGGGCCGAAGCGCCTCGACATCGGCTGGAACGCGGACCGGTTGGCGGACGTCGTCGCGTGGCTCCAGCATTACCTCGCCGGCGGACCGAAGATCGGTGGCGGCGTCGAGATCCAGCACGAGCAGCCGGACACCGCGACGACGAAGTACGTGAAGCTCCCACCGAGCCGCGCCGTCACCGTCAACCTCCCGGGCAGCGCACTGACGCGCAGCGTGTGGCTGCCAGGAGGGCCGCTCGAGACCTTCGGTCGCGGCAGCGTCACGATCCGCTACTCCGGTGCGTCGTGGAGGCAGGTCGTCGCGACTGTCTCGACTGCGGATGGGAAAGAGGTGACCGAAGGAGCCGCCGCGGTGAAGGGGCGCGCAGGTGTCTTGACGATCCCGCTCCTGAACGAGATGCGACTCCTGCCGCGCGGGCAAAAGCTCACGGTCACGCTGAGCAGCCACGACTCGACGTTCGGCGGAGCCGCGGGCGGGACCATCGCAGTCGGCCGCATGACGCTGCGACTGTCCGTCCTCGCGCGCGCCGTCTCCCACTAGTGGCCACGCCGGTCCGGATCGGAACGTGCTCGTGGGCCGACGAGGCGCTCTCGAAGTGGTTCTATCCGCCGAAACTCCCTGCAAAGGAGCGCCTTGCGTGGTACGCGGAGCACTTCGACACCCTCGAGGTGGACTCGACGTTCTACCGGCTCCCGAGCGAGTCGATGGTGCAGGGCTGGGCCGAGCGGACGCCGGAGAACTTCGTCATGCACATCAAGGCGTTCGGCCTCATGACGCGCCATCCGGTGAAAGTCGAGGTGCTGCCGCCCGAGCTCCGCGACGAGATGCCGGTGGACGAGCGCGGCCGCGTCGACCGGCCTCCGCGCGAGCTCCGCGGCGAGGTCTTCCGGCTCTTCCTCGAGGCGCTCGAACCGCTGCGGCGCGAGGGCAAGCTCGGCGGGATCCTCATGCAGCTGCCGCCGTACGTCGTCTACAAGGACGCGTCGCTCGACTATCTCGAGTGGGCGCGCGAGCAGCTCGCAGGCTACGAGATGCTCGTCGAGTTCCGGCACCGATCGTGGCTCGACGACGAGAACCGCGCCGCGAGCCTCGCGTTCCTCGAGCGGATCGGCGCCGCGTACGTGACCGTTGACGCGCCGCGCTCGGACACGGCGAAAAACCTGGTCCCGACCGTCGTCGCAACGACCGCGCCGACCGCATACGTCCGCTTTCACGGCCGCAACCTCGGCACCTGGAACAAGCGCGGCGGCTCGGCTGCCGAGCGGTTCGACTACCTCTACTCCGAGGACGAACTCGGCGAGTGGGTCGAGCCGCTGCGCGAGCTCGCGGGCCAGGCCGAGAACGCGTACGCGTTCTTCAACAACAACGCGACGTCGGAGGATCCCGACAACCCCCTCAACCGCGTCTCGCAGGCGGCGACCAACGCACGCGATCTGCGGCGCCTCCTCGACGTGAACAACATCGCGGCGACCGGCGGCGCATAGAGTCAAGGCGATGGACGTCCTGTCGATCGTGCACGGCGGGGACGCGCGGACGGAGCTCTTCGCGCCGGTCGTTGCGGCCGCCGGGCACCACCTCTCGGAGTGGAGCTTCGAGTCTGGCGGAGAGCCGCCCGACGCAGACGCGTTCCTTGTCTTCGGCGGCGCGGTCCATCCCGACCAGGAGGATCGGCACGCGTGGCTGAAGGACGAGCTCGCGTGGCTCGAGCGGTTGATCGACGACGGAGTGCCGACACTCGGGATCTGCCTCGGCTCGCAGCTTCTCGCGCGCGCGGCCGGCGCGTGGGTCGGCCCGCTCGATGCGCCGGAGATCGGCTGGCACGAGGTCGAGCTCACGCACGAGGGCGCCGCCGATCCGGTGCTCTCCTCGTTGCCGGCACGCTTCCACGCGCTCGAGTGGCACCACTACGGCCACGGACTCCCCGACGGCGCGGTCGAGCTAGCGCGCAATGACGCGTCGTTGCAGGGCTTTCGCCTAGGCGATGCGTGCTGGGGAGTCCAGTTCCACCCGGAAGTCACCGAGCCGCAGCTGGAGCGGTGGTTCGGGGACAAGAGCGACCTCCCGCCGGATCCCGAGGGACTCCGGCGCGAGACACGCGAACGAATCGGTGCGTGGAACGAGCTCGGACGGCGCCTCTGCGGCGCGTTTCTCGGTGCGGCCGAGGGCCGCGCCGCGCGCGCTGCCTAGAAGCGCTCCAGGTGATCGCTCGGCGTTTCCGGGAGCCTCTCCTCGGGATGCTCGGTGTCCCAGTCGAGCCGCCTCTGGTTACGCCGGTCGTAGAACCAGGCGACGCCGATGAGGACGAGGCAGAAGACTGCCAATCCGCCCCACAGCCCCCGCTTGTACAACGCGTGGCTGAGGATCATCAGGACGATGAACAGGACCGCTCCTCCCGCGAGGATCGTGCCGATCAGCTTCAGCCAGAACTTCCCTCCCATACTCCCATCGTCCTCCATCGAGCTCACCACCTTTCGCTTTGATCGCCTAAGTCGAGTCTAACGCCCTTGAAGTCACATCATCCGCTCGGGATGATCGCCGGCGTCGACCGCGGCGCCAGCCGAAGTTCCCACTCGGCGGGAAGCAGAGGTCGACATCAGCGCTCGAGCGGGAGCTCGTCGTGCCGGCTCCATTCGTGCCACGAGCCGGGATAGTTCCGCGCCTTGTAGCCCGCGGCACGCAGCGCGAGCGCGGCGAGCGCAGAGCGCGAGCCGGAGTGGCAGTAGGCCACGACCTCGGCTCCTTCCGGCAGGCGGACGAGGGCACGGACCCGCTCCGGAGACGCCGGCTGGCCCGGGCCGTCGAAGAGCTGCTCCAGGCCGACAAGGCGCGCGCCGGGAATGTGTCCCTGGCGCGGATCGCACGGAGCACCGGCGCGGCCGGTGTACTCCTCCGGCGTGCGGACGTCGAGCAGGACGAGCGACTCGTCTCCGAGCCGCGATGCGATCTCCTGTCGCGTCGGCATCGCGCCGGGGTTCGGCTCGAGATCCGCCTCGCGCACCGGCTCGAGCTCGACCGCGCCCTCCGCGAGCTCGCCGTCCCACGCGGCCATGCCGCCGAGGAGAATGGCAACGTTCGGATGCCCGGCGAGCTCGGCCATCTGGAGCGCCGGCATCGCGCCGACGCCGTCGCCGCGATCGACGAGGACGAGCCGCTCGCGGCCGGTGATCCCGTGCCGCCGCAGCCGCAGCGCGATCTCCTGCGCGAGCGCCGTCACCGTCGCCTCGTCGGCGCCGGGCGGCGGCGAGCCGAGCACGAGCGGCCGCGAGCCGGGGATGTGGCCGCGCATGTGCGCATTCGGGCCGCGGACGTCGCCGACGACGAGATCCTCGTCCGCGAGGTGCTCCTGGAGCCAGGCTGCGTCGACGACCGAGTTCACAGCGCGGCGACGATACCGGCTTCGGCCGCGATCGCGGGACGCTCCTCGAGGCGCGCGAGCCACGCGCGAAGCGCGGGATACGGCTCGAAGTCGACGCCGAGCATGTCGCGCGCGCGCAAGACCCACGGGACGAACGCGATGTCGGCGTACGAGTACTCCGCGCCGCCGAGGTACGGCTGCTCGGCGAGCATCGCGTCGAACCGGCGCAGCTGCTTGTCGAACTCCTCGAAACCCTCGCCGCGCCGGAACGCGTAGTACGGATCGGTGAACTCGTCGTCGCGGAAGATCAGGCAGCGCACCTGGGCGCGGTCGGCGGGATCGGCGGGAAGCAGCGCAGGCTCGGGATAGCGCTCGTTGAGGAACTCCATGATCACCGCGGACTCGGGGAGCGGGCGATCGTCGTCCTCCTCGATCACGGGCACGCGCCCCGTCGGGTTCTTCTCGTAGATCCACGCGGGACGGTTCTTGAGGTCGACCACGACGGTCTCGAACTCGACGCCCTTCTCCGCGAGGGCGATGCGAACGCGCGCGCAGTACGGGCAGCGCGGTGCGTCGTACAACCTGAGCGTCACGGCTGGACGCCGAAGACGTCCGCGATCTGCTCGTACAGCTCCTGCGCCGGCGGCAGATCGGCCGGCGAGGAAGCGGTGCGCGCAACCGCCCGCACGCGCGCCGGGTCGGCGTTCGTAAGCCGCGCGACGACCGTCGGGTTCGAGCCGAGCGCGTAGACGTCGCCGGGCGGAATCTCGCCGAAGTACTCCGGCACGGAGAGGTACTCGTCGACCATCGAGCCGTTGTCGAACAGGACGTAACGGACGACCGTGCCGTCTTCGAGGCTGAGCGCGACCGAGACGCCGTTCATGAAGGAGAGCTCGCGCGCGAGGTTCCGGAGCTCGTCCGACTCGGCGGCAACGCGCGTCCAGCCGTTGCCGTCCGCCAGCAGCTCGGGCTCGCGCCGCAAGACCTTCGTCGCGTCGTGCTTCACCTTGTCGACGTCGTCGTTCTGGACGTGGACGAAGCCGAACGTCGGGCCACCCGCCGCGCCCGCAACGAGTCCCGCGACCGGCGCGGCGAGCGTTCGCTCGATCGTGGCGAAGCCGAGCCGGTCGTACAGCCGCCGCGCGTCCGCGTTGGACTCGAGCACCTCGAGCGCGAGCGTCTCGGCTCCCTGGCTCTGGACGTACTCCGCCGCCGCGCGGATGAGCTCGAGCCCGACCCCCGACCCGCGCGCAGCCGGCCGGACGTAGAGGATGTCGAGGAGCCACGCCTTGTCGCTCTTCTTGTCGAGCGCCGCAAAGCCGACGTCGTCGGCGAGCAGGACATGCGTCCACTCGTAGTCCGCGTCGTCATCGTCCCAGAGCTCGAACGGCACCTCCGCCTCGAACTCCGCGCGCAGCTCCTTGATGAGCGCGCGGTCGTCGGTTGTCGCCGCCCGGATCACGGTTCCACCTTAGACCGACAGGCGCAGCTAACGATGGGGCTGCAAAAGGCAGTACTTACTGACGCAGGTGTTCTTGTGTTCGATGCGGTAGTGGAAGAGGAGAACGATTCCCACGCCGAGCAGTAGAAACGCGACCAGCACGGCGAGGTTCGTGCGCCACATCTTGAGGTAGCCGCGCATGACGGCAAGGTACTCCAGGAATCGCGCCCTAGAGGTGTGACGTAAGCCCGGCGCCGGACGCGTCGTCGTTGTCGTCCGACTCCGCGTTGTCGTACCACGAGCGCCAGTACTTCCCGTCGTCGAGCGCCTCGGCGAACTTCGTCAACCGCAGCGGGTTGAACGTGTCGCACATGACCGCGAGCTCGTGCGTCTCGTGCGTGCCGATCGACTTCTCCGCGAGGCCCGGCTGCGGGCCGTGCGGCAGGCCGGACGGATGGAGCGTGATCGAGCCGACCTCGACGCCCTTCCGCGAGCCGAACTGGCCGGAGACGTAATAGATCATCTCCTCCGACTGGAGATTCGAGTGGTGGTACGGGATCGGCACCGCTTCCGGGTCGAAGTCGAGCTTGCGCGGGCAGAACGAGCAGATCACGAAGTTCGGGCCGGCGAACGTCTGGTGCGACGGCGGCGGCTGATGGATCCGGCCGGTGATCGGCTCGAAGTCGTGGATCGAGAACGTCCACGGGAAGAGGTACCCGTCCCAGCCGACGACGTCGAACGGGTGGTAGTCGAGGACGTACGTCTGGAAGCCGCCGCGCACGCGCACCTTGACGGGGAACTCGCCCGACTCGCGGACGGTGCGCAGCTCGGTCGGCGGGTGGATGTCGCGCGTGTAGTACGGCGCGCCTTCGAGGATCTGGCCGTACGCGTTGCGGTAGCGGCGCGGGATCTCGATGAGGCCCGGCGTCTCGAAGACGAGGTAGCGCTGTGCCCCGGACGGGGCAAAACGGTACGTCGTGCCGCGCGGGATGACGATGTAGTCGCCCTCCTTGTACGGCAGATCGCCGAAGATCGTCTCGAGCGTTCCCGAGCCCTGGTGGACGAAGATCACCTCGTCGCCCTCGCCGTTCCGGAAGAAGTAGTGCATCCGCTGCGCCGGGCGGCAGAGCGAGATCTCCACGTCGTTGTTCCACATGAGGACCTGGCGCCCGGTGATCTCGTCGCCGTACTCCGGGATGTCGAACGTCTTCAGGTGGAGATGGTGGTGCTGCTCGGGCACCCACTCGACGTGGTGGTATGGCTCGAACCCGCCGAGCTTCGCGACTCGGCACGGCGACTGGAGGTGGTAGAGGATCGACTCGTTCCCCGTGAACCCCTCGAGGCCCATGACCTCCTCGGTGAGGAGGTTGCCGTCCTCGCGGAACTGGATGTGCCGCTTACGCGGAACCTCGCCGAGACGCTGGTAGAAGGGCATGGCCCTAACTTATCCGAGGGCGGGTTCGAAGGCCGGTGGCAGCCACCTCACGACTTTGTATCGTCGTATCCACGGCTTGTTCATGCGGATCGTGGAGGATTTGTGACGGTTCCGCGAGCGTTTCGTTTGCGATGCTTGACGGTGGCTGCCACCGGACTCGAGCGGCGTTCCTTACTCGCCGAGAGCCAAAGCAGCCAGGCGCTTGCCGACCTCGGGGGCGAACTTGAATCCGTGGCCCGAGCACGCCGAGCCGATGACGATCCGGCCGCGGCGTTCGAGGATGAAGCGCTCGTCCGGCGTTGTCGTATAGAGACACGTCTCGGCGAGGACCGGCTCCGGGTTGGCGTTCGGGAGGCGCTCCGCGACCCATGTCGTGATCCGCTCGACGAGAGCCGCATCCGGCTCGCCGAGCTCGTCCGGATCCGAGACCACGCCCGCGTGGTGCGCGCCCGCTTTCAACCCGTGCACCGGATCGTGGAGCGAGAACATGACGTGTTCTCCTTCAGCACCGAGCTCGACGATCGACGGCGTCGGCGCGCCGTCGAGATGGAAGAACGCAACCGTCTCGCGCGTCACCTTCAGCGGCAGGTCGCCGAAGAAGCGGCCGACCCACGAGCCCGCGGTCACGACGATCACGTCGGCGCCGAGCGCATCGAGGTCGTCGACACGCGACCCGTACCGCACGTCGATGTCGTCGAGAAAGGCACGCCGCGCGGCGTCGGCGTGGACGATGCCGGCGTCGTTGACGAGGAGCGCCGTCCAACCCGCCGGGATTGCGGCACCGATGATTCGAGCCTCCTCCTCGTCGAGGAAGCGATGCGGGAGGTTGCACTCCTCGAGCGCCCGAGCCGACGTGTGCGATGCATCCGGCGCGATCTCGACGAGCCCGTACAGGCCGAGCACTTCGGGATCGAGCTCCTTCCAGCCGGCGTACGACGCTTCCGCGAGGCGCACCCACTCGGGCTCGGGATACGCAACGCGGAAGATCCGCGAGCGCCCGTGGCTCGAGCCGCGCGCGTGCCCTTCCTCGAACTGCTCGTGGACGACGACGTCGGCGCCGCGGCGCGCGAGGTGCCACGCCGTCGCGGCGCCCATGATCCCGGCGCCGACGACCGCGACTTTCACGCCGCGATGAGGTCGCCCGGATACAGGCGCGTGTTCTGCGCGGCGTACGCGACGAGCTGCTCCCAGTCGTGGCCGGGCGGCGTCTCCTCGTCGGGCGTCGTGACGAGCGGCCCGAGCGCGAGCGCGAAGTCGCGGGACTTCTCGCCGGGAAGCTGCGGCGCCGTCCATTCGACAAGCGGCGTGAACCCGCCGATCGCGCCGTCGAGGCCGATCACCGCCGCGACTCGATCGATCGCGACCGCGTCGGGAACCGCGACTTCCGCATCGGCGCCGACGATCGCGGCCGGGTTCGCGAAGCGAAAGTCGTCGACGCCGTCGAAGATCCGCACCGACGGCGGATGGAGCACGGGCGCGCGGAAGACGACGTCGTCGAGGGCGAAGACCGCGTGCTCGCGCGCGTCGCCGCCGCCCGTGAAGAACGACTGCAGCGTCTGCGCCGCGAGCTGAATGACCGTCTCGCCGTCGACGCGCCCGGGCCAGCCGCGCTCGAGATCCATCTCGACGGGGGAAAACATGCATAGCTTCATCTTCTACGGCTCCGTGTGAACGATGACATCGGCAATTTCGGGACGCTCGGCGCGAACACGCTCCTCGATCTTGCTTGCCCGCGCGTGGGCTTCGCCGAGCGAAGTGTCGCCGCCGACGGCGAGCGTGAGATACGCGACGAGCCCCTCGTCGGTGTGGAGGAAGCGGAGCTCGCGCGGCGGGCCGCCCGTCTCCTCGCGGACGATGCGCATCACGCACTCGTGCTCGTCCGCGACGTCGTGCGACTCGACCGTCGTCCCCTCCGACTCCTCCGCGAGCGGCTCGAGGTGCGTCTGCACGGAGACGACCTCGGGCACCTCGTCGTGGATCGCGCGCTCGACCTGCTCGGCGATCTCGTGCGCCTCGTCGAGCGAGAGGGCGGCCGGAAGCTTCAGGTGGAGCGAGAGCTCGGTGCCGGTCGGAAGCGCAACGGCGGTGACGTTGTGCACTTCGCGCACGCGCGGCACGCCGAGCGCAGCCGCGTGCGCGCGCTCGCGAACCGCGCCGACCGGCTCCTCGGGCTCGACGTGGACGACGACGTCGGCTCCGGGCAGAGCGTCCTGCACGGCACGCTCGACGTTGTCGGCCGCAGCGTGACCCTGGCGCATCGCCGCATCCGCCGAGACACCGATGACGACGTCCGCGAAGTGGCGTCCCGCGGCCTGGCGCATGCGCAGGCGCCGCAGCTCGACGGGAGGATCGATCGCCTCGATCGCCTCGCGAGCGCGCTCCTCGGCGTCGACCGGCGCGCGATCCATGAGCACGCCGACGTTCTCGCGCATGAGGCGGACGGCTGCGACGAGGACGAGAACCGCGACGAACAGCGCCGCGACGGCGTCCCCTTTCGGCTCGCCGGCGCGCGCGAGGAGCAGACCTACGAGCACGGCGACCGAGCCCGCGAGATCGCTCGCGAAGTGGAGTGCGTTCGAAGCGAGCGCGACGCTGTGGTACTCCCGCGCGGCCCGGCGCGAAGCGGCCGTCCTCCCCACGTCGACGGCGATCACGAGGCCGATCACGAGCAGCGACCACCACGTCGCGTGCACCGTCGACGGGTGCGCGTCGGTGAGGCGCAGCACCGCGCCCCGGATGATGAGCACGCTCGCGACGAGGAGAAACGCCGCCTCGGCAAGCGAGGCGAGATGCTCCGCCTTCCCGTGCCCGTACTGGTGGCCCGGATCGGCGGGCTGCGCCGCAACGCCGACGGCGAAGAACGTGAGCATCGCCGCAACGAGGTCGGTGCCGGAGTGAATCGCCTCCGAGACCAAGCCGAGGCTGTGGGTCAAAAGCCCCGTCACGAGCTTGAGCGCGATGAGCGCGCACGCGGCGAAGATCGAGATGAGCGCGGTGCGCCGTTGCGGGCTCATCCGCGAAGCCTAAGTCGCGGTCAGACGGAAGCGACCGGCTCGAGCGGCCAGACGACGACGTCCTGGCGCTCCGCGACGTGACAGAGCGCGTCGCCGGAGACGGGGAACGGGGCGATCGAGTTGAGGCCGATCTCCGCCTCCCCCTTGCTCAGCACCCACGCCGGGTGGTGGATCTCGGCGCGCCAGAGCGCGTGTCGGCCCTCGGCGTAGAGGCAGTAGCGCTCCACGAGGAAGTACTCGCGCGAGTCCGGCGGCGACACGCGCGCCTCGCCGGTCGCGCGGAAGACACCGGAGAAGAGCCTGCCGCTCTCCCCGAGCCGGGCGCACTCGACCGCGACCCGCTCGCCGTCGTCGTCCACGACCATCCGCGCGTCGAAGTACGGAAGCAGGTACCGCCATCGCGCTGCCTGAACCGCAAGCCGGCTCGTTGCGTCGAGCGAGAAGAACCACACTCCCGGCTTCCCGTCCGCCGCCCGCACGCACGTGCGGACGTTCAGCTCGTTGAACGCCGACACGCCCGGGATCGGGAGCAGCCCGCGCGCACGCAGCCCCGTGATCCGGAACGGGACGATCCCGACCCACGCGCTGCCGTCGAACTCCTCGATCTCGAGCTCGCGCGGGAGGAACGGCCGCATTACGTCCGCGTCGACGGGCCAGTGGACGAACACAAGGCTCTCCCACGTCTGTCCCATCGTCCAGCGGTTGGACGGGAGCGGATACGGCCGATGCGCGGTCTCGTCGACCGAGCGCGCCTGCCTCGCGGCGGCCTCGAGCATCAGCTGACCGGCTCGGGCGGCCAGATGAGCGCGTCCTGCCGGAACGACAGATGGCAGAGCGGCTCACCGGAGAGCTCGACCGGAGAGATCGACGTGAGGTCGAACTCGGCCTCGGCGGGACAGAGCAGCCACCGGTCGTGGTGCATCTCGGCCCGCAGCGAGTCGCGCGCGAACAGGCGGTAGCGCTCCGTCAGGAACCACTCGAGCGAATCCGGCTCCGCGTGGAAGCCGTCGCCCGCGGCGCGGTAGCGGGCGGCGAAGACACGTCCTGCCTCCGCGATCCGCGCGCACTCCGCCTCCTGCCACTCGCCGTCGAAGTCCAGCGCCATCCGCGCGTGGAAGGCGGGGACGTGGTAGACGCGGCGCACGCCGAGGGCGGCGAGACGGCTCGACGCGTCGATCGTGAAGAACCACACGCCGGAGAGCCCGTCCGGGCCGCGGACGTACGTGCGGATGTTGAGCTGGAGGAACGTCGAGATGCCAGGCACCGGGAACCCGCCGCGCGGGCGCAACGCGCGCACGCGGAAGAACGTCATCCCGAGCCACGCGCTGCCGTCGAACTCCTCGATCTCGAGCTCGTCCGGCACGGCGGCACGCAGCTCGTCGGCGTCGACGCGCCAGTGCGCCCAGAAGTAGTGCTCCCACGTCTGCCCAAGCGTCCAGCGACTCTGCGGCAGCGGGAACGGACGGTGCCCGACGCGGCGCAAGGCGCGCGCCTGCCGGCTCGCCGCCCTCGCGTCGTCGAACAACGCGCGTCGCTCCTAGAGGTTCCCGCGGAGCGCCTGCTCGCGCTCGATCGCCTCGAAGAGGGCCTTGAAGTTGCCCTCGCCGAAGGTCGTCGCTCCGTGCCGCTCGATCACCTCGAAGAACACCGTCGGCCGATCCTGCGCCGTCTTCGTGAAGATCTGCAGGAGATAGCCGTCCTCGTCGCGGTCGACGAGGATCTTGTGCTGCTGGAGCACCTCGAAGTCCTCGGCGATCTCGCCGACGCGGTCGGGCGCCTCTTCGTAGTACGAGTCGGGCGTGTCGAGGAACTGGAAGCCGCGCTCCTTCATCTCGGTCACCGTCTTGACGATGTCGGTCGACGCGAGCGCGATGTGCTGCACGCCGGCGCCGCCGTAGAACTCGACGTACTCCTCGATCTGGCTCTTGCGCTTGCCCTCGGCCGGCTCGTTGATCGGGAACTTGATCTTCCCGTTGCCGCTCGACATGACCTTCGACATGAGCGCCGAGTACTCCGTCTGGATCTGGTCGTCGCCGAAGTGGAGGATGTTCGTCATCCCGAACACCGTCTCGTAGAACTCGACCCAGTAGTCCATCTTCCCGAGCTCGACGTTGCCGACGAGGTGGTCGAGCCGGAGCAGGCCGACGCCCGGGTCCCGGCGGCCGTTCTCGGACAGCGACACGAAGCCGGGCAGGAACGGGCCGGCGTAGTCCTTGCGGTTGACGAACGTGTGGATCGTGTCGCCGTACGTCGCGATCGCCGAGCGCTCGAGTTTCCCGAACTCGTCCTCGACCGTCTCCGGCTCGGCGACCGAGCGCGCGCCGCGCGAGACGGCCTCGCGGTACGCCTGCGTCGCGTCGGGGACGGTGAGCGCGATGTTCTTGACGCCGTCGCCGTGCTTCGCGAGGTGGCGCGTGATCTCGTGCTCCTCGCGCAGCGCCGTCGTGACGACGAAGCGGATGTCGCCCTGCTCGAGGACGTACGACGCGCGGTCGCGGACGCCGGTCTCCGGCCCCGCGTACGCCGTGCGCGTGAAGCCCATCGCGTGCTCGTAGAAGTAGGCGGCCTGCTTTGCGTTCCCGACCCAGAACTCGAGGTGGTCCCATCCCTCCAGGGGCATGAAGTCTTCGGCCATACGCCGATTATGCCCGCTACTCGGCGCGGAGCACCCGCCAGGCGGCGAAGGCAACGAGGAGAAGCGCAACGCCGGCGAAGAGCGCTGTCTCCGTGAGCTGCATGGGCCAGAAATGGCTTTGCGGCTGGTACACGGCCTGGAAGAACGCATGACGCATCCCTGGCGCGACCATCTTCACGGCGCCGCCGGTGAAGTCCCCGCCCGAAAGGATCGTGTGACCGTGAAGCGTCCCCACGATGCTCATGACGTCGGCGTTCTGGAGCGACCGAGGCTGTTGAACGCCATGCCACGCGGTCCGCGCCGGAGCCACGAGATGCGCCCGGACCTTGTAGTCGACCATCAAGCGCACGGCGAAGTAACCCACGAACGCCACGATCAGCGAAGCCGCGACCCGACGCCACAGCACGCCGAGCGCGAGCGCGAGGCCGAGCGCGAAGAGCGTGTACCCGATCACCACCGTCCCCGTCATGTCGTAGACGCTGTGGTCGAGGCGGCCGTCCAGATGGGCGAACGGGCCGCGCCACCAGGTGAAGAGCAGGATCAAAACCCCGCTCGCGGCGAGAGCGGTCAATACCGGAAGGCCCAGCTTGCCGAGGAGCCACTGCCGCCGAGTGACGCTCTGCGTCCACGCGAGCCGGTACGTACCGCTCTCGAGGTCCGTGACGAACGGGGCTGCGAGCAGGACGCCAAGCAGTCCAGGAACGAGCGTGAACCATGTCGCGTTGTCGCTGAGCGTCTGGAAGTGGAACCGGAAGTTGCCGACCTTGCCCATGCACCCCGGGCTCTGCTGAAGCGCGAGACACCTGGCAAGCCCATCGTGGTGGTAGGCGTCCCACATGTTGAGCCCTGTCGGCACGAGGAAGGCAGCCAGGAGCGCCAGCATTCCGAGCGTGACGATCGTCTCCGTCCGTTGCAGACGCCAGCTGACCCAGGTCACGACGCAACCGCCTCGCGTCGCGGCACGCCGCCGTGGCCGAGATAGGCGAGGACGATCTCCTCGAGGCCGAGGTCATGCACCGTCCAGTGGCTGTCGTAGACATGGCCGTTCGCGCGTACGAGAAGTGACGTCTGCCGTTCGGTGTGGCTTTCGCGTACGACCTCGTGCGTCCGCGCTATCTCGTCCGCCTCGGCGCGCGGACCGGTCAGCAGCCGGTGCGAGGCGACGATCTCGTCGATCGCGCCGACGAGCTGCGTGCGGCCGACCGCGAGGATGACGAGGTGATCGCAGACCCGCTCGAGCTCGGCGAGGATGTGGGACGAGAGCACAATCGTCAGCTCGCGCTCCGCGACCGCCTCGAGCACCGTCTGCATGAACTCGCGGCGCGCGAGCGGATCGAGCGACGCGACCGGTTCGTCGAGGAAGAGCACATCGGGCCGCTTTGCGAGCGCAAGCGTGAGCGCGACCTGAGCGCGCTGCCCGCCGGAGAGCTTCCGCACCTTCTTCTTCAGCGGGAGCCCGAGTTCGGCGATGCGTGCGCGCGCGAAGCCGTCGTCCCAGCCTGGATTGAGCTCGCGACCCACGCGAACCATCTCTGCCACCGAGAAGCCGCCGTACAGCGGGTGCTCCTGCGCGAGAAATCCAACCCGTGGCAGCGCCTCGGCGGCGTCGGCCTGGGGGTCGAAGCCGAGAACCCGGACGGAGCCTTCGCTCGGACGTGTGAGTCCCACGGCCATCCGCAGCAACGTCGTCTTGCCCGCGCCGTTCGGACCGACGAGCGCGGTGACCGAACCCCGCGGAATCTCGAGCGAGCAGTCGCGCAGCGCCCACTGCGAGCCGTAGCGCCGGCCAAGCCCATGCGTCTCGAGCGCGGCGGTCACGCGACCCTCTTCACGGAGCCCGAGCCGCGCTGCTCGGACAAGAGCGCGTCGATGGCCTGGTCGTCGAGCCCAGCGCCGCGCGCCCGTCCGAACCAGTCGCGCAGCGACCGGCGCAGCTTGACGACGTCGTCGCCGAGCGGCGACGGCGCCGACGTCTTGATGAACGTCCCCTGCCCGCGGCGCCCTTCGGCGATCCCGTCGGTCTCGAGCGTCCCGTACGCCTTGAGCACCGTGTTCGGATTGATGGCGAGCCCGGAGACGACTTCCTTCACGGTCGGCAGCTGGTCGCCGGGCCGCAGGATCCCGAGCTGGACGGCGTGGCGCACCTGCTGCACGAGCTGGAGATACGTCGGCACGCCTGAGCGCGAGTCGAGGTGGAATTCGATCAACGCCATATATCTAGTGTTATAGATA
>DASXLJ010000006.1:0-2969 GCA_036496305.1 Gaiellaceae bacterium | reverse complement strand
GACGGTCTCCTCCTTCTGGAACGAGCACGCGAGCGCGACGCGGCCCGGGAACTGCTCGAGCGCGTACGCGACGACGCGCTCGGCCGTCCACGTCTCGACGTCAGACGGGAGTTGCAGCGTCATCGCCACTCAGGAGCACCTCCTTCAGCGTGTCGCCGCGGAGGCCGAGGCGGAGGGTCTCGAGGGGAATGACCTCTTCCGGCGGGATGTTGCCGAGGTTGACCGACGGGCCGAACTGCTTCACGAACCACGCCTGCGCGGCCTTCGACGGCGCCTCGAAGATGACGTTCGCCGGGCCGACGGCGAGCGCGATCTCGCCGATGAGCTCGGTGCGCATGCCGCCCGAGGAGTCGAAGATTCCGGCCGTGCCGCCCTCGCGCGCCTCCGTCACGACCTTCCACGCGCCGGCCGCGAGATCCTCGTTGAGCCACGTGATCCACTCCTCGGTGGTGTGCTCGACGGACGAGTCCTTCGAGCCGACCTCCGAGAGGACGGTGAAGTCGCGTGCGAAGTCGGCGACGAGCTCGAGCTTCCGCTCGCGCGGGATGTCGACCGTGCCGTCGGAGATCTCGACGTGCGTGAGGCCGTGTCCCTGGAGCCAGCGCTTGTACTCGTCGAGGTCGCCGGCCGCGTAGACCGCCTCGAAGAAGGTGCCGCCGATGACGACGGGCTTCTCGCGCAGCACGGCGAGCTTCCGCTCGAGGTTCCGCGTGACGTACGCGGTTCCCCAGCCGAGCTTGACGATCGAGATGTAGTCGCCCGCCATCTCGAGGACGTCCTCCCAGCCGCGCGGGCCGAGGCCCTTGTCGAGCACGTGCGTCAGGCCGGTGTGGGGCTTAGAGACGAGCAAAGAGCTCCTTCAGCTTGTCCTGGGCCGCGCTCTGGACGTCGTGGTAGAGCGAGTTGCCGTGCGCGTCGATGCCGACGGTGAGCGGGCCGAAGTCCTTGACGCGGAACTTCCAGAGGCACTCGGGCATGAGCTCCTCCCACGCGACTTCCTCGATCTCCTCGATCTGCGTCGTCTCGAGCGCAGCGGCGCCGCCGACGATCGCGAAATAGACCATGCCGAGCTTCTGCATCGGCTCGATCGCGACGTCGGGGAAACCGCCCTTGCCGCAGATCGCCCGGACGCCGTACTGCGCGCCGAGCGGCTCGGTGAAGCGCACCATGCGCGCGGAGGTCGTCGTGCCGATGCAGACCTTCTCGTACTTGCCGCGACCTTCATCGTCTGTTCCGAGCTTGCGGACGCCGGGCGCCGTGTGGAGGAGGAACGCGCCGGTCAGATCCATCGGCGGCTCGACGCCCTGGTCGAAGATCCGGATCTGCGTGCGGTCGCGGATGCCGATGATGTGCCCCTGCACCGTGACCTCGTCGCCGGCGCGGAGCTTGAGGATCTCCGCCTCGTCGGTGATCGGGAACGTCACTTCATGCGTGGCCATCAGCCCACACCCCCACCCTGGGTGGGGGCCGATCCCGCCGCCCTCAATTGAGATTGTACGGCGCCGCCGGCCGCGACTTCGTGCCAATTGTGTGCCAATTCGCAGCTCTTCATCACGCCTCCCGATCGAAGTCGGTCGTGCCGTCGGCGGCGATATGCGCTGTCGCGCGCCGCGCGGCCCAGCACTGGTAGTTGACGGCCACGGGATTGAGCGTCATGTGCGTGTCCGCGTGCTCGATGTGGCAGTTGAGAACGGTGACGTCGCCGCCGAGGCCCATCGGCCCGATGCCCGTCTCGTTGAGCAGCCCGAAGAGCTCGTCCTCGAGCTGCGCGACGAGCGGATCCTCGTTGCGCGTCCCGATCGGCCGCGCGATCGCCTCCTTCGCGAGATACATCGCGTAGTCGGCCGAGCCGCCGATCCCGACGCCGACGATGCCGGGCGGGCACGGCTTGCCGCCGGCACCGACGATCGACTCGAGCACGAACTGCTTGATCCCCTTCACGCCGTCGGCGGGGACGCACATCTTGAGGAAGCTCATGTTCTCGCTGCCGGAGCCCTTCGGCACGCACTTCACGTCGAGCCCGTCCCAGTCGGGGATGAACTCCCAGTGGACGATCGGGAGCCGGTGCCCGACATTCGGGCCGGTGTTCTCGCGCGTGAGCGTGTGGACGGCGTTCGAGCGCAGCGGATGCTCGAGCGTCGCGCGCGCGGTGCCTTCCTTCAAGGCCGCGTAGATCCGGGCGGGGTGTAGCGGGAAGTGCTCGCCGACGCGGCACGTGTACACCGCGATGCCGGTGTCCTGGCAGACGAGGTTCTTCTCGGAGTCCGCGACGTTGACGTTGCGCAGGATCGTCGAGAGGACGCGCTGTCCCGGCACCGATGTCTCGCGCTCGGCCGCCTCGGCGAGCGCATCGCGGAGGTCTTGCGGGATGTCCTTCAACGACCACACGTAGAGGTGCGCGGCGGCATCCTCAACGACGCGGTCGAGATCAGTGTCGAGCAGCTGCGGCACGTCCGGCCCTCCTTCCGAACACGATGCATTCGAGCAGGCTGTTGCCCATCATCCGGTTCCGTCCATGCGTCCCGCCGGCGATCTCGCCGCAGGCGTAGAGGCCTTCGAGAGTCGTCTCGGCGTTCGCGTCGATCACGAGCCCGCCGTTCTGGTAGTGGAGAACAGGGTACGTGAGGAGCGGCTCGCGGAGCGGGTCCACGCCGGCCGCTCTGTAACGACGAAGCATGTAGGGCAGCGAGAGCTCGGCGTCGTGTTCAGAGATCCGCGTCGTGTCGAGCCACACCGCATCGTGACCCGACGGCGTCTTCACGCCTCTCCCCTCCGCGACCTCGTCGAAGATCGCCTGGCTCACCTCGTCGCGCGGCCCAAGCGAGTCGGTGAACTCCTCGCCGTCGGCGTTGAGGAGAACGGCGCCGTACGCGCGCGTCGTCTCGGGAATCGAGTAGCCCTGCATCGACTCGGGCCACAGGCCGCCGTTCGGGTGGTACTGCAGCGCGTCGAGGTCACGCGATTCTGCG
>DASXLJ010000005.1:0-26059 GCA_036496305.1 Gaiellaceae bacterium | reverse complement strand
ATTCCGATGGCGCTGACGAGACAGCCACGCGCGCCGTTCGGTGCCGCGCCGGTGCAGCCGCTCGTCAGATCCGGGCTGATCGGAGTCCACGTGACGTCGGCCGCGTTGTCGGTCTCGGCGTTGTCGGTGCGGTAGACCCGGTACGTCCCGAGGAACATCTGATTGACGTTCCCGCGGTTCTGCACCCACGGGATGTAGAACTCGGAGCGGTCGGGCTGGAGGCCGCCGTCGATCGTCTCGTTCCCGAAGAACGTATTCGTCTCGGACGGGCCGTAGCGATAGATCTCCGTCCCGGTGTACGTCCCGAAGACGAACGCCGGCACGGTCGGATTCCCGACATTGGGAGTCGTTTGGTCGACGATGACCTGGCCGCCGTCGCCGCTCGCTTGGTCGAACCAGCGGTTGTTTGCGACCGACTTGCGCAGCGTGCCGTTGTCCTGCGTCCCGCCCCAGTACTGGCCGGGGACGAGCGGCACCGTCGCGATGGAGCTGAACTGCGAGATGGCAAGGCCGGTCGAGTGGACCAGGGCCGCCGTGCTCGGATTGACCGTCCCGTTGAGGTCCTGCCAGTCCGACGCCGAGAGAGGATCGCCCGGGTTGTTGCGACCGCCGCCCGTGTGCGACTCCCACACACCACCGTCGTTGCCGATCGCGATGTGCGTCGTGTCGGTCGGCTGGAACGCGATCGCGTGCATGTCGGGATGGAGGTCGTACCCAAGGTTCTTCCACGTGGCGCCGCCGTCGGTCGAGCGGTAGATGCCACCCGACTGCGGGCTGTTGTTGTAGCCGTACGACCCGAGGGCGTACACGACGTTCGGGTTCGTCGGATCCGGCTTCACCTCGTTGTCGTAGAAGCACTGCGTACCGCAGTAATTCGTTACGGCGTTCGTGCCGGAGCCGGCGCCGGTGATGGCCCAGTTCGCTCCGCCGTCCGTCGACTTGTAGACCCGCGCAGTGTGGTAGTTGCTGCTGAGGTCGTAGTAGTCGAAGCCCGTGTAGAGGGTCGGCGTTCCGGTCGTGTCGGCGATACCGAGCGAGAACCGGGTGCCGCCGGCGTCGTACTGTCCGGCCGGCAGGCCGTTCATCGACAAGGCCCACGTCAGGCCGCCGTCGGTCGACTTGTAGATGCCGTCACCCCAGAACGACGCGAACAGGACGTTCGGGTGCATCGGATCCATGACGAGGTCCGTCGCGCCGTGGAACTCGTCCGTCGTCCCCTTGCGCAGCGTCCACGTCGAACCGCCGTCGGTCGACTCGTAGATGCCGTACTGCGCGCCGGTCGGGCTCGTCGTCCGGTGAGCGCCGCCGCGACCGCGAGACGTCGCCGCGTAGACGTGCTGCGGGTTCGTCGGATCGACCACGATGTCCGAGACGGCCTGGCCGGTGAACAGCGTGGAGACATGCGACCACGTCACGCCGCCGTCCGTCGACCGGTAGAAGCCGTCGCCGTAGTAGCTGTCGCCGGAGAGAGCCGCCTCGCCCGAGCCCATGTAGACGATCTGGTCGTTGCTCGGTGCGATGGCGAGCGCGCCGACGGCCTGCGTGTCGGATGCGTTCGAGCGCGGCGACCAGATACCGCTCGCGCTGTCGTACGTCCAGACGCCGCCCTGGGCCGCGCCGAGGATGATCGTGCCGTCGTTGCGGATCGCGAGCGCCGCAATGCGGCCGGAGACGGCCTGGAACGCGTTGGACGTCCGCCCGTTCTGGACGATCGGGTTCGGGCCGACCTGACTCCACGCGCCGCCGTACGGAGACGCCTTCGGCAGGAGCGCCGCGTCCTTGACCGCGCCGTTCCGCAGGGCCGCAGCCTGCGTCAAGGTCAGCGGGGTGTCGCCGCTCAGCAGACGGGTCGCGTAATACGCGTCCCGCAGCTTGTCGAACGTCTGGTCGTCAGCGCCGTTGTCGTGCTCGCCCTTCGGCGTCAACAGCACCGGTGTGTCATCGCCCGCGAGCGACGCGGCGGCCGGTAGAGCCACCACCAATCCCGCCGCTACGAGCGCAAGAACCAAGAGTCCACCAAGACGTGAACGCATGAAAAGCTTCCCTCCCCTTGATTAAGAGCGCGTTAAGAAGCAGAACTCAATCGCACCGGCGAGCCCACGTCAAGGCGCTTCGGTCACATCCGCTCCGTCCGGCCGGACGGCGCGCGCTTCGACCTCGGCCGAACGCCGATCGAGGAGGACGCGCTCGCCCGCCTGCAGCTCCGTGCAGATCCGCCACGCGACGACGCCGAACACGATCGGCAGCACGAACACGATCACGCGGTAGACCGTGATCTGCGCGGCGTAGTCGATCCCGAAGAGAACGAAGACGCGGTCGGCGCCGCCCGCGAGGAAGACGAGCGTGATCCACGCAATCATCCCGACACCGACGCCCGTCCGCACCGGTGCGTCACGCGGGCGGTCGAGGAGGTTGTGGAACGCGACGTCCCGCGTGAACCGCCGTTCGATCCACGGCCAGAAGTAGAGGAACCCGAACACGACGAGCGGGAACGCGACGCCTCCCCAGAACGGGTTCGGCACGAGCGTGTAGCCGTCGATCACGACGTCGACGCTCGGCATCAAGCGCAGGCCGCCGATGAGCCAGCCGAGGTACCAGTCCGGCTGCGCGCCGTTCGTCGACGAGTACGTGTGGAACGGCCCCCAGAGCCAGACCGGGTTGATCTCGACGAGGCCGCCGAGGAGGAAGAGCACGCCGGCCGTCCCGAGCGCGAGCCCGATCGAGCGGGGCGTCTGGCCCGGCCACATCGGCACGCCGACGACGGTCTTCTCCGTCTGCTTCGGCGTTGTCTTGAACTGCGTGTGGTGCCGCATCGCCACGAGGGCGAGGTGCGCGCCGAGCAGCAGCCCGATGAGAATCGGGAACACGAGGACGTGGGCGATGTACATCCGCGGCCACAGCGCGGTGCCGCCCGGGAACGGCCCGCCGAACAGCCAATTCATGAGGTTCTCGCCGACGAACGGGATCGACAACCCGACGGAGTAGCCGATCACGAGCCCCATCCCCGACATGAGGTCGTCGACGATCGAGTAGCCGATGTACGCCTCGAGCAGGACGAGCATCAGCATCGTCACGCCGAGGATGTACGTCAGCTCGCGCGGCTTCCGGTACGCGCCTGTGAAGAAGACGCGAAAGAGATGGAGCACGATCGAGGCGACGAAGACGTTCGCCGCCCAGTGGTGCGTCTGCCGGATGAGCAGCCCGGCGCGCGTCTGCAGCGAGAGGTTGACGACCGACTCGTACGCCTCGCTCATCCGCTGGCCCTGGAGCGGCACGTACGAACCGTGGTAGACGACCTCCTTCGTCGAGTCGACGAAGAAGAACGTCAGGTAGATCCCCGTCATGACGAGGATGACGAAGCAATAGAGCGCAACCTCGCCGAGGAGAAACGACCAATGGTCGGGGAAGACGTAGCGCATGGCCTTCTTGAGGAACGGCGCGCTCGCCGTGCGCTTGTCGATCCAGCTGACCGTACGGCGCGTGATCACGGCTGCGAGCGCTCCGGTTGGGCCGGCCAGATCCGCACGCCCCACCACGACGGGCCGACCGGGCCGTCGAAGTTCCCCTTCGCGCGGAGGTACCCGGCCGAGTCGGCGTAGATCGGCAGCATCGGCAGGTCGCGGCCGGCCGGACCGAACGTGACCGTGCCGCCGGTCGCGGGGTCGAACGTCGAGTAGTGACACGGGCACACGAGCGCCGGACGCGGCTCGTCGGGCTGGAAGAGCGGCGCGCGGTAGAGCGTGATCGCGCAGCCGGCGTGCGTGCAGATCCGCGAGTACGCGACGATCCCGTTCGCGTCGTAGCCCTTCAGCTCTGACGGCAGCTGCAGCTGGTCGACCGGAAGGCGCACGAGCACGAGCGACGCGGCGAGCTGATCCTTCTCCTCGTCGTTCGTGCCTTCGGGAAACGCGAGGTAGAAGTCGTTCTCCTCGATGTCGGCGGCGGTGTAGGGGCGGCCGTTCTCGTCGACGAGGCGCCGGCCGCGCCGCCACGGCGTCGCGAGGAAGTTGCCCACGCGGAAGAGCGGCCCGAACGAGACGGCCGGCGTGAGGATCGCGAGGCCGAGTGCGCCGGTCGCGCCGAGGAGACCGAGCTTGAAGAAGCGGCGTCGCGTGATCCCCGAGCCGGCCTCTGCGACGTACTCCGCGATGATCTCCTCGTCGCGCTGATGCTCCTCGGGCGGGTAGCTCTCCGCGAGCTCCTCCGTGGGGACGAGCTTGCGCGCAACGACGATCAGCGCCGCGGCGAAGAAGATGAGCGCGAGGCCGAGCGCGAGACCGAGCAGCTGGGTCGACGGCTTGAACGCGTAGGCGGCGACGAACCCGAGCGCCGCTAACGACGAGAGCCCGAACAACGCGAGCACGGCGAGCTCGGCCCGCGCGTTCGGCGGCTGCTCGGGGAGGATCCGCGTCTCCTCCTCCGTCCGCGGCCGGCGGCGCCCGAGGAGGAGGACGAGCGCGGCGATGACGGCGTTGCCGAGACGCTTCACGCAGACAGCCTCCGCCCGACGAAGAGGCAGAGCACGAGCAGGAGCGGGATCGCGACGAACCACGTGACCAGCCCTTCCGGCACCGGCCCGAGGAAGTCGAGCCCCGCGCCGCCGGGATGGTCGGGATGCTGCGTGTACTCGACGTAGCGCACGATGGAGTTGAGCTCCGTGTCGGAGATCGCCTTCTCCGTGAACTTCGGCATGACGTACGGGCCGATCCGCACGGCCTCCGCGATCTCGGTCGCGTTGACGCGGTCGAGCGGCGGCGGCAGCGCGCCGGTGACGTAGCCGCCCTGGGCGACGATCTGGTGGCAGCCGGCGCAGTGCTCGGTGAAGAGCGCCTGCCCCTGCGAGAGGTTCCCGAGCGCCGGTTGCGGCTGGGGAATCGCCGGGCCGCCGAAGCTCGCGATGTACGCGACGAGCGCGCGGATCTGCGGGTCGCTTAGAAGCGGCGTGTTGCGGTGCGTCGGCTGCTCGCCGAGCTGCGCGAGCGGCATGTACCCCATGCGGAGGTAGAAGTCCGCGGACACAGCGCCGACTCCGTCGAGCGACGGGCCGAGCCCGGTGCTGTGGCATCTGGCGCAGTACTGGCCGTAGAGGTGGTAGCCCTGGCGTTCGAGCGGCTGCGTCAGTGTGCCGCTCGCAGCCGCAGCCGGGCCGGCAGCGATCAGCGGCAGCACGACGGCGAGGACTACGACCCGACGCATGCCTTCTCCAGCGCCGACGCGAAACCGTCGAGAACGACGATCGTGAGGAAGAGGACGTTCGCAACAACTGCCGCAGTCGCGAAGAAATGGAGCTGCGAGTCCTCGGCGTCCTCCCCGCGCGTCGCGACGAACACGCGGATCGCGGCAGCTTCCGCCCCGACGATGAGAAGCGCCGCAACCGAGAAGAGAGCGAGCTCCCAGACCGTGTTCGACGGCGCAAGCCGCGCCACGCGGCCGTCACCGCATCGCGCCGTGCCGATGCCGTAGCCGACGACGTGCTGCGTCGCCCAGACGAGCGGCGCGACGAGCACGCCGATCCACTGCAGCACGCTGAGCCGGCGAATACTCATGCGCCTCCGCTCGCGAGGACGCCGGCGACGACGAGCGTGAGGATGCCGACCGCGTACCAGTAGATCGCCGCGACGCGCGTCGCGTGCACCTTCCAGAGCGCCCAGAGCGTGAGGAGGATCCCGACGAAGACGTGCGCGTGGTCGGCGCCGAGGAGCGTGTAGTAGATCGAGCTGTACGCCGTGTCCTGCGGCGTCGTCGCGTGAAGCTGGTGCGCGTAGTCGTGCACCTCGTACGCGAGGTAGCCGCATTGCACGACGAGCGCGAGGAGCAGGAACGCGCGCGCCGCCGCGCGGCGGCCGACCCGCACCGCCCGGGTCGCGAGCCACAGCGGCACGCTCGTCGCCGCGAGCACGGCCGCGAGCACGAGCGGCACGACGACGCGCGGCTCCGGCGTCCCCGGCGGCGGCCACCGCAGGTCGACGAAGCGGAGGTAGTAATACGTCCCGATCATCGTCCCGAACAAGGTCGCCTCGCTCGCGACGACCATCGCCATCCCCCACGCTCCCGCCGCGGCGGCGGTCGGGAACTTCTCGGCGTGCCACCCCACGAGCGCGAGCGCGACGAGCCCGACGGCAACTCCCGCGACCGAATACGTGTGCAGCAGGACGAAGACGAAGACGAGCGCCAGCGTGAACGCGAGGACGAACGGCCAGACGGAGTCGTGCGCGCGCTCGATCTCCACCTCGCCCGCGGCGAGCCGCCGCCGATCCGCGGCGCGATCGTCGACGTCCCAGTTCGCGTACGCGCTCGAGACCGTCGGAGTGACCGCGAAGTTGTACTCGGGCGGCGGCGACGGGATCGACCACTCGAGCGTCGCGCCGTGCCACGGATCGGGCCCCGCGAGCGGACCGCGGAAGTAGCTCCAGACGAGGTTCCCGAACAGCAGGAGGATCCCGACCGTCGTCAGGTACGAGCCGATCGTCTCCACGAGATTCGGCGTCCCCCAGCCGAGCCCGCCGGGATACGTGTACTGGCGCCGCGGCATCCCGTCGAGCCCGACGAGGTGCATCGGGAAGAAGAGGAGGTTCGTGCCGAGAAAGAGGACCCAGAAGCTGATCTGCCCCGGCAGCTCGAAATAGAGCCGTCCCGTCACCTTCGGGAACCAGAAGTACATCCCGGCGAAGATCGGGAAGACCGCGGCGCCGAAGATGATGTAGTGGAAGTGGGCGACGACGAAGTACGTGTCCGTCACCTGCTGGTCGAACGGCACCGCAAGGAACATGATCCCGGTCAGGCCGCCGGCGACGAACATGAAGATGAAGCCGGCGATGAAGAGCAGCGGCGTCTTGAACTGCGCGTTGCCGGTGATGAACGTCATGCACCACGCGAAGACCTGGATCGTGCTCGGAATGACGACGACAGCCGTCGCAGCGGCGAAGAAGACGACGGTGATCGTCGGCATCCCCGTCGCGAACATGTGATGAGCCCAGACGCCGAAGCCGATGAACACGACGAGCAGCTCGGCGATCGCGACGAGCGGGAACGCGACGACCCGCCGCTGCGTGAATGCCGGGATGATCTCCGTCGCGATCCCGAAGGCCGGAACGATGAGGATGTACACCTCGGGATGGCCGAAGATCCAGAACAGGTGCTGCCAGAGAAGCGCCGAGCCGCCGAGCGCGACGTCGAAGAAGTGCGTCCCGATGTTGCGGTCGAGGAACAGGAAGATGGCGTCGGTCGTCAGTGACGGCAGCGCGAAGAGCAGCCCGAACGACGCGGCGAGGAACGCGAAGCAGAAGAGCGGCATCCGGTTGAACGACATCCCCGGTGCGCGGACCTTGAAGATCGTGACGATGAAGTTCGCCGCGGTGAGGCTCGACGCGAGGCCGTTGAAGATGATCCCGAGGCAGAAGAAGTCGATCGCGTGGCCCGGGTCGTACGTCGAGTTCGCGAGCGGGACGTAGTCGAACCAGCCCGCGTTCGGCGCCATCCCGGCGGCCATGCTCGAGTACATGAAGATCCCCGAGCCGAGGAAGACCCAGAAGCTCAACGCGTTCATCCGCGGGAAGGCCATGTCCCGCGCGCCGAGCATGAGCGGCAGGAGGTAGTTCCCGAACGCCCCCGTCGTCATCGGGATGATGAAGAAGAAGATCATCGTGATCCCGTGCATCGTGAAAAGCTCGTCGTAGGTCGACGGGCCGACGAGGTGCTGGTTCGGGGCGATGAGCTGTGTGCGGATGAAGAGCGCCTCGACGCCGCCCGCGCCGAAGAACGCGAGCGTCGTCCAGAAGTAGAGAAGCCCGATCCGCTTGTGGTCGGTCGTCATCAACCAGCCGAGCACGCCCGGCCGCGGCCGCCACATCCGCTCGAGCCGTTCCTCGTAGACGGCCGTGGCCATTACTTGAGGCTCTCCAGGTACGCGACGAGGCCGTGGAGTTGCGCCGGCGAGAGCGTGAGGTCGGGCATCTCGTTTCCCGGCTTGATCTGCTGCGGCTCCGAGATCCAGCGCGCGAGGTTGGGCGGCGTGTTCCGGAGCACGAGACCCGCCAGCCACGAGCGGCTGCCGAGATGCGTGAGGTCGGGCCCGACGTACCCGCTCGCGCTCGTGCCGCGGATCGCGTGGCAGCTCGCGCAGCCGGCGGTCGAGAACGTGCTCTCGCCCTCCCGCTCGACTGCGGTCGCCGGCGCCCGCGCCGGCGCCTCCTCGTTCCGCAGCCACGTCGCGAACGCCGCCTTCGTCTGGACGACGACGACCATCGACATGTGCGCGTGCTGGATGCCGCAGAACTCCGCGCACTGACCGCGGTAGACGCCGACCGCGTTCGCGTCGAGCTCGATCCGGTTCCGCTGGCCGGGGATCGTGTCGATCTTCCGGTTGAGCTCCGGCACCCAGAAGCTGTGGATGACGTCGGCGGTCGTCGCGACGAGGTTGACCGGCGTGTCGACGGGCATGTGCATCTCGTCCGCAGTGACCGCGCCGGACGATGAACCCGTGCCGGGATACCGGAACTCCCAGTACCAGTCGTGACCGATCGCGTCGACCGTCAGTGCGGTCGTCCCCGCCGCAGGCGCGTCGGTGACGTTGATGAGGAGCGCGTCCGATACGACGAAGAGCGCCGACACGATCGCGAGCGGGAAGACGACGCCCATCCCGACGACGACGAGCCACGTCGCGCGCTCGCTCACGCGGGAGCCGCGCCGCACACGCGACCAGACGAGCATCCCGACGATGAGCGCGAGCCCGCCGAACGCGACGCCCATCATCACCCAGAAGAGATTCGCGACGTCCGCGGCCGCGTGACTGTGCGGCGTCAGCGTGCTCTGTGCCCCTCCAAACAAATGCGTAGCCAATCCAGACAGCGGGTACCCCGTCGCGTGGACAGAAAACAGTGACCGGCTGGAACTTCGACCCTCTCGAGCTCGGCGTCGTCGCCGTTGTTGCCGCGCTCTACGTCCGACGCGCGCGGACGCTCGCGCGGCGCGGGCGTCCGGTGCCGCGCGAGCGCGTGGCGGCATTCGCCGCCGGCCTGCTCGTGATCCTCGCCGCGCTCGTCTCCCCCATCGACACGATCGGAGAAGAACGCCTCTTCTCCGTCCACATGCTCCAGCACCTCATGCTCGGCGACCTCGGAGCGTTGCTGCTCGTGCTCGGGCTCGACGGCCGCCTACTCCAGCCGCTCTTGCGATGGCGGTTCCTCTACCGGCTGCGTTTTCTCGCGAGCCCGCTCGTCGCGCTGCCGCTCTGGGCCGCGAACTTCTGCGCGTGGCATGTGCCGACGCTCTTCGACGCAGCGCTGCGGAACGACGGGATCCACGCGCTCCAGCACGTGACGTTCGTCGCGTTCGGGATGCTCATGTGGGCCGCGCTGCTCGAGCCGCTGCCCGGCCCGGCGTGGTTCACGGCTCCGTGGAAGATCCCCTACGTCCTCGCGATGTGGCTCGTGATGCTCGTCCTGTCGCAGGTCTTCATCTGGTCGAGTCACCCGTTCTACATCCGCTACGGCCTCGACGACCAGAAGGCCGGCGGCGGCGTGATGCTCGTCGAGAGCGTGTTCACGATGCTGCCCGCGCTCGTCTGGGTCCTTCTGCAGGTGCTGCGCGAGAGCGAGGGACGGCAGCGGCTCGTCGAGTCCGGCGTCGACCCAGCGCTCGCAGCGCGGCGGGCGCGATACGGACGCGTCTGAGTGTTTGTATCGAAGGGTCTGGGGAACCCGTCGTTACGTCGTGCTGATTCTCATCGTCCTCTTCCTCGCCACCATCGTCCTCGCGTTTATCCCCGGCGTCGGGATCATCGCCATCGTCCCGGCGTTCATCCTCGCCGCCTACATCGTGTGGCTCGTGTTCGCGTTCGCGACCGGCAAGACGCCACAACGCGCGGTTAGCCAGACGCCTCCGGGGCCGAATCTCGAGTCCGGCGGGCCTAGCGGTCTTGACCGGGACGCACCGCCGGAGCGGACTCCGGAGGGATAGCGCGCGCAAGCTCCCGCCGACGCTGCTTCAGCGTCCCGAGCTTCGTCTCGAGCTCACCGGAGAACTCCTCGAGGGTCTGTTGCCGGTGGCGCACGAGAGCGAGCTGCCGCTCGACGAGCGGGATGGCGGCCTCGACGATGCGCAATCGCTCCGCGGCGCTCGGATTCTCTTCCCATAGACCGCGCAGCGCGGCCCGCGCTTCCTCCGCCTCGGCGAGCTGGACGATCTCCTCGAGGGTGAGCCCGAGCAGGTCGCGCAGCCGGATCAGCTCCTGCAGCCGCACGACGTCCGTCTCCGTGTACGTCCGGTGCGCGCCCTTCTCGCGCGCGCCGCCGCCGCCGAGGAGACCGAGCTCCTCGTAGTAGCGGATCGTCCGCGTCGTGACGCCGACGCGCTCGGCGACCTCGCCGATGCGGAGTGCCTCGGCCGTGCTCACGCGGCGATCTCGATGTCGATCGGATCCCGTGCGACCTCCTCGCGATGGACGTACTTCCCTCCGCGCAGCATCGACGCGACTGCGGCGACGAGACACGCAACGATCGCGAAGGCGAACGCGTAGTCGAGCGCGGTGTGGAACGGGCTCGAGATGAGGTGCGGGAAGAAGCCGCGTCCGGTGAGCGTGTGCGCGTTCGCGGCCGAGAGGTGGTGCAGCACGTGCGGCCCGAGCAGCGTCTTCACGGGGTTGTAGCCGAGGAACGCCGCGAAGAGCGTCGCGACGGGCGGCAGGTGCGAAATACGCGTCGCATCGACCGACGAGACACCGTGCGCGACGAGCCCCGACTGCGTCGCATGCGGGAGACCGGTCGCGAGGCCCACGATCATGAGCGTGAAGAAGACGCCGATCGAGAGAACGCTCGACGAGACGTTGAACGTCGCGAGCATCCCGGCGCCCGCGCCGCGCTGAGACGGCGGCAGGCTGTTCATCACGGCGGCAGTGTTCGGCGACTGGAAGAGCCCCATCCCGATCCCGTTCAGCAGCAGGATGAACGCGAACTCGGGGTATCCGAAGTTGACGGGAAGGACGATGAGAAGCGCAAAGCTCGTCGCGGCGACGAGCATCCCGCCCGTCGCGAACGGCCGAGCGCCGAAACGATCCGAGAGCCAGCCGGACGTCGGCCCGGCAATGAGCAGGCCGAGGATCAGCGGCAGCATGTAGATCCCCGCCCAGAGCGGCGTCGAGGCGAAGTCGTAGCCGTGCTCCGGCAGCCAGATCCCCTGCAGCCAGATGATGAGGATGAACTGCAGCCCGCCGCGCGCCATCGCCGCGAGGAGCGCCGCGAGATTGCCGGCCGCGAACGCGCGGATGCGGAAGAGCTCCAGGTGGAACATCGGTTCGTCGATGCGGGTCTCGATCCGGCAGAAGAGCGCGAGCAGGCCGGCGCCGCCGATGAGGCACACGAGGACGAGCGGCGACGTCCACCCCATCGTGTGCGCGCCGTACGGCTGGATCCCGTACGTGATCCCGATCATCAGGAGGATCAAGCCGGCGGCGAGCGTGACGTTCCCCCACCAGTCGACCCGGCCGGGCCGGCGCACGCCTTGCTCGCGGAGGGAGTGATACGACCAGATCGTCGCGGCGAGGCCGATCGGCACGGAGATGACGAACACGAGCCGCCACTCGAGCGGAGCGAGCAGGCCGCCGAGCACGAGGCCGAAGAACGAGCCGACGACCATCGAGACGCTGTTGATCCCGAGCGCGAGGCCGCGCTGGTCGTGCGGGAACGCGTCGGTGAGGATCGCGCTCGAGTTCGCGAACACCATCGCTGCGCCGACTCCCTGGCCGACGCGCATCCCGATCAGCCACAGCGCGCCGGCGCCGCCGTGCAGCCAGGTGATCGAGAGGAGGATCGAGAAGGCGGTGAAGACGGCGAACCCGAGGTTGAACAGCCGCACGCGCCCGTACATGTCCCCGAGCCGGCCGAGGCTGACGAGCAGCACGGCGAGCACGACGAGGAACCCGAGCAACAGCCAGAGGAGGTAGCTCGTGTTTCCCGGCTGGAGCGGGTCGATCCCGATTCCGCGAAAGATGTTCGGCAGCGCGATCAGGAGGATCGAGCTGTTGATCATCGCGAGCAGCGTCCCGAGCGTCGTGTTCGAGAGCGCGACCCACTTGTAGTCCACTTTGTGCAACCGCATCCGTACAGCCCCCCGGCTTCCTAGAACTTTACGTTTACGTAAGGTTCTATAGTAGCGGCCCTTGGCGGGCACGGGCGGCGCCCGCTCGCGGTCAGATCTCGATGCTACGCGGCCACTGCTCGAGCTGATCCGCCGGCTTCGCGTACCCCGGGATCCCGCCGCCATGACGGCCGCCGATGCGTACGAGTTCCTCGTTCCAGTTGTCCGTGTACACCTTCACGAAGTTGACGATGTCCGTCCTGTACTGGAAAAGCGCGGCATTGCAGGCGTTGTCCACCGGTCCCGGGCCGGTCCAGTACGGATCGAGGTTGACGCCGCCCCCAGGGATGGCGGGCGTGTCCGCCGGCGTGTAGGCGAACGTGAAATAGAAGGTCGCCATCGTGCCCATCGTCCCAGTGAACGGCAAGTATCCGAGGAGGTCGGAGTCCGTCGGCCCGTCCAACGGATCGGGCATGTCGGTGCGCTGGAGGCACGGCGGGAAGTTCGACATGAACGCGAGCGCCGGATTGACGACCGAGGTGAGGCTGCCGGCAGCGTGCGCGGTGACGCGATACAGGAGACTCGTGAGGAGCTGCCTGAGCGCAGCCTGCGTCGTGATGTCGGGCAATTTGACGTTCCCGATCGACGGATCCTTGCTCGCCTCGATCCACGCCTGCAGCTCCGTGTCCGCCTCAACAGCGCCGTCGGTCGTGTAGAGCTGATCCGCGACGACCGTGGCGAAGCTCTCGCAGGTCTGCCAGAGGTCGACGAGGAATCCGGCGAGGGGATATTTGTTCCAGGAATGCTTCTCATCCGTCGTGAAATTGCTTGCGTCGATCCCCTGATTCGACAGCTCGGTCAGGGGGTCGAGGTCAAAGAACGTCTTGCCCGCCAAATAGCGGTCGAGCAGCTCGAGTAGCCGCATCGGGCCGGCGACCGGCGTTGGCGGCGAGATCCCTTCGTAGAAGCCCGGCAACTGGGTCAGCACGAAGTCGAAGTCGATGAGGTTGTCGGAGATGGGGTCGAGGAAGGTCCGGAGCGGGTGGGTCGAGAGGAGCGTGCTCTGCATCGTCATCCACATCGCTGCGGTCGGGATGTGCCAGTGACCGACGTGGCCCAGCCAGATCCCCCACGTGGTGAGCGACGCTTTCGCTGCCTGCAGCGCGTAGATCCACGCGCTGTCGTATTGCTTGTAGATGCGTGTCTGGTCGGAGGTGCCGGCGGTGAAGAGCTTTACCGCGACCGGCTCTAGATCCTTCGTCTTCGCGTTCTGCTTCAGCAACGTGATGGCGCCCGGCGCGAAACGAGGCGGCAAACGAACGCCGTTGACGAGCGGCTCGTATGGCTCGACCGTTTCGATGATGCGCGTGTCGATCACGTACGCGAGGCCGGCCTTGACCGCCGCGTCCATCCCCTCGTCGGCCCAGACCTGGCCGAACTCCTTCTTGAGCTCGCCGGCGCGTTTGGTGATCCTCGCGAGGAGGATGAGGTTGTACGGGATGCCGAAGTTCGCGATCGTCGGCCAGAACTCACGTGTCGCGACCTGCGGGTCCGTGAGCGTCTTCGCGAAGGGTTCGCGAAGATAGGTCGAGTCCTTGAAGACGTTCCCGTCGTTCGTCCACGGGAGGGTGAACTGGTTCGCGTGGTCGAGCGGCACAAGGCAGAGCTCGTTGCTCGGGTCCGTCGTGCCCCCCGGTTCGCAGCCGTAGAGGTACTGGTGCGCATTCTTTCCGGTGAAGGGGCCGATCGAGTACTTCTCGGTGAGGCCGGCGTATGCCTTCGTGACGGTTGGGTCGTTCCCGCGCTCGCCCAACTGCTGCCCCAGCTCCGCCGCAAGCGCCAGGTCCGGGATGTGAAAGGGGCCCACCGGGAGGGCCCAGTACGGGACCGCCGGGCAGTTGTAGAAGCCCCACTCCTGCAGCGGCAGAGGGATTAGCACCGGCTGTGGCGGCGGCGGTGTCGGGGGTGTCCCCGTGCCCGTCATTGCGCGATTCTGAACCTCTCGTCAGTCGTTTGCAACCCTGTCACCGCGCGCGATCGGCGCCGCGAGCGCTTCGATCAAGCCGTAGCCGTTGGCCTGCGCGAGCTCGAGCGCACGAGCGGCGCGCGGTTGCGCCTGCGCACTCTCGCCACGATCGGCGAGCGACTCCGCCCAGCCGAGGTGCGATCGCGCCGCCCACAGCATCAGGCCGTTGTCGTCGTGGAAGCGGCACGCGAACGCGAACGCGTCGTCGGCTTCGTCGTGTCGCCCCATCGCCGCGGCGGCGACGGCGAGCCACAACCGGACGTGGCCGTACGCCTGCGCTCCGCCCCAGATGACCTGGTCGTCCCACGGCGACATCAACTCGTGGATGAGCTCTGCCGCGTCTGCCGCGCGGAGCCGTGACGCCGCGTCGGCGTAGAACGAGAGCGCCACCAACCGAAGCGTGTCCCAACCGACGTGCGAGAGACCGCTCGCGACGGCGTCACCGAGAAGCGTCCGGGCCGATTCCTTGTCGCCGAAGTAGGCCTCGTACACCGCCGTCGACGCGGGCCACACCGCCATTCTCGGGAACATGCTCGTGGCGTGGCGGCTCAGCTCGATCAGCTCCGCGTTGCCTCGGCCTTGATAGAGCCGAGCGAGCGCGCGGAACTCGCCGAAGATCCGCAGCGCGTCGGGCTGTCCGGCCAGCTCGCCGATCGCAAGGGCCTTCCTCGCGATCTCTTCGCCGGCGATGAGGTTCCCTTCGGCCACCGTCATCGCAGCGGCCTCCATCTGCGCGACCCAGCTCAGCGTCGGCTGCTGCAGGGCGGTCGCCAGCTCGAGGAGCCGATCGCTGCACGCGTGTCCGCGCGCGAAGTCGCCCGTCTCGATCGCGCAATGGAGGAGCAGGAGGTTCGCCCACGACTCGAGCGCACGATCCTCGGCTGCTTGCGCGCTGGCGAGAAGGTCGCGGGACACCTCCGCTCTCACGGCGACCTTGTCGGGGCTCCACAGCCCGTGGAACGCATGCTGGAGGACTCGCGCCCTGACTCGCGGATCGCCGATGTCCCGTGCGAGCGCGATCGCCTCGAGGGCGAGCGCTTGCCTGCGCGTCGGGTCGTGCTCGTAGAGCAGCTCCTGCGACTGCAACGCCAACAGCTGCGCGCGCCGGCCGAGATCGGCGCCGTCATCGAGCTCGAGGGCGCGCTCGATGGCCTCCTCCCGTTCGTCGTCGAGGTCGCCGATGAGGCTCGTGAAGCCGCGGGTGTTGGCGAGCGCCGCAGCCGCGGCGAGCCGCGCGTCGCCGAGCGACGACGCGATCCGCGCCGCGTGCAGCAGCGTTGCGCGGTACGCCGGGTCGCCGATCAGCTGCTGCGCCTCACCGAGGCCGATCAGCGCCTCGCAGCGAGCGGCGTCGTCATCCTCTCCGAGCAGATCGAGCGCGTGCGCGAACAGCCTCGCCCCATCCGCCGGCGCAAGGCTGTCGAGCGCCTGCCGGCCGGCGAGCGCCGAATAGCGGGCGGCCTTCGACTTGTCGCGGGAGGACAGTCGCCAGTGCAGCGCGAGCTCGGCGACGCGATCCTGCCCGTACAGCTCCTCGAGCGCGACCGCGACGCGGTGGTGCATCTCGGCGCGTCGCGTGGCGCCCACGCCGTCGTACAGGGTCTGGTTGATCAGAGCGTGGGCGAAGCCGAACCGGCCGATCTCCTCGTGCGACTCGTCGAGCAGCGACGCCGCGACTGTCGCTTCGAGTCGCTCGAGCAGCTCGCTCTCCGGCGTCTCGACGAGTCGCGCGAGCAGCGCGAGGTCGAACGACCGGCCGATGACGGCGGCGAGCGTCAGCACGTCGTGGGTCTCGTCGCCAAGCCGCTCGACGCGGCGGGCGATGACGTCGCGCACGCTCTCCGGCAAGCCGAGCGGCGTCGTGCGGTCGATGCTCCAGCGCTCGGTCGCGGAGTCGTACTGGATCCGCCCCGACTCCACGAGGCTGCGCAGCACCTCGCCGACGAAGAACGGGTTCCCGTCGGTCTCGCTCGCGATCTCCGCCGCGAGCGTCAACCCGTCCGCATCGAGCTCGTGCCCGGCCGCGGCCGCCATGACCTCGGACACCTCCGTCGCACCGAACCCCTCGAGCGCGATCCGCTCGACACCTTCGATCCGCCGCAGATCCTGCAGCACCGGGTTGAGCGGATGATCGGGGCCGAGATCCGAGTCGCGGAAGGCGAGGATCACCTGGAGCGCGCCCGAAGCCGCTGACGCCGTCACGTGCTTCACGAGCGCGACCGACTGAGCATCGGCCCAGTGCAGGTCGTCGAGCACGAGGCAGATCGGCACCGACGCCGCGAGCTCCACGAGCGCACCGGACACGGCGGAGAACAGCAGGAAGCGCTCGGTCTCCGGATCGGAGCTTTCGGGCTCCGGCACGCCGGGCAAGCGGCGCGGCAGGTCGCGGGCCAGTCGTGCGAGCTCGCCGCCGTGCCGCGCGACGTGCCGCTCGAGAACCTCGATCGGCGCGTGCGCTACGAGCTGCGAGCAGACCGCGATCCACGGCTCGTACGGCACGGCGAGCTCCTCGAAGCAGGCGCCCCACAAGACGGCGAACCCCTCGCCGTGTGCGCCGTACGCGGACAGCGACGCAAGGCGGCTCTTGCCGATTCCCGGCTCACCGGAGACGAGCACGACGCGCTGTGCGCCCGCACTGACCGCGTTGCGCGAGCGCTCGATCAGCAAGCGCTCCTCGTCGCGCCCCACGAAGGCTGCCTGCGGCGTCGACCGCAGCAGCGGCGGCAGCGGCCAGCCGCCGACGCCGGCCGTCTCGTCGGCAAGCCTCGTCCACGGGACGGCAAACGCGTCGACCGGCTCCGGGAACCCCTTCAGCTCGAGCGGGCCGACGGATTCGAATCCGATCCCCTCGAGCCGGGCCGCGAGCAACCGCACCGCCGGCGACGCGAGGATCCCCTCGGCGCCGGCCTGGTCGCAGAAGCGGGCGGCTTCGATGGACGGCATCCCGAAGTACTCGCCGTTCTGCACGGTGGACTCGCCCGCGCCGAGCCCGATGCGCACCTGGAGCTTCGGCTCGGCCCGCCGGTACCGGCGCTCGATCAGCTGCTGCATCGACACGGCGCAGTGGACGGCCGCCGACGCCGACTTGAACGCCACCATCATCCCGTCGCCCGTGCTGCGGAACTCGTGGCCGTCCCAGGCGCGGATCGCCTCCCGCAGGACGTCGAAATGCTCGTCCCGCAGCTCGTCTGCGCGCACGGGGCCGACCGAGCTCGCGAGTCGCGTCGATCCGACGAGGTCGGTCACGAGGATCGTTGCGAGCTCGATCGTCTCAGCCATCGTCGACCCCCAAGGCGTCGCACGAGTAACGCATCGGGCCATTATCCGCCGAGACGGGCCTGCGAGGCGAATGCGCGCTCTCGGTTCGGCTACGCGGGCAGCGTGAAGGAGACGGCTGCGCCGCCGTGCGGGCGGTTCTCTGCCCAGATCTGTCCGCCGTGCGCCTCAACGAGCCCGCGGGCGATGGCGAGACCGAGGCCGAGCCCGTTCGTGCTTCTGGCGCGGTCGGCGCGCCAAAACCGCTCGAACATTCGCGTCGAGGCTTCCTCGCTCAGGCCTTCGCCGGTGTCTTCGATGCGGAGGATGAGGTTGCCGTCGAGCCGCTCGCCATGCACGGCGATCGATCCGTCGGACGGCGTGTGGCGAAGTGCGTTCGTCAGGAGGTTGTAGAGGACGCGCTCGATCTTGTCGGGTGCGAGCTCCGCTTCGAGGTTTGGCGCGACGGTCGAGCTGAGGGCGACGCCTCGGGCCTCCGCCTCGGGTCGTAGGACTTGCAACGCGGAGTCGACGAGCGGCGCCAGCGGTGTGCGCTGCAGGTGGAGAGTCAAGGCGCCGGCGTCGATACGCGCGAGCTCAAAGAGGTCGTCGACGAGGACGGTGAGTGTCCGCACCTGCTCGCGGAGCGTCGGCAGGTAGTCGTCGGCGGTGGCGAGCCCGTCCTCGATCGCTTCGAGCATCGCCTGCATCGATGCGATCGGCGCACGAAGGTCGTGGCTCGCCCAGGCCACGAGCTCGCGTCTGGCGTCGAAGAGCTGCTCGATGCTCGTGGCCATCGCGTTGAACGACGCGGCGAGCTGCGCGATCTCGTGTGCGCCGCTTTCGGGAGCCCGAGCGGAGAGCTCGCCGGCGGCGAGCTGGCGTGAGGCGTCTCCAACTCGATCGAGCGAGCGCGTGATCGATCGCGCGAGGACGAGCGCGGCGAAGACGGCAGCGGTGGCAGCCCCCGCGGCGACCGCGAGGATCTTCGTATCGGCGCCCATGTGGAACATCACCCACCCCGAGAGCAACACGGCCGCGAGCGGGACGCAGGCCGCGGTCAGCGCGAGGCCGGTGAGCTGCATCCACACCGTCGGCGCACGGCGGAGCAGAGTCGCGAGCGCGAGCCCCACGACGAGGCTTCCGGCGGCTACGACGAGGGCCAGCTCGATCATGGGTCGAACCGGTAGCCGACTCCCCAGACCGTGACCAGGTGCCTCGGAGTCGTTGGGTCGAGTTCGATCTTTTCGCGCAGCCGCCGCATGTGGACGGTGACCGTCCCCGTCTCCACGGCCGCGGTGTACCCCCAAACGCGATCCATGAGCTGGTCGCGGGAGAAGACCTGGCGCGGATGCGAGGCGAGGAACCAGAGGAGGTCGAACTCCCGCGTCGTCAGCGGCACGTCGGCGCCGCCTTTCGCTGCCTGGCGGCTCGACGCGTCGAGCTCGACGTCGCCGAACCGGAGCGTTTCGCGGGCGGCACTGGCCGGCGAGCCGCGTCGCAGCACTGCGCGCACGCGCGCCGACAGCTCGCGCGGCGAGAACGGCTTCGTGACGTAGTCGTCTGCGCCGAGATCGAGCCCTACGATGCGGTCGGCCTCTTCCCCGCGCGCGGTGAGAAGGATGACGGGCATCGCCGAGCGTTCCCGAATCCAGCGGCAGAGGGACAGCCCGTCCGTCCCGGGCAGCATCACGTCGAGCACGACGAGCGCCGGCTCTCGTTCCTCGATCAGCGCCCGCGCGGCGTCGCCGTCCGCCGCGGTCAGCGTCTCGAAGCCCTCGTGCTCGAGGTAACGGACGACGACGTCCCGGACGATCGGCTCGTCATCGACGACTAACACGGTCGACATCTCCCTATTGTGGCTCCGGCTTCCACTTGCCGTGGTGCCGATGCGCCCATTCCTCGCTCACGGTGCCGACCGTCATGCCGCGCAACGCGTGCCGCGTCGTCGGATGGATCAAGGCGAGATCGAGATGCCCGACGAGGAGCGAGAGCGAGACGTACATCAATCCGTCGTGGAGGATCACCGTGCTCGCGAAGCGCAGACGCGTGTCGTGCTCCCCGAACCACAGGAGCAATCCGGAGAGCCCGAAGAGAAGCGTGAACGCCGCGGTGAGCGCGGCGTTGATCTTCTGTCCCGCGTTGAACTTCCCCTGCGGCGCCTTGCCGCCCCTCAGCCAGCGCAGGTCGTCGCCGTCGAACGACTCCAACTCGCGCGCGGTGCGCAGCAGCCGCCGGAAGCCGAGCGCGACGACGATCGCGAGCGCCGCGAGCCAGCCGACGCCGGCCCAGAAATGCATGCTCTGGATCAGCTGCCGGCGCGCGACGAGGATCGAGAGGCTCGGCAGATAGAGGATCAGCCCCGTCGCGAGCAGGAAGAAGAAGCCGAGCGCGTTCACCCAGTGCAGGAGCCGTTCCACAGGAGAGAAGCGGCGGACGTAGCCGGCCTTCATGTCCCGTATCCGTTCGAGCGGCCGACCCACGCGTCGTTGTCGTACCCGTACTGCTCCCAGTAGCCGACCTCGGGGCTCGGCACGAGGTTGATCTCGGCGACCCACTTCGTGTTCTTGTAGCCGTACATGTCGGGGATCACGACGCGAACGGGTGCGCCGTGCTCCTGGCGAAGCGGCTGGCCGTCCATCTCCCACGCGAGCAGCACGTCGGGGAGCATCGCCTGCTCGAGCGTGAGGTAGTCGACGTACGGCTGCTCGGCGGAGACGAACTGGAGGGCGTGCGCGCCCGCCGACGGCTGCGCCGCGTCGAGCAGATCCTTGAAGCGGACGCCGCCCCAGTGGACGCCGTTGACCGTCCAACCGGTGACGCAGTGGAAGTCCGAGACCTGAGACGCTTGCGGCAACGCGCGGAGGGCGTCGTAGCTCAGCTCCTGCGGATGGGCGACCATGCCGCCGATCTTGAGACGCCACGTCGCGGGATCGAAGACGGGCATCGTCGACGCAACGGTGTAGATCCGCCAGCCGGAGGTCGGCAGGATCGGCGCGATCGCACCGGCGACCGGGGAGACGACGCCGCTGACCTGGCTCCAGGCCGCCTTGCCCCAGTAGAGCGAGGAGACGCCGCCCGCCACGGTCGCGAGAAAGATCCCGCGGCCGTAGCGGCGAGGCTCCGGCTGTGGTTCGGGTGTGACGGGCGACGCGTCCATCTACATGTGCGCCATGCCGGCGAACAGCTTTCCGCGCAGTGCGCCCGCGTGCCCGGGCGTCGCGACCCAGACGCGGTAGGAGCCGGGCTTCGACTCGATCTTGTCGAGCGTGCTCTTCGCGACCATCGCGCAGCCCTTCGCCTTGTACATGTGGCCGAGCGTGGCGACCTTCATTCCGCTCTTGTCGCGGATCGTCGCCGACTTGACGTGCATCACGCTGAGCTGGAACTTCCAGCACAGCCGCCCCTTCGAGGCATGCGACTGCAGGTTGACGATCCCGTGCTCGCCCATCCCCGAGAGGTGAGCGCCGAGTGTCGGGTGCATCATCCCCGCGAGGGCGAGCGAGGCAGCGGAGAGCGCTGCAGCGGTGACGATCGCGAGGGCTGGGAACTTCGAACGCATCGGTCCTCCTTGTCGAGTCGGGCAGTGCGTCAAGGATCGAGCCTCGAGATTGCGCGGGGATTAGGAAGGCATTACGGCTTCCTTAAATCGGCCGGCGCAGGCTTGGCGGTGAGCCGGGATCGATTCGACCCCGGCTCACCGCAGCTCCGATCAGTTGACGACGATGCCGGACGGCGTCGCCCCGGCGGGGCCGGCGACGTCCGTGAGCGGGGTGAGCGTCCCGCCCTTGACGGTGAAACCGGTGACGGCATTCGTGCGCGACTCGACGACCCAGAGAGTGGAACCGTCCGGCGAGAGGCGGGCATCCTCCGCGCCCGTGCCGAGCTCACCGGGAGCCGTGCTCTGGAGGAAGGTGAGCGAGCCCTTCGCGCCGATCGAGTAACTGGAGATGGAGGCCGACGCCGTGTTGACGACGAAGATGAAGCGGCCGTCGTGGCTGATCTCGACCCAGCACGACGCGCCGCCGTCGTTGGCGACCGGCGCTCCGACCGGCGTGAGGCTCCCGTCGTGACCGTCGATGAAGCTCGAGAGAAGACCCGGGAACGCGGCGCCTCCGGCTGCGGTGTGCGCATCGGAAACGAACAGCTGGTCCGGGTGCGTGGGGCTGAACTCGCTCCCCAGCTGACCCCAGCCCTGAGCCGGCGAGAACGCCTGGGCGTCGTACGGCGAGCCGGCTGCCGGGGTGAGCCGTCCGCCGTGGCCGACGGTGAAGCTGTCGATCTCGGAGGTCGCGATGCGGGTTCCGGCGACCCTGTTTCCGTCCCGGTTGAACAGCACCTCACCGGGCAGGGAGTTGTTCGGCAGCACGTAAGTCGAGTTCGGAATCGGCTTCAGCCGCCCGTCCCCGTCGAGCTTGAAGCCCGTGTAGTTCGTGTCGCCGACACTGGCGCCCGGCCCGGCGTTCGCCACGTACACGAGGTTGTTGTGCAGGCCGATGCTGACCGGGTTGACGCCGCCGGACGAGACGGGCGACCCTCCGGCCGGAGTCAGCGAGCCGTCGTGCCCGATCCGCACGACGGAGATCTGGTTGCTCCCGGCATCGACGGCGAGGAGGAACCGGCCGTCGGCGCTCAACTGCAGCGCTCCCTGCGAGGCGTCGGCGTGTCCCGCGCCGGAGCCACCGACAGCGAAGGGAGAACCTGCCATTGCGGTCAGTGTCCCGTCGGCGTGGCGGTCGAAGCCGGCGACGGTGTTGACCGGCGCTGTGTTGTCGTTGACGTACACGTGGCCGACGATCCGGGAGCCGTGCGGACCTCCGGGCGCTGCGGCCGCACTGCCGGCCACGACGAACGCGGCGGCGAGGGTGAGCACGAGCGGAACTGCGGAGCGAATCGCTCTCATTCCAACCTCCTGAAGACGGCGCAGGGCCAATTCCCCGCGCCTCGCAGGAGGGTCGCAGCCGACTCTTTCGGAACCCTTACGCGCGGCTGAACGCTCGCTTAAAGGCGGAGCCCGTCGGCGTTGCTCAACCGATGCGGATCAACTTCTTGTTGACGAACTCGTCGGCGCCGTACCGGCCGAGCTCGCGTCCGAAGCCGGACCGTTTCGTGCCTCCGAAGGGGAGCTCGGCGCCGTCTGCGCCCACAACGTTCACGTACACCATGCCGGCGTCGATCTCGTTCGCGACCCGCTCCGCCTGCTCGGTGTCGTTCGTCACGAGGTATGAGCCGAGGCCGAACGGCGTGTCGTTCGCGAGCTCGACCGCTTCCGCCTCGGATGAGACGCGGTAGACCTGCGCGACCGGGCCGAACAGCTCCTCCCGGTACACGTCGTTCTCCGGCGTGATGTCGGTCAGCACCGTCGGCTCGAAGAAGTTGCCGTTGCGCTTGCCGCCGGTTGCGACGCGCGCACCTTGCTCGACCGCGCGTCGCACCTGATCCTCGAGGCGGTCGGCGGCGACCGTCGAGGACAGAGGCCCGAGGTCGATCCCGCGCTCGCGCGGATCGCCCTGATTCAGGGCTGTGAGCGCGGCCGTGAACTTCTCGAGGAACGGCTCGTACAGCTCGTCGATCACGATCATCCGCTTCGCGGCGTTGCACGACTGGCCGGCGTTGTCGATCCGCGCGGCGACCGCATCCTCGACCGTCTTGTCGAGGTCGTCGGTGCCGAGGACGATGAACGGGTCCGAGCCGCCGAGCTCGAGCACGACCTTCTTGAGGTTCCGGCCCGCGATCTCGGCGACGGCCGCGCCCGCGCGCTCGGAGCCGGTGACGGAGATGCCGCGCACACGCGGATCGGCGATCACCCACTCGATCTGCTCGTTCGTGGCGTAGATGTTCACGTACGCGCCGGCGGGGAAGCCGGCGTCGGCGAAGATCTGCGCCATCGCCTCGGCCGACTGCGGGCACTGCGGCGCGTGCTTCAGGAGGATCGTGTTGCCGATGACGAGGTTCGGGCCTGCGAAGCGCGCGACCTGGTAGTAGGGGAAGTTCCACGGCATGATCCCGAGCAGCGCGCCGAGCGAGCTGCGGCGAACGACGGCCGACCCCTCGCCCGCGAGCAGGTCGATCGGCTCGTCCGCCATCAGCTTTTCCGCGTTGTCCGCGTAGAACTGGTAGATCGACGCGCAGAAGGCGACCTCGCCGACGGCCTGCCCGAAGGGCTTGCCCATCTCGGTGACGATGATCCCGGCGAGCTCTTTGCGCTGCTCCATGTGGAGCTCGCCCACCCGCGCCACGAGCGCGGCCCGCTCGGCGACCGTCGTCCCGCGTGACCACTCGCTGTGGGCCTTGTCGGCCGCGGCGATCGCGTCGCGGAGCTCGTCGTCGGTGATCGTTGGATACTCCTCGACCGTCTCGCCGGTCGAGGGGTCGACTACTGCGTAGATGCTCGTCACTTCGCTTCTCCTCCTGCGGTCAGACTGAGGCGGACTTTACGCGCGGATCGCCCTCGACCACGCCGTGACTCTCGCCGTAGTCGGCGAGGAGGTCGAGGAACGGGACGGCGTCGAACGACTCCGGCCCGAGCACGCCGGCGCCGGCCCATACGCCCTCGGCGAGCAGCTCGAGTGCGACGACGGGTGCGAGCGCGGTCTGGAGGACGACCGCCTGGTGGCCGTACGCGCGCATGCACCGCTCGTTGTCGGCGACGTGGTAGAGGTAGACGGCGCCGTACGCGCCGTCCTTGCGCGTGCCGGTCACGAGCGTTCCCGCGCACGTGCGCCCGCGCATCCGGTCGCCGAGCGTCGCCGGATCGGGAAGCGCCGCCGCGACGACGTCGCGCGGTGCCACGTCCACGCCGCGTACGCGCACCGGCTCGGTCGAGTCGAGGCCGAGCTTGTGCAGCGTCCTCAGCACGGAGATGAACTCCTCGCCAAGGCCGTACTTGAACGTCACGCGCCGGCAGTCGATCGCGCGCGGCACGAGGACGACCTCCTCGTGCTCGACGTTCACGCACTCGACCGGCCCGATGCCGTCCGGGAAATCGAACGTCTCGGGCTCGGAGAACGGCTCAGTCGTGAAGAAGCCGCGGTCACGCTCCCAGACGAGCGGCGGGTTGAGGCACTCCTCGATCGTCGTCCAGATGGAGAAAGTCGGGGCGAAGTCGTAGCCCTCGACGACGAGGTCGGCGCCGTCGCGCACCGCCACCTCGTCGATCTCCGAGAACAGGTGATCGGCCGCGTAGCGCGCGAAGACGTCGGACATGCCGGGCTCGACGCCGATGCCGACAAGGGCGAGCTGCCCGCGTTCCTCCCACGCCTCGTGTGCGGCGAACTGCTCGTCGCCGAGCATCACGCCGGTCTGGGAGTACGGCGCCTCAGGGTGTGGCCGCGACAGCGTCATCGCCATGTCGAGATACGTAACGCCACACTCGCCGGCCGCCGCGAAGATCTGCGGGTTGAAGCGCGGGTCGGTCGCGTTGAGGACGGCGTCGGCGCCCGACTCGCGGATCAGTTCGGCCACGACCGCCGCGTCCGATGCGTCGACGGCGGCTGCAGCGAAGCGGTCGTCGCCGAGCGAGTCGACGAGGCGCTGCGGGCGTGCGGGGTCGAGGTCGGCGAGCGTCATCCGCTCGAAGAATCCGCGCCGCGCCGCGACCGCAGCCGCCGCTCCTCCGACACCTCCCGTTCCGACGACGAGGATCTTCATCCGATGCGATTCAACCACAGTCTTGCCACGCAAAGCGCCGCTCGTACTCGCCAGCGGTGGCGAAATGCGCGGACAAGCTGTAAGAATCCGACCGGATGCGTAGTAATGAGCGTGGAGCGGTTGCCCCGCTCCTTCGGGTCGACGAGACCGACCGCCGGATTATCGAGGCGTTGCAGGCGAACGGCCGCGAGTCGTTCCGCGCCGTCGCCGGGCGCGTCGGCGTTTCGGAGGCGACGGTCCGCGCCCGTTACGCACGGCTTACGAGCGAGGGAATCCTCCAGGTCGTCGGCGTGACGAACCCGCTCGGCCTCGGCTTCGAGCAGGCGCTCATCGGCGTCAAGACGTCGGGACCGCCGAGCGCGATCGCAGACGAGATCGCGCGCTGGACGGAGGCCGCCTACGTCGTCGTGACGGCCGGCCAGTTCGACGTCGTCGTCGAGGTCGTCGCGTCGGACCGCACCGAACTGCTCGAACTGACCAACCGGATTCGCGCGCTCGACGCCGTGGTCTCGACCGAGACTTTTCTCTACCTCGAAATGTGGAAACAGCTCTACGACTGGGGGACACGTGGCGGCAACTGATCTTCGGCAACTCGCGAACGACCATCTCTGGCTCCACTTCACCCGCATGGGCTCCGCCTCGCCGCCGATCATCGTCCGCGGCGACGGCTGTTATCTCGAGGACGACCAGGGCAACCGCTATCTCGACGCGCTCGCGGGGCTTTTCTCCGTCAACCTCGGCTACGGCTTCGGGGACGAGATCGGGCAGGCCGCGCACGCGCAGATGAAGGAGCTGCCCTTCTACACGAACTGGACGTACGCGCACCCGCGCGCGATCGAGCTCGCCGCCGAGGTCGCGTCGCTCGCGCCGGGCGACCTCAACCGCGTCTTCTTCGTCTCCGGCGGTTCCGAGGCGGTCGAGTCGGCATGGAAGCTCGCGCGGCAGTTCTTCATCGCGCGCGACGGCCTGCCGCCGGGCACGAAGTACAAGGCGATCGCGCGCAAGATCGCGTACCACGGCACGACCTTCGGGGCGCTCTCGATCAACGGGATCGAG
>DASXLJ010000004.1:0-53645 GCA_036496305.1 Gaiellaceae bacterium | reverse complement strand
ACCTCGGTTCCGGGGCGCTCACGCCGGTGCAGGCCGAGCCGACCGCGAAAGAGGCGCTCGCGGGCGGCGCCGATCTCGTCTGCTTCTCCGGCGACAAGCTGCTGGGCGGGCCGCAGGCAGGCATCGTCGTCGGGCGCGCGGATCTCGTCGAGCGCCTCCGCCGCCATCCGCTGCAGCGCGCGTTGCGCATCGACAAGCTCTCGCTCGCCGCGCTCGAGGGAACGCTCCTCCTCCACCTCGAGGCGCCCGAGCGGATCCCCGTGTTGCGGACCCTGGCGCAGGACACCGAAACGATCCGCGCCCGCGCCGAGCGCCTCGCCGCAGCGACAGGCGGCGAGGTCGAGGAGACGGTCGGCCGCGTCGGCGGCGGCGCGCTCCCGCTGGCCGAGCTCCCGAGCTTCGCGTGCGCCGTAGAGGAATCGCTCGCCGAACCGCTCCGCAAAGGCGATCCGCCGGTCGTCGGCGTCATCCGCGACGGCCGCCTCCTCCTCGATTGCCTGACGCTGACGGACGAGGAAGCCGAGCAAGCAGCAGCCGCCGTCGCCGCCGCGCGCTGATGCCCCAGCACGACGGACAACTCTTTGAGCTCATTCAGGAGCTGACTGAATGCGGACTGGTGTGGCCGCTCGATTCCGCCGTCGACGTATGGGACCGGGAACGCGTCAAGCGGGTGATCGCGGATGGCTTCGCCGTAGTCCGTCGGCGGGGATCCGATCTGCACGACGACACGTTCATTCCGACCGATCAGGCAAACACGGCCATCGATCACCTGCGGACGACCGACGAGTACGTGCTGATCGCCGCACCATGGGTGCCGATCGATCCCGAGTACGAGCTCGATCTCGTTACTCGCTACGCGGCCGACGAGCCCGAGGCCATCGCGGAGGTTCGTCGGGCGCACTCGGAGAAACGAGCACGGCTGTGCCGCTGACCGTCGGCACCGCGGGGCACATCGACCACGGCAAGACATCGCTCGTCGAGGCGCTGACCGGCAAGAACACCGACCGGCTGCCGGAGGAGCACGAACGCGGGATCTCGATCGACCTCGGCTATGCGCCGCTCGAGCTGCCCGACGGGACGCAGCTGTCCGTCGTCGACGTGCCCGGGCACGAACGGTTCGTGCGGACAATGGTCGCGGGGGCGAGCGGCATCGACCTCTTTCTCCTCGTCATCGACGCCGGCGAGGGGGCGCGGCCGCAGACGCACGAGCACCTCGCGATCCTGCGTCTGCTCGGCATCGACAGCGGCGTCGTCGCACTGACGAAGGCGGATCTCGTCGACGCCGACACGCTCGAGCTCGCTCGGCTCGAGGCGGAAGAGTTCGTGCCCGCGACGCCCGTCGTCGTTACGAGCGCACGCACGGGCGCCGGGCTCGACGAGCTTCGCGCGGCGCTCGCCGCGGTCGCCGCGCAGATCGAGCAGCATCCCGCCGCCGGCCGAGCGCGCCTCCACGTCGACCGCTCCTTCTCGTTGCGCGGGATCGGCACCGTCGTGACCGGCACGCTCTGGTCGGGGACGATCGGCGAGGGAGACGAGCTTCGCGTCGAGCCTGGCGGGCGCGCCGTGCGCGTGCGCAGCGTGCACGTGCACGACCGGCCGGTCGAGCGCGCCGAGGCCGGCCAGCGGGTCGCGGTCTCGCTGCCGGGTGTCGAGCGCGCCGAGGTGACACGCGGCGACGTGCTCGTCACGCCCGGCGCATTCCGGCCGAGCTTCCGCCTCGACGTCGCACTCGACGACGCGGCCGAACTGCCCGCGCGTTTCATGCTTCACCACGGCACGGCGGAGACGGTCGCGCGGGTCGCCCGCGCCGGAGAGCGCTTCGCGCAGCTGCGGCTCGCGCATCCGGTCGTAGCGGCGCGCGGCGACAGGTTCGTCCTGCGGGCGGACACGACCGTCGGCGGAGGCGTCGTCCTCGATCCCGCACCGCCACGCCACGCCGACCTCGCGCGCTTCGAGGCGCTGGAGCGTGGCGAGTCCTTCATCCACGCGCCGGAGCTCGTCGACGGCAAGTGGCGCTGGTCGCACGAGTGGATCGAGGAGCTGCGCAGCGAGCTCGAGGGCGCCATCGACTCCGCTGACCCGCTCGACCCAGGCATCTCCCCTCCCGCCGAGCCCTGGCTGAAGGCCGTCGAACCGCACCTCGGTCTCGAGCGCCGCGGCGCGAAGCTCTACCGGCCGGGAGCCGCCGCCGATCTCGGCGACCGCACCGCCGCCGCCGCCGCAGTCGAGGCCGAGCTCGGCGTCGAGCCCGTGCGCGTTGACGATGCTCAGCTCGCACGCTTCCTCGAGGAGAACGGCCGTCTCGTCCGCGTCGGCGACGGCTTCGCGATCTCCCGCGACGCGTTCGACCGCGCACGCGCGATCCTCCACGACGGCATCACGCTCGCCGAGTTCCGCGACGCGCTCGGCGTCGGGCGCAAGACGGCGCAGCTCTACCTCGAGCGGTTCGACGCGGACGGCGTGACACGGCGCGTCGGAGATGCGAGAGTCCTCCGTCGGCGATGAACGAGAAGATCAACCTCGCGGAGAAGTTCGCGCTTCTCGACAAGGCCTACGACCCGGCGACGATCGGCCACTTCAACGACGCGAAGCTCGTCGTCGCTCTCATCGAGGGCGAGTTCGTCTGGCACTCGCACGACGACACGGACGACTTCTTCCTCGTGATCGCTGGCGAGTTGACGATCCAGCTGCGCGACCGCAACATCGTCTTGAGCCCCGGCGAGCTCTTCGTCGTGCCGCGCGGCGTCGAGCATTTGCCCGAAGGCGGACGTCCCGACCCATGTGCTCCTCATCGAGAAGGCCGGAACGGTGAACACCGGCGACGCCGGCGGCGAACTGACGCGCACCGAGAGGGAGCTCTAGCCGTCTGCGAGTGGGCGGCTCGAGCTCCTAGGCTGGCGGCGTGGCGATCCGCGCCTTCCTCTTCGACTTCGACGGGCTGATCCTCGACACCGAGATCCACTCGCGCGCCGGGTGGCAGATGCTCTACCGCGAGCACGGCCACGAGCTGCCGGAGGATCTGTGGGCGACGCTCGTCGGCACGACGCACGCGCCGTGGAGCCCGATGGAGCACCTCGAGGAGCTCGTCGGCGAACCGCTCGACCGCGGCGCGCTCAACGAGCACCGCTATGCGTACGAGCTCGCGCTCATCGAGGCGGAGGAGCTGCGGCCCGGCATCGTCGACTACCTCGCCGCCTCGCGCCGCCACGGCCTCCGGCGCGCGATCGTCTCGAGCTCGTCGCGCCGGTGGGTCGACATGCACATCAAGCGCTTCGAGGAGGCTCTTGACTGGGACGCGATCTGCACCGCCGACGGCGATCCCGCGCGCGCGAAGCCGTCGCCGACGCTCTACCTCGAGGCGCTCCGGCTGCTCGAGGTCGACGCGGAGGAAGCCGTCGCCTTCGAGGACTCGCCGCACGGCGTCCGCGCGGCGAAGGCGGCGGGGATCTACACCGTCGCCGTCCCGAACGACGTCACGCGCGATCTCGGTCTCGACGCCGCGGGCGCCGACCTTCTCCTCGACTCTCTCGCCGACCTCCCGCCCGACGAGTTGCTCGCGCGGTTCGCCGCCGCGTAGGCTCCCGCCCATGTCTGCATACACGAACGCCAACCTCGACGAGCTCGCGTCGAAGCAGTATCCGCACTGGATTCCGATCCGCCACAACCTCGGCATCGAGACGTTCGGGATGAACGCCTACCGGCGGAATACCGGCGAGGCCGTCGTCCCCGAGCACGACGAATCGGAGGGCGGCGCGCCGGAGCTCTTCTACGTCGCCGAGGGCGCGGCGACGTTCACGGTCGGCGGCGAAGAGATCGACGCGCCGACGGGCACGTTCGTCTGGGTGACCGATGCCGACGCGAAGCGCACCGCGACCGCGAATGCCGACGGCACGCTCGTCCTCGCGATCGGCGGCGCGAAGCCCGGCGAGACGTACACGCCGGACGGCTGGGAAGCGCAGTACCTCTCCGACGAGAACTAGGAGCTAGCCTCGGAGGCGGAGCGGCCGGGCCTGGTGGCCCAGCGGGTCTTCAAAACCCGTACGGTCGTGCAACCCACGGCTAGGTCGGTTCGACTCCGGCGCCGCTCCGTTACGCGCAATCCAGCGTGGTGCCGGGTGATCGCGCGTCTCCGCGGGCTCGCGTCCGGTCCTCGGCTCCTGCTCTGGGTTACGTGGTGCGCACAGAGCGCGCGGGCAGTCTTCGATACAGAATGGCGAGATGACCGAGAGCCGGCGCACGCACCGCCTCGCGATCTTCGCGAGTCTCACGCACTCGGTTCTGGCGCTCGCGCTGATTCTCGGAGCCTTCGTCTTCTTCGGCTTCGTACTCGGTCCCGGTTTTGCCGTCTTCGGCTTCATCGTCCTGGTAGCCGTGATGGCCTACGCCTACCGGAGAGGCCTGAAGCTTCGCCAGCGCATGAAGGGCGATCCGGCGGGGACGTGGGCAGCATTGACCGAACCAACGTCGCGTTCGGCAAGTACTTCGCAGGCGTGACCTTCGTCGTGATGGCGTTCGTCCTTGTGATGCTCATCGCTCTCATCGCGACTCACGCCTAAGTCGCCCTATTCCGGGGCAGCGACTCCGGCGCCGCTCCGTCTCGCGTCGCCGTACGCTCTAGCGATGCTCGCGGCGTCCAACCTGGCGAAGGCGGTGATCGATGTGGTCGCCCTCACCGCCTTCTTCTGGCTCATCGGGCTGGTGGTCTGGGTCGTGGGCGTAGCGGTAGAGCGCCGGAAGCGCTAGACAGCCGGAAGCTCAGGCAGAGGCGGCGAGCCGGAGCGCGGAAGACTCGTGCGCCGGCACCGGGAACGTGCTCTGCGCCGCAAGGAGCTTCTGCGTTTCGTCTGCGGTCAGCGGCTCGCTGAAGACATAGCCCTGGGCAAGCTCGCAGCCGACCTCGCGGAGACGGCGCGCCTGCGCGGCGTGCTCGATCCCCTCGGCGACGGTGACGATCCCGAGCGCCTCGGCGAGGCGGAGGATCGCGTCGATGAAGCTCGTGTCGGCCTCGTCGCCGGCGAGCGGGTCGACGAACGTCTTCGGGATCTTCAGCAGCTGGATCGGGAACTGCGCGAGGCGGCTCAGCGACGAGTAGCCGGTGCCGAAGTCGTCGATCGAGAGCGCGACGCCGAGGTCGCGAAGGCGGTGCATCGCCTTCAGTCCGTTGTGCTCGTCGCGCATGACGCTGTGCTCCGTGATCTCGACCGTGAGCTTCCGCGGATCGAAGCGCGCGCGTGAGAGGGCGAACGAGAGATCCTCGACAAGGCTGTCGTTCGTGAACTCGCCCGGCGCGAGGTTTACCCAGAGACCGATCGCCTCCGCACCCGGCAGCGTCTCTTGCCAGTTGCGCACCTGGCTGAGCGCCTGAGCCATGATCGAAGCGCCGAGCTCGACGATGAGGCCGCTCTCCTCCGCGATCCCGAGGAACTCGTCGGGGACGAGCAGACCCCGCTCGGGATGCTCCCACCGCGCCAGCGCCTCGAAGGCCTCGATCTCGCCCGTCTCGAGCGAGATGACCGGCTGGTAGTGGACGACGATCTCGTCGCGCTCGAGCGCGCGGCGCAGCTCGACCGCAAGCTCCTGCCGCTCGCGGAGGCGCTGATGGAACCGCGGCTCGTAGATCGCGTAGTGGCTCCGCTCGTCGCTCTTCGCGACGTACATCGCGATGTCGGCATTGAGGAGAAGCTCCTCGGCGGTCGCCGCGTGCGGCCCCGTGAGCGCGACGCCGATGCTCGCGTACAAGCTCGTCTCGCGGCCGGAAAGCCAGAACGGCTCGGCAAGCGCGTCGCGAATCCGCTGCGCGACATGCTCGGCGTCCTCGGCGCTCGTGTTCGCGAGCAGGACACCGAACTCGTCACCGGCGAGCCGCGCCGGCGTGTCACCCGGCCGAGTCGCGCTCCGCAGGCGCTCGGCAACCTGCACGAGCATCTCGTCGCCGGCGGCGTGGCCCCAGCTGTCGTTGACGAACTTGAAGTCGTCGAGATCGAGGAAGAGGACTGCGCGCGACGCGTTGTCGATCGCGGCGCTCTCCACGGCCTCTGTGACGCGCGCGGTGAAGAGGGCGCGGTTCGGCAGCCCGGTGAGCGCGTCGTGGTACGCCTGATGCCGCAACTGCTCCTGCAGCTCCGTCACCTGCGCGAGCGACTGCTCGAGGCGGCCGTTCTGCAGCAGGACGGCGGCGTGGCTGTTGAACGTCTCGAAGAGCACGAGGTCGTTCTCGTCGAACTCCGTCACGTCGCCGATCCGGCCGCCGACGAGGAGAAGCCCGAAGACGCCCTCGTCGCCGCGGAGAACGCCGAGAACGCCGTCCTCCAGTCCGCGCGCCGAGAGGAAGGTGTCGAGAATGTGGCGCTCGCGCTTGCGCGGCAGCAGGACCGCGCGCTCGGCTGCGCTCACGAGGAGAATCGCGTCGTTCGTCTCCTCCGAGAGCTCGTCGGGCCGCATGAGCGTCTGGCCCGCCGACCCGCTCGTGCTCCGCAGGACGGGCTCGTCTGCGGTGCGGGTGAGAAGGATGATCTCCGCGTAGTCGGCGCGCAGCAGGCGCTGCGCCGCGAGCAGGAGCTGGCCGATGGCGAGGCCCATCTCCGGCGCGCCTTGGGCGGCGCGCATCGACTCGTAGAGGAACTCGACGTAGTCGCGCTGCATGCGCTGCTGCATGTAGCCGCGGAACGCGAGCAGGCACATGCCGACCGGGAACGCGAGCAAGAGGAGCCCGACCGGACGGCTCTCCACGAGCGCCACGCCGACGAGCGCGAGACAGCTCACCGCGAGCGAACCGACGAGCGAGAGCCCGACGGTCTTGGGGAGCTGCATGAGGACGAGGGGAGTGCGCTCGGCGACCGCGATGACCGCCGAGACGAGCACGACGCCGACGAGGTGCGCGATCGCGACCGCGACGAGCGCGGCGACCCAGAGCCTCCCGCCGCCGGCTCCCGCGGCGAGCGCGCGGAAGATGAGGAGCGCGACTCCGGTGCAGAGCGACTGCTCGGCGATGTTGAACGCGAACTTGACGGGACGCTGGCGGCGGTTGAACGCGAGCGCGAGCCCGGCGCCGGCGATCTGCCCTGCGAAGAGAGCGCCCGGCGTGGCGAAGAAGAGGCCGAAGATCAGGCCGATCTCCGTCATCGAGAGCGTGTGGGCCTGCTTCCTGAAGTGAACGTGGATGGGCCACGCCTCGGCAACGTAGAACGCGAGGGCAATCCCCCACCACGCCAACCACGAACCGCTGGGAGCAGGGCCGAGGGTGAGGCCGTTTCGCCAGACGAGGCCGGCTGTGGCTGCCATAGCCGCGGTCAAGAGCCAGACCGAGGCAGGGCCTCGGAGCTGGCTCATCGACCGCGTCCTTACAGCGGATGCTGCGGTTCCGGTCAACTTCCCCAATCCGTGCTCGACCAGTCCGCGCCCGACCAGCCGTCGCCGGACCAGCTGACGCCGGACCAGTCGTTGCCGCTCCAGCTCGAACCCGACCACGAGTTGCCGCTCCACGAGGAGCCGCTCCAACTCGAGCCCGACCAGCTGCTGCCGGACCAGTCGCTGCCCGTCCAGTTGCTGCCGTTCCAGTTCCCACCCGACCAGCTAGAGCCGGATGCCTCGGCCTGGGCGAGAGCGGTCAGATTGATCGGGTTGCCGAAGATGTCGTTGTTGCCGGAGAGCGCCACGCCGTTCAGGCTGATGTGGTCGCCGCCGCGCGAGAGCTCGAGCGAGCCGTTCCCGCTCGCGGGCGGCCCGCCGAAGCTCTGCGCGTCGGGGCCGTTCGGAAGCGGCCCGAGCGGCGGCACAGGAGCTCCGATCGGCTGCACCTGCGTCGCGCCGGAGACGGCGTTCCCGGAGACCGTGACGGTGCCGGGGTTGCCGCCGACGTTGAGGTTGTGACCGATCGTCACGCCCTGGACAGTCACGGCGCCGTACGTGTTCTGCACCGTGAGGTCGTGGCCGACGCTGCCACCGGTGATCGTGACCGCGAGCGCATGGTCCGACTTGAGGTTGTTGCTGATCGTCGCGCCGAGATCGACGAGCGTCCCGCCCGGATCGACCTTGAGGTCGCCCGAGATGTTCGCGGTCGGCGTCAGCGTGCACGTCGAGCCCGTCGGCACCTCGAGGGTCGGCGAGTTTCCGTCGAAAATGCCGGCGCAGTAGTTGCCGGAACCGTTCGGATCGCCCATCGAGAGAAGCTTCGGCAGGTTGAGCGCGCCGGCGCCCTGGAAGTGCCCGTCCCATCCCGGAATGCTCTGGGCGCTGTTCGTCAGCATGTACTTGACCTCGTCCGGCGTCAGGTCCGGGTACTTCTGGAGGAGGAGCGCGATCGCGCCAGAGGTGATCGCCGTCGCTTCAGACGTCCCCGAGCCGCGGAAGTACCGGTCGTCGATGACGCCTTCCGGGTGGTTCTGATCGATGTAGCCGCCGACGACGCGCAGACCCTGCATGTGCGTGCCCGGAGCAACGAGGTCGGGGTTCTTGCACCCGCCGCAGCCGTTCGTGCGTGCCGAGTACGACGCGACGACGTCGTCCTTGTTCTTGTTCGTGCCCATCGTGTTGTACGCGCCGACGCCGAGGATGTACGGGTCGTAAGCCGGGTCGGACAAACCCTTGCCGTTACCGGTACCGGCGCCCGTGTTGCCGGCCGCCGCGACGACGACGATCCCATGCATCCACGCCTGCTCGGCGGCATACGCGAGCGGATCGACCTTGTACGACTGCGTCGAGAGCGTGCCGTACGAGAGGTTGATGACGCGGATGTTCATGCCCGGGTCATGCGCGTGCTGGACGACCCAGCCGATCGCGGCGATCACCTGAGTGACATCGGCACCGCCGTCGGCGGCCGCAACCTTGAGGGAGACGATCCGCGCGTCGGGCGCGATCCCGCGATACGCCGACGCCGGCGCGTTCGCGTACGGCGCCGTCAGCGACGGGTCGTGCCCGGCGATGAGCCCGGCCATGAACGTGCCGTGGCCGTTCGTGTCGAAATTCGTGAGGCTCGAGTTCTGCGACTCGAGCGAGAGATCAGGGCCGTAGACGACCTTGCCCGGAGTATTGAGCCCCTGGACAGGCGCAGTGCCCGTGTCGATCACGGCGACGTCGATGCCCTGCCCCGTGTAGCCGGCGTTCCACCAGGCCGGCGCGCCCATCTGGGCGGTGAGGTTGGACATCGAATAGGGGTCCGCCGCCGGGTCGTACGCTGCAGTGCCGCCCCAGCTCACTCCCGCAAAGACGAGCGAGACCGACGCGATGCTGATCACTGTGAGGAAGATCCGCCGTCCGCCCTTCCAAGAAACACCAAAAATCGACAACTCGTAACCCTCCGTTTTGGTAGCCGCAGTCGAGTAAAAACCTGGCGCACCCTGATAGGCCGAACGGCCTACGGCATCCCCCGGTAAGGGGAGGAGCGCGCAAGATCCCTCGAACGAGGGCTCGGAAAGGTCGAACGCTACGAGCAGACGTTGGCGCCGACGGTCGTCGTAACGAACGGGCCGCCCGGGTTGAGCTGGTAGGCGTACCACCGTCCGGAGATCGCGTAGACGCAGTAGTGCGAGGCATCCATCGTGACGCGCCGCGTCACGCCCGTCGCCTCTGCCCCGGAGTTGTTGACGAACGTCCCGGTCGTCGTGAGGCTCGAGTCATACGTCTTCAGCTGGGCGATCGTCATGCCGGCGTAGGTCGTCTTGGACGTGAAGTAGAGCCCTGCCGCCACGGAGACTTCCTTGGCATTGGTCTTCGCCGTCGCCTGGTTCGCGCTGTCCTTGAACTGCATGTAGGACGGGGCCGCGAGCGACACGAGGATGACGATGATCTGGCACGCGATCATCAGCTCGAGCAGGGTGAAACCCTCCTCTTCGTGCGCGAGACGGTTGAGCACATGCTTCAGCGTTTTGCCGGACACGCTGCGTTGATCGACAGAGGCGCCGCCGACCTGAAGCACCTATCGGAGTGCGAACCGATCTAGCGCTCTTCGCCGCCGCCTTGCATCTCGTCGATCGCGGCGCGGCCGTCCTCGTGGACGCGGCGGCGGCGCTCCTCGAGCGAGTCCTCGGGCTCCGCCGGCTCCGCGGGGGACGGCTCGTCGCTCGTGCGTGACTCTGCGAGCTTCGCGCGCAGCTCCTCGGCGCGGTCGTCCGTCGCCTCGGGCGCCTCGGCCGCCGGCGACGTCGCGGGCGCCAGCTTCCGCCGCCGCTTCCAGAAGCGATAGGCCGCGATTCCAGCGACGACTCCGGCGATCCAGTTCGTCAGGCGCTTCATCGAGCGGATGCTACTGTGGCCGTCGCTTCCTGCCCCGTCAACGTGCCGTCTCCGTCCCGAGCGGCACAAGCAGTCGGGGCCGACATCTGACCATGGGAAGGACGGTATCGGGACTGTGACGACCTACGAAATTTTGTTGATGCTCGACCCCGACCAGGCGGAAGCCCGCCAGGACGAGATCGTCGCGCACTCGCGCGAGATCGTCGAGAAGGCCGGAGGAAACTGGCAGAGCCATGACGCCTGGGGCCGCCGGCGCCTCGCGTATCCGATCGCGAAGAAGGAGGACGGCGTCTATCACCTCCTCGTCTTCGACGCCGACGGACCGACGCTCGACGAGGTCTCCCGCGTCCTCAAGATCGACGACGCCGTGCTGCGCCACATGGCGACGCGCCACATCGCAGGCACGCGCACCGGCGCGCCGCGCGACGACGCTGCTGCTTCGGCCCCGGCCGCCGCAGCCGCGGCTCCCGCCGACGAAGCTCCGGCGGACGAGGCCGTGACAGAAGAGGCTCCTGCGGACGAGGCTCCCGCGGACGAGGCCCCGGCGGACGAGGCCCCGGCGGACGAGGCTCCCGCCGACGAGGCTCCCGCGGACGTTTCGGCGGACGCAGAGCCGGAGTACGCTCCCACCGAGGAGGAGCCGGCAGAGGCTCCCGCCGAGAAAGAGGAGAGCTAGATGGCAGCCAACATCAACCGCGTCGTACTCGTCGGCAACCTGACGAAGGATCCCGAGCTGCGCCACACGGGCGGCGGCACGCCGGTCTGCAGCCTTCGCATCGCCGTCAACACGCGGCGCCGCGACGAGTCGGGCAACTGGGCCGACAAACCGAACTACTTCAGCATCAGCGTCTTCGGCAACCAGGCCGAGAGCTGCGCGCAGTACCTCAGCAAGGGCCGCCCCGTCGCGATCGACGGCCGGCTCGAGTGGCGCGAGTGGGAGGCGAAGGACGGCGGCGGCAAGCGCGAGTCCGTCGAGGTCATCGCCGACAGCGTCCAGTTCCTCGGCAGCCGCGACGGCGGCGAGGGTGGCGGCGGCGGAAACCAGTTCGTGCCGGCGGGCGCCTCCGAGGGCGCCGACTTCCCGGCCGCAACCGACGACGACATCCCCTTCTAGGAGACAGATGGCCAGAGAGAAGCCCCAATCGAACAGCCAGCGCAGGCGGCCCGGCGGGCCGGCCGGCGCGATCCGGCGGCGCAACTGCTTCTTCTGCAAGGAGAAGATCGCCGAGGTCGACTACAAGAACATCACTCAGCTCCGGCGCTACATCTCCGAGCGGGGCAAGATCCGCAGCCGCCGCATCACCGGCGCGTGCCGGCGCCACCAGGTGCAGGTCGCGCAGGCCGTGAAGCGCGCCCGCGAGATGGCGCTCCTGCCGTACGTGGCGGAGGGCTCGGAGGAGAAGGAAGGCGGGCGCGGCGGGCGCCGCGACCGCGGCGATCGCGGAGACAGGGGCGACCGGTAGATGCCGACGCAGGTCATCCTCCTCAAGGACGTCGAGCACGTCGGCCTCCGCGGTGAGGTCGTCTCGGTCGCGCGCGGATACGCACGCAACTTCCTCCTGCCGCGGAAGCTCGCCGAGACTGCGACGCCGGCGCGCGTCGCCGAGCTCGAGAAGCGCGACGCGCAGCGGGCGCGCCACGAGGCGAAGACGATCGACGACGCGCAGGCGATCGCCGCGAAGCTCGAGCAGACCGTGCTCCGCTTCGACGTCAAAGCCGGCCCGACCGGCTCGCTCTTCGGCTCGGTCACGCCGACCGACATCGTCGACGAGCTCTGGGAGAAGCAGAAGATCCGCATCGACCGGCGCAAGATCGATTCCGGCCCGATCAAGCGGATCGGCCGCTACTCGATCCCGATCGACATCTTCCAGGACGTCCGCGTCGAGGTTCGCACCGAGGTCGTCCCCGAGGGCGGCGAGCTGCCGTCGGAGGAGGAGCTCGAGGCGATGGAGGCTGCCGAGCGCGCCGAGAACGAGCCTGCGGCCGAGGATCACACCGAGCTCGAGCAGGCGCTCGCGGCCGAGGACGCAGCGGACGCCGCCGAGGACGAGGCGCCCGAAGCCGAAGGCGCAGAGCCCGAGGCTGCGGAGCCCGACGCAGAGGCGGAGCCGGAGCCCGAATGGCGCGCCGACGCCGACGCTGCCCTCGCCGACGAATAGTCCCGCTCAGTAATACGTAAGTACGCCAAGCGCAAACGCCGTGTAAACGGCGTTGAACGAACGTTCAGTATCGCTCGGTCCGGGTAACGAGTCGCTCCAAGGCTGTTTGAGCCCCAAGGAGAGGACTCATGAGAGAGCGCGTTGCGATCGTGTTCCTGACGTTGAGCGTGATGGCCACCCTCGGCCTCGGCGGCGCGGTCGCGTACGCCTTTTCGCACCGCGGCACGGCCACCGCTCAGACTGCCGGTGGCGCAGGCCAGACCTACGCCGCCACACCGGGCTCGAGCGCGCCGAGCGGCGGAACGAAGCACTCGGGCGGCGGCAGATCCGTCTCCGGCGGCCCGACGAGCAGTGGCGGCGGCGGGAGCAGCTCGGTTCCGGCCGGCAAGCCGAGCGCCGCGTCGAGCCCGGCGCAGGGCGTGAACCACGGCGTCATCACCGTCGGCGGGATCTACGACGAGACCGGACCGGTCGACGCGACGGTCGAACGCGACACGGTGCGTTCCTACTTCGACCTCGTCAACTCGCAGGGCGGAGCCAACGGCTACAAGTTCCGGCTGCTCGACTGTAACTCGGCGTACGACCCTTCGACCGCGCACCAGTGCTCGCAGAAGCTCATGAGCGAAGGCGTGCTCGCGATGGTCGGCTCTCTGTCGCTCTCCGGCGAGCAGCCCGAGACGCAGTACCTCACGCAGCAGGGCGTGCCCGTCATCGGCGGCCTCGGCGTGCCGTCCGAGTTCGCGTCTCCCCTCTCGTTCCCGACCACGCCGAGCCTCGTCACCGACGGAACGGCCCTCGGAACGCGCGCGTGTCAGACCGGCGTGTCGAAGCCGGGCGTCATCTTCCTCGACGCGAACTTCATCGCTCCGGTCGAGCAGTCGTTCCTCAACGCGATGAAGAAGTGCGGCATCTCGCCGGTCGACGTCGAGACGGTCGCCGCGACGAAGGCCGACTACACCGACATCATCCTCAAGTTCCAGTCCGACGGCGCTCAGTCGCTCGCCGCGTTCGTCGACCCGTTCTCGTACGCCCGCATCTTCCAGGCGATGGAGCGCCAGAACTGGAAGGTGCCGGTGCTCGGCGGCGGCCTCGACAAGGCGTCGGCGAACCGGCAGTACGACTCGGGCTGCGGCTCGAGCTGCGCGGTCTTCGGCGCGAACTCGGCGACGCCGGTGCTCGAGTACCTCGACCACTCGAAGACGCCGGCGATCGCGCAATACCTCGCGACCGTGCACAAGTACTACCCGAGCCAGTACGCGGCGCTCGACGCGTACTCGACGTACCAGTGGCTCGCCGCCGAGGTGTTCGTCCAGGCGGTCAAGAACCTCGGGAACACGCCGGTGTCGAGACAGAGCCTCGTCTCGTCGCTCGACCACCTCTCGAACTTCAACGACGGCGGGATCACCGAGCCGATCACGTACGGCTCGGGGAATCACGACCCGCTTCACTGCCTCCAGTGGATCCACAACGCGAACGGATCGTGGAAGACGACCTCGGGCTGGAACTGCTTCTGAGATGAGCCTTCTCGCTGCCGCGAACTGGGGCCTGATCCCCGGGTACACCGTCATCGGCGTCACCCTCGGCGGAATCTACGCGCTCGCCGCGATCGGCCTCGTGCTCATCTACCGCGTCTCGGGCGTCCTCAACTTCGCGCAGGGCGCGGTGTCGATGTTCAGCGCGTTCGTCGCGTACGAGGTCTCGACGGTGCAGGGCGCGCCGGGAATCGTCGGACTGGTCGCGGCGATCGTCGCGGGCGGCGCGATCGGCTACCTCATCGAGCGCTTCACGATCCGCCCGCTCGCCGGCCGCTCGGCGCTCAACAAGGTCGTCGTCACGATCGGGTGGCTGCTCGTCCTCCAGACCTCCGCCGCGCTCATCTGGGGGAACACCGCGTACCACGCTCCGGTCCGGCTGCTCCCGACGAGCGGGTTCGTCTTCCCCGGCACGAACGTCGTCGTCGGCTGGGACGAGTTCGTGACGATCGCCGTCGCGCTCATCCTCGCGTTCGGCACCGCGGCCGTCATGCGGTGGACGACGTTCGGCACCTCGATGCGCGCGGTCGCGGACGACCCCGAGGCGGCGCGGCTGTGGGGGATCAACGTCAACCGCGTCATGGCCGTGTCGTGGATCGCGGGCTCGTCGATGGGCGCGATCGCCGGCGTGCTCATCACGCCGCGGATCAACTTCGACCCGCTCTCGCTGACGATCGTCGTGATCTACGCGTTCACGGCGGCGCTCATCGGACGGCTGACGAGCCTGCCGTGGACGGTCGCCGGCGCCTTCCTCCTCGGCCTCGCGCAGACGTATCCGCGCATCTTCTCGACGAACGCCGGCGCCGGCGATGCCGTGACGTTCGCGCTCGTCCTCGTCACGCTCGGGATCCTCTTCCGCCCGAGCGCGCGGCTCCGGCACCGCATCGTGGCCGGACGCGAGTACCTGCCGGTGCCTGCGACCGGGAACGCGCCGGTGCGGCGCGGCGTCGTCGCGACGGCGATCGGCCTCGGAATCCTCTGCCCGCTCGCGTTCTCGGGCTACTACCTCTATCTCTCCGCGGAGGCGCTGATCGTCGGGCTCATCGTCCTCTCGCTCGTCATCCTCACGGGCCTCGTCGGGCAGATCTCGTTCTGCCAGTACTCGTTCGCCGCGATCGGCGCGTGCACGGTCGGGTCGCTCGTGGGCGGGCACGGCTGGAGCTTCTGGCCGGCGCTCGCGGTCGGCGTCGCGGCCTCGATCGTCGTCGGCATGCTCGTCGGAATCCCGGCACTGCGGCTGTCGGGCCTCTTCCTCGGGATCCTCACGATCGCGGTCGCGCTCTTCTTCGACAACTTCCTGCTCGCGCCGGGAACGTGGAGCTCGTTCTCCGGCGGGATCTCGTCGTGGACGGTCTCGCGGCCGAGCTTCCTCGGCGCCTCGCTCAACGGCGGATACGCCTTCTACCTCTTCAGCCTCGGCGTCTTCGGCCTCGCCTCGCTCGCCGTGTGGAACCTCAGCCGCTCGAAGACCGGCCGCGTGCTGCGCGCGATCCGTAACTCCGAGATCGCGGCGGCGACGAGCGGCGTCAACCTCACGTTGTGGAAGCTCGCGGCGTTCGGCCTCTCGGCGGGCTTTGCCGGTCTCGCCGGCGGCTTGATCGCGCCGCTCATCGGCTCGGTGAGCGTCGGCGCGTTCAGCTTCCAGCAGTCGCTGACCGTCGTTGCGATCGCAGTCGTCGTCGGCGTCCGGTCGGTTGCGGCCGGCGTGGTCGGCGGCGTCTTCCTCATCTTCGGGCCGGAACTGCTGACCCACACGCCGCTGTCGTCGCTGTGGTTCCCGCTCATCGTCGGCGCCGTTCTCATCGTGCAGGTCATCGTCACGCCTCAGGGTCTCGTGCCCGACTGGCAGGAGCGGTTCCGGAAGCACTTCCCGCCGCCCGCGCGCTTCCCGCAGGCGCCGCCTCTCGCCGCGCTCGCCGGCGTGGCTCCGTCCGAGCAGAAGACGGTGGTGAAGGTCTGATGCCCGAGACGTTGCGCGAGCCGCTTCTTCAGGTCGACCGCGTCTCGATCCGCTTCGGCGGTGTGCAGGCGCTGTCGCAGGTCTCGTTCGCGCTCCGGCCGGGAGAGATCCTCGGCCTCATCGGCCCGAACGGCGCCGGAAAGACGACGATGTTCAACTGCATCACCGGCGTGATCGGAGGCTACAGGGGCCGGATCCGCTACGACGGGCACGACCTGCGCGGCCTCAAGCCACACGCCCGGGCACGCCTCCGGATGGCGCGGACGTTCCAGAATCTCGAGCTCTTCGACGAGCTCAGCTCCCTCGACAACCTCCTCCTCCCGCTCGATGCCTTCGCGCCGCGCGGCGTCGTCGGCGATCTCCTCCGTGTCCCGTCGACCGTGCTCGGGGAGCGGATCGCGCAGGAGAAGGCACGCTCGATCCTCCACTTCCTCAGCCTCGACGAGTTCGTCGACACTCCCGCCGGGGACCTGCCGGTCGGACTGCAGCGGCGGCTCGAGATCGGCCGCGCGCTGTGCCTCGAGCCGCGGCTCCTGCTGCTCGACGAGCCGGGCGCGGGGCTCGACGCGCGCGAGACGGCCGAGCTCGCCGGCCTGCTCGCCGCGGTGCGCAAGCGCTTCGGCGTGACGATGCTCATCGTCGACCACGACATGGCGCTGATCATGCGGATCTGCAACCGCATCTACGTGCTCGACTACGGGAAGATCATCGCGACGGGAACGCCGGAGGAGATCCGCGTCGACCCGAACGTCGTCCGGGCGTACCTCGGCGACAAGGCGGTGGCGGCATGACGGCGCTCCTCGAGGCTCGCGGCATCCGCACCGGATACGGCCGGCTCCCGGTCGTGTTCGACATCGACCTCGAGGTACACGAAGGCGAGATCGTCGCCCTCCTCGGCGCGAACGGCGCCGGCAAGACGACGACACTGCGCGCGCTCTCGGGGATGCTGCCGCTCCAGGCCGGCGACATCACGCTCGACGGGCGTTCGCTCAAGGGCCGGCCGCCGGAGAAGATCGCACGCGAAGGCGTCGTGCACGTCCCGCAAGGCCGCGGCATCTTCCCGAACCTCCGCGTCGAGGAGACGCTGCAGCTCGCCGGCGCGCTCGCCGGAACGAAGGGAACGGATCCGGTGGACGCCATGTACGACGTGTTCCCACGGCTCCACGAGCGGCGCCAGCAGCTCGCCGGCACGCTCTCGGGCGGCGAGCAGCAGATGCTCGCGATCGCGCGCGGCCTGATCATGCGGCCGCGCGTCCTCCTCATCGACGAGATGTCGCAAGGACTTGCCCCCGCGATCGTGGACGGACTGTTCGAGCTCGTGAGCTCACTGCCCGAGCAGGGCGTGTCGGTGCTCATCGTCGAGCAGTTCGTCACGCATGCGCTCGAGGTCGCGACGCGCGCGTACGTGCTCGAGAAGGGCGAGGTTGCGTTCGCCGGTAGCGCGGCGGAGCTCGCGAAGGACGAGGAGTTCGTGCGCGGCAGCTATCTCGGCGACTCGACCGCCGATGCGGACGACCTCGCGGATCTCCGGGACGAAGAGACGGGCGACGAGATTCTCCGGGCGATCGAGAAGCGGGCAGCCGAGGAGGGGCGCGACCCGGCGGAGGTTGTGATGGGTCTCCTGCGGGAAGCAATGACGTCGACGAACGGCAAGGGGGACCACTCGTGAAGCGCAAGACGATCGCCATCGGCACGCTCCTCGGAAGCACGCTCGCGACGGCAGTGCTCGTAGCCACGCCGGCGTCGGCGTCGTCTCCGGCCGCGGCGCGATACGGCGTCGTCAACGCGACGGTGGACGCCGCGAGCGACCACGAGATCGGGACGAGCACGGCGTTCCCGAACTACACGAGCGGCGCCGTCGACAACTACTACTCGCTCGCGCACTCCCACATCGACAACTCGCCGTTCGCGGAAGGCACCTCGAGCCCGTTCGACACAGGCCCGGTCGGCCAGACGGGTGCGTCGCAGGCGAGCTACCAGCAACCGCAGTACGCCGATGCGCGCTGGCCCGGCGCGAAGGACGGTCGCACGGCGTCGTTCGGGAACGCCGGAGGCCCGTCCGCGGTTTCGACCGCGGGGAACTACAAGGCGACCGCGCTGAGCTCGGAGGCGTCGGATGCCGGAGCTCCGACCGGGACGATGAAGATCGCCGGGCCGAAGGGCTTCGACCGCCGGCTCCGCACCGTGCTCGCCGCGTGGAAGGCGCGCTGGCTCGTGCCGCTCGGGCTCAAGCCGCGGAACGTCGATCTGACCGTGACCGTTCCGACCGTTCCCGGCGTGACGACTCCGACGATCCCCGCCGTGACCGTCCCGACCGTTCCGGGCGTCACGGTCCCGAACCCGGGAGGCGGCGGCGGCACGACGACGACGAGCACGAGCTCCTCCCCGCCGCCGTCGAAGCCGCCGGCGAACGGCGCGTTCGTCTCGTCGACCCTCGCCGAGCTCGATCCGCACAGTGGCGCGATCGTCACCTCCGGGCGGTCGAGCCTCGGAACGGTGAACGTCGGCGGCGGCCAGATCGTCCTCAAGCACATCGACGTGACCGTGAAGATCACGAACCGCGGCGCGCCGAAAGGCACCTCCCACGTCAGCATCGGATCCGCCTCGATCGCGGGCGTTCCGGTGACGATCGACCAGGATGGCGTGCACGTGAACGGCCAGGGCTCGAACCTCCCGTACGCGCAGGCCGACGACGCGCTCAACGGCGCGCTCAAGAGCGCCGGCGTCCAGCTGTACACGGTGCAGCCGCAGACGAAGAAGAGCGCGAACGAGCTGACGATCACCGCGACCGGCGTCCACGTCGCAATCGCCCAGGTCGTCAACCAGGCGGGCGTCCCGTCGCAGACCGTCGACCACATCGTCGGCGAGGTGTTCGCGGATTCGCTCGCCGCGCCGGCGGGTCCCGTCCCCAGCCTCGGGCTCGGCGGGACGGGCGGGCTGCCCGGCCTCGCCGGTGGCGGCACGACGGGCGTGCCCGGCGGCGGGTCGTCGTTCGGCTCCTCCGGCTCCGGCTCGTCCTCCGGCGCCTCGGGTGCGGCCGGCGGCGGGTCGTTGCCGTCCGCGTTCACGACGTTGCTCGACAAGCCGACATGGCTCCTCGCCGCGTTCCTCGTCTGGCAGGCGCTTCTGCTCGGAACCGGCGCGAGCCTGTGGCGCTGGCGCGCCGCCGGAGGAGTGACGTGAGCGCGGTCGCCACACGGCTCCGTCCACGTCCGCGCGCCGACGAGTACGTCCTGTGCCCCGAGGACGGCTCGTGGTTCCGGCCGCTCTACACCGACGGCGTGTGCCCGCTCTGCGGCGAGCCTGCCGCGGAGGAAGGCGAAGGCCTGCCGTACCTCCTGCGCCTCGACGGCTTCCGCATCGGGATCCTCGCCCTCGTGATCGCCTCGCTCGGCATGAGCGCACTCGTGCTGTACACCTACTTCTCCGGCTAGCCGGAGGAGAGCTCAGCCCGGCGCGACCACCACGCCTCGGCGGCGGCTGTTGCGATTTCGGCCTCGCGGATGCCGTTGCCCACGAGCCCCGCGGTGGCAGCCCAGTGCAGCGGGATGAGCGCCAGCGCGCCCGGAAGCCATCGGCGCTCGTCGGGCGTCAACGGTTCCCGCGCGGTGCCGGCATATGCGTCGAGCAGACGTCCCGGGTCGAGCAATTCGCCGCTCTGGTCGACGTGGTGCAGACTGGCCGCGACGTCGTACACCCGCTCCCTCACTCGCGCGAAATCGAGATCGAAGGTGACCCATGAACCGTCCGGGAGCTCGCCGACGTTTCCCAACTTGTAGTCCCCGTGAATCGGAGCGAACGGGAGGTCGACCTCGGCCCGGAGCCGGGAGAGCTCGCCGGTCAGGTGGCGCATCCGCTCCACGACCGGCTCGCTCCGCACGCCGAACCTGCGGCGCGTGAAGCCGATCGCCTGGCGCAGCTGGCCGAACGTCCTGTGGTCATCGAGAGGCGCGGGAAGGCTCGGTTCCCAGGCGTCCTCGAGCGCAGCATGCACGCGTCCGAGCTCCGCGAAGAGACGCGCGTGGGAGTCCTCGTCTGCCGGCAGCTGCACGTGATCGACGAACTCCTCGGTCTCGGCCCAGCGATTGCCGACCCGCAGGAGCTCGCGGCCGAGAATCGGAGTCGGCCTCGCGACGCGCACGTTCGTCGACTGGAGTCGCTCCCGCAGCCGCCGCAGCCCGGCGATGCGCCGGCGCGTCGGCCAGGGTCTGTGCACGCGGAGGACGACCGGCGCCTCGACGTCGATCCGCACGCTGAGATTGAACTCGCCGCCCATCTCCGCCCATCCGGCCCCGCCCGCGACACGGTCGATCAGAGCCGAGACGCCCGGGTCTTCCAGGCCGGCCCTCGGGCCGAACCACTTCGGCAACGGAGGGCGAGGAGACGCGGTTTCGATTCCGCATTCTGCCGCGGCCACGCCGTAACGCGGAGTTCACAGGCTGTCCACGTCCTGTGGATGTCTGCAGAAAAGTCCCGCTGTAAGCGGCTCCTCCGTCCACAGATGTGCCGTCCGGCGCGCCTGCGATCACGCCGACGGTGTCCGACACCGCCTAGTACTTGGGTCGTTCTGTCAAGAGTGAAAATGTGTCGACTTTGCACCAAGACGCTGGACCATTGGCCGACGCCCGTCCGCTAGATCTCAACCGGAACAGCACGGAGGTGCGGGAGACCGCGCTCTCCCGCGACCGGAGTTCGACACTCCCGCGCGTGAAGCGAAAGCTTCACGCGCGATTAACAGGCTGTCCACGTCCTGTGGATGTCTGCAGAAAAGTCCCGCTGTAAGCGGCTCCTCCGTCCACAGATGTGCCGTCCGGCGCGCCTGCGATCATGATCGATTCTCCTGCAAATGGCGGAAAAAGACCTGTTCACAAAGGACATTCCCACACCTGGAAACTCAGGCCGTCTCCTGCTGGAATCATCTCGCATGGCGCAGTCACCTCAACGGGCGTTGGCCCCCGTCCCCTCCCCCGCGCCCGCGCCCGGCGCCATCCCGCCGCAGAATCTCGAAGCCGAGGAGTCCGTCCTCGGCGCGATGATGATCTCGCCGCTCGCGATCGCGGCGGTCAGCGAGATCGTCGACGCGTCCGACTTCTACCGCGACTCGCACGGGAAGATCTACCGCGCGGCGGTCGCGCTCTACTCGAAGAACGAACCGGTTGATGCGATCACGCTCACCAACGAACTCGAGCAACGCGGCGAGCTCGAGGAGGTCGGCGGTCGCGTTCGGCTGCACGAGCTCTCCCTCCTCGTGCCGGCGAGCGCGAACGCCGGCCACTACGCGGAGATCGTCCGCGAGACGGCGACGCTGCGCGGCCTGATCCGGGCCGGCGGCGAGATCGCGCAGCTCGGCTGGGAGCGCGAGGGCGAGCCGGCCGAGCTCGTCCAGCGCGCGGAGGATCTCGTCTTCCAGCTCGCCGAGCGCCGCGCCGAGGGCGAGCTTGTCCTCTTCAAGGACGCTCTCCGGGAGTCGTTCGACCGCATCAGCACGCTCTACCACGAGGGCGCCGAGCTGACGGGGCAGGCGAGCGGATTCAGGGATCTCGACAACCTCACGGCCGGTTTCCAGCCGCAGAACCTCATCATCCTCGCCGCGCGCCCGTCGATGGGAAAGAGCGCGTTCGCGCTCGAGATCGCGAGCCACGTCGCCGTCGACGAGGGCAAGACGTGCGCATTCTTCAGCCTCGAGATGTCGAAGCAGGAGGTCGCGCAGCGCCTCATGTGCTCGCGCGCGAAGGTCGACGCGCACCACATCCGCACCGGCAAGCTCTCGAAGGACGACTGGCCGCGGCTCATCAAGGCGACCGGCGAGATCGAGGCCGCGCCGCTGTACGTCGACGACAAGCCGGGCCTCAGCCTCCTCGAGCTTCGCGCCCGCGCGCAGACGCTCAAGCGCCGCCAGCCCGACCTCGCCCTCATCGTCGTCGACTACCTCCAGCTCATGACGACCGGCCGCAGCGAGGAGAGCCGCCTGCAGGAGGTCTCGCGCATCTCCCGCGACCTCAAGGCGCTCGCGAAGGACCTCGACGTCCCGGTCATCGCTCTCTCCCAGCTCAACCGCTCGCCCGAGCAGCGCCACGACAAGCGGCCGATGCTCTCCGACCTCCGCGAGTCGGGCTCGATCGAGCAGGACGCCGACATGGTCATGTTCCTCTACCGCGAGGAGTACTACGACCGCGACGCCGAGGACGACTCGATGAAAGGCATCGCCGAGGTCATCATCGCGAAGCACCGCAACGGGCCGACCGGCGACTTCAAGGTCTCGTGGATGAGCCGCTTCGCGAAGTTCGCGAGTCTCGCGCACCAACAGGCCGCATGAACGTCAAGTGTCTCGGCTGCAAGCGCGAGTTCGTGACGGAAGAGGTGCAGCTCCTCGGCCAGACATTCGCCGCCGAGCGGTACTGCGACGTCTGCCGCGAGGGCGAGAAGGCGGAGGACGAGCAGCGCGCTGCCGACACGCGGTGGGCGCGCGTGCGGGTTCCGGCCGCGTACGACGACTGCTCGTTCGAGACGTTCGAGCCGGTGCCCGACACCGCGAACGCGCTCGCCGTGTGCCGGCAGTGGGCGCGGGAGCTGCGCGCCGGCACCGATCTCCGCCAGGGCTTGTTGCTGCGCGGCAACCCCGGCGCGGGCAAGACGCATCTCGCGGTAGCGGTGCTGCGCGAGGTCGTGTGGAGCGACCGGCGCAAGACGGCGCTCTTCCTCAACGTGCCCGCGTGGCTCAACGCGTTGCGGGAGAGCTACGGCGACGGCGAGCCGCCGCCGAACCCGAGCGGCTACGACCTCGTCGTCCTCGACGACCTCGGCGCGGAGGACTGGTCGAGCTGGGCCCGCGACCGGATCTACAACCTCGTGAACCAGCGCGAGCAGCAGCGCGGCCTCGTCATCGTCACGACGAACCACGACTGGGCCAGTCTCGCCGGTCGAGTCGGCGGCCCAACCGCGAGCCGTCTACGCAAGCTCGCACGCGAAGTGCACGTCGACGCGCGCGACGACTTCCGCGAACGCGCAGCAGCGTAAGCAGCACCCGCCGCGGGCGAGCCTCCGGCCAAGCGAGAGGCAGCACTGGCCCAGGCGAGCGGTTCAGCCCTCCGGCGATAGATTTATGACCCGGTAGATGCTGCGTCCCGCCATCATCATCCCGCTTGCGGTGTTCGCCGTCGGCCTGTTCCTGCTCCTGATGTCGTATTTCGGCCACCTTCCCAGCGCCGGATAGAAGCAGTCGCGCTCAGGCGACATTCCCGAACACTGGCCCAGTCGAGCGCTACTAGACCCCAGCTCTCACTTCTGGGAGACTGAGGACGTGTTCGGACGTTTCGCCTACCGCGGTGCAGTCGTCGGTCTGCTCCTAGCGATTGGCTACGACACGAGCGCCCAGGCGACTGCCCTTGGCGCTGGGCTTAGCCATCTGAGCTTCACGACGGTCATCGTGTGTGGGATAGGCGGGGCCGTGGCTGGACTCGTGCTTGCCGGGTTCGTCGGGCCAGCGAAACGCGTGGTGGCACGGCATGACGCGTGGGTCGAAGCAAACCGTCGAGCGGACGAGCGCCGCACCCGAGAGAAGCTTCCGGGTTAGTCGCATCGATCCGAGTCAACCTCCGCGCTCAGGCGACATTCGTGAGCACTGGCCCAGCCGAGATTCGGTGACCTAGGCCCTCACGAGGGGCCGGGCGTGAAGAGCTTCCACTGTCCCTCCGAGACGACGTCGACGGCGCCGTCGACTACCCGGATCGCGGTTTGATCGTCGGCCGCGTAGCCGGGGTTCGAAAGCTTCGCCGCCCATTTCTCGGCGTGCGCCATGGATTGGTCCGGCATGTCCGGGTGGTCGAGGTGCGGGAAGAGGGAGAAGTCGACCATTCCGAGCATTCGGTCGCCGCCGGTCGATCGTTCGGCGGAGACGAACTCCTCCCCGACCGTCGGGCACATCACAAGGCTGCCGGCGCTCACCCCGACGTAGACGGCGCGCGGCAGCGACGGCAGGAGGGCCGCCAGCCCGGATTCCTCCATCCAGTAGCTGAGGTAGCGCGGGTCGCCGCCTCCGACAAGGAGCGCGTCGGTCTCCTGCACCGCAGTGACCCAGTGCTCCGCCTCGATACTCGGCAGCGCGGAGAGCTCGAGCACGCCGAGTGACTTCCAGCCCAATCCACACAAGGGACTGGCCGCCATTCCGGTGATCAGCCTGTACGCAAATCCTGCTCCGCCGGGAACTGCGTAGATCGCGGTCGGCACGCACAGTGCGCTGGATTCGGCGATCGGCTTCCCGAGCAGGTCGACGAGCGCATCACGGATGCTCGCGTTCGTGACCCCGCCAGAAGTCAGAAGTAGCTTCATACCGCCTCCCGCAGCTTCCCGTTACGAGAGGGCGGCGGCGGCCCAGTCGCGTCGCTTGTCGGGCGTGTCGAGCCCCTTCGGCGGGTTGAGCCACGTCTGGTGGTCGTCACAGAACAGTTCGTCGATCGTCTCGCCGCGCTGCGTCGGAATCGCGGCGGCCTTCTGGCAGCGCCCATCGTCGTCGAGCATGAACAGGACGAACCAGTCGCCCACCGATTGGGTTTCGACCGCCGCGGGATTCCCCAGTTGGACGAGCTTCACGGAGGCCCAGTCACGGCGCTTATCCGGACTGTCGAGTCCCGGAGGCGGATCGAACCGCACGTCGGGCTCGAGGTTGAACGCCTCATCCAGAGTCAGCCCGCGCCACCTCGACGTCAAGGTCGCGGACGCCTCCGCGCAGCGCCCATCGTCGTCGATCGAGAACGACACGCTGTAGCCGAGGAGCGAGTGCGATTCGCTGCCGGACATCGATGTCGAGCTTACGACAACTCCATCGAAGACAGCCGAAGCGCCATCGGGTGTCCCGCTCGAGTGACGCCCAATTCGTGCAAATCCCGCCTATAGTCCCTTCCGTGGAATTGCCGCAGCCGGAAGCCGCCAGACGCTCAGAGCCGAGAACCGCGCGCCTACGGCGAGGCGTGATTCTCTTGATCGTGGTGTGCGGCGCAGCCTTCCTCGTGTCGACGGCGTTCTCGAGCACGATCCTTTCGCGGAACGTGAAACGGCCGACGCTGACCATCGACAAGAAGGGCGTCGCTCACGTGAGCTACTACCTCGCTGGGCGTAAGAAGACGCTGGCTGCCTGGGGCGCGATCAACGCGCGGAAGCCGAGCGCGACGGTCCCTCAGGTCAAGTTCCACATCCGCTACGGCGAACGCGGCAGCGGGGTCTGTCGCCCCTATGACGGGCCGCCGCTCGTGTTGCTCGTCAAGGCCTGCAAAGCGCCGGACGGAAGCTATTGGGCGCTGCAGTCGTGGGCACGTCTGTCGACCCCGTACGGCGGGACGACCGGCGCCAAGGAGCTCCACCTCTCTCACTGGCGCGGGCCGCTCGCGGAGCTCGTCCTCTACCAGAACTGGTCTCCGCCCAACCATGTCCGGCACCTGTTCGGCCGGCTCACGTACAACGGAGTCGGCGTCTACGGGTACAGCAACACGCATGTCGGTAATCCGCTCGACGGCTACGGCCGGAACATCTACATCGACACCTACGACTCGGCCTACGGCAAGGGCTGGCATCGCGAGACGGCGTTCCTCACGCATCGCAAGAGCAACACGCCGGGCACGTTCTGCTACGGGTTCATCCCGCACGGATCGCATCCGAGCGGTCAGGGAACGAAGTACCGCGCAACCGTGATCGGGCCCGGCGTCACTCCGATCGTGCGGTGGCAGGCAGACGACATCGGCGCGTTCGACCAGGCGACGCAGGACCAGATGCAGGCGCTCGAGCGCAGCTGGGGCGACCCCAAGTGCCGCGCCTAGCGTCGCAGTAGCCCACGACGCCGCGTGATCGAGCTACGCGAGCTGACCGCCGACAAGCACGAGGTCGCCGAGCGGTTCTGGCAGTTCTTCCTGCACGATCTCTCGGAGTTTCGTGACTCGCATCCCGACGAGCACGGCGCGTTCAAGCGACGACATCTCGAGCCGTATCTCGTCGACGACCCCGACCGCGTCGCGTATCTCGTCTACGGCCCGAGCGGTCCGATCGGACTCTCCTTCGTCTACGGGCTGACCGGCGACGTGCGGCGCTTCGACCAGTTCTTCATCGTTCGCTCGCAGCGCGGCGGAGGCGTGGGCCGGGCGGCTGCGGAGGCGACCGTCGCCCGCTTCCCGGGAACGTGGGAGGTCGGGTTCCAGAACGAGAACCCGCGCGCGGCGAGATTCTGGCGGCGCCTCGCGGCGGACATCGGCACCAACGTCGAAGAGCGACTGCAGCCGGTGCCGGACAAACCGCACATCCCGGACGACGTCATCCTCTCGTTCGACGTCGACGCCGCCTAGGCAACGCCCGCTCGCGTAGCAAGTCCGCCACACGGGTACCACCGCGCCATGCACAGTCGGCGCGTCGAATCGACCTCTCCGCAATTCCGCATCGCCGTCCTCAGCTGGGACGAGCAGACCGGCAACGCGCTGCGCGTCGAATACGGCGACGACGGCGAGCTCCTCCGCCATGCCGTCATCACCCGTTTCCCGCAGGAGCAGTGGGACGGAGACGTCGTCGGCGAGACCGTCTGGTACGACGCGGCCGACCAGGAGCTCAGCCGCGAGCCTGTCCACCTCGGCCGCGCGCCGCTCGCCTAGCTAGAGTCCGCTGACGTGCCCGGAACCGTGATTGTGGGCGCGCAGTGGGGCGACGAAGGCAAGGGCAAGATCGTCGACCTGCTCGCCCAAGACTCTGACGTCGTGTGCCGCTACCAAGGCGGCCCGAACGCAGGCCACACCATCGTGGTCGGCGAGGAGACGTACAAGATCCGCCTCCTCCCGAGCGGCGTCGTCCGCGGCAAGCCGGTCGTCATCGGCAACGGCTGCGTCGTCGACCTTGAGGTGCTGATCTCAGAGCTCGACGAGTTCCCGGACGGCGAGCTGTACCTCTCCGGCAACGCGCACCTGATCATGCCGTGGCACCTCGCGATCGACCAGGCGAGCGAGCGGCGGCTCGGCAAGCTCGCGATCGGGACGACCCGCCGCGGCGTCGGCCCGTGCTACGCCGACAAGGCGATGCGGCTCGGGATCCGCGTCCAGGACATCCTCGACCCGAAGATCCTCCGCCAGAAGATCGAGGTCGCGCTCGCGGAGAAGAACCTCTGGCTAACGAAGGTCTATGACTCGGAGCCGTTCGACCTTGAGACGGTCGCAGCGCAGTACGAGGGCTATGCGCAGCGCGTGCGCCCGTATGTCGCGGACACGTCCCTCTACGTCGAAACGGCGCTCCGCGACGGCAAGGACGTGCTCTTCGAGGGCGCGCAGGCGACGCTCCTCGACCTCGACCACGGCACGTATCCGTTCGTGACGTCGTCGAACCCCGTCGCGGGCTACGCGGCGATCGGGCTCGGGATCGGGCCGAAGCGGATCGACCGCGTGATCGGCGTCTCGAAGGCGTACGTCACGCGCGTCGGCGAGGGGCCGTTCCCGTCGGAGATTCCGGGAGACGACCAGACGCGGATGCGCGAGCTCGGCGGCGAGTACGGGACGGTGACCGGCCGCGAGCGGCGCTGCGGCTGGCTCGACCTCGTCGCGCTGCGGTATGCCGTGCGCGTCAACGGCATCGACGAGCTCGCACTGACGAAGCTCGACGTGCTCTCGCATTTCACGGAGCTGCCGGTCTGTGTGCGCTACCGCACGCCCGACGGAAGCGAGACGCGCGACTTCCCCGCGCACCAGAGCGACTTCCACGCCGCGGCGCCCGTCTACGAGACGCTGCCCGGCTGGAGCGAGCCGCTCGACTCCTGCAGTTCGGTCGAGGATCTTCCCGCAGCAGCACGCGACTACGTCGACTTCGTCGAGCGGGAGCTCGACGTCGCGGTGAGTCTCGTCGGCACGGGCGCCGAGCGCGAGTCCGTGCTCAGCCGCGCTTAGAACCTCTAACTGAATGACCCACGCGCCGATGGAGCGTGCTGGGTGCGTGCGATGCAAGGACGCAGGGAGCCTCGATAGCAGCGCTATCGAGGCGACTGAGGACGCCGCAGCGTGCGTGCACAGCGCGTTCCAGCGGCCCGTGCTCGTTCAGTTAGCGGTTCTTTCGAGCTGCCCAGCAGCGCGCCTTCAGCGTGAACGAGCCGCTCGGGTTGCCGAGCTCTTCGAGGAGCTCCGCGCGCGCCGTCTCGCGTCGCTCGCCGTCGAGGGACGCGACCCACGCCCCGAGCGGGCCGGCGCCGCCGAGGAGCGACGACCAGTAGTCCTCGAAGTCCGCGTAGTCCGCCTCGACGTCGAGCGCTGCACCCTCGGCTCCAGGGCCGAGCAGTTCCTCGATCTCGGCGGCGGTCCGGTAGCGCCGCGGCTCGGTCGGCTCCTCCCCCATGCGCGCGCGCACGTGGTTGACCGACGCCAAGAGCTGCTGCCCCTCGAGATCCCACATGCAGACCGCGACCCGGCCGTTCGCGACGCGCGCCATCTCGGCGACGCCCGCCGGCGCATCGTCCATGAACGCGACTACGAGCTGCGCGAGCGCGACATCGAAGGAGCCGTCCTCCCAGGGGAGCTGCTCGGCCGACCCTTCGCGGGCGTCGAGATCGGGGAAGCGGCGGCGCAGCGACGCGGCGAACGCCGGCGCCGGCTCGATCGCCGACGCGACCGCTCCGCGGCGCACGAGCTCCTGCGTCAGCATTCCCGTCCCCGCGCCGACGTCGAGCACGCGCTCGCCTGCCTGCACGCCGGCGAAGTCCGCGAAGACCGGCGCGAGCCGCGACGAGAAGCGGCCCATGAAGTTGTCGTACGCGGCGTCAGAGTTCCACATCAGCGGGAGTATTCACGTTCAGGAGAAGCCGCGCGTCGAGCTCGATCTCCGCGGTGTCGAGACCGGCGAGCACCGAGCGGAGGCGGCGCTCTTCGGTCTCCGGGAAGGCCGCGCACCGGATTGCGCACGGAAGCGGGCCGTCCTGTGCGACCGCTGCGTCGCGGCAGGCGGCGGCGAGCTCGTGCAACGCCTCGACGGTGAGGCGCGGCATGTCGACCGGGATCACGACCGCGATCTCGTGGGACGCTTGCCGCAACCCGGCTGCGATTGCCGCGACCGGTCCTGTGCCCGGGTCGTCGCCCGGCCCGACCCGGATCCGCTCGTCACACGCCTCGCCGAGCAGACGCCAGGCGCGGTCGCCGAGCGTCTCGCCGTCGACCACCGCGAGCTCCTTCGGCGAGCCGAAGCGCGTACTCGCGCCGCCGGCGAGCAGGATCCCCGTCAATCCGTGATGCGCCACGGCTCGGTGTAGACGTTCGCCGTGCCGCCGCGCACAAAGCCGCAGAGCGTCACGCCGCGATCGGCGGCAAGCTCGACGGCGAGGCTCGACGGCGCACCGACGGCGACGAGAACCGGACAGCCCGCGACCGCCGCCTTCTGGACGAGCTCGAACGACAGCCGTCCGCTCACGCAGAGGACGTGCTCGCCGAGCGGGACCAAACCGTCGAGGAACGCGCGGCCGACGACCTTGTCCATCGCGTTGTGACGGCCGACGTCCTCGCGCGCGCAGACGAGCTCGCCCGCCGCGGAGAAGAGCCCGGTCGCGTGGAGACCTCCCGTCGCGTCGAACGCCGCCTGCGCCTCGCGCAACCGGTCGGGCAACGACGTGACGACCGCGAGCGCGACGCGCAGCTGCGACTCGACGCGCGGCGCCTCGACGGCGACGGCTTCGAGCGCACCCTTTCCGCAGACGCCGCACGACGACGAGGTGTAGAAGCTCCGCCGCAGGCGCTCCGGATCGAAGCCCGGTGCGTCGACGTCGACGGTGTTCGCCGCGAGATCGTCGGGCACGCGCGCGCCTCGCGGCTGCAGTCCCTCCGAGAGGCAGAAGCCGAGCGCGAGCTCCTCGTCGTGTCCCGGCGTGCGCATCGTCACCGCGACCGGCGTGCCGCCGATCCGGAGCTCGAGTGGCTCCTCCACCGCAACGCGGTCGCGCTCGCTCGCGCCGCCGGGGAGCCGGACGACATCGACGCCGGCGGCGGAATACGGCGGCGCGTCCATCGCCGGAGCGTTGCATACGATCGCCGCATGAGGGTGCTCGTAGTCGGATCAGGCGGCCGGGAGCACGCGCTCATCTGGTCGCTTTCGCGCAGCGCCAACGTCGACGACCTCCACGCGGCGCCGGGGAACCCGGGCATCGCCGCGCTCGCGACGTGCCATCCCGTTCGCGCCGACGACCACGCCGCGCTCGGCGCGCTCGCGCGCGAGCTTCGCGTCGACCTCGTCGTCGTCGGCCCGGAGGCGCCGCTCGTCGCCGGTCTTGCCGACGACCTCCGACAGCGCGGCATCGCCGTCTTCGGGCCGAGCGCTGCGGCGGCGCAGATCGAGGGATCGAAGTCCTTCGCGAAGGACGTGATGGACGCCGCCGGCGTTCCCAGCGCACGCACCCTCGACGACCCGAAACCGCCGTGCGTCGTCAAGCTCGACGGGCTCGCGGCGGGCAAAGGCGTCTGGGTCTGCCACACGCAGGCCGAGCTCGACGAGGCGCTCGCCGCCGCGCACGAGCCGTTCCATGCCGAGGAGCTCCTCGAAGGCCCCGAGCTCTCCGTCTTCGCGATCGCCGCGGGCGAGACCGCCGTCGCCCTCCCGCCCGCCCGCGACTACAAGCGCATCGGCGACGGCGACATCGGCCCGAACACCGGCGGGATGGGCTCGTTCTCGCCGCTGCCCGACGTGCCCGACGCCGAGGCGGAGGAGATCCTCGAGACGATCCACCTCCCCGTCCTCCGCGAGCTCGCGCGCCGCGGCTCGCCGTTCCACGGGACGCTGTACGGCGGGCTGATGCGCACGCCGAGCGGGATCCGCGTCATCGAGTTCAACTGCCGCTTCGGCGACCCGGACACGCAGCCGCTGCTGCCGCGACTCGAGAACGACCTCCTCGCCGTCCTGCTCGGCGAGGAGAAACCGCAGATCTCGACCCGCGCCGCCGTTACGGTCGTCCTCGCCGGGCGCGACTACCCGGCAGCCGGTGACAGGGGCACTCCGATCGAAGGCGTCGGAGCCGCGGAGGCGGCCGGAGCGCTCGTCTTTCACGCCGGCACCGCGCTGCACGACGGCCAACTCGTCACGAACGGCGGCCGCGTGCTCAACGTCGTCGGTGTCGGGGACACGGTCGCCGAAGCGAGAACTGCTGCGTACGACGCCGTCTCCTGCATACATTTCGCCGGCATGCAGTTCCGGACGGACATCGCGCATGGCTGACGGACCGCTCGTCGGCATCCTCGTCGGCTCGGAGTCGGACCGCGAGCGGATGGAAGGCGCCATGAAGACGCTCGACGAAGCGGGCGTCGGCTGGGAGTTCGAGGTGCGCTCGGCGCACCGCACGCCGGACTCCGTCGCGGACTATGCGAAGACGGCGCGCGAACGCGGCATCCGCGTCCTCATCTGCGGCGCCGGACTCGCCGCCGCGCTCCCGGGAGCCGTCGCCGCGCACACCGACCTGCCGGTCATCGGTGTGCCCCTCCGCTCGAGCCTCAGCGTTCTCGACGGCCTCGACGCGCTCCTCTCGATCGCGCAGATGCCGCCCGGCGTCCCGGTCGCGGCGGTCGGCGTCGACAACGCGAAGAACGCCGGCGCGCTCGCGATCCGGATCCTGAACTCCTAGCGCTAGCCGCCGGTCACGATGGTCGTGACGACGCCCGGCACGAGCGTCGTGCGTCCCGTGTCCACCTTCGCGAGCTCGCGGACGAGTGCGCGGTGCGCGGCGCGCGGGCGGTAACCGCAGCCGCAGCTCGGCGACCCCTGCGTCATGACTCCGGCGAAGTGGACGCGCCGGTGGAACCACCGGTGCGCGATGTAGGCGAGCTGCGCCCACTGCCGCGCCTGCGAGCGGTAGTAGATCTCGGGGAGCGCCACCGTGTGACTCTTGCCCATGACGTACATCACCTGGCGCGCACTCCAGATCGCGCCGACCCCGCCGTCGAGCGAGCCGTAGTTGAAGAGCGTGTGGCCGTTCGCACGCTTGCGGAAGCCATTGATGAAGAGGCGCGTCTTGTGGAAGTCGCGATCCCAGGCCGGCTCGGCATCATCCGCGCCCGCCGACTTGACGTGGCTGAAGAGGCCATGGCGCTCGAGCAGGCGCTCGAGATTGAGCACCGCTCCCGCCCAGTGCTTGCCGGCGGCAGTCACACTCGGCACCGACGGGTGGTAGTTGCTCGTCCCGCGCGCGAGCGTCACGACGGAGCTCGAGTTCCGGGGCAGGCAGCCGACGTAGCCGCGCGCCCAGCCGAGCATCCCCTGCGTGATCTGGGAGTTGTAGATGAAGCGACTGGAGAAGTCGAACGTCCCGTAACCATGCCGGGCGTGGGCGGGCTTGCCGAAGTCGAGGACGACGATCCCTTTCTCGTTGCGGCGCGCCGCGGCGCAGCCCTGACGAGCGAGACGGGTCGGGTTCGCATCGCGCTCGTAGAGGGAGAGCGACATGCGATGCGGACGCTGCTGTTGGCCCTGCGCGAGTGCCGTGCCGGAGAGGAGAAGCGCGACGGCGAGTGCCGCGGCCGTCCAGAGAAAGAACACATAACGTAGCTTCAAAGTGAGACTCCTATGCTTTTCAGCTGGTAAAGGCCCCGCAGAGTAGCCCCGCTTTTTCGGAATGTCACTCACTCCGGTGGGGTAGTCCGCGAGGCGCTCTAGACTGGGTCCAGTGATCGCCCGCTACTCCCGTCCCGCCATGGCCGGCATCTGGTCGGACGAGGGGAAGCTCGCGACGTGGCTCGCGGTCGAGCAGGCAGCAACCGCCGCGTGGGCCGAGCTCGGAGTCGTGCCCGAGGAGGCGGCTGCGGGGATCGCCGCGGCGACGCCGCCGAGCGCGGCGCGCGTCGCGGAGATCGAGGCGACGCTCCACCACGACACCGCCGCGTTCGTCGATGCGGTCGGCGAGCAGCTCGACGACGAGGGCCGGCGCTGGCTCCATTACGGCCTCACGTCCTCCGACATCGTCGACACCGCGCTCTCGCTGCAGATCCGTGAGGCGGGCACGCTGATCCTCGCCGCGCTCGACGGCGCGTCCGCCGCGGTCGTCGCACGCGCGGAGGAGCATCGCGAGACGCTCCAGATCGGCCGCACGCACGGCATCCACGCCGAGCCGACGACGTTCGGGCTCAAGCTCGCGGGCTGGGCGTTCGAGCTCGCGCGCGGACGCGAGCGCCTCGCGCGCGCGCTCGACGGCATCCGCGTCGGGAAGCTCTCCGGCGCGGTCGGCACGTACTCCGCGACGGATCCCGAGCTCGAACGCATGGCGTGCGAGCGGCTCGGCCTCGAGCCGGCGCCGTCGTCGACGCAGATCCTGCAGCGCGACCGCCACGCCGAGCTCATGACCGCTCTTGCCGTCGTCGCCTCCTCGCTCGATGCGTTCGCACTCGAGATCCGGCACCTCGCACGCACCGAGGTCGCCGAAGTGCAGGAACCGTTCGGCAAGGGCCAGAAGGGCTCGTCGGCGATGCCGCACAAGAAGAACCCCGTCGTCGCCGAGCGGATCTGCGGCCTCGCGCGCGTCGTGCGCGCGAACGCGCTCGTCGGGCTCGAGAACGTCGCGCTCTGGCATGAGCGCGACATCTCGCACTCGTCCGCCGAGCGGGTCGTCATCCCCGACTCCTTCCTCGCGCTCGACTACATGCTCGACCGCTTCACGTGGCTCGTCGACGGCCTCGTCGTCAGGCCGGAGCGGATGCGACGCAACCTCGAGGCGAGCCACTACCTCTTCTTCAGCCAGCGCGTTCTCAACGCGCTCGTCGAAGCCGGCCTCGGGCGCGACGACGCGTACCGCCTCGTGCAGCGCGCCTCGATGCGCGCGTGGGAGGAGGAGCTCGACTTCCGCGAGCTCTGCCGCGGCGACGACGAGATCGCGTCGCGCGTCGACCTCGACGCGACTTTCGACCTGACCACGTATACCCGCCACGTAGACACCGTTTTCGCTCGTCTCGAATCGCTAAAGGGGGAACCACTGCATGCCTGAGCTCCAGCACGTCGCTTCCGGAAAGGTCCGCGAGATCTACTCCATCGACGACGAGAAGTTGCTCCTCGTCGCGTCCGACCGCATCTCGACCTTCGACGTCGTCCTCCCCACCGAGATCCCCGACAAGGGCCGCGTCCTCACCGGGCTGAGCGGCTACTGGTTCACGAAGCTCGCGGACATCGTCCCGAACCACATGCTCGAGATCCGCGACGACGGGCGCTCGATGGAGTGCCGTCGCCTCGAGATGCTGCCGATCGAGTGCGTCGTGCGCGGCTATCTCGCGGGCTCGGGCTGGAAGGATTACAAGGCGAGCGGCGAGGTCTGCGGGCATGCGCTGCCGGACGGGCTGCGCGAGTCGGACAAGCTCCCCACGCCGATCTTCACGCCCGCGACGAAGGCGACTGAGGGTCACGACGAGAACATCTCGCGTGCGCAGGCGGCGGAGCTCGTCGGCGAGGAGCTCTTCCAGCAGGTCGAGGAAGCGTCGATCCGCCTGTACAAGACGGCCGCCGACCACGCGCTCAAGGCTGGGATCATCATCGCGGACACGAAGTTCGAGATGGGACTCGACGCCGACGGCAATCTCGTCCTCGGCGACGAGGCGCTCACGCCCGACTCGTCGCGCTTCTGGCCCGGCGACACGTACGAGCCGGGCCGCGCGCAGGACAGCTTCGACAAGCAGTTCGTCCGCGACTACTGCGAGACGACCGGCTGGGACAAGACCGATCCCGGCCCGGAGATCCCGGTGGACGTCGTCGACGGGACGCGTGCGAAGTACATCGAGGCGTTCGAGCGGCTCACCGGCATCCCGTTCGCGACGTACGTCGGCGACCCGAGCGTGGTGCTCGGTTGAAAGCCACGGTTCTCGTGAGGCCGAAGCCGGGCATCCTCGATCCGCAAGGCGAGGCCGTCGGCTCCGCGCTCGGCCATCTCGGCTTCGCGGTGAAGGACGCGCGCATCGGCAAGGTGATCGACCTCGACGTCGAGGCGACCGACGCGACGGACGCGAAGGCAAAGGTCGAGAAGATGTGCGAGCAGCTGCTCGCGAATCCGCTCATCGAGTCGTACGAGGTCGAGATTGCCGAGTAGTCCGCGGATCGGCGTCATCACGTATCCCGGCTCGCAGGACGACCGGGACGCGCTCTGGGCGCTCACCGCGCTCGGCGCGGACGCGGTGGCGGTCTGGCACGAGGAGAGCGACCTCTCCGGCCTCGACGCCGTCGTCGTGCCGGGCGGCTTCTCGTACGGCGACTACCTCCGCTGCGGCGCGATCGCGTGCTTCTCCCCCGCGACGGCTGCGTTGTACGACTTCGCCGCGACGGGGGGCTTCGTGCTCGGGATCTGCAACGGATTCCAGATCCTCTGCGAAGCGGGACTTCTCCCCGGCGCGCTGCTGCGGAACGAGTCGCTGCGCTTCGTCTGTCGCGACGCGCCGCTGCGCGTCGAGCGGAGCGATCTGCCGTTCACGTCACGCTGCTCGCCCGGACAGCGGATCGTCATCCCGGTCAAGCACGGCGACGGACGGTACGTCCCGCCGCCGAACCTCGATCCCGAGCAGATCGTGCTCCGGTATCTCGACAACCCGAACGGCTCCGTCGACGCGATCGCCGGCGTGTGCAACGAGGCGGGCAACGTCATGGGGCTCATGCCGCACCCCGAGCACGCCGTCGATCCGCTGCTCGGCTCCGACCACGGCGCGTTCATCCTCGCGTCGCTCATCGACGCCGCGCGCGACCGCTCGTTCACGACGATCGCGTAGCGCCTACATCCCGAGCGTCTCCGCGAGCTCCGGACACTTCGCGAGCGCCTTCTTGAGCTTGCCGATGTCCCGCGCGCGCAGAGTCACCGGCCCACGCACGCCGCCGCCCGGGCCGCTATACGAGAACCGCACGAGCCGCTCGCCCTTCGCCGTCTCGAGTAGCTGAAGCTTCGAGGAGAACCGCTTGTCGCCCGCCTGCTGCGGCAGACTCAGCTCCTCCACGAGCTCTGCCGGGCCCCACGGTGTCGCCGCCTTCGCCATGACGAGCACGCTATGGCGCAAACCGTGCCGTGTCCGTCACAGCTCTGTGCCAACTCACCGAACAGTCAGCCCGAACACGAACCCCGCGGCGAACGCGCCGGCCGGCCCGAGCACCCAGCCCTGGAGGATCGAGAGCAGCGTCGCCAGGTGCACCGTCTCACGTCCGCGCGCGAAGCCCGCGCCCGCCATCGCACCGACGAGCGCCTGATTCATCGACGTGAAGAAGCCGAACGCCACCGCCGCGAGCACGACTCCCGCCTGCACGAGCTGAGCCGCCGTCGCCATCGCGCGGTCGACCTCGACGATCTCGAACGCGACGCGCCGCAGCAGCGGCTTTCCCCATGTGAGGACGCCGACCGCGATTGCCGCGCCGCCCAAGGCGCCCGCCGCGAGCGGCGAGAACGTCCCCGTGCCGACGAGCGCCCCGCTCGCGTTCGAGACGTCGTTCGCGCCCATCGCGAACGCCGCGACGGCGCCCATCGCGACAAGAACCGCACCGATCCTCGCACCGAGACCCAGCCGGTCGAGGACGCGCGTGAACACGAAGCCGAGACCGATCGCCGCGATCGGCGCCAGAGCCCACACCACGGCGAGCCGCCCGATCGCTCCCCAGCGCACCGTTCCGCCCGTCGCAAGCGTCACACCGACGACGGAGAAGACGAGGATCTGGATCGTCGACGTCGGCATCTTGAAGCGGTTGAAGAACGTCGTGACCGCGAACGCCACGCCGATCACGACAACCTCCGCCTCGACCGAGAGCGGGGCGCCGGTGAGCCCCGATCCGACGCGCTTCTCGACCTCGTGGCTCGCGAACGTCGCGCCGAGGAACGCGAGCGGCGCCATGAGGATCAGCGCCTGCCACGCACCGATCGCCTTGAGCGCGTGCGGCATCCCCATGACCGCGCCCGTGTAGTGCGCGCCGATGCTCCACGCGAAGCCGACGGCGAGGACGATCAGGAGCGCGGTCATGGGTCGAGCATCACATTCCTGCGGCGACGCGCTCGGCCGCAGCGCGCAGCTCGTCGTCGGACACGTTCGGGAGGACGTCCTCCCACAACGGCAGCGCCATCCCCGACGCCTCGAGCATCCCGAGCGGGCGCGGGATGAACCAGACGTGGAAGTGCGCACCGCCGTCGCCCCAGCGGTACAGGTGAACGCGGCCCACGTCGCCGAGCGCGAGGATCGCCCGTTCGACCCGTGCGGCGACGCGGCCGAACTCCGCCTGGAGCTCCTCCGGCAGGTCGGAGAACGAGTCGACATGGACGCGGCTCGCGAGCCAGACGGCGCCGGGAAGGCTGCCTCCGACGGGCGGATGCAGCGTCCAGTTGTCGTCCGACCACACGGCGCCGGTCGTCTTCCCGCCACAGATCGCACACGGCGGGCCGCCCTCCTCGCCGCGGCGCGGCGGCTCGGGGATCTGGCGCGCACCCGGTTCGCGCGGAACGAGCGGCTCCTGGTACGGCAGGGTCATGCTTGACATTCTCGACTCCTTTCTGGACATGTCCGGTGCCAGGCACCGGACGTGTCCTCTTCTGACGGTTTGCGCGCGGTGAACAGCAGTCCCCGCCCGGCGGAGACCATGACGTGGCCGAATCCGGCCGCCTGGAGGAAGATGAGCAACCGCGCAGGATCGATCGGGTTGTACGTGTCTCCTTCGTGAAACTCGTGCAGCCCCTGGCTCGCGAGGCTGTCGGCGCCGACGAGCACGCCTCCGCGCCGAAGAACGCGGAACGCCTCGCGCAGGGTCGCGAACTGCTCCTGCTGCGTCGGGACGTGATGGAGCATCGTGAAGCACGCGACGGAGTCGAACGACTCGTCGGGAAACGGGATGCTCGTCGAGTCGCCGATCTCGACGGTGACGTTCGTTCCGGCGAGCTCGCCGGCGAGCCTCGTGCCGGACTCCTCGTCGAGCTCGAGCGCGACCAGGCGATCGACGCGGTGCCGGAGCCAGCGCGTCGCGGCACCGGGGCCTGGCCCGATCTCGAGCATCTCGGCGCCGAGATCGACGCCCGCGGTGACCGGCTCGAGAACCTCCTGCTCCATGAACTCGGCCCACTCGGAGGTGGCGCACAGGGCGTGGTTCTCATTCATGCAACGGAAGCTAACGCCGCGGCACCGTTTCCGAAAGGGAGTATCCTGCCAACCTGTGTCGATAGATGGACAACCGGCTCCTGCGGCGATCGTTGGCACCTTTCCCATGCCCGTGGGAACGCGCTTCGAGTGGCATTCACACCACGACCACCAGCTCGCCTGGTCGCCGGAGGGCGTCCTCGTCGTCCTCACGGAAGCCGGCCGCACCTATGTGCTCCCTCCCTCGCGGGCGCTGTGGATCCCGGCCGGCACGGTGCACGAGACGCGCTCGTCCGGCGCAGCGGTACTCCGCTCGGTTTACCTCGAGCCGCGCGCGTGCCCGATCGACTGGGACGCGCCCGCGCCGGTCGACGTCAGCCCATTCCTCGGTGAGCTGATCCACCACCTCGGCGACCGCGGCCTCGGCGCCGCCGAGCGTCTGCGTGCGGAAGCCGTCCTCTTCGACCTCCTCCTGCCGCTGCGCATCGCGACGATCGACGTGCGGCCGCCGAGCGACCCGCGCGCGCGGGACGTCGCCGACGGGCTTCTCGCCAACCCTGCGGATCCGCGAACGCTGCATCAGTGGGGGCGCACCGTCGGCGCGAGCAGCCGCACGCTCGCTCGCGCGTTCCTCGCCGACACGGGCCTTTCGTTCGGACACTGGCGCACGCTCGTCCGGCTCCAGGCCTCGCTTCAGCACCTCGCCGAGCAGGTTCCCGTCAGCTCCGTGGCGCGCCTCGTCGGCTATCGGACGACGAGCGCCTACGTCGCCGCCTTCCGCACGCACACCGGAACGACGCCAGGCCGGTACTTCCATCCGGCGCCGCGCCGCACCTTCCCGCACCACGCCACAGGCGGCATTCCGGTCGAGGACTCGGGGCAGCCGCTCCGGTAACGGTTGTCGCCATCCGTGCGAGGCGATAGCTTCCCCTGCATGAACGATCGCGAACCGCCCGGGTACGACGACTGGTTCGATGAGCCAGAGCCGCCGACGCTCGAGACTGGGCGCGGTAGCCGGCAGCCGTACGACGCCCCGTCCGAGACGGAAGAGGACGTCTGGACGCTGCCCGAGGACGAGCCTCGCCGTTCTCGGCGCCCCAACCGAGGCGGCAGCTACTCCGTCGGCGGACGCACGCTTACCGGAACGCAGATCGCAATCCTCGCGATCGCGGCCCTCGCGATCTTCATCGCCATCCTCGCCGCGGCGGGCGTCTTCAGCAGCACCCCGGCGCCGACGACGCAGACGATCACCACGCAGAACTCGGTCTCCACGCCGACGACCGCTACCACCGCGACGGTGACGGTGCCGAGCGCGGCAGCGCTACCGATCCAGGAACCGGACCACGGCCCGCAAGTGAAGATCCTCCAGCACGCGCTCATCCAGCTCGGGTACCTGCAGCCGCCGGCGGACGGCGTGTTCGGCCCGGGAACGAAGAGCGCGGTGCAGTCGTTCCAGAGCGCGTATGGACTGACCGCGGACGGCGTCGTCGGCACGGACACGGTGAAGAAGCTCAAAGAGCAGCTCCAGCAGCTCGGCGGCTAGCCTCGGCGCGTGGGGGGATTCGAGGACGTCCTCGCGGCGAACGAGGAGTACGCGCGCAGCTTCTCGCTCGGCGGGCTCACCGGCCGGGCGGGGAAAGGCCTCGCGGTGCTGACGTGCATGGACTCGCGCATCGAGCCGCTCCAGATGCTCGGCCTCGTGCCCGGCGAGGCGAAAATCCTCCGCAACGCCGGCGCGCGCGTCGACGACGGCGTGATCGCGGCGCTCGCGCTCGCGTACGAGCGGCTCGACGTGACGCGGGCGATGGTCGTCGCGCACACCGACTGCGCCGCCGTCGGCCCGGACGAGCGGGAGGAGATCCTGCGGGGCGACGTCGCACGGCTCCGGTCCGAGCTCCCCCAGATCGAGTCCGGCGGCTTCGTCTACGACGTCGAGACCGGCCGGCTGTCGGTCGTCTGCTGAGGGATCAGCAGCTCGAAGCGAGCGCCGGCGCCGCGCGGGTCGTAGATCAGATCGCCGCCGTGCGCCTGCGCGTACGCGCGTGCAATCGCGAGGCCGAGCCCGTGCCCCGACTGCGTCCCGCGCGCAAAGCGGTCGAAGATCCGCTCCTCGAGCTCGGGCGGGATGCCCGCGCCCGCGTCCTCGACGGCAATACGAACGTGCCGGTCGCGGTTCTGCGCCTGGATCCGGATGGGCGGCGCGCCGTAGCGCGAGGCATTGACGAGGAGGTTCGACACGACGCGCTCGAGCACGAGGGGGTCGACGACCACTGCGAGATCGTCCGCGACATCGAGCTCGACATCGCGCGCGTTGGGCAGCGCACCCGAGACCACTTCGGCGAGTGCGGTGCGGAGGACAACGGGACGCGGGTCAATGTCGATCGCCTTCGCGTCGAGGCGCGAGAGATCGAGAAGCTCCTCGAGCAGGCGGCGTAGCCGTTCGCCCTGCTCCACACCGACGCGCAGCAGCTCCTCGCGGAGGTCTTCCGCGAGCTCCGGCCCGCGCTCGGCGAGCGTCTTGAGGACGCCGTAGACCGCCGTCGCCGGCGTCCGCAGTTCGTGCGACGCGATGGCGACGAAGTTCGTCCTGAACTGGTCGAGCTGAAGTGTCTCCTCGTGGAGGCGCGCGCGCTCGATCGCGAGCGCGACACGCTCGGCCACGAGCTGAAGGAGCTCGAAGTCGGCGCGCGTGAACTCCCTCGGCGTGAGCGAGCCGACGTGGAGGACGCCGAGCGACGCGCCGGAGACGATGAGCGGCACGCCGAGCATCGCCTTGATCCCCTTCTGACGGAGGATCGGGTTCCAGACCGGGTAGACGTCGACGTCGATCGCGCGCGCCCGCCCTTCCGCCGCGACGCGGCCCGCGAAGCCCTCACCGAGCGGGATGCGGACGCCCTGCTCGACCTCCTCCTCGATCCCGAGAGCCGCCCGCGCAACGAGCTCGTGCGACTCGTCGTCGAGGAGAAGCACCGCGCACGTGTCGGCGCGGAGGATGTCACGGATGCGCGGTAGCAGCACCGAGAGCAGCTCGCCGACCTCGAGGTGCGCGAGCGCGGCGTCGGTGACCGCCTGGACGTTCTCGACCCGCTCGCGCGCGGCCCGTTCCGCTTCGAACAAGCGTGCGTGGTCGATCGCAAGGGCAGCGCGGTCGGCGACGAGCTGGAGGAGCTCGACCTCGTCCCGCTCGAAGGAGCGGTAGACGAGCGAGCCGACGTGCAGCACGCCGGAAACCTCGCCTCCGACGATGAGCGGGACGCCGAGCATCGACTTGAGCCCCTTGTCCCGGATGATGGGGTTGAGGACGTCGCCGTGGTCGACGTCGTCGAGGACGATCGGCGTCTTCTCCGCCGCGATACGGCCCGCAAAGCCGTCGCCGACCGGGATGCGAACGCCCTGCTCGACCTCCTCCTCGATCCCGAGCGCGGCGCGTGCGACGAGCTCGTTCGTCTCCTCGTCGAGCAGGAGGATCGCGCAGGTGTCGACGTCGAGCAGCTGGCGTGTGCGCACGAGCAGCGCCTCGAGCAGCTCGTCGAGCCGGAGATGCGCGAGCGCCGCATCTGTCACCGACTGCAGGCGGCGGATGTACTCGGTTGTCGACGCGCCGGTCACCATCCGGTGAACCTGCCCTCTCCGCCTCCGGTCTAAGCGTGCTGCCGGCGGTGCCGGACGAGGATGGCGGCGGCGAGAAGGAGCCCGGCGACGACCTCGACCGCGACGACGCCGCGCGAGCCGATCGGGTTCGCATCGGCATAGCCGTGACCGAACGCACGCAGGTCACCGAACGGGATGCGACGTGCAAGCGGTTCGAGGCAGAGGGCCGCAGCCGTGACGAGCGCGCCGAGAATCGCGCGCCGAGTCCGCCACCGCTGGCCGAACCAGCCGAAGAGCGGCCCGGTGACGAGCCCGCCGACGACGACGAACGCGTTGCTGATGAAGAAGCCGTGCGCGTTTGCGAGCGTGTACTGCGCTCCCTCCACGGGGCTGTCGGTCATGAGCCAGTAGCCGGTGAGCGCGGCAGCGGTAGCGCCGAGCCCGAGCAGCGCGCCGCGACGCGGGGTCGTCTGCGTCGCTCCGCCGAGAAACGCGATCAGGAGCCACGGCGCGGAGAGCTTCGCGACGTCCGGCCCCCATCCCGGCACGCGCGCGCCGAGGTACTGCGTTCCCGCGCCGTACGCGGCGCTGAGGGCGAGTGTGAGAGCGACCCCCACGGCGTCGATGCTACCCGGAGGACTCGGCGCGCACCTCGTTTCGAACGTTCCGTCGGGAAGAGAAGTGAAGACCCGGATCGGCGAGCGCGGGAAGCTCCGCTTGAAGAACCGGATCCTCACAAACGAGCTGACCGGCGATCACTTCTGAAGCAACCCCGCGGGGGCGCAGGGACCGCTTAGACCGGCCGCTGTCGGCCAACGAGAAAGGTGCTAGACCCCGCTGGTGCGGCGGTTGTCTTCCTTACAGAGCATCTGACAGTTCTTGGCCTCGATCGTTCTCCCGTCGTGCCACGACGCCGGAACGCTCGAACTGCGAGCCACCGATACCGGGCTTCGCTACTTCGCCAGCGTCACCCCAACCAGCTACGCCGAAGACCTCCGCTCCCTCATGGCGGACGGCGTGGTTCGGGGCAGCAGCTTCTCCTTCACCGTCGCTAAGGGTGGAGAGGACTGGACAGCCGAGGGCGACCGCGTTATCCGCACCATCACCCGCATTCAGGATCTCTACGACGTGTGCGTCTGCGTCAGCCCCGCCTACCCGGACGCCGACGCTGCCCTAGTCCGCTCTGTGGCCCTCGACTACGCGATTGAGCGCGGCTATCTCAGGAACAACCCCGATGTCGAGCTTCGTGCTGCCAAGCTCCTCGCTGCCGTCGCTCTCCGCCGTCGGTGCCTCCGAGTGTGAGGAGGCCATCGGCCGCGTAACCCATTCATTACGCAGCCTGATGACCGCTCGCAAGTTCCGAATGGCAAGCCCCATAAGCAGCAAGAGGCCAGCAGATAGCCGAAGGGCGAGGGGGAAGCTGTCGAGAATTCCTACGAGATTTGACGTTTTGGGCCTCCGAGTTGGATCGCGCCGCAGCGCGAACGTTCCTATCCTCAAAGGCCCACGTCGTGCAGGGCAAACGTATCAAGAGTCACTGAAGCTGGTCAACCCAGGCTCCTTTGTATTCGAGCTCCGCGTCGCGAAGCTCCACGCCAACCTCGAGCTACGCCGCAGACGACTTAGCGGGCTAGTCGCGTTTACCCCCGGCGCGCCTAAACGCCGATAGCCGCTCAACGAAGGAGAGCAATGCATCGAGACCACGCGCAACCCGCGAGAGCGCGAGCCCGAAAAGTCCGAGAAGGACGATCGCGGCGGCGGCGATCCTAAACGGCTCCGGCATCCAAGACAACCCGGACATGCCCAAGACGTTAGAGGCGACGACCGACGCGCCAAGATATGCACGCCTTGGCCTCCGATCGATGTTTTAGTGGTCATTTCCGCATAACCATGCGGTTTCTGAGCATCTAGCACCCCGTTCGCCCCGATCCGACGAACTTCGTGTTAATGACGATGATCCACGCGGCGGTTCCCCATAGCCATGCTCTTTCGCGCCGTTCTGCGCACAACGCTGTAGATCCGCAGGTAGTCACCGTAAATCCCCATGTAGTCGAGGCCCTTGACCGGCTCGCATTACCGGCATGAACACGTCGCGCTCCGCTAGAACTTCGGCCTCGATTCCGAGCTGGACGCCCGGTCGGCCTACTTCTTGGCTACGTCGCGGTCGTACTCGTCAACAACAACACTCGCGACAACGTCCAGCGGGAAAACGGCAACGAGCGTCTGGTCGTTGTCGCCAGTGATGAGAACCGCACCATTTGCGGTGTGCGTCTTTGCGTGGCCAGGAACATCGAGGTGGTAGAGGCTCCGCGGCATTGTCTTATCACGAAGAGCTACGGTCACTTGCGGCATTCAGATCCTCCTTGCTTCTTGGTGTTCGGAGGGGCTATTGACCCACGCGGCAGGCTACGGCGGGGGGCGGACGCCGTCGGTGGGGTCTCAGCACACCTCAGCCTCTTTATCCGGCCTTGGACTTAACCTGATGTCTTGTGACACCCGGCGAACGCATCACCACAATCACGCAGATCGCGGCGGGCCTAGCTGAGCGGACGTGGGAGGAGATTGATCTCGTCCTCGATCAGTTTGGGTTCCCGACCGCAGACGACTGGCCGAACAACGGTCGAAATAGCTACGTAGTCGCACACATCAAGAACGGGAAGGACGACGATCTTATTGCTCTCCATGACTACGTGCGCCAGGGAGAGCCAAGCGCGTTGACGCCGGGGCCTGGTGCCCGTGACGAAACGGCGGGGGGCGTTTGGGATCCCGGCTATTTCAGGCTCTTCATCAGTCACTCAAGCAAGCAGAGCGAAGAAGTCGGCGCCCTTAAGGTGGCACTCCGTAGACATGCGGTTGACGGATTCGTCGCTCATGACGACATTGAGCCGACCGAGGAGTGGCAGGAGGTAATCGAGGGAGCACTTCAGAGCTGTGAGGCCGTCGTCGCGTACCTCACCCCCGACTTTCACCCGAGTAAGTGGACGGATCAGGAGATTGGGGTTGCCCTCGCCCGGAATGTTCTCATCGTCCCGATTCGCAAGGGCGAATTGCCATACGGGTTCATGGCGAAGTACCAGGCGCTTCCGGGCGCGAACAAGCTCGGGCCACGCCTTGCCGAAGACTTGGTTTCAATCCTTGAAGGTCACAAGCTGACGGCGGCCCGCTTTGCCGAGGCCCGGAAAATCGTCCTACCCTTGCTAGCAATCGAAGACTTGGAGCGAGCAGATACCTACAACGAAGCGACGGCCGCATATCAGCGCGTCCTTGCAATCCCCGAAGCGCACCTAACCTTCGATCACCTCGGCAGGATCGAGGAAGCGACCAAACGCAACGGTCAACTAAGGGCGCAATGGAACTGGGGGAAGACGACCGTCGCGGACGAAGCGATGGCTCTCGTCCATCGACTTCGCGACGATATTCCGTTCTAAGCCGGCCGGATCGGTTCGAGTTGCATCAGGTTCCCGGGGACCGTTGAATTATCTCGATTCGGTATCCATCCGGATCGCGGACGAAGCAGATGAGCGAGCCGCCTTCGCGCAACCGGTACGGCTCGCGCTCCGGCTCGATTCCCTGCTCCGCAAGCCCCGCGAGCGTCGCGGACATGTCGTCGACCGCGAGCGCGATGTGGCCGTAGCCCGTGCCGAGATCGTACGTGCGGCCGTCGTGGTTGTACGTCAGCTCGAGCACCGACTTCGAGTCGCCGATTCCGAAGAAGTAGTTCGTCGCCTCGAGCTCGCCGTTCCGGACGATATCCATGTCCCGCTCGAACGCGAAGCCGAGCGCCTCGTAGAAAGCGCGGCTCTTGGCCGGATCGGTGATCCGGACCATTGTGTGGAGGAATTCAGCCATCCCCGGAATCTAGATCCTCGGCGAGCAGCGCGTAGAAGATCGAGTCGACCCACTCGCCGTCCTTGAGATACGCGCGCCGCTTTCGGCCCTCCCGCACGTAGCCGACCCGGTCGGCGTGGGCGCAGGCGCGCTCGTTGAAGGCGTAGACCTCCATCTCGAGACGGTGGAAGCGAAGCTCGCCCAACAGGAGCCGCTGGAACTGGCGCGCCGCATCGTCCGCGAGACGCCGGCCGCGGAAGCGCGGGTGGACGGCGAGGCGCTCGACCCGGGCGATCCGGTTCCGCTCATTCGTCACGTGGAAGCCGAGCGCGCCCGCAGGCTCGCCGGCGACCTCGATGATGAAGCGGCCGAAAGCCTCCGGCTCCACGCTCGACCGCTCGATCTCCTCGACGATCTTGTCGCGGTCGGAAGCCGTGCGCGGGCCGAGAAACGGGCGGACGTCCTCGTCCGAATTCAGCTCGACGAGGAAGTCGGCGTCAGACGGGTTCGCTCGCCGGAGCGCGACGGCCACGGAGGGACGTTAGTCGAACGCCGCCCGTCGCGAGCCCAACGCCGAGGAGGATGAGCGCGAGCGCGATGAACGCGACAGCACCGAAGCTCTCGCCGAGGAAGATCGCGCCGTACGCGAGCGCGATCGGCGGGACGAGGTACGTCACGAGGGTCGCGTAGTTCGGGCCGGCGTCGTGGATCAGCTGGAAGAAGAGGAGATACGCGATCGCCGTGCCGACGGCGCCGAGAATGACGATCGCCATGATCGTCTCGCCGTGCCACATCCGGGCCGGCGCCTGGATCACGCCGGCGGGCGCGACCGCGATCGTCGCGACGACGGTCGAGGCGAGTGCGACGACGAGCGGCGGTGTGCCCTTGAGGTAGCGCCCGGTGACGAGCGTCCCGAACGCGTAACAGAGCGCCATCGCGACGACGGCGAACGCCGCGAGCAGCTTCCCGCTCGGCTGCGCGCCGACGAGCAGCGCGACGCCAATAAAGCCGATCACGAGCCCCACGAGCTTGACCCCGCCGACGCGCAGCTCGCGGAAGAACGCGAAAGCGAGCAGCGCGTTGAAGATCGGCACGGCTCCCTGGAGGATCGACGCGAGCCCGGAGTCGAGTCGCTTCTCTCCCCAGGAGAGGAGCCAGAACGGCAGCGCCGTGTTCACGATTCCGACCACCACGAGCCAGACCCAGGCCCCGCGGATCGCGGCGAGTGTCTCACGCGCGCCGAGCCGCCAGACCGCGACGATCGCGAGCACGAGGGCGGCCGTGCCGATCCGCCCGAGGATGAGCGTCGCGGGCGCGAGTTGCCGGTCGGCGATCTTGATGAGCATGAACGACGCACCCCAGATGAGGGCGAGCGCGGTGAGGAAGACGATCGGCCGGCGCATCTACTTCTCCAACGTAACGGCGGCGCGCGCTGTGAGATTCCGCCCACCGGAGCCCCGGCTAGAGTGAACCACCTGACGGAACTCGCCGATCAGCCGATCCACCGCGCCCTTGGTCTAACCGACTGGGAAGCGCGGCGAATCCGAGAGCTGCTCGGCCGGGATCCGAACCATTTCGAGCTCGCGGTCTTCTCCCTTCTCTGGTCCGAGCACTGCGGCTACAAGCACTCGGCTCCGCTCCTCAAGCGTCTTCCGTCCGCCGGCGACCGCGTGCTGCAGGGGCCGGGAGAGAACGCGGGCGTGCTCGACCTCGGGGACGGGACGGCGGTCGCGTTCAAGGTCGAGTCGCACAACCATCCGTCCGCCGTCGAGCCGTTCCAGGGCGCCGCGACGGGGATCGGCGGGATTCTCCGCGACATCATCGCGATGGGCGCGCGCCCGGTCGCGCTGCTCGACGGGCTGTGGTTCGGCGAGCCCGACTTCCACTTCTGGCAGGCCGTCTCGGGGATCGGGCACTACGGCAACTGCGTCGGCGTCCCCAACATCGGCGGCCAGACTGTGTTCGACCCGGCGTACTCCGGTAATTGCCTCGTGAATGCCATGTGCGTCGGGCTGCTCGAGAGCGAGCGCCTGCAGTCGGCGAAGGCAAGCGGAGCGGGGCGCGTCCTCGTCCTCTACGGCGCGACGACCGGGCGTGACGGAATCGGAGGTGCCTCTGTACTGGCCAGCGCCGAGCTGAGCGAGAGCGACACCGACAAGCGTCCGTCGGTGCAGGTCGGCGATCCGTTCACCGGCAAGAAGCTCATCGAGGTCTCGCTCGAGCTCGTCGAGGCGGGCCTCGTCGAATCGCTGCAGGACTGCGGCGCCGCCGGCCTCGCCTCCTCCCTCGCCGAGATGGCGTCCGACGGAGCCGGGATCGACGTGCGGCTCGACAGTGTGCCGCTGCGCGAAGAGGGCATGGAGCCGTGGGAGATCATGATTTCGGAGTCGCAGGAGCGGATGGTCGCCGTCGTCCAGCCGGAAATGCTCGCGGCGGTCGGGCTCGTGTGCGACCGCTGGGAACTGCCGTGCGCGGTGATCGGCGAGGTGACCGACACGGGCCTGCTTCGCGCGTTCCACGACGGCGCAGTCGTCGGGGAGATCCCGGCCGAGCTGCTGACCGACAGGTGCCCGCGCTACGAGGTCGAGCAGCGTGCCGAGCCGAAGCCGGTGCGGCGTGTCGCGCGGCCGACGTTCGACGTCGGGGAAGTGATCGAGCAGTACGACCACCTCGTCGGCTCGCGCACCGTGCGCCGGCCCGGGCTCGACGCCGCGGTGCTGCGCCTGCGCCCGTCGCTCCGCGGCCTCGCGGTCTCGCTGCAAGGGCCGGCGCCCGGCGAGACGGACGGATTGCGCGCCGGTGTCCAGGCGACGATCGGAGCGGCGCGCGCCGTTGCGTGCGCGGGCGGCGAGCCGATCGGCCTCACGGACTGCCTCAACTTCGGCAATCCCGAGAAGCCCGAAATCGCGCACGAGCTCGCGCAGGCGATCGAGGGGATCGCCATCGCCGCGGAAGCGCTCGGGATCCCCGTCGTCTCCGGCAACGTCTCGCTCTACAACGACGCCGACGGCGTGTCGATCCCGCCGACGCCGGTCGTCGGATGCGTCGGGATCGTCGCGGACGTCCGACGGGTGCCCGCGCGGTGGGAGAGCGGAGACCTCGTATTCCTCGCGGAGTCGCCCGCCGGTTCGCTCGAGGCGGAGGCGGCGCTCATCCGCTTCCTCTGGAAGGCGTCGCCGCACCTTTCTCTCTGCCATGACATCGGCAGTGCCGGAATCCGCGGCGCACTTGCCGAGGCCGCGGCCTGGAGCGGAGGGCTCGAGGCCGATGTCGAGATTCCCGCGGACTACGAGTCGCGCCGCGGCGCCGCGATCATCGCGTGCACGCCCGACCGGCTCAACCGGCTCGGCACGCGCGGGTTCCGCCAGATCGGCGAGGTGCTCTAACCGTGTGCGGAGTCTTCGGCGTCTACGCGCCCGGCCACGATGTCGCGCGCCTCACGTATTTCGGCCTCTTCGCGCTGCAGCACCGCGGCCAGGAGTCGGCGGGCATCGCCGTCTCCGAGGACGGCCGCCTAACCGCACTGCGTGACCTGGGCCTCGTCTCGCAGGTGTTCGACGAGAAGAAGCTCCACGGCCTCCAGGGCGATGTCGCAATCGGCCATACGCGCTACTCGACGACGGGATCCTCGGCCTGGGCAAACGCGCAGCCGCAGCTCCACCACGGGCGCGCGCGCACGGTCGCGCTCGGGCACAACGGCAACCTCATCAACGTCGGCGACCTCCGCGAAGAGCTGAGCGCAGCGGGCGTCAAGCTCGCGACGACGTCCGACACCGAGCTCGTCGCCGCGCTGATCGCGAACGACGAGGCGCCGCTCGCGGAGGCGACCGCGAACGCGATGCGGCGGCTCGACGGCGCGTACTCGATCGTCGTGCTGTCGGAGGGTCGCCTCGCCGCGTTCCGCGACGCCCACGGCTTCCGCCCGCTCGTGATCGGGAAACTCGACGACGCCTGGGTCGTCGCCTCGGAGACGTGCGCGCTTGACCTCGTCGGCGCCGAGCTCGTGCGTGAGGTCGAGCCGGGCGAGCTCATCCTCGCCGACGGCGACGGCCTCGAGTCGGTGCAGGTGCTCGACACGAAGGAGCGCCGCGCCCTCTGCATCTGGGAGTACTTCTATCTCGCGCGGCCCGACTCCCAGCTCGAGGGCGTCGAGGTACACGGCGCGCGCGTGCGCATGGGCGAGCGCCTCGCCGCGGAAGCGCCCGCCGACGCCGACCTCGTCCTCCCCATCCCCGACTCCGGCATCCCCGCCGCGATCGGCTTCGCCCGCGCGCTCGGCATCCCGTACAGCGAGGGCCTGATCAAGAATCGCTACGTCCAGCGCACGTTCATCCAGCCGGGCCAGGAGCTGCGGAAGCAGGGGATCAAGCTCAAGTACCACCCGGTCGCCGAGGTTTCGGGCAAGCGCGTCGTCGCGGTCGACGACTCGATCGTGCGCGGTAACACGACCGAGCAGATCGTGCGGATGCTGTTCGACGCGGGCGCGACGGAGGTGCACGTGCGCGTCTCGTCGCCGCCGGTCGTCGGGCAGTGCTTCTACGGGATCGACCTCGCCGACCCCGCGGAGATGATCGCCGCAGGCCGCACCGTCGAGGAGGTGCGGGAGCGGATCGGCGCGACGTCGCTTGCGTACCTCTCCCACGACGGGTTGGTCGAGTCGACGCAGCGCCCCGAGTCGGCGTTGTGCCGCGCGTGCCTAACCGGCGATTACCCGACCGACGTGCCTGCGGAAGCGTCAAAGCATCGCTTCGAACCCGCGCGCGCCTAGCGAATCTCCTCGAGCCGCGCGGCGATCAGCTTCTCGACGAGCGCCTTCGGGAGCGGTTCGTCGACCGCGAAGTGGAGCGCGCTCTTCGTCCCGGAGTAACCCGCGAGCTCGTCGGCGAGCCACGGCAGGACGGAACCGCTGAACGGGAGGTAGCTGAGGTGGTTCGTGAACGCGGCGAAACCGGCAACCGTCTTTCCGCCGACCTTGAACGCCGGGACGCGGTACGAGATGACCTCCTCCGCTTCGGGGATGACCTCGAGGATCGTCCGGCGCAGCTCCTGTAGCGTGCCGCGCTTGGGCTCGTCGAGAGCGGCGAGGTAGGTGTCGATTTGCGCGCGTCCGGTGACGCCGTCCATGTACATGCCTTCGTACCATCCTCGACGATGCAGTTGTTCCACTACCACCTCGTAACGAGCCGCGTCCGGGAGGTCGAGGGACGCTATGTCGGCAAGCTCGGCTTCGATCTCGTCGCGCGTCACGGGCGCATCGGCGAGGAGCTGACCTCCTTCGAGCCCGGTGTGTCGTGGGAGGAGCTCGACGCGAAGGGCTTCAAACTGCGCCTCACCGAGCTCGAGAAGGGCGCCGTCAACGTCGTCGTGCAGCCGGGCCAATGGCCGATACCGCGCGTCGACCATATCGGTCTCGTGCTCGACGACGACGAGTTCGAAGCGACGCTCGAATTGGCCGAGAGGCTCAATCTTCGGATCCAGGAGCACGCCGGCCGGCGGACGTTCGTCTCGACGAACGCCGGGTACCGGCTCGAGATCCATCCCCCGCGCGAGTGGATCCAGGATCTGCTCTCGCAGGACGACGAGCTCCGGCTGACGGAGCTCCATCTCAAAGCCGAGGATCCGGTCGCGAAGGCGACGGCGCTCGCCGAGATCCTCGAGGCGGAGCGCCACGGGAACGACGTCGTCATCGGCGACACCGTCGTCCGCTTCGTCCGCGGCGGCCCGCAGGGCCGGCCCGAGCTCTTCGGCGAGTTGTTCCTTTAGGACATGGCCGGTATCAGATACCGGACATGTCCCCGCTGGACGTGTCCCGGGACGGCTGTCAGGCGCCGGGCTTAGAGTGGAGTTGTGGGGGACGAACAGCGGACGTACGACGCGGCGGGCGTTTCGCTTGCGACGGCGAACGCGGTCGTCGACCGCCTTCGCGCCGCGGCGGAATCGACCGGCGCGACAGGATTTGGGCAGTTCGCGGCGCTCCACCCACTCGGGGACGGACGCTTCCTCGCGGCTTCAACCGACGGCGTCGGGACGAAGCTCATCCTCGGCCGGCAGCGCGGTGCGTTGCGCGCATGCGGCGCCGACCTCGCGGCGCACTGCATCAACGACGTGATCACGTGCGGAGCCGAGCCCCTCGTGCTCCTCGACTACGTCGCCGCGGCGCAGGTCGAGCTCGCCGAGGTGGCGGAGCTCGTCGAGGGAGCGGCGGAGGTCTGCCGCGACGCGGGCGTCGCGCTCATCGGCGGCGAGACCGCCGAGCTGCCCGGTATCTACCGCGACGGCGAGCTCGACTTCGCCGGCACGTGCGTCGGGACAGTGGACGAGCCGCTCGACGGTTCCACGATCGAAGCCGGCGACGTCGTCATCGGCTTCCCGTCGGCCGGCGTCCACGCGAACGGCTTCACGCTCGTGCGACGCGTGCTCGAGGAGGAGGACTACGACGGGCCGGATCTCCTCGCGCCGACTCGCCTCTACCTCGATGTCGTCCGCGCAAACCGCCACCGCGCCCGCGCCTTCGCGCACATCACCGGCGGCGGCATCCTCGGCAACCTCGAGCGCGTGCTCCCCGAGGGCCGCCATGCCCAGCTCGACTGGGACGCGTGGGAGCGCCCGCCGGTGTTCGCGTGGCTCGCGCGCCACGTCGAGGAGGAGGAGATGCGCCGCGTCTTCAACCTCGGCATCGGCTTCTGCGCGGTCGTCCCGGACGCGGAACCCGCCGAGCTCGTCATAGGACAGATCGCGTGATCGGCGTCCTCGTCAGCGGTAACGGAACGAACCTCCAGGCACTCCTCGACCGCGGCCTGCCGGTCAGCGCAGTCGCGTCGAATCGCAAGGACGCGTACGCGCTCGTGCGCGCGCGCGAGGCCGACGTGCCGACCGCGACCTTCTCCCTCGACTGCCACCCCGACCGCGCGGAACGCGATCTCCTCATGGCGACGTGGCTCGAGGAGCACGGCGTCGAGCTCGTCGTGCTCGCCGGCTACATGCATCTCCTGACGAAGCCGTTCCTCGACCGCTTTCCGAACCGGATCGTGAACACGCACTCAGCGCCGCTTCCTGCGTTTCCCGGCGCGCATCCCATCGAGGACGTGCTCGCTGCGGGAGTCGACGAGACGGCGGCGACCATTCATTACGTCGACGAGGGCATGGACACCGGCTCGGTGATCCGCGCCGAGGGCGTTCCGGTCCTGCCGGGCGACACGGTCGACTCGCTGCGCGCCCGGGTCCAGGCCGTCGAGCATCGTCTCTTGCCCGAGGTCGTTGGAGAGCTGTGCGCGCGCTGATCTCTGTCTACGACAAGACCAGCCTCGACGACTTCGCGCGCGGGCTCGTCGACCTCGGCTGGACGCTCGTCTCCTCCGGCGGCACCGCCGCGCACCTGGAGAGCCTCGGCCTCGCGGTGACCAAGGTCGAGGATCTGACGCAGTCGCCGGAGATGCTCGGCGGCCGCGTGAAGACGCTCCACCCGCGCGTCCATGCCGGCATCCTCGCCCGGCGCGACGAGGAGGACGACGTCGCGACGCTCGAAGAGCACGGGATCGAGGCGTTCGACCTCGTCTGCGTCAACCTCTACCCGTTCGAGGCGGTGGCCTCGCAGCAAGGCGTGACCGAGGCCGAGACGGTCGAGATGATCGACATCGGCGGCCCGTCGATGCTGCGCGGCGCCGCCAAGAACTTTGCCCATTGCGCCGCTGTTTGTCGGCCCGGTCAGTACCACCAGGTGCTCGCGGAGCTGCGCGCCAACGCTGAGCTCTCGCTCGAGACGCGCCGGCGCCTCGCGGCCGAGGCGTTCGCCCACACCGCCGTCTACGAGGCCGCGATCGCGACCTGGTTCAACGCCCGCGAGGAGTTCCCCGACTCGCTCGTCGTCTCGCTGGAGAAAACACTCGACCTCGCGTACGGCGAGAACCCGCACCAGCGCGGCGCGTACTACGCCGAGCGGGGCGTGCGCCGCCATCTCCTCTCGCGCGTCGAGCAACTGCACGGGCCGGAGCTCTCCTTCAACAACCTCTTCGATCTCAACGGAGCGCTGGCGATCGCACGGGAGTTCACGGAGCCGACGTGCGTGATCGTCAAGCACGCGAACCCGTGCGGCGTTGCGATCGGCATCTCGTCCGAGGATGCGTACGACAAGGCGCTCGCCTCCGACCCGACCTCGGCATATGGCGGCGTCGTTGTGCTCAACGACGAGGTGGAAGCTTCCCTCGGCGAGAAGATCGCCGTCTCCGCCGACCTCGTCTTCGCGCCCGGCTACACCGAGGAGGCGCTCGCCGCGATCCGCGAACGGCGCAAGATGATCCGGGTC
>DASXLJ010000003.1:0-141062 GCA_036496305.1 Gaiellaceae bacterium | reverse complement strand
GCTCAGCATCGATTGTGCCGCATGACGGAGCCAGCGGACGCCGAGATCGAGATCGGCGACGGGGATCCGCTCGTCGGCGGAGTGGATGAGCGTCGCAGCGACCTCCGCCGGCAGCTCTCCGCTCGACGGGAAGAAGCCGTATGCGACCGTCCCGAATGCCTCGCGCAGCCAGTGGCTGTCGGTGAAGCCGGCACAGATGAGCGGTCCGACCTTCGCGCCGGGAACCGCCTCGCCGACGAACTCCTCGAGCGCGCTCCACAGCGGCGTGTCGATCGCCGAGCGCGTACCGCCGCGGGCCTCGATCCACTCGAGGTCGTACTCGACATCCCCGCCGAGAACCGCGCGGATCATCGGCTCCACATGCTCCGGATGCTGTCCCGGGAGGAGCCGGCAGTCGACCTCGACCTCGCAGACCGCGGGGATGACGTTCCGCTTCTGCGAGGCGGAGATGATCGTCGGAGAGAAGGTCGGCACCAGGAGCGCCTCGATGAGCGCGCCTGTCGCGGCGTCGAGCTCCGCGACGTGCGCCGCGGCCTCGTGCGGTGCCGGCACCTCGCCGAGCAGCGCGCGCAGGAACGCTTCCACCTCGGGTCCGATCTGCGGCTCGGGCCGGTACGCGGCGATCCGCTCGACGAGCGTCGCCGCATTGACGAGCGCGTTGTCGGCGATGCGCGGCATCGACGCGTGCCCGGCGCGGCCGTGGACGCGAAGGCGGAACGGCGCGGTCATCTTCTCCGCGACGGTCGCCTGGTAGACCGGCGTCCCGTCGGACAGCTCGAGCCGCTCGCCGCCGCCCTCGTTGATCGCGTAGTCGCAGCGCACGGCGTCGGGATGCGTCTCGCACAGCCATTGCAGGCCGTAGCCGTTGTGGCCGTGTCCGCCGCCGCCCTGCTCCTCGTCGGCGCACGCCGCGAAGATGAGGTCGCCGCTCGGCGTGAAGCCTTCGCGCGCGAGCGACGCCATCGCGACCGCGTTCGCGGCGACCTGGCTCTTCATGTCGAGCGCGCCGCGGCCCCAGACGACACCGTCGCGGAGCTCGCCGGAGAACGGCGGCACGCTCCAGTCGGCGGGGTCCGCGTAGACGACGTCGGTGTGGCAGAGGAGAAGGAGCGACGGGCCGTCACCGCCGGGGATGCGCGCGATGAGGTTCGCCCGCTCGGGCTCCTTCGCGATGAGCGTCGATTCGACGCCGCTCGACGCGAGGTAGTCGCGCAGGAGCTCCGCGGCCGCCGTCTCGTTGCCGGGCGGATTCGTCGTGTCAACGCGGATGAGGCGCTGGAGGAGGTCAGTGACCTCGTCGCGCAGGTCGTGTGCGGCCATGGGGCGAGCATACTTCTCGCATGTCCGATCTCTTCTCCGAGGCAGCCGATCGCCGCGCCGGCGAGGTCGCGCCACTCGCGCAGCGCCTTCGTCCCGCGAGCCTCACGGACTTCGTCGGCCAGCAGCATGTCCTCGGCGAGGGCTCGGCGCTACGGCGCGCGATCGAGGAGGACCGCGTGCACTCCGCGATCTTCTACGGCCCGCCCGGCAGCGGAAAGACGACGCTCGCGCGGATCGTCGCGGCGTCGACCGGCTCGGCGTTCGAGGAGCTGTCGGCCGTCTCGGCGACGGTGAAAGACGTCCGCGAGGTGCTCGCGCGAGCGAAGGAGCGGCTCGGTACGAGCGGAACGCGCACGATCCTCTTCCTCGACGAGATCCACCGCTTCAACAAGGCGCAGCAGGACGCGCTGCTGCCCGGCGTCGAGTCGGGCCTCCTGACGCTGATCGGCGCGACGACCGAGAACCCGTACTACGAGGTCAACTCGGCACTCATCTCGCGGGCGCAGGTGTACGAGCTCGAGTCGTTGCCGCCCGAGGAGATGGCGATTGTCGTGCGGCGCGGGCTCGCGGAGGTCGGAGGGAACGCGCCCGACGACGTGGTCGAGCTCATCGCGCGGCGCTCGGGCGGCGATGCGCGGACGGCGCTCAACATCGTCGAGATCGCCGCGGCCACGGCTCGCGGGCCGGTCACCGTGGAGAACGTCGAGGACGCCGCGCGGAAGCCCCCGCTCGTCTACGACAAGGCCGGCGACCAGCACTACGACTTCACGTCCGCCTTCATCAAGTCGATGCGCGGTAGCGATCCGGACGCCGCCGTCTACTACCTCGCGGCGATGCTCGAAGCGGGCGAGGACGCGCGCTTCATCGCGCGGCGCATGATCGTGCTGGCGTCCGAGGACATCGGCAACGCCGACCCGCAGGCACTCCTCGTCGCCGTCGCGGCGGCTCAGGCGGTGGAACACGTCGGATTGCCGGAGGCGCGGCTCAACCTCTCCCAGGCCGCGATCTACCTCGCGCGGGCGCCGAAGTCGAACGCAAGCTACGTCGCGATCAACCGCGCGTCCGCCGACGTGCGCGAGCGCGGTGCCGTCGCGCCGCCGAAGTCGCTGCGCGACGGCTCGTGGTACGGCCGCAAGCTTGGCCACGGCGAGGGCTACGTCTATCCGCACGACGACCCGCTCGGCGCGGAGATGAGCTACCTCCCGGAGGAGCTGCAGGGCCGCACGTACTACGAGCCGTCCGGGAACGGCGACGAGGGCGAGTAACGCGAGCACCGCCACAGTCTTGGCGCAAAGTTGCGACCCGCACGGCGCCGGGGAGCGCGCATCCTTATCGCCCCGTGGGTGGGTGGGGGTTTGGGACGGAGTAGAGCGGGCGACGCCCGAAACGCGGAGTGAGCGCGCTAGAGGATCCGCGCGCCGAGCGCCGATGCGACGAGCTCGACGGCGAGCTGGCCCGTGGCGTTCTCGCGGTCGAGGATCGGGTTCACCTCGACGACGTCCATCGAATCGATGAGATCCGACTCCGCGACGACCTCCATCGCGAGGTGCGCTTCGCGGTACGAGAGACCGCCGCGCACGGGCGTCCCGACTCCCGGCGCGTGCTCGGGATCGACGACGTCGAGATCGAGCGAGACGTGAAGGAACGCGCCTCCGGCCGCGTGAGCGAGAGCCTCGCGCATGCACGGCTCGATACCCATCCGGTCGACGTCACTCATCGTGAAGACCTTTGCGTCGATCCTCCGCAGCAGCTCGCGCTCGCCGTCGTCGAGCGAACGGACGCCGACGAGCGCGACCTTGTCCTGGCCAACCGCCGGAAGCGGCCATCCCTCACGCGCGAACTCGTCACCGGCGAGGCCGAGCGCGGCTGCCAGCACCATCCCATGCACGTTGCCGCTCGGCGACGTCTGCGGCGTGTTGACATCGCCGTGCGCGTCGACCCAGACGACGCCGCCGGCACCGCCGCTCGCCTTCGCCATCCCGACGAGCGAGCCGAGCGCGACGGAGTGGTCGCCGCCGAGCACGAGCGGCAGAGCGCCGCGGTCGACGGCGCCGGCCACCACGGCGGACAGCCGGTCGCAGAGATCGAGGATCTGGTCGAGGTACCGAGCGTGGACGTCTCCGATCTCCGTCGTCTCGACGACCGGCGAGATGACGTTCCCGAGGTCGGTCACCGTCACGCCGAGCTTCTCGGCGAGCTGTTGGTCGAGACCCGCGTACCGGATCGCGGACGGGCCCATGTCGACACCGCGCCGCCCCGCGCCGAGATCGAGCGTGCCGCCGATCACCGCGACCTCGCGCTGCGTTCCCCTGACGTTCACCGCGGAGAGGCTAACGCGCTGCCACCGATTGCTGGGGGATACACTGACCGCCGCTTAGGGGCGAGGTAGCTCAGCTGGTAGAGCACTCGGCTGAAAACCGGGGTGTCGCCGGTTCGAGTCCGGCCCTCGCCACTCGTACCCCTGCTCGATCCGTCAGGAGGAGGCTTTAGCTTCTCCTGTCTCGGGCTGTTCACATTCCAGGGGAGGGGATGCACCAAATGGAGCGCTACTTCGGCTTCGCGGCGCGCGGCACGACGTTCGCGCGAGACACAGCGGCAGGCGCGACGACCTTCGTCGTCATGTCGTACATCATCTTCGTCAACCCGTCGATCCTCAGCTTCTCGGGCAACACGGCGCTCGAGGGAAAGGGCCTCGACTTCACGCAGGTCCTCACAAGCACGTGCCTCGTCGCGGCGGTGATGTCGATCGTGATGGGGCTATTCACGAATTACGCGTACGCGATCGCGCCAGGCATGGGACTCAACGCGTTCATCGCGTACGGCCTCGTCGCGAGCGGGAAGGCGAGCTGGCCGGAGGCGATGGGCCTCGTCGTGCTCGAGGGCGCCGCGATGGTCCTGCTCGCCGTGACCGGCTTGCGGCAGATGATCTTCGAAGCGATCCCGCTCGAGCTGAAGAAGGCGATCGCGATCGGCATCGGCCTCTTCATCGCCTTTATCGGTCTCTACAACTCGGGGGTCATCGCGAACGTCGACCCGAGCGGCGGCCAACCGGTCGCGCTCGGCAGCTTCACGACGTGGCCGATCTTCGTGACGTTCTTCGGGATCATCCTCACGTTCATCCTGCGGGCGATCCGCTTCAAGGGCGACCTCATCGTCGGGATCATCGGGACGACGATCGTCGCGACGATCATCAACGCGTCGACGAACTACACGGCCTTCACGACTCCCGGCGTCGCGCGCTGGCCGGGCTGGGGCAACCTCTACCAGAAGCCCGACTTCGGCCTGCTCGGCCAGATCAGCTTCGACTCCTTCTCGAGCGCACAACTCGGCGTCGTCGCATCGCTCGTGTGGGTGTTTTCCCTCTTCCTGAGCGACTTCTTCGACTTCTCCGGAACGGCGATCGGCGTCGGCAAGCAGGCGGGGTACGTCGACGCCGACGGGAACATCCCCGGGTTCAAGAAGGCGCTCGTCGTCGACGGAGCCGCGGCGATGGCAGGCGGCTTCGCGTCGTCCTCGTCTGCGACGACGTTCATCGAGTCGGGCTCGGGCGTGGCCGCGGGCGGTCGTACCGGCTGGGTCGCAATCACCGCCGGCCTCCTCTTCCTCCCGTTCATGTTCATCTCGCCGCTGATCGGGATGGTCCCGGCGGAGGCGACCGCGGCGGCGCTGATCGTCGTCGGCTGGCTGATGATCTCGTCCCTCACCGAGATGGAAGGAGAAGCCGAGGGTCGCGGCGCGTCGAAGCTCGCGGGCATCGACTTCCACGATCTCGCGATCGGGCTCTCCGCGGCGCTGACGATCATGATCATGCCGTTCACCTACTCGATCACGAACGGGATCGGCTTCGGGTTCATCACGTACACGCTGATCTGCGCGGCGAGCCGTCAGTGGAAGCGGATCCACCCGTTCATGTGGATCGTGTCGGGCGCGTTCGTCGTCTACTTCCTCATCCCGCTGCTGCAGCAGCACTACACCTTCTTCGGCGGGCATTAGGCCGGGACGTAGCGAGGCCCCCGTCAGCGCTTGCGCACTTGCGGGGGCCTCTGGCCGTTCGGACCGGTGTGACCGTGTCGCGGACGACCGTGACGCGAGCGTACTACTTCGCGGGGTCTAGCGTGGCTCGTCTGCGAGCAGTCCGGCGAGGGCCGCGAGCAGGCCGTCGAGATCGTGGTCGTCGGCCTCGGCCGCAACGTCGAGCCCGAGCTCGCGCGCAGCGGCTGCCGTCTGTGGTCCGATCACGACGACAGTGACGGCGCGGGCTGAAGTCCGTGCAAGGGAGCGAGCCGCAGAGGGCGAGGCGAGCAGGACGAGATCGACGTCCGGCGCCTCGGCGGGCGCCAGTTCGACCGTGCGGTAGAGCGGCACGAAGTCGGCGTCGAGAGCGTCGACGATGACGCGCCGCGCTCCCTCGGCGGCCGCGACAAGCACGCGGCCCGCCGGCCGCGGAAGCTCCGCGAGCAATCCTTCCTGGGTCGACTCGCGAGGAACGATGTCCGGCTCGAGCCCGCGGTCGCGAAGCGCCGCAGCGGTTCCCGGACCAATTGCGGCGAGCTGCCGAGGTGGAGCGATGAGCCGGCGAGCGAGCTCCGCCGCTCCGTTCGGACTCGTCACGACCACCCAGTCGTACGCGCCGGGATCGATAGGTCCATCGTCGAGCGACTCGACCGCGATCAGCGGCCAGACAACCGCCTCGCAGCCCATCGCCTCCAACCGCCGCGCCGGCTCGTCCGCCTGCATTGCGGCCCGCGTCACCGCGACCCTGGTACGACGCACCTCAGGTCCCATCCCAAACCCCCACCCACCACGGGGATGGCAACGATACGGCGGCAGCTGTGCCGCGCCGGTACCGACTTCGCGCCAAAACCGTCACGGCGTTGCCGGCGTTCGCGCCACGGCAATGGCGGCGAGTTCCTCGCCGAGCGCCTGCGGATCACTGCCGGAGCGCCTCTCGAGCCAGGCGCCGTCTTCGGCGGCGACTAGCCCCGCGAGCGTCACGCCGTCGTGGTGCGCCGCGACCGGAGCGAGGCACCCACCGCCGACCACCGCGACGACCGTCCGCTCCGCCTCCACCTGCTCCCGCGTCGCGGGATGGTCCGCAGCCGCAACGAGGTGCTCCTCGCCCGCCCGCACCTGCAGCGCGAGCGCGCCCTGCCCCGCCTCGGGAAGCAGCTCCTCCGGATCGAACCGGTGGCCGATCTCCGCCTCCAAGCCGAGCCGGTCCAGTCCGCACGCGGCGAGGACGATCGCATCGAGCCCGCGCTCGCGCCGCTTCCGCAGCCGCGTATCGACATTCCCCCGCAGCGGCTCGATGGAGAGCGACGGATCGAGTGCGAGAAGCTCCGCCCTCCTCCGCACCGACGCGGTCCCGATCCGCATCCCCGGCCGCACAGCGTCGGCGCCGCACAACGCGTCCCGCGGATCGTCGCGCCGGAGAAACGCACCAATCGCCAACCCCGCCGGATCGGTTGCGGTCAGATCCTTCGCCGAATGAACCGCGGCATCGATTCGCCGCTCGAGCAACGCCTCCTCGAGCTCCTTCACGAACACGCCGCGCGACCCGATCTCCCCGAACGGGCTCTTCCGGTCGCGGTCGCCGGACGTCGTGATCGGAATTAGCGCGAGCTCGATCCCCGGCGCACGCAGCGCTGCAAGAGCGCGCTCCGCCTGGATGAGCGCGAGCCTACTGCCGCGACTGCCGACTCGGACGAGCACAGGCGACCGTTCTCCGCGCCGGACGGGCGCACCCCGCGACCCGCGGCCGCACCCGGATGAAAGCCGTCGGCGCCTGCAGCGGAAGCGGGCGCGCGCTGACCGGCCTGACTTTCACCGCTCGTCCTCGCCGAGACCGAAGAGGTGCCGCACAGCCTCAGCATAGGTGACCCCATCGGCTGCCGCGGCCGCCTCTTTCATCCGGACCGTCGGCAGATGGAGGAGCTTGTTGACGATCTGGGACGTGACCGATTCGACCGCCTTGCGCTGGCTGTCGTCGAGCCGGCCGAGGAGCGCGTCGGCCTTCCGCAGCTCCGCCGCCCGGATCTCCTCGGCCTTCGCGCGCAGCGACGTGATCGCCGGCACGACGTCGAGCGACGCATGCCACTCGTGGAACTTCTCCGCCTCCGCCGTGACGAGGGACTCGGCCCGCTCGGCCTCACGACGGCGACCCGAGAGCGTCTCGGCGACGATCTGCTCGAGATCGTCGATGTCGTAGAGGTAGCAGCCGTCGAGGTCGCGGATCGTGGGATCGAGATCACGCGGCACGGCGAGATCGACGAGCAAGAGCTGGCGGCCACGACGCCCCTGCAGTGCCCGAGCAACAGCCTCGGCATCGAGCACGAGCCCCGACGCGTTCGTCGACGCGATCACGACGTCGACCGACGCCAGAGCGGCTTCGATCTCGGCGCGGTCGGTCTTGCTGTTCGCGACGAGGGCGATCTCGGCGCCGCGGCTGCGCAGGTTCCGCGACGCGCCTTCGCTCATCTTCCCGGCGCCGAGCAGGAGGATCGAACGGCCCTCAAGCGTCCCAAAGACCTGCTCCGCCAGCGCGGCAGCCGCCGACGAGACCGACGCCGGGCTCTCGCCGATCGCCGTCTGCGCGCGCGCCTTCCGCCCGGCATGAAGCGCCTGCCGGAACACGCGGTCGAGGAAGACGCCCGTCGTGCCGGCCTCGTGTGCGACGCGCACCTGGCCGAGGATCTCGCCCTCGCCGGGCACGAGCGAGTCCAGACCGGCGGCGACGCGGAACAGATGCAAGACGGCCGCGCGATCCTGCAGCCGGTAGAGCGCCGGCTCGACGTCGGGCTCGAGCGCCGCAAGCGCGGCGACAGCGTCGCGCTCGGCCGCCTCCGCGTCGTCGGCCGCGATGTACAGCTCGGTGCGGTTGCACGTCGACAGGCAGACCGCCTCGCGTCCGCCCTCCGCGAGCTGCGCCGCAAGCGCCTGCGCCGCCTCGCGCTCGAGCGCGACCCGCTCCCGCAGCTCGACCGGCGCGTGGTGGTGCGATGTTCCGACGAGGACGAAGCGGATCATCCGAAGTGACTCTCCGGGATGACGACGCGCACGACCACGACGAGCAGGAAGCCGGCGAGCGCGAGATACGCGGCGCGACGGCCGGCCCAGCCCGCGAAGAGACGCAGCCCGAGATACGAGCACCACACCACCCACGTCACGACCGTCGCGGCGACCACGGCATCCATGCTGTCGTGGCGCGAGATGAGCCGAGCGAGTCCGACGGCGACGCCGAGCGTGAGCAGCGGCACCGACCACGCGACCGTGCGCAACGCGAGCGAGTCGAGCGTCGCGAGCGGCGGCACACGCCGCCGGAGAATCGCCGCCGGACGGGTCTTGAGCCGTCGCTCCTGCCACACGTACAGCCCCGAGAGCCCCGCGGCGAGCGTGAACCCCGCGAACGCGGCCAACACGAGCCCCACATGGAGGACGAGAAACGCTGTCGAGTAGTGGCTCGCAGCGCCGAGTCCTGTCCCGCCACCGGCGCGCGCGGCCACGAGCAGCACGACAGCGAGCGGCATCACGACGAGTCCGAGCAGCCGGTACGGCGTCCGGCAACCCCAGATGAGATACGCCGAGACGACGAGCCAGACGAAGAGGTTGAGCGACGCCGCCCACGTACCCCACGGGAAGCCGTCGTTGCGCGTCACCTGCGCCGCGAGCAGCGCCGTCTGCGCGAGCCAGCCGAGCCGCACGCCCCACGTCGCCAGCCAGCCGGGACGCCCCGGGTGCCGCGCCTCGCCGAGGTAGCCGACGGCCGCCTCGCCGTAGAAGAAGAGCGCCGGCCAGAAGAGGAGCTCAGCCAACGGTCGCCGTCTCCCGGTCCTCGGTCGCCCCGGTCGTATCCACGCGCTGCTCGAGCTCCTCGACCTCGCGATCGAGCCGGCCGAGCTTCACCGCAATGAGCAGCACGTAGATGAGAACGATGGCGAACACGACGCAGTACGCCGCGGTGACGTACTTCTCGGAGGTCGTCACGCGAGCACCTCCTTCAGCTCGCGCAGGCGCAGGTCGAGCCGTTTGCCGGCGATCTCGATGCGATAGAGCGTGTACGCGAGGACGAGCATCGCTGCCTGCGCGATGCAATACGTGACGAGGATCACGCCGCCGAAGTTCGGTCCGTGGAGCGTGAACACGCGCGGGTGGATGACCTCCTTCGCGAGCCGGATCGCGAGGAAGCTCACCGGAATCAACACGACGCCGAACAGCGCGTAGACCGCGCTGATGTTCGCGCGCTGCGGCCCCGCGTCGATCGAGAACCGGAGCATGAAGTACACGCAGTAGAAGAGGTAGAGCACGAGGAAGAGCACGAGCTCGTCCTCGCTCCAGACCCACCAGCGCCCCCACGAGATCTTCGCCCAGATCGAGCCGGTGAGAAGCACCATCGCGCCGAAGATGATCCCCTGGTGGACGCAGACGTAGCTCTCGAGGTCGGCGCGCGGATCGCGCTTCCATAGATGACGCAGCGCCTTCCACGCGCCGCCGATGAAGCACGCGTACGCCGTCATCGCGATCGAGACGTGGAAATAGAAGATCCGCTGCGAAAAGCCCTGGTTCGCATCGTTAGGCGCGACGTAGAAGACGAAGATCAGCGACGTCGTCACGAGCGCGAGCGACGCGACGGCAAGCGCGGCGAGCGGGATGCGACCGAGAAGTCCCACAGGAGCGATTGTCGCAGTAGGCGTGCTCACTCCGACACGACAAACTCGAACGTCGCCCAGCAGACGACCGCGAACAGCGCGTCATAGAGCACGAGGAACTCGAGGTACTTGCCCGGCGCATGAGAGACGCTCGCGCCGACCGCGCCGACAACGATCGGGATCGCGAGCGGCAGGAACAGCAGCGGCAGGAGCAGATCGCGCGCTCTCGTGACGACCGCCATCGCGCCGAGGAACGTCCCGACGGCGCATATCCCGATGTCCGCGAGCGCCACGGCGAGAACCATGGCGCCGCTGACGTGGTGGAAGAAGAGCGCGTAGAGCGGCAGCGCGATGACCTCGGCCGCGGCGAGGAACGTGAGCGTCGCGAGCGACTTCGCGACCCATATCGCGCTGCGGTCGCACGGCGCGAGAACCAAGCCGTCGAACGTCCGCTGCTCCCGCTCCGGCACGAACGCGCGCCCGAGCGCAAGCAACGCGGTGAAGAGGATCGCGACCCAGAGGAAGCCGGTCGTCTCGAGCCGCGACGGCGTCCCCGGCAGCGCGAAGTGGAAGACGACGAAGACGGCCGCGACGAAGAGGAGCATCGCGGGCAGCGTGTCCCGCGCCCGCAACTCGAGCAGGAGATCCTTGCGCGCGAGCGCGCCGACGTCGCGGAAATACGTCATGCGAGCGCGAGCCGTCCGCTCGCGAGCGGCGCGACGCGAGCCGGGTCGTGGGTCGAGACGAGCAGCGTCCGCTCCCCGCGCAGCTCCGCGAGTTGCGCGTCGAGCAACTCCGCCGCCGCTTCGTCGAGCGCCGTGTACGGCTCGTCGAGCACGACGAGCTGCGGATCGTGGAGCAAGACGCGACAGAGCGCAAGGCGTTGCGTCATCCCGCGCGAGTACGACGCGACCCGCTCGCGGCGCACGTCCCAGAGCCCGAAGCGCTCGAGCAGCATCCCGATCCGCTCGCGACGCTCGGGCACCCGGTACAGACGCCCGTAGAGATCGAGATTCTCGAGCGCGGTGAGCTCGCGATAGACCAGCGGCTCGTGTCCGAGGTAACCGAGCTCGCCACGCGCGACGCCGCGGTCGATCGTCCCCTCCGTCGGCGCGGCGAGGCCGGCGCAGATCCGCAGGAGCGTCGTCTTGCCCGAACCGTTCGGCCCAGTGACGACCAGGAAACCGCCGGCCGCCAGGTCGAGATCGACGCCGCGCAGGACGCGCTTCTCGCCGTAACGCTTGCCGAGCTTCGACGCTGTCAGCACACGCACCAGGATAGGGGCAGCGACGTTTTACGAGCCCGTTACGGCGCCTTTACTCCACCGATGCACGCCGTTCGTCTTAACCAATACGGGGCATTTTCACCAACGGATCGGGAGGGACTTCGAATGCGCAACAAGGGGCTCATCGTTCTCGCAGCACTCGCCGTCGCCGCGCTCGTGACCGCCGGCATCGCCATCGCGACGGTCAAGGTCGGCGGCGTCGAAGGGGTTTCGGCGACGCTCAACGCAACGACCGTCGTCAAGAGCGTCCAGAAGTCGTGCACCGTCAACGGCGGCGACACGTACACGTACACCCGTGCCACCTACAGCGGGACGGCGGCGTCGAGCGAAGCCCGCCTCAACGGCCCGTTCGTCGTCCACGCGCAGAGCATGATCGACGATACGACCGGTGTCGGCGCGGTCATCGGCGACTTCCGGGTCAGAGGCCCGGGCCATCCCGACGCGTACGGACGGATCGAGGCGTCGGTTTCCGGTGGGCAGCTGAGCGGCAGTGTCCGCGGCCACGCCGAGAAGCCGTGGGGCGAGCTGTTCGCCGGCATCAACGGCGCCTTCACCGCGAGTGGCGGCTTCGCGTCCGACAACCTCGGAAGCGGCAGCGGCACCGACTCGGGCGTCATTCTCCAGCACGGCGCGTGCGTGCGGACGATCTACCTGCACTAGAAGCGGTTCGAACGACGAGGGGCGCCGCCGCCGCAACGGCGTCCCTCGTCGGTTACGTCGCGGCGTCGAGGATCACGAAGACGGCGAACGCGACCGAGATCACGCCGTTCATCGTGAAGAAGGCGGTGTCGAGCCGCCGCAGATCACCGGGACGCACGAGGGAATGCTCGTATCCGAGGAGCCCCGCGACGACCGCGACGCCGAGCCAGTAGAACGCGCCGACCGGCAAGCCGAAGCCGACCGCAAACAGGCACACGACCGTCGCGAGATGGGCGAGCTGCGCGCCGAGGAACGCGCCCTCGACGCCGAACTGCGTCACGATCGAGTGCAGCCCCTCGCGCTGGTCGATGTCCTCGTCGAAGAGCGCGTAGAGGAAGTCGAAGCCGGCGATCCACAACGCAACTGCCGCGCCCAGCGTCCACGCCTGCCACGGCAGCTTCCCGGTGATCGCGACCCACGCGCCGACGGGCGCGAGACCGTCGACCGCGCCGAGCCAGAGATGGCATAGCCACGTGTAGCGCTTGAGGTAGGGGTAGACGACGAAGCCGGCAACGGGAATCGGCCACAGCCAGCGGACGACGGGATCGAGCTGCCAGACAGCGACGAGAAAGAGCACGAGCGAGGCGGCGCAGAAGAGAACGACCTGCGTGGTCGACAGCTGTCCGCTCGGGATCTCGCGGCCGGCGGTGCGCGGGTTCCTCGCGTCGATTCCCGCGTCGATAAGCCGGTTGAGCGCCATCGCGAGCGAGCGAGCGCCGACCATCGCGACCGTGATCCACAAGAGGTCGTGCGCGCTCGGCGTCCCGTTCACCGCGAGGAACGCGCCGACATACGCGAACGGAAGCGCGAAAACGGTGTGCTCGATCTTCACGAGCCGCGCGAAGCGCGTCGGCAGCGGTGTCAGGCCGGCGGCGGTCACGTCTGCTCGTGTGCCGTCGGGTCGTCGGCGAGGAGCTCTAGCGCGTGGGAGAGCGCCGGCCGGAGCACTGCGAATCCGTCGCGGCACCCGCCCGGCGAGCCGGGGAGATTGACGACGAGCGTTGAACCGACAACGCCGGCAGCTCCTCGCGAGAGCAGGCCGTGCGGGGTCTTGGCGATCGAGTCCGCCCGCAATGCCTGTGCGATCCCCGGCGCCTCGCGGTCGAGAACGTCGCGTGTCGCCTCGGGCGTGACGTCGCGCGGTGCGAGTCCCGTGCCGCCGGTCGTGAGGACGACACGCGCACCGGCCGCGAGATCGCGGATCGCCGCAGCGATCTGATCCCGCTCGTCGGGAACGACGCAGCGCTCGACCTCGAAACCCTCATTTTGCAGGAGTTCTTCGAGCGTGGAACCGCTCCGATCCTCGCGCGTCCCGGCCACGACACCGTCCGATACCGTCAGCACCGCCGCCTTCAGGACAGAGGCTCCTTCGTCTTCTCGACGAGCGTCACCTCGACGATGCGCATCTCTTTGTCGACCGCCTTTGCCATGTCGTAGACGGTCAGGGCCGCGACGGAAGCCGCGGTGAGCGCCTCCATCTCGACGCCGGTCTGCGCCGTCGTCTCGGCCGACGCGACGATTTCCACCGAGCTGTCGCCGACCGTGAGCGTGACGTCGACGTGCGAGAGCGGCAGTGGATGGCAGAGCGGGATGAGCTCGCTCGTGCGCTTCGCGGCCATGATTCCGGCGAGCTGCGCGGTCGCGAGCGCGTCGCCCTTCGGGAGCTCGCGGAGGATCCGCGCCGTCTCGGCGGCCATGCGGACCTCGGCCCGGGCAACCGCGCGGCGACGCGAGACGTCCTTGCCGCCGACGTCCACCATGCGCACGCCGCCCGACTCGTCCACGTGCGAGAGCTCGTTCATGTTCCGGATCGTACGGCGTCGAGGTCGGCCAGCTGCGCATCGATCCATTCGCGGATGTCATGCGTGCGCACGTGCGCACGGATTGCCTCCGCCCGTTTCTTCCGCTCGTCCGGGTCGAGCGTCAGCGCCTCGTACAGCGCGTCCGCCTGGGCGGAGACGTCGAACGGGTCGACGGTAACCGCCCAATCCCCGAGCTCCTCGTGCGCGCCGGCATTCTCCGAAAGCACGAGCGCGCCGTCGCGCGTGTTGAGGAGGAACGCTTCCTTCGCAACGAGGTTGAGCCCGTCCGAGACCGCGTTGACGAGGAGGACGTCGAATTCCTTGTAGCCGGCGAGCGAGCGCGGGAAGTCGTCTGCGACGTCGAGAATGACCGGCGTCCAGCCGTCTCGCGCGAAGCGCGCGTTCACCGCGGCGGCAACGGCCTCGATCTGCGCCGCGTACTCGGCGTACTCCGGAATGTCCTCGCGTGACGGTGCGAGCAGCGCGAGAAGCGCAACGCTCCCGTGCAGCTCGGGATGCCGCTCGAGCAGGAGTCCGAACGCCTCGAATCCGCGCACGATGTTCTTCGACGGGTCGACGCGGTCGACGCGAACGACGAGGTGCTCCGGCCGCCACGCGGCGATCTCCGCCTGCCGCTCGAGCACGACCGCGTCGTCGGCGCGCCGCTCGAACTCGTCCGGGTCCACGCCGATCGGGTGCGCGACGACACGAGTCGCACCGGCGCCGCCGGCCACGAAGCGGTCAGCGCACGCAAGGAATGCCTCGCGCCAGCGCTCGGTGTGAAAACCGACGACGTCATTCGCAAGCAGGCCCTCGTGAATCTCCGCCGTCAGCTCCGCAGGCAACAACGACCACGCATCCGGTTCCGGCCACGGGATGTGGACGAAGTGCGAACTGACGACGTCCGGCCGCGCCTCCCGCACGAGCGCCGGCGCGAGGTAGAGGTGGTAGTCGTGAAAGAGGACCGCCGCGTCTGGCTCGCGGTCGAACTCCTCGAGGGTCGCCGCCGCGAAGGCCGCATTGACCGGGACGTAGCCCTCGTCCCACGCCTCACGAAACTCGCCGCCGAGCGGAGCGAGCGGGAGCCGGTGCTGAACGAACCACAGCGTTGGGTTCGCAACAACGTTGTAAAACAGCTCATACGCAGGGGAATCATGCACTACGAGACGAAGCCGGTACGTATCCCCGTCACGAGTCGTCTCCTCGAACGAGCCGCCGTGCTCCGCCGCAAGGGCGCGATCTTCGTCGCTCATCGCGCTCGCGACCCACGTCACGTCGTGGTGCGCGATGAGCCCGGCGAGTGCCGTGACGAGACCGCCACCACCGCGCTTGGCGACCCCGCCCTCATACGTGACCGGAGCCCTGTTGGCGACGACGAGCAGCTTGCGCCGATCCGTTGCCCGGTGTGGCAACGGCTCTACGCGGCCGGCTGCAGGCGCTTCACGAACCGGAGCCGCGACCCACGCTCGCCGAGCCGCGACGTGATCTCGAGCTCGTCCGCGATCGTCCTGATGATTGCGATGCCGAGACCGCCTTCGGTGAGCTCCTCGCCCTCGATCGGCGCCGGCACGGCCGGGTCGAAACCCGCGCCGTCGTCGACGACCTCGATCGCGAACGCGGCCGGGGACAGCTCGTACGCGACGGAAACGAAGCCGTCACCGCCGGGGTAGGCGTGGCGAACCGAGTTGGAAACCGCCTCGGTCAGCGCGAGCTTGAGGTCGGCCACGGCTTCTTCGGACAGTGGGGCGAGCTCGGCGACGCCGGTGAGCGCGAGCCGGGCGAGCGCGATGTACTCCGGGCGGGCGGGCATGCGCAGCCGAACCGTCCGGCTCATCTCCAGCGCTTCGCCCTCCGTGTCCACCAAAGCCACCTCGCTCATCTGCCGCACGCCCTCCTTTTCCGCAGATTTACGGTTTCAAACCTGGCGATTTCTACCACTGAGAGCCGTCGTAGCCGTCAGAGGTCGGCGTTCCCTCTGACCGTGCGGTTCAACCCTCGCCCGTTTCCACGGGAAAACTCCTGCATAGACTGGGCGGGCGTATGACGGCCGCCTCGCCTGCATCCGAACGCAGACGGCCGCGGCCGGGATCGCTCGAGCGTCCGGTCAACGGACAGCTTTATCGCCTCGTCTGGCTCGTCGTCGCGCTTCCGGTTCTCCTCCTCGCCTTCAGCGTCTCGCACCCGCCCTCCCTTCCGGTTCAGGCGTCGACCTCGTCGTTCAACGGCGGCGCGGCAGCCGGGATCGCCGGAGACCTCGCCGGTCGATATCCGGATCGCGTCCCGGGCACAGCCGGCGCACTCGAGGCGGAGACGTGGTTCAAGGAGCAGCTCGCGCCGTACGGCTTCAACGTACGACGCGAGGCGTTCACGGCCACGATCCATGGCCGGAAGACGACGCTCGTCAACCTCGTCGCGGAGAAGGCAGGCCTCGACGCCCGCGAGATCGTCGTCATGGCACACCGCGACAGCGGTAACGGTCCTGGGCTCGACGACAACGCGTCGGGCACCGGTGCGCTGATCGAGCTTGCGCTGTCGTACGCGCCGAACCGCACGGCGCAGGTCAACTCGCTCCCGTACTCGATCGCGTTCGTATCGACCGACGGCGCGGAGCAAGGTGCACTTGGCGCGGCGCATTTCGCTGCGGAACCGTCGACGCGCAGGAACGCCGTCGCCGTCATCAACCTCGACTCGATCGGCGGCAAGGGCAAGCCGCACCTCGAATTCGACGGAGATACGCCGCAATCGCCCGCTCCGGGTCTGCTCGAGACACTGCAGAAGGCGCTCACCACAGAGTCGGGCGCCACTGCACCGCGCTCGGGAGCCCTCGACCAACTCGTCAACCTTGCCTTCCCGTTCAGTGCGTATGAACAGGGGCCGTTCGTGAGCAGGGGAATCCCGGCGGCCACGATCACCACCGCGGGCGCGCGGCCGGCCGAGTCGTCCAAGAAGGACAACCTGAAGGTCGCGGCCATCACGGAGGCCGGCGCCGCGACGCAGGACGCCGTCAACGCGATCGAAGAAGCAGTCGCTCTCGCGCAGGGGCCGTCGAGCTACCTCTTCCTCGGGCAGCGGCTGATCCGAGGCTGGGCGATCGAGCTCGTTCTCATCGCGATGCTCCTGCCGTTCATTGCCGCCGCTGTCGATCTCTTCGCACATTGCCGCCGCCGCGGGATCCCGATCGCTCCGGCGCTTCGCAGCTATCGGAGCCGTCTCGTCTTCTGGGCCGGCGGCGGCCTGATCTTCCTGCTCTTCTCGGAGGCAGGCTTCCTCGGCGATACCGGCGGCCGACCCGGACCGCTCGGCGACGTCCGCTGGCCGATCGGCGCGCTGCTCGTGCTCGGGCTGTTGGGGGTCGCAAGCTGGCTCGTCGTGCGCGATCGGCTGCGCCGACGCCGCCCCGTCGAGGCGGAGGAAGAACTCGCCGGTCACACCGTCGCGTTGCTCGTGCTGTCGGTCGTCGGACTGCTCGTCGCTGCCACGAACCCGTACACGCTCATCTTCCTTCTCCCCTGCCTCCACTTCTGGCTCTGGCTCCCACAGGTACAGGCGCGGCCGCGCGCCGTTCGCGCGGTCGTGCTGCTCGTCGGCCTCGCCGGGCCGGCGTATCTCGTCTGGACGTTCGCCGCGCACTACCGCCTCGGCTGGGACGCGCCGTGGTACATCGCGCAACTGTTCGCCGTCGGGTACGCGCCCCGGACGCTCTTCGTGATCAGCCTTGCGTGGCTCGCCGCCGCAGGACAGCTGATCGCGCTCTCGGGGAACCGCTATGCGCCGTATCCCGCTCCGGGAGAGGCTCCGCGACGCGGCCCACTTCGCGATCTCATCCGCACGCTCGTCCTGGCGCAGCGGCGGCGCGCCGCCCTTACGGCGCGTTCAGACGCAGCCAGGAAACGACCTCACCAGCCGTGAGCTCACCGTTTCCACGTGGAACGTGGACGAGCGCGTCGGCGGCGCTCGCGCTGGCGATCATGTGCGACTCCTGACCGCGCAACGGTTCGAGCACGAGCATCTCGCCATCGATCCGGGTGCGCGCGCGGACGAATTCGTCCCGTTCGAGATTGCGGCGCAGGTCGCTGCCGAGCCGCCCCGGCCCGAAGCGCGGCAGCGGTGTGGGGATGCCCTGTAGCGCGCGCAGTGCCGGCTTGACGAAGAGCTCGGCACCGACGAGTGCGGAGACGGGATTGCCCGGCAGGCCGAAGACAAGCGTGTCGCCGCGCGTTCCGAATGCGAGTGGCTTGCCCGGCTTGATCGCGACCCGCCAGAACGACTCCTCGACACCGAGATCTCTCTCCACCGCGCGCACGAGATCGTGCTCTCCGACGGAGACGCCACCCGACGTGACGAGGACGTCGCACTCGAGCCCGCGTGCGAGTGCCTCTCGCAGAGACGCTTCGTCATCGGGAACGAACGGTGCGCTGACGATCTCCGCCCCGACGACGGCGAGCGCAGCGGCGAGCATGAGCGTGTTCGACTCGTAGATCTGCCCCGGCTCGAGCGGTTCACCGGGCACGACGAGCTCGCTGCCGGTCGCAAGGATCGCAACACGCGGACGACGCGAGCACGAGACCGTCGCGATGCCGGCTGCGGCAAGTCCGGCGATGACGGCTGGCCCGAGCCATGTTCCGGCCGGCGCGACAACGTCGTCAGCGCGGACGTCTCCGCCGCGCGGCCGGATGCTCGAGCCCACGGCAAGCCGGCGATCGAGTACGATGCTGTTGTCTTTTTTGACAACGACCTCGACAGGGGCCACGGCGTCAGCGCCGTCCGGCACGACCGCGCCGGTCGAGATGGCAACGGCATCGCCCGGCTCGAGCGTCCCGCCGAACGGCGACCCCGCCGCCGACTCCCCGACGACACGGAGCGCGCCCGGCAAGTCGGCGGAGCAGACGGCGTAGCCGTCCATCGCCGAGCTCGGGAACGGCGGGAGGTCGACGCCCGCCCGCACGTCCTCGGCGAGAACGCGCCCGTTGGCGTCGCGGATCAGCACCGGCTCGGCCGACAATGGGCGCGTTGCGCCGAGAATCCGCGCCTGCGCCTCCTCGTAGGTGAGTAGGGACTCCACGTTCGTGGCATACCGTATGCATGAACGCCGGAGACGAGGTCGCCGGGCGCTACCGGCTGGAGGAACTTGCGGGCTACGGCCCGATGTCGGAGGTCTGGCGCGCGCACGACGAGACGCTCGACCGCACGGTCGCGCTGAAGATGCTCGCCCCGACCGCCGACCTCGAGCGGTTCCGGCGCGAGGCGCGCGCGGTCGCGTCGCTCGCACACGAACACGTCATGCGGGTCTACGACTACGGCGAGGATGCCGCCGGGCCGTTCATGGCGCTCGAGTGGTTGCCGGGCGGGACGCTCGAGACGCGGCTCAACGACGGCGCGCTGCCTCCCGCAGAGACGGCCCGGATCGCTACGGGCATTGCCTCCGGCCTGGCGCACCTTCACGCTCGCGGCTTCGTCCATCGCGACCTGAAACCGGCGAACGTGCTGTTCGACGAGGAGGATCGTCCGAAGCTCGCGGACTTCGGGCTCGCGCGCGGCGGCGCCGGCGCGGGCACGCTCACCGAGGCGGGAACCGTGCTCGGAACCGCTGCGTACATCTCGCCGGAGCAGGCGGCCGGGGAGCCAGCAACGCCGGCGAGTGATGTCTATTCGTTCGGCGTCCTTCTGTTCCGGATGCTGACGGGGACGCTGCCGTTCGCCGCGGACAACGCACTCGCGCTCATGGACATGCATCGCAAGACGCCGGCGCCGGCGGTGCGCTCGGTCAACCCCGCCGCACCTCCCGACCTCGCGGCGCTCGCCGACGCGTCGCTCGCGAAGGAGCAGGCGGCAAGACCCGCCGATGGAGCCGCACTACTGGCCGCGCTCGGAGAGCTACCCACCGGCGTCAATTCCGCCGACACTGCCGTTACCACTGTTCTGCCGCCGGCGGCCGTCGTGTCGAGGCGAACGATCCAGCCGCGCGCGGTCGCAACCGTCGCCGCGCTCGTGCTTCTCGCGCTCGTCGGCGGACTGCTCGCGTGGGCGGTCACCCGGCCCGACAAGCCGGCACCCGCCGGCATCGCATCCACAACGAGAAAGGAGACGCCCACCAGCAACCCTTTCGTTCCACCGACAACTCGACCGGGACCCGGACCCAAACCACCGAAACCACCGAAGGAACCCAAGCCACATCCACCCAAACACCATCCACCACCGCACAAGCCCAAACCACCGCCACACAAGTGACGACGACCACTCCGCTCACGACTCAGACGACGACCACGACCCCGACGACAACGGCCACTACACCGGCTGCGACGACCTAGCTCGACCAGATGCCGAGCGCGCGGAGCCGCTCTTGAACGCGCAGGCGGAGATCGCGCTCGAGCCGCTCGGCGCTGAGGTCGTCGTCGGCAATCGCGCGCACGACCACTTTCGCCATCGAATCGATGGAGTCGAGATAGACCTCCGCTTCGCGCTCGCCTGCGACCTCCTCGCGCAGCGCGGCGAGCACGGCGCCGACATCCGTCGACAACGGGAGTTGGATCGTCACTTGCGCGAACGTCTCCCGGCTGCGGATCGACGCGTTGACGATCGTGTCCGAGGCGAGCTTGCTGTTCGGCACGACGAGCCGGCGCCGGTCGAGCGTGCGAATGAACGTGTACGTCAGCCCTATCTCCTCGACCGTGCCGTCCTCGCCGCCGTACGTCACGCGGTCGCCGATCCGAACGGGCTGGGTGAACGCGATGACGAGCCCGGCGATGAAGTTGCTGAGAACCTGCTGCGACGCGAGGCCGATGATGATCCCGAGGACGGCCGACGATGCAAGCAGGCCGCCCGCGATTGCCCGGACCTGCGGAATCACGAGGAGCGCGGACAGGAAGCCGACGACGAGGATCGTCACCGAGACGGCCCGCCGCAGAACGAGCCAGCGGGTCTGCGCCTCGGGCGCCAGCGGCCCGCGCCGCTTCAGCCACCAGTCGACGACGCGCGAGAGGATCCAAACGACGGCGAAGACTCCCGCCGCGACCACGATCCGCTGCCAGAAGGGCATCGCCTAGCTCTCCTCGTCGAACGGAAGCGGACGGCGGCCGGCAAAGCCGTCCTCGGTGCCGTGCCAGAAGCCGATCTCGTCCTCGCCGAGCTGCCAACAGAGGAGAACGGTCTCGCCGTTCCGGAGCGCCGGGAAGTCGATGAGCCCGGTGTCGACGTCCTTGACCTCCGCGCCGTGCTCGCTGATCTCGTCGACGAGCTTGGCGAGGCGGCGGGCCACCGCATCCACGTCCGCAGTTGCCTCGGCGAGCTGCGCGGGCGGAATGCCGCCGCCGTTGCCGCGGATCTTCCGCTCGAGTTCCTCCTGCCGCTCGAGCGCCGCAATGTGCTCGAAACGCTGCGCGACGAGCTGCTCGACGAGCGGCCTCACGTGCTCGAGCGCGGCGTTGGCCTCGGCGGGAGTGAAGTGACGCACGGGCCGCAGCATAGGCTTCGCCGTCGTGGAAGCCACCACGACTCCCCGCCCGCACTACCTGCGCCTGTGGTTCTGGTCGGCGTTCGTCACGCTCATCGCGGTGATCAACTACGTCTCGCGCTTCAGCGCAAGCAACCACGACAAGGTCGCGCGCGTCAGCGTCTACTCGTACTCGACCTTCGCCGGCGGGATGATCCTCTACGCCGTCTGGCTCGGCATCGTCCTGCTCATATGCGTCGACCGCTTCGATCTGCTCGCACTGCGGCTGCCGTCGAGCTGGAAGCGCGCGGTCGGTCTCGCCGTCGCGGCAATGGCCGCCATCTGGTTGTGGGAGGGCGTCGTCAGCCTGATTCCACTTCCGCAGAGCCCGGGCCACGAGCAGGGGATCACGACCGTTCAGTGGGAGCCGGCGCACGCCGGCGCGTTCGCGGCGAACGTCGTCCTCTTCGCCGTCGTCGCGCCGTTCGTCGAGGAGCTGACGTTTCGGGGAGCCGGGCAGTCGCTCCTCCGCTTCCTCGGCAGCGTGCCGTCGATCCTCATCGTCGGGACGGCCTTCGGGCTCGCGCACGGGCTCGTCGAGGGGCTCCTCGTTCTCATCCCGTTCGGCATCGCGCTGGCGTGGCTCCGCGACCGGACCGAAACCGTCGTGCCCGGGATGTTCGTGCATGCGCTCTTCAACGGCGCCGCTCTCGCGGCTGCCGTGTTGCTGAACTAGTCAGTCGTCGTCGTCGACGACGAACTGGTCGGGCGTGACGTCGTCGAGGAAGCTGCGGAACTTCACGACTTCGGCTTCGAGCTGATCCTCGTCGACCTCCTCGCCCTCGAACTCGATCGCGGACTCGGCGATGACGTCGTCGGCGGCGAAGATCGGCGCCTCGGTGCGAATCGCGAGCGCGATCGCGTCGGACGGGCGCGAGTCGACCTCGATCTCCTGGCCGTCCTGGAGGACGGTGATCTGCGCGTAGAAGGTGTTCTCCCGAAGCTCGGTGACGGTGATGCGGGAGATCGAGGCGCCGAGCTGGTCGACCATCTCGGTAAGCAGGTCGTGCGTCATCGGACGCGGCGACTCCTGGCTCTGAAGCTTCATGAGGATCGCGGCCGCCTCGTTGTGGCCGATCCAGATCGGGAGGAACTTGTTGCCGTCAGCGGTCTTCAGGAGGACGATCGGCTGCTTGCCGACGAGATCGAAACTGACCCCGTAGATGTTCATCTCCTGCATCCCGCGACCTCGTCTCGAATATAGCTCAGAGGCTAGAAGCGAAACCCCGTGGAACGCCGGGCTACAATCCGCCGTCGCGCGGGCGATTAGCTCAGTTGGTTAGAGCGCCGCTCTGATAAGGCGGAGGTCCCTGGTTCGAATCCAGGATCGCCCACTCCCTCGTCGCGAAGCCAGCTTTTGCCCAGAGCTGCCGGGAAGTTGACACACAACGAATGACCCCTTGCGCGACGATCGGAAGGTGACACGGTCGTCCGAAGCGAATCGTTAGAATGACGTCTAGACGTCGTTCGAATTTGGAGGGTGACCATGACACGGAGAAGTCCAGGACAAGTCCGCGACGCGATTACGGCGTTCCTTCGGAACAAGCCGGAGGGTGCGACGACCGCAGAGATTTACGCAGCAGTGGAACGGAGGCTCGCCGGGACGGTCGCCCGATCCTCGGTCCGCTCCTACCTCAACCTCAACACCACCAACTCGAAATCCCTCTTCGAACGAGTGGCTCGGGGTCGTTACAGGCTCCGCAAGAAGTGACGGACGCGGACTTCACTCATGGCCGGGCCGAGTTCTACATCGGCGACTGTCTCGAATGGCTTCGGGAGCGCGACCGAAACTCGATTCACGGCGTGGTAACGGATCCACCGTACGGTCTGATCGAGTACTCCGCAAAGGAGATGGCGAAGTTACGGACCGGCCGTGGAGGTGTCTGGCGGGTCCCGCCGGCGCTTGGCGGACACAAACGCTCGCCCTTGCCGCGCTTCACAGTTCTGTCCGACCGAGAGGTGGAGGCCCTCTACAACTTCTTCTACACCTGGGCAGGCCTGCTCTTTCCGGTCATTACTCCCGGCGCGCACGTCATGGTCGCCTCGAACCCACTCCTCTCACACATGGTCGCGCGAGCGCTCCACGATGCGGGACTTGAGCGGCGCGGAGAGATCATCCGGCTGGTCCAGACGCTAAGAGGTGGGGATCGACCTAAGAATGCGCACGACGAGTTCCCCGGGGTAACCGTCATGCCTCGCTCTCTCTTCGAGCCGTGGGTCTTGTTCCGCAAGCCGCTCGAGGGGCGCGTCCAGGACAACCTGCGCAAATGGGGAACCGGCGGCCTCCGCCGCCCTTCACCCGAGCGGCCGTTCGGCGACGTGATCCGCTCAGCTCCGACTCGGCCCGAGGAACGGGCGCTCGCACCACATCCGAGCCTCAAGCCGCAGGCACTCCTACGCGAACTCGTCCGGGCCGTCCTTCCACTCGGTGAAGGAGTGGTGCTGGACACTTTCGCCGGCTCGGGTTCAACCTGTGCAGCCGCAGAAGTGGTCGGTTACCGGAGTATTGGAGTTGATAGCGATCCGTCGACCCTCGCTCTTGCCCAGCGAGCGATTCCAGCGCTCGCCGCCTACCAGCGCGGCGAGCCCGATTCCGAGACGGCGAGGGTCGCCTAACTAAAGGCTAAAGAGATTCCGGCTACCCGACCGCTTCCGGTGAATCTGTCCGGTGGCGGCGAGGCGAGCGCATGCCCTTTTGATGCGTGCCTCTAGTCGTGACGCATTGCTCACCCCGATGTTGCCCGCCACTGCTCGCGCAATGTCCGACGGGTGCAGTGACGCGGACGTTGCCCCGAGCGCCGCCAGAACGGCGGTGTCCGCGGTCGCATTGTCGAACTGGCGCACCCTCAGGCCCTCGAGAAGATCCGTGTGTCGCATTGCGTACTGAGGATCAACCCATACTGCCCCCGAACGGAGCTTCTCCGCCCCACTCGGCTTGACAGTCGCCGTTCCAGATCGGATCCGGCCAGCACGTGCAGGCTGCCACGACCAGTCCTCTTTCGCAAGCTCCGCGATGTACACGCCGCGCACGCGCGTCGGTTCGCGGTCGCGACCGGCAACAGCTTCGTCCAGATGAATCTCGAACTGCACCAAGCAGAACCATCCTTCACGCGGGCCGTGGGCCTGCCAACCTCCCTCGTTGCGGCTCGCCTTGATCTCGAGACCGCCACGATCGCCGTGCTGAACAGAGTCGCCGGCGTAGGTATCGCGCGGCAGCAGGTCCGGATAGCCATTGTGATAGCGATTGAGTACAAGCGCGGTCGAGGCACGCGCGAGGCGGTCGGCGGTCGCGCGGCTGATCAACCCCGAGAAGCCCGCAGCATCCAGCAGCCGTTCGAGCGGTTCATACCCGCGCTCATCAAGCTGGTTGTTCAGGTCAAAGAGAAGTCGGTGCAAGTCCTGAACGAGCCGGAGGACGTCCTGTGGGGTGAGGTGATAAGGCAGCCCCCACGGAAGGCTCCGCGCCTGAACAGCCCCGGCCGGATCTGTCGATGCTTCCGTGAAGAACTGGTTTGCAGTGGTTGCCATAACTATTCGGTTCGCCCCGCGCTCCGCAGACCTTCTCACGTCGACTGTCTAAGCGGAGCCGCCTATGAATCCGCACGATCGACGGCGCCTTCGAGCGCTGCCGCAATCTCAGCGAGGTCGTGCTCGTCGGCGAAGGCGAGCTCGACACGGCCGGACGCGACCCGCGCGCCGTAGCCCGTGAGCAGCTCGAGTGCCGTCGTGACCCGGGCGGCGAGCTCCGGATCGACCGGAAGCGAGCGCGTGCGTGGCCGCTGCTTCGCGCCGGCCCACTTTGCGCGCTGCTCGGCTGCGCGGACGGAGAGGCCACGCTTGACGATCTCCCGCGCGAGACGGCGGCGTCCTTCGTGGTCGGGCACAGCGAGAACGGCGCGCGCGTGGCCCTCGCTCAGCTGGCCGCGCTCGACCATCCCGAGCACGTCGTCGGGCAGCTCGAGCAAGCGGATCCGGTTCGACACGGACGGCTTCGAGCGGCCGACGCGTTCCGCGACGTCGCCGAGAGACAAGCCGAAGTCGTCGATGAGGACGGCGTACGCGCGCGACTCCTCGACCGCGGTCAGTTGCTCGCGCGCGACGTTCTCGACCAACCCAAGAAGCAGCGTGTCGCGGTCGTCGACGGCGCGCACGACGGCAGGAACCGTCTCGCGGCCCGCTTCCCGCGCGGCGCGCCAGCGGCGCTCACCCGCGACGATCTCGTATCCGCCGACGCCGCGCGGGCGGACGAGCAGCGGCTGGATGATCCCTTGCTTGCGCACCGAGTCTGCGAGCCCCGACGCGGCCTCCGCCTCGAACTTGCGGCGCGGCTGCTTCGGGTTCGGGTGGATCGCGTCGACCGGGATCTCGAGTAGCTCGGACGGAGCGGGCGTGCCGCCGATCAGGACTTCGAGGCCGCGACCGAGGCCGCGACGCGGGGACGACTCAGGCGCGCTCGACAAGCTCCATCGCCACCTTCCAGTAGGCGTCGGCTCCGGCGGAGCGACGGTCGTAGGCAATTGCGGGCAGGCCGTGGCTCGGCGCCTCGGCGAGACGTACCGACCGCGGCACGGACGTGCGGAAGACGAGCGATCCGAAGTGGCGCCGTACTTCCTCCTCGACCTGGGCCGCGAGGCGCGTGCGCCCGTCGAGCATCGTGAGGAGGACGCCGCCGATCGCGAGGCTCGGATTGAGCCGCAGGCGGATCAGCTCGATCGATTGCATGAGCTGCGCGAGACCCTCGAGCGCGTAGTACTCCGCCTGCACCGGCACGAGGACGCGGTCCGACGCGGCGAGCGCATTGACGGTGAGCGGGCCGAGCGACGGTGGGCAGTCGAGGAAGACGAAGTCGTACTGCTCGCTACCCGACGCGAGCGCCTGTGCGAGGTAGCGCTCCCCGTCATCGCGGCGGGCGAGCTCGACGACCGCGCCGGCGAGGTCGGGCTTCGCCGGGACGAGGTCGAGGTTCTCGAACGCGGTGTGCTTGACGAGCTCGGCGAGCGGCGCGCCGTCGAGGAGGTCGTAGCTCGACGTCCCGTTCGCGCGCATCCCGAGCCCGGACGTCGCGTTCGCCTGCGGATCGAGGTCGATGACGAGCGATCGCTCGCCGGCCTCGGCGAGGCAGGCGGCGAGATTGACGGCGGTCGTCGTCTTTCCGACACCGCCTTTCTGATTCGCGATGGAATAGATGCGGGACATCGAGGCCTATTGTCGCGGCGGCTTCGGACAGGCCCGGATAGGCTCGAGAAGTGGCCACGGCTGACGTCCTCGACGAGTTCGGTGACAGCGCATCGGTCTGTCTCATCCAGTTCCGCTCGTTCGGCCGCCCGTCGTTCGAGGGACGCATCGCGACCGTACGGTGCTTCGAGGACAACGTCCTCGTCCGGCAGACGCTCTCGGAGCCCGGCGACGGACGCGTGCTCGTGGTCGACGGAGGTGGCTCGCTCCGTTGCGCTCTGCTCGGCGACAACATCGGCGATCTCGCCGTGGCGAACGGCTGGGCCGGAGTCGTCATCAACGGCTGCGTGCGGGACTCCGTCGCGCTCGAGGCGCTAACGGTCGGGGTGAAGGCGCTCGGCACGAATCCCCGGCCGAGCACCAAGGGCGGCGACGGAGTGGTCGGCGAGCCGGTCACGTTCGGCGACATCGTCTTCACGCCGGGCGATCGGCTGTACGCGGACGAGGACGGCGTCGTGGTCGTCGCCGCGTAGCTCAGGCGAGCGGGCGCCTCTTCGCGACGCCGACGCGGCGCGGAAAGCCCTCGGGGCTCGGCGAGATCTTCGGGATAACAACGAGCCCGTCGTGATCCTCCGGCGGCCCGCCGCCGAGCCTCTCGGCGACCGTGGCGACCGCGTCGAGATCAGCCGATTCGCCGAGCCAGAGGATCGCGGCGCCGCCGACACACACGAGGGGAAGGCACCACTCGGCGGCGACGGGCGGCTTGCCCAGAGCCTTCGCGAGTGCGACGCCGAAGCTCTCCCGCAGCTGCTCCTCGGCGCGGCCCCAGACGACCTCGGCGTTCGGCGGCGCCCACTCGCGGAGGAAATCGCACTTCCGCCGTTCGGCGTCGAGTAGCGTCACCTCACGATCGGGGAATGCCGCCGCGAGCGGGATCCCCGGCGACCCGCCGCCCGTCCCGACGTCGATCAGAGACCCAGCGAACCGCTCGACGAGCGGAGCGGCGCGGATGGCGTCGTCGAAGAGCATCTCCCGCGCGCGGCCCGGGTCACCGATCGCCGTGAGCCCCGGTGTCGCGAGAACTGCCGCGAGCCAGCTATCCGGGAAGGACGACGACGTAGCGATTCGGCTCCGTCCCCTCCGACCCGGTCGCGACTCCCGCAGCATCCTTCAGGCGCAGATGGACGATCTTCCGCTCGACCGACGTCATCGGCTCGAGCTCCTCCGCCTGGCCGCTCTCCCGCACCCGCTCGGCAATCTCGTCGGCCAGAGCCTCGAGCGTTGCACGGCGCCGCTCGCGATAGCCGGCGGCGTCGACGACGACGTCCTTCTTCGCATCGCCGTGCGCGCGGTACTGGATGACGTTGAGGAGGTACTGGATCGCGTCGATCGTCTGGCCGTGACGCCCGATGAGAATCGCAACGTCGTCGCCGGAAACGGTGACGGTGATCGTGTCCCTGCCCTCGTCGACGTCGAGCGACCCGTCAATTCCCAACTCGCTCGCGATCCGGGAGACGAGCCAGCGCGCCTCGGCTGCCTGACCCTCCGGCTCGGCCTCGTCCGCAGAAGCGCCGGCAGCAGCGGCCTCGGCGGGCAGATGCGCGAGCACGCGCGCGGGCTCGTACCCGACGCCGAGGAGACCGCGCTCACCCTCGGACACGACCTCGAAGCGGACGGCTGATTTGTCGAGTGCGGGATGCGCGCGCTCGAGCTCGCGGAGCGCCGCCCACTTTGCCTCGCCGACGGTCTCGCCCGTTGCCTCGACGATCAGGTCGTCGCTCATCTCTTCCTCCCCGAGCTTTTCTTGCGCCGCACCTGCCGCGGAGCTGCCGGCGTTGCCGGAGCCTGCTGCGGAGCCACGGGTTCCGGCGACGCACCGTTCTCGCTCGAGCCCTCGTCATCCTCCTTCGCCGGAGTCCGTGACGAACGGCGCTCGACAGTCGGCGCAGGAGTCTTCGCCACGAGGCGCCGCGTGATGAGCCCCTGGCCGACCGTCCAGAGGTTCGTCGTCACCCAGTAGAGAACGAGACCGGCCGGGAAGTGCGCGATGACGAAGACGAAGACGAGCGGCATGATCATGAAGATGATCCGCTGCGACTTCTGCGCGGTCGGCGCCATGAAGAGACCCGACGCCATCTGGCTCGCGACGTAGACGACGAGGAGCACGTAGCCACCCCAGACCGCCGTCGTTGCCACCGCGATCGACGGGATGAAGTGGAGGAACGAGAGATTCGCGTTGTCGACGATGTGCTGGCACGCGGCCGCCGCAGCCTTCGTCGTGCCGGACGTCGCCGGCGTCGTGCACAGGAAGTTCGCGTTGAAGTGCTTGAGGGTGTAGTAGAGCGCGATGAAGACCGGGATCTGGAAGAGCATCGGCAGGCACGACGCGGCCGGGTTGATCTTGTTCTCCCGGTAGAACTTCATGAGCTCTTCGTTCTGCTTCTGCTTGTCGTGCTTGTACTTCTGCTGGATCCGCTTCATCTCCGGCGCATGCGCCTGGAGCGACTGCATCGAGTGGAGCTGCCGGATCGTCAGCGGCACGAGCGCCATCCGGACGAGGACGGTCGTGGCGACGATCGACCACGCCCACGTCAGCCCGACGCTCGAGTGGAAGAAGTTGAGAACGTGCTCCATCACGGTCTCGAGCTGGCTGAAGACCGGGATCGTGGCTACGAGAAGGTGCGTCATGAAACGGGGTCGTGGCCTCCGTGACTCCACGGGTTGCAGCGCAGGAGACGCCAGCCGGCGAGCGCCGAACCTTTGACGAGCCCGTACTTCCGCACCGCTTGGATCGCGTACTCCGAGCACGACGGCTCGTACTTGCACGTCGTTGGGAAGAGCGCGCCGAGCGTCAGGCGGTAGGCCCAGACGAGGCCGATGCCGGCGTAGCGCGGGGCGCGGAGTACGGCGTTCATGCTGCTACGGCTTTCGTCTTGCCGAGCAACTCGTCGACCTGGTCGCCGAGCCAGGCGAAGCCGTTCGCTTCCGCGGCTTCCGGCAAGCCCTGCCGCACGATGAGGACGTAGTCGTAGCCCGACTCGACCGTGTCGAGACGCGCGTCCCAGACCTCGCGGAGCTGCCGCTTGATCCGGTTCCGCTCGACCGCACCGCCGGCCACCTTGGGCACAGCGAACCCGATCCGCGGATCGGTCGGCTCCTCCTGCGGCAGCCAGTAGAGGACGAGATACCGCGACGAGACGCTCCGGCCGCGGCGATGGACCGCGTCGAAGTCGCGCGAACGGGTGAGGCGGTTGGCGCGCTTCACCGTGTCAGCTTAGTAGGGGGCCCGTGTGGTGGCCGCGCGTCAGGCGGAGAGCTTGGCGCGACCCTTGTCGCGACGCCGCTTGAGGATGGCGCGGCCGGCCTTCGTCGACATGCGCGCGCGGAAGCCGTGCTTGCGCTTGCGGCGACGGACGTTGGGCTGGTAGGTGCGCTTCATTCGTGTGAAAAAGGCTCGTCTTTGCCAGAAAAATCCCCGCCGGCGGCGGGGCGTCGCGGCAGTATAGCCACCGTCTCGCGCGGAACAGTCCACTGGTTTCTCCACAGGCGCGGAGCGCAGGGACAAGCCATTTGAGGGAGTTTCCCCCACTGCTTTCCACAGCTGTGGAGGGATATCGACGGTACGGAAACTCGCTGCAAATCGGTCGTTTTTGGTCGCCGGAAAGGCGCTGTTATGCTGGCCGTCGGGCTGTCGGAGGAGGGTCGGAGCGCGTAGTGAACGATCAAATCGAGCTGTCTGCGGAGAACCTTTGGAGTGAAATCTCCGGACGGCTCCGAGAGGCGCTGAACGACGCCACCTACACGAAGTGGTTCGGTGACGTCGAGGGCCTCGAGCGAGAGGGTGACGCGATCGTCCTCACCGTCCCCGACGAGCTTTCGCGCGACTGGATCCACCGGCATTTCCGCGGTCTCGTCAACGCCGCGGTGCGTGACATCACCGGCGAGAGTCATCCGCTCGAGCTCCGTGTCGCGAGCGAGGACGACCTCGCGGCGGAGCATGGGTCGCAGGAAAACGGTGTCCTTCCCATGGTCCAACGCGTTCCGGCACGGCCTGAGAGTGGCGGTTTCAAGGCGAAGTACACGTTCGACTCGTTCGTCATCGGCTCGTCTAACCGCTTCGCGCACGCGGCCGCGCTCGCGGTCGCCGAGGCGCCGGCGCAGGCGTACAACCCGCTCTTCATCTACGGCAGCACCGGGCTCGGCAAGACGCACCTCCTGCACGCCGTCGCGCAGTACGTGAGCGAGCACTCGTCGTCGCTCTCCGTCCGCTACGTCACGAGCGAGGCGTTCGTCAACGACTTCATCAACTCGCTCCGCGACAAGTCGCGCATCGAGGGCTTCAAGCAGCGCTACCGCACGTACGACGTGCTCCTCATCGACGACGTGCAGTTCTTCGAGGGCAAGGAGCGGTTCCAGGAGGAGTTCTTTCATACGTTCAACACCCTCTACGAAGCCGGCTCGCAGATCGTCCTCTCGTCGGATCGCCCACCGCGCGACATCGCGACGCTCGAGGAGCGGCTCCGCAGCCGCTTCGAGTGGGGGCTGATCACCGACATCCAGCCGCCCGATCTCGAGACCCGCATCGCGATCCTCCGCCGCAAGGTGAAGGTCGACCAGATCAACGTCGACGACGAGCAGGTGCTGACGTTCATCGCGAGCCGCGTCTCGACGAACATCCGCGAGCTCGAGGGTGCGCTCACGCGTGTCGTCGCGTTCTCGTCGCTCACCGGCCGGCCGATGACGGTGGAGCTTGCGCAGGACGTCCTCCGCGACGTGTTCCCGCAGGGCGACGCAGCCGAAGTCTCGATCAAGCGGATCCAGGATCTCGTCGCGGAGCGCTTCAGTCTCACCCTCGACGAGCTCTGCGGTGAGAAGCGCTCGCAGAACATCGTCTATCCACGCCAGGTCGCGATGTACCTCTCGCGCGAGCTCACCGACTCGTCGCTGCCGAAGATCGGGAAGGAGTTCGGCGGGCGCGACCACACGACCGTCATCCACGCAACGTCGAAAATCTCGCGCCTGATCCGTGAGGACAGGTCTGTGTACAACCTCGTGCAAGAGCTCACCGCACGTGTGAAGCAGGTCCGCTGACGCCTCGGCCCTGTGGAAGCCGACCGATCCTCCACAATGTCCCTCCACACGCAAACCGTCCTGACCAAGCCGCAGCCGACCGTTTCCCCCGCCGTCCACACCACCTATTACTTCTATGAGGACTAATTAGATGATCGAGAGTGAAACAACAATCGGCTCCGACCTGAGGATCACGTGCTCGAAAGACGAGCTCGTGCAGGGCCTCACGACCGTCTCGCGCGCATTGTCGACGCGCACCGCGATCCAGATCCTCTCGGGGATCCTGCTCGAGGCGAACGGGAGCGGACTGCGTCTCGCCGCGACAGATATGGAGCTCTCGGTGCGCGCGACCGTTGCGGCGCAGGTGCAGGGGGAAGGGTCGCTTGTCCTTCCGGGACGCACGCTTGTCGACATTGCGCGGCTGCTGCCGGCCGACGAGGTGATGCTCGAGCATCGCGCGGCCGAGTCCGTCGTCCACCTTTCGTCCGGAAGCGCGAGCTACACGCTGCAGACGTTCAACGCCGAGGACTTCCCGCGGTTGCCCGAGGTTGGCGAAGCGCCGACGTTTACCGTCGACCGCGCGCCGCTGCTGCTCACGATCAACCGCGTTGCGCGCGCCGCCTCGAAGGACGAGGCGCGTCCCGTGCTGACCGGCGTCCTCGTCCAGTTCGCCGGCGACAAGATCGTGATGGCGGCGACCGACTCGTACCGCCTCGCCGTCAAGGAGACGACGCTCGACAGCCCGGCCGCGGATCTCGAAGCGATCATCCCGAGCCGCGCGCTGCAGGAGCTCGCCCGTATTGCCGGCGACGTCGACGAGATCGGGATCGGCGTGCAGGAGAACCAGGTCATCTTCACAGCCGGCGACGTCTGGCTCGCATCGCGCCGCATCGACGGCCAGTTCCCGAACATCCGCCAACTGTTGCCGGAGACGTTCGAGTACGAGCTGACGATCCCCCGCGGCGAGCTGCTCGACGTGGTGCGCCGCGCCGCGGTGATGATCCAGCGCGCGACGCCGCTTCACCTGCGGTTCGCCGAGGGCGAGTTGACCGTCGTGGCACGGACGCAGGAAGTCGGCGAGTCGCGCGAGTCGCTGCCGGTGCCGTTCACGGGTGACACGCTCGAGATCGGCTTCAACGCGGAGTTCCTCAAAGACGGGATCGAGGCGATCGAGGGCGACGACGTGAAGTTCAAGCTCATCAGCCCGCTCCGGCCGGCGGTGCTCGAGGGCGAAGACGGCGACTTCACGTATCTCGTCATGCCGATCCGCCTGCCGGGCTGATCGTCCAACGCGTCTCGCTGCGCAGCTTCCGGTCGTACGAGCGGCTCGATCTGGCGGTGCGGCCGGGACTCGTGCTTGCCGTCGGGCCGAACGGCGTCGGAAAGACAAACCTCCTCGAGGCGATTCATGTCGCGACGCAGGGATTTTCTCCGCGGACGCGCACGGACGGTCAGCTTGTGCGCTTCGGCGACGACGGCGCTCGCGCGGCGGTCACGGGTCGCCGCGGGGAGGTGACGCTCGAGATCGAGTTGACGATCCGTCCGGGCGAGGGAAAGCGTGCACGGCTGAACGGCGCGCAACTCCGTGCCGCGGAGCAGCTCCGGTCCGCCGTCGCGACGCTCGTCTTTACGCCGGACCGGCTTGGAGTGGTGAAGGGAGCGCCGGCCGCGCGGCGCGCCTACTTCGACCGCGTACTCGCTCGGCTGCTGCCCGCCCGCGCGAATCTGCCGGCGGAATACGGCGGAGCCGTCGCGCAGCGCAACGCCGCTCTGCGCCGGGCAAGCGGCGGGTACTCGAGCACGGACGCGGTCGAGCCGTGGACCGAGCGCGTCGCGGAGCTCGGTGCCGAGCTCGTCCGGAGCAGGCTCGAAGCGATCGAGACGCTGTCGTCCGCGTTCGCCGAGCGCGCCGACGAACTCGGTCTCCCCGACGCCGCGATCCGCTACGAGGGTGAGCCACCGACCACGGAAGCGCTCGCCGCAGTTCTCGCACGCGACCTCGAGCGCGGCACAACGTCGCTCGGGCCACACCTCGACGACGTTCTCCTCTCCTCCGACGGCCGCGACCTCCGGAGCTTCGGCTCACAAGGCGAACAGCGGCTCGCGCTGTTGGCGCTCCTCCTCGCCGAGGCGGAAGCCATCACGGCGCAGACCGGCGTGCCGCCGCTCCTCCTGTTCGACGACGTGCTCTCGGAGCTCGATCCTTCGCGACGCCGGCTGCTGGCGGAACGCGTCCGCGGCGCCGGCCAGGCGCTCATCACCGCGACCGACGCAGCGATGTTGCCGGTCGAGCCGGACCAGCTGCTCGAGGTAACGCCCGGAGTCGTCGTCTGATGGAACCGGTCGGCGAAGGGATCCGCGAGGAGCTGCGCCGGCTCGGCGCCGATAGCTCTGCCGCGCCGGATCAGAACGACGCGTGGCTCACCGCCGTCGGGCCGGAGATCGCGCGCAACGCGTGGCCGGCGCGGACGCAGGCCGACGGAACGCTCGTCGTGCATGTCCGCGACGCGATCTGGGGCTTCGAGTTGACCCAGCAGGCGCCGGAGATCGCGGCGCGTCTGCCCGGCCAACCGCGACTCAAGTTCGTCCCCGGACCGCTGCCCGACGAGGCGCCGGACGATCCACCCGCGCCGCCACCCGAACCGACCGCTGAGCAGGTGCGCGAGGTCGACGAGATGACCGCGTCGATCGAGGATCGAGACCTGCGCGAATCCGTCGCGAAAGTGATAAAAGCGGCGCTCGTTCACCCCCGGTACGACCGCCCGATCTGATACACTTCTTTCTGCCCGCAAATGTGCGATTTGCAGGGCTTTTTTAATGGCTGAAACAGACTACACCGCAAAGGACATCACCGTCCTCGAAGGGCTCGAGCCGGTCCGGCTCAGGCCCGGTATGTACATCGGGTCGACGGGCTTGCGCGGCCTCCATCACCTCGTCCACGAGTTGCTCGACAACGCCGTCGACGAGGCGCTCGCGGGTCGCAACGACCGCGTCGAGGTCACCCTCCATCCCGACAATTCCGTCACCGTCCAGGACTGGGGCGGCGGTATTCCGGTCGACATGATGAAGGAGCAAGGACTCCCAGCTCTGACCGTCGTGCTCACGAAGCTGCACGCCGGCGGCAAGTTCGGCGGCGACGGCTACAAAGTTTCCGGCGGCCTCCACGGCGTTGGTGTTTCCGTTGTCAACGCGCTCGCGGAGCGTCTCGTTGCCGAGGTGCGCCGCGACGGCAACGTCTACCGGCAGGAGTTCGAGCGCGGCGCGCCGACCGGCGACATGGAGACCGTCCGGAAGATGGAAGCCGGCGAGGCGACTGGCACGACGATCACGTACATGCCGGACGCCGAGATCTTCGAGACGCTCGAGATCGAGGCCGGCCCGCTGACGCAGCGCCTCCGCGAGACGGCGTTCCTCACGCGAGGCCTCTTCATCAAGCTCGTCGACGAGCGCGCGGAGGGCAAGACGGTCGAGTTCCACTACGAGGGCGGCATCCGCGACTTCGTCGCGTACATCAACGAGGCGAAGGACGCGATCCACAAGAGTCTCATCTACTTCGAAGGCGAGACCGATCAGGGAGCCGTCGAGATCGCGATGCAGTGGAACGCCTCGTTCCAGGAGTCCGTCTTCACGTTCGCGAACAACGTCAACACCGTCGAAGGCGGCTCGCACCTCTCGGGGTTCCGCAGCGCCCTCACGCGCACGCTCAACGCGAAGGCGCAGGAGCTCAAGCTCCTCAAGGCCGGCGAGAGCCTCGACGGGGAAGACGTGCGCGAGGGCCTTGCCGCGGTCGTCTCCGTCAAGCTTCAGAACCCGCAGTTCGAGGGCCAGACGAAGACGAAGCTCGGCAATCCCGGCATCGAGGGTCTCGTCCAGACGACGGTCAACTCGTCGCTCGGACGGTTCTTCGAGGAGAACCCGACTGACGCGCGCGCGATCTGCAACAAGGCGATCGCGGCGATGCGCGCGCGGCTCGCGGCGCGGAAGGCGCGCGAGCTTACGCGGCGCAAGTCGGCGCTCGACGGCGCATTTCTCCCTGGAAAACTCGCGGATTGCTCGAGCCGCGACCCCGAGTCGACGGAACTCTTCATCGTCGAGGGCGACTCCGCCGGCGGCTCGGCGAAGAGCGGCCGCGACCGCACCTACCAGGCGATCCTGCCGCTGCGCGGGAAGATCATCAACAGCGAGAAGAACCGCATCAACAAGGTGCTCTCGAACACCGAGATCCAGGCGATGATCACCGCGATCGGCACCGGCATCGGCGACGAGTTCGACATCGCGAGCCTGCGCTACCACAAGATCGTGGTGATGACCGACGCCGACGTCGACGGCTCGCACATCCGCACGCTCGTCCTCACGTTCCTCTACCGCCACATGCGCGAGCTCTTCGAGTACGGCCACATCTATATCGCCGTACCGCCGCTGTACAAGGTGAAGCTCGGCAACCAGGAGTTCTATTTCGAGAAGGACTCGCAGCTCGAGGACCTCCTCGTCCGCGAGCGCTTCGGCGACATCGCGATGAACGATCGCACCGGCAACGATGTCGCGCTGACCGAGGCGAAGTGGAAGCGCTTCTGCGGCGCGCTCGCCGAGCTCGAGGGCTGGACCGCCCGTCTTCGCTCCGACTACGGCGCGCAAGCCACCGACCTCGTCATCGCACATCGCCTCGTCGAGCTCGACGGCATGACTCCGGGCGAGACCGCAACCGCTATCGACGCGATGCCCGCAAACGGCTTCACACTCTCCGTCCTCGAGCGCGACGACAACGGTCTGCGGGTAAAGATCGTCGAGGAGGAGACCTCGGCGGCACAGACCGTCGAGCTCTCCGGCGAGCTGCTCGCGTCACCGATCTACGGGCACGTGAAGAGCGCTTACCGGAAGCTCGTCGACATCGTCGGGGAGCCGCCGTTTTCCCTCGCGCTCGGCAAGCACACCGCCGCGCCGTTGAGCTTCCCTGCTCTCCGCAGCGACGCGATCGAGCTCGCCAAGGAAGCCGGAATCCAGCTGTCGCGGTACAAGGGCCTCGGCGAGATGAACGCCGACCAACTCTGGGAGACGACGATGGATCCGTCCAAACGGCTGCTCGTGCGGGTCGACGTCGAGGACGCGAGCGCCGCCGACCAGCTCTTCACGATGCTGATGGGCGACGCGGTCGAACCGCGCCGCCTCTTCATCGAGGAGAACGCAAAGGACGTGAAATTCCTCGATGTCTGAGGTCGACGTAGGCGCACTCGGAGGCGGCCGGATCGAGTCGCGCGAGCTCGAGCAGGAGATGCGCTCGAGCTTCCTCGACTACGCGATGAGCGTCATCGTCTCGCGCGCGCTGCCCGACGTGCGCGACGGCCTGAAGCCGGTGCATCGGCGCGTCCTCTACGGCATGCACGAGGCCGGCCTCCAGCCGAACCGGCCGTACAAGAAGTCGGCCTCCACCGTCGGCGCCGTCATGGCGAACTACCACCCGCACGGCGACCAGGCGATCTACGACACGCTCGTCCGCATGGCGCAGCCGTTCTCGCTGCGCTATCCGCTCGTCGACGGCCAGGGCAACTTCGGCTCGATCGACGACGATCCCGCGGCGGCGATGCGCTACACCGAGGCGCGGCTCTCGAAGATCGCGACCGAGTTGCTCCGCGACATCGACGCGAACACCGTCGACTTCGAGCCGAACTACGACGAGTCGCGACGTCAGCCGACAGTCCTGCCGTCGCGCTTCCCGAACCTCCTCGTCAACGGCTCCACGGGCATCGCGGTCGGGATGGCGACGAACATGCCGCCGCACCACCTCGGAGAGACCATCGACGCAGTCGTCGCGATGATCGACGACCCGGACATCAACGTCGAGGGTCTGATGAAGCATGTGAAAGGCCCCGACTTCCCGACGGGCGCGTTCGTCATCGGGCGCGGCGGTATCCGCGACGCGTATCGCACGGGTCGCGGCCGGATCGTCATGCGCGCGCGCGCACATATCGAGGAGCTGCGCGGCGGCAAGACGGCCATCATCGTGACCGAGCTCCCGTACGGCGTGAAGAAGAACTCCGAAGGCGGCGTCATCGGCAAGCTCGCCGAGCTCGTCCGCGACAAGACCTTCACCGAGATCTCGGCCCTCGAGGATCACTCCGACCGCACCGGCATGCGGATCCAGATCGAGCTCAAGCGCGACGCGGTGCCGCAGGTCGTGCTCAACAAGCTCTTCAAGCACACGGCGCTCCAGACGACGTTCGGTTACAACGCCATCGCGCTCGTCGATGGTGTTCCACGGACGCTCTCTCTCCTCGAACTGATCACGCACTACCTCGACTTCCAGCGCGAGGTCGTCACGCGGCGCTCGAAGGACGAGCTGCGGAAGAAGGAAGCCCGCGCCCACATTCTCGAGGGCTACCTCAAGGCGCTCGACCACCTCGACGAGATCATCGCGCTCATCCGCGCCGCCGACGACGTCGACACCGCTCGCAGCCAGCTCATGGAGCGCTACGACTTCACGGAGATCCAGGCGCAGGCGATCCTCGAGCTCCGTCTCCGCCAGCTCACCGCACTCGAGCGCGGCAACATCCAGAAGGAGTACGACGACCTCGCCGAGCGCATCGCCGAGCTGCGCGCCATTCTCGGCGACCCGGCGAGGATCGACGGCGTCATCCGCGAGGAGCTCCTCGAGATCAAGCAGATCTACGGCCGCAACGACGACCGCCGCACCGAGATCGTCGCCGCCGAGGAAGAGCTCGAGCTCGAAGATCTCATCGCCGAGGAGGACATGGTCATCGCGATCACGCGCTCCGGCTACATCAAGCGGCTACCGGTGACCGCGTACCGCGAGCAGCGCCGCGGCGGCGTCGGCGTGATGGGCATGGAGCTCAAGGAGGACGACTACATCGAGCACCTCTTCGTTGCCTCGACCCACGACTACATCCTCTTCTTCACGAACGTCGGCAAGGTCTACCGCCTCAAGGTGCACGAGCTGCCGCTCGGATCGCGCCAGGCGAAGGGCCGCGCGATCGTCAACCTCCTCCCGTTCCGTCAGGACGAGACCGTGCGCGCCGTCGTCCAGACGCGCAACTTCGAGGAGGCGAAGTACCTCGTCTTCGCGACGAAGAACGGCGTCGTCAAGAAGACCGAGCTCGCCGCGTACAACACGCCGCTCAAGGCCGACGGGATCATCGCGATCAAGATGCGCGACGGCGACGAGCTCGTCGGTGTCCGCCACTCGACCGGCACCGACGACATCCTCATGGTGTCGAAGAAGGGCCAGGCGATCCGGTTCCACGAGACCGATGCGCGGCCGATGGGGCGCGACACGTCCGGCGTGGCCGGGATGAAGCTCCGCTCCGGCGACGAGGTCATCTCGATCAACATCGCCGAGGACGACGCCGACCTCCTCGTCGTGACCGAGAACGGCTTCGGCAAGCGCACGCGCGTCTCGGAGTACCCGGTCAAGGGTCGCGGCGGGATGGGCGTCAAGACCGTGCAGCTCACCGAGGCGCGCGGCTATCTCGTCGGCTCCCGCGTCGTGCGCGACGGGTACCAGGTGATGCTCATCTCCACCGCCGGCACCGTGATCAAGATCCCGGTCGAGGACGTCAAGCGTCTTGGACGCTCGACGCAGGGCGTCATCGTGATGCGGCTCCGCGGCGACGACGAGACCGTCTCGGCCGTCGCTCCGGTCGTCGAGTCCGAGACCGACGCAGATGCCGAGGCCGGCCCCGTTTCCGAGGTCGCGGACGAGCCGAGTGCGTCCGGCGATGTCGTGGCGGATGACGCTGCCGAGCCGGCCGACGAAGACACGGACGAGTAGCAATCCCTTCCCTTCGGCGTCGCGGGGTCGTATAACTCCCCCGTGGCCGTCAGCCGTCAGGACCTCCTCGAGCCGATCAACCTCGCCGACCATCTCGGCAAGGTCGAGCTCTACCTCGGCCAGGTCTGCACGATTGCCGGCATCTCGAAGATGCAGCTCGACTACTGGACGAACAAAGCCCAAATCCCGACGAAGGGCCGCAAGCAGCGGATCTACGACATGAACGCCGTCGAGACCGTGATGCTCATCAAGCAGGCGAAAGACAAGGGCCTGAACCTCGGCGCGGCGATCGACGCGGCGCGGAAGTTTCAGGAGCAGAAGGCCGAGTCGCCGGCCGCCGCGGTGACCATCGCCTAGTTACGCGGTGACACGCTCAACGGACAGCCTGGTCGCCGCGCACGTGACCGCGTACGACGAGTTGGCCGAAGAGTTCGCGGAGCGGACAGCGGTCATGCCCCCGGAGCTCGTGGCGCTTGGCGAGAACATCCTCGGCCGCTTCCCGTCTCCTCCCTCGATTCTCGACGTCGGCTGTGGGCCGGGCCGCGACATGGCCTGGTTCGAGCAACGCGCTGCGACGGTGACCGGGATCGACGTCTCGTCCAGCATGCTCGAGCTCGCGCGCCGACAGTGCGTGGGCGAGCTGATAGCGATGGACATGCGAGAGCTCGCGCTTCCAGACGCTTCCTTCGACGTCGTCTGGTCGATCGCGTCGCTGCTACACCTCCCAAAGGCGGACGCGTCCCTTGCGCTCGCGGAGTTCCGTCGCGTTGTGAAACCGGGAGGGATCGTTGTCGTCGTGGTCAAGGCCGGCGACGGTGAACGGTGGGAGCGGACCGGCGACTGGCCAAACCGCCTGTTTGCGCGCTACGCGCCGGCGGAGCTTCGTGCAGCGATCGAGGCCGTCGGCCTGGAAGTCGAGAGCGTGACGGAGACCGTGAGTGAGCGCGGCGAGGCCTGGCTTCAGGCCGTCGCCCGGCGCTGCCAGGCGTCGTAGCGCGTCCCGAGCTCGAGGAGGATTGCGGCGAGCAGGATGCCGCGGTCCCAGTCCTTGCCCGTCTCGATTCGGAGAGACGTCGTTGGCTTGACGGTCTCCTCCGGCAACTCGTCGGCCGTTTGATTGACGTTGATCCCGATCCCGAGCCGGACGCGGCCGGTGCTCGCCTCCGGGAGGATCCCCGCGATCTTGCGGCCGTCGACCATCACGTCGTTCGGATGGCTCAGGCGCGCGTCGGCCGGCAGTGCGGCGGCGACCGCTTCGCCGGCGACGAGCGAGAGCTCCGGCCAGATCGCCATGTGGAGCGTCGGACGGAGCTGCACCGAGAAGAGAAGCCCGCGGCCGGGCGCGTCCTCCCAGACACGCCCGAGACGGCCGCGCCCTTCGGTCTGGTGATCCGTCGCGACGGTCGTCCCTTCGGGCTCGTCCTCGCCGAGGAGAAGCTGGGTCGATCGGCACTCGGCGACGAAGCGGTACGGCCGGCCGAGCCGTCCCGCAAGGAGCGGTTCGACGATCTCAGGCGCGAGGTCCGACGACACGGGGTCGTAGACTAGAGCCGACGTGAGGGGAGTCCGCCAACCGCTGCGTGCACCGCAGCGGCTCGACTACGCAAGCCTCAGCGACCCGATTCTCGTGACGCGCGCGAAGGGCGGAGACGCGGACGCGCTCGAGGCGCTGTGCGCTCGCCACTCGCCGCGTGTGGAGCGCCTCGCGCGCCATTTGTTGCGCGATCCGGAGGACGCGCGCGACGCGGCGCAGGAGTCACTCGCGAAGCTCTGCGTCCGGCTCAAGCAATTCCGCGGCGAGTCGCAGTTCTCGACGTGGCTGCACCGCCTTGTCGTCAACACCTGCCGCGACGCCGCCGACCGGAAGCGCTCGCGCACGACCGAGCCGCTGCCGGAGGAGCTCGGCGCCGCGTTCGAGCCGGATCCGGCGCACAGGGTCCGTATGTCGGAGCTCCGCCGCGAGCTGTGCGATTCGCTCGCGGACATCTCCCCCGAGCAGGCGCAGGTCATCGTCCTCAAGGACGCGTACGACTTCACGTTCGAGGAGATCGCCGCCGCCGCCGGCATGCCCGTCGGGACGGCGAAGTGCCACGCCCATCGCGGCCGCAACCGGCTGCGCGAACGGCTCGAGAAGCGCGACGTCGCGTGACTGACCTGACAACGCCGTTCGGGCGGGAGACGATCGAGTCGATCATCCCGCACCGGCCGCCATTCCTCCTCGTCGACGAGATCGTCGAGCTCGAGCCGGGCCGCAAGGTCGTCGGCAAGCTCACGGTTCCCGCCGACGGCTGGTGGTTCCCCGGCCACTTCCCGGAACGCCCCGTCATGCCGGGCGTCCTCACCGTCGAGGCGATCGCGCAGTGCGGCGCCGTTGCGGTGCTCGCCGCCGAGGAGAACCGCGGCAGCATTCCGTTCTTCGCGGGCATCGACGACTGCCGCTTCAAGCGCGTCGTCGAGCCGGGAGACGTGCTCGACCTCGAATGCGAGTTTCACCGCGTGCGCGGGCCGCTCGCGAAGGGTCAGGGCAAGGCGAGCGTCGGCGGCGAGACGGCGGTCGAGGCGATGCTCACCGTCTTCATCGGAAGAGAGCAGTGATCGGAGACGCCTCCACGCCGGTGACGATCACGGGCCTCGGCGCCTACGCGCCCGAGCGCGTCCTCACGAACGCGGAGCTCGAGACGCTCGTCGACACGTCGGATGAGTGGATCATCGAGCGCACCGGGATCCGCGAGCGCCGGATCGCCTCGGACGAGCAGGCGCTCACCGACCTCGCGCTGCCGGGATGCGAGACCGCCCTCGCGCAGGCTGGACTCACCGGCGCCGACATCGATCTCCTCATCGTCGCGACGGTCACGCCGGACATGTCATTCCCGTCGGCGTCGGCGCTTCTCGCGGACACGCTCGGCGCGACGGACGCCGCCGCGTACGACCTCTCCGCCGGCTGCACTGGCTTCGTCTACGCGCTCGTGCAGGCGTACGGAATGCTTGCGAGCGGGGTCGCGAACCGCGCGCTCGTGGTCGGCGGCGACGTCCTTTCCCGCATCCTCGACTGGAACGACCGGTCGACGCTCGTTCTCTTCGGAGACGGCGCCGGCGCTGTCGTGCTCGAGCGGTCGGAGCAGGCGGGCTTCCTCGCGCTCGACCTCGGCGCCGACGGATCGGGCGGCGAGCATCTCTGGCTTCCGGGCAGCGGCTCGCGGCTCATGGAGGGAGCGGACAAGTTCGCGAAGATGAACGGCCGCGAGGTCTTCAAGTTCGCGACGCGGATCCTCGTCCAGTCGGCGAACGACGTGCTGGAGCGCGCAGGCTTTACGATCGACGACGTCGATGTGTACATCCCGCACCAGGCCAACGTTCGCATCATCGATCACGCAACCAAGAAGCTCGGGATTCCGTCCGACCGAGTGGTGATTAACGTCGACCGTTACGGCAACACCTCCTCTGGCTCCATTCCGCTCGCGCTTGCAGAGGCGCAGGCGGACGGGAGGCTTCAGCCCGGCCACCTCGTACTCATGACGGGTATGGGTGCCGGTTTGACATGGGGGAGCGCGCTGATGAGATGGACACTGAGCGTATGACGAAGATCGCTTTCTGTTTCCCCGGCCAGGGCTCGTACGAGCAAGGGATGGGACGCGACATCGCCGAGGCGGTGCCGTCCGCGATGGACGTGTACCGGCGCGGCAGCGAGGCCGCCGGACTCGACCTCGCGCATCTCTGTTTCCACGGCGAGCCGGAGGACCTGCTCGATACCGCGGTGCAGCAGCCGGCGCTCGTCGCGACGTCGCTCGCGATGCTCGCAGCGCTCCAGGAGCGCGGTGTGAAAGCGGATTTCGTCATCGGTCACTCGGTCGGTGAGTTCGCAGCGCTCGCAGCCGCCGAGGCGATGTCCGCCGAGGAAGCGATCGGCCTGGTCCGCGAGCGCGGGCTCGCGATGGCGGAAGCCGCCGAGAAGAATCCCGGTTCGATGGCCGCGATCCTCGGTCTTGCCGACGAGCAGGTGGAGGCGCTCTGCCGCCGCATCCTCGGCGTGTGGCCGGCGAACTACAACTGCCCCGGCCAGATCGTCGTCTCCGGTGAGAACCCCGCTGTCGACGCGTGCATCGAGCAGGCGCAGAGCGAAGGTGCGCGTCGCGCCGTGAAGCTCAAGGTCTCGGGTGCCTTTCACTCTCCGCTCGTCGCGCGCGCGGCCGACCGGCTGCGGCCCGCGATCGAGAAGGTCAAGTTCCAGGAGCCGACCGCTCCGTTCATGTCGACCGTCACCGCGCGGGTCGAGTCGGCGCAGCGGATGGGTCCGCTCCTCGTCGATCAGCTCACCGCTCCGGTGCGCTTCACGCAGTCGGCGACCGAGCTCATGCGCGAAGGCGTGCGGACGTTCGTCGAGGTCGGTCCCGGGAACGTCCTCTCCGGCCTCGTCAAGCGGATCGACCGCAGCGTTCACACCGTCTCGATCAACAGCCTCGAGTCGCTCGAGCGGCTGCCCGAGCTGCTCCACTCCAAAGCGTGACCTTCGCCTCACTAGACGGCAAGCGCGCCCTCGTCACCGGCGCGTCGAAAGGCATCGGCCGCGCGATCGCCGAGGAGCTCGCGCGCGGCGGCGCCGAAGTCGTCGTCGGCTATCGGACGGGCGCGGAGGAAGCCGAGGCGCTCGCGACGGAGATCGGTGGCAGAGCGATCCAGGCAGACGTCTCGAGCGCCGAGGACGCAGCGCGCCTCGTCGAGGAGGCGGGCGACCTCGACATCCTCGTCAACAACGCGGGCCTGACCCGCGACGGGCTCCTCGCGCGAATGCCCGACGAGGACTGGCGCACCGTCATCGAGACGAACCTCTCGTCCGTCTTCTACACGTGCCGCGCTGTGACGCGGCCGATGATGAAGAAGCGCGCCGGCGCGATCGTCAACGTCTCATCCATCGTCGGCGTGCACGGAAACTGGGGCCAGACGAACTACGCGGCGTCGAAGGCCGGGATCATCGGCTTCACGACGTCGCTCGCGCGCGAGCTCGGCAGCCGCAACGTCCGCGCCAACGTCGTCGCGCCCGGCTACGTGAAGACGCAGCTCACCGACGTCCTCCCGGAAGAGGCGACCGCCGCGATGCTCACGAACACGCCGCTCGGCCGGCTCGGCGAGCCGGGCGACATCGCGGGGGCAGTACGCTTCCTCTGCTCGGACGACGCAGCGTTCATCACAGGGGATGTGCTGCTCGTCGACGGCGGGCTCGGGATGTAGTGGGCGAAAACGGCTCCTATAACGCGCGACGCGTAGTCGTCACAGGTCTCGGAGCGGTGTCGCCGCTCGGCCTCGACGTCGAGTCGACGTGGTCCGCGTTGCTCGCGGGCGAGTCCGGCGCCGGCCCGATCACGCACTTCGACCACACCGACTACAAAGTCCACTTCGCCTGCGAGGTGAAGGACTTCGACGCGACCGACTGGATGGACCGGAAAGACGCGCGGCGCGTCGATCGCTTCACGCACCTGATCGTGGCCGCGGCGCGTCAGGCGGAAACGGATTCCGGGCTCAACATCGGCAAGGAGGCCGACCGGATCGGCGCCTCGATCGCGACCGGCATCGGTGGGCTCCAGTCGTTCCAGGAGGCGTACTACACGCTGCTCAACAAAGGTCCCGATCGCGTCAACCCGTTTGCGATCCCGTCGATCATCCCGAACCTCGGCGCCGGCTGGGTCTCGATCGAGCTCGGCACGCGTGGGCCGCTAATGTCGGAGTGCACCGCGTGCGCCGCATCGAACATGGCGATCGGCGATGCGACCGACCAGATCCGCCTCGGCCGCGCCGATGTGATGATCGCCGGCGGAACCGAGGCGGCGGTCAACGAGGTCGGTATCGCGGGCTTCGCCGCGATGCGCGCCCTCTCGACGCGGAACGACGATCCGGCTCGCGCCTCGCGGCCGTTCGACGCGGAGCGCGACGGCTTCGTGATGGGCGAGGCCGGCGCGGCGCTCGTACTCGAGGAGCTCGAGCACGCGCAGGCACGCGGCGCGAAGATCTACGCGGAGGTCGCGGGCTACGGGCTCTCCTCCGACGCGAAGCACATCACCGAGCCCGACCCGACCGGACCGGTGAATGCGTTCACCATGGCGCTGCGCGACGCGGGCGTCACGGCGGAGGAGATCGACTACATCAACGCGCACGCGACGTCGACGCCGGCCGGCGACCGCTCCGAGACGCAGATGCTGAAGTACGCGCTCGGGGAGGAGGTCGCGTACGCACTGCCCATCTCCGGCACGAAGGGCGCGACCGGGCACTGTCTCGGCGCATCCGGCGCGATCGAGGCGGCGTTCACGATTCTCGCGATCCGCGACGGGAAGATCCCACCGACGATCAACTACGAAGTTGCAGACCCGGAGTGCGATCTCGACTACGTCCCGAACGAGCCGCGCGACGCCGACGTGAACATCGCAGTTTCAAACAGCTTCGGCTTCGGCGGCCACAACGCGTGCGTCGTGTTCAAGCGCTTCGCCGAGTAGCAGCAGCGTCTTTCCTGCGTAGCGCAGTTCCCGTCCCAAACCCCCACCCACCCACGGGGGGCTAAGGATGCGCGCCGAAGTGTGCTCTCCGAGGCACAACTCCGTGCCAAGTCACCGCCGAACCCGGGGCGCTTGTAGGTTCCCAGCATGCGGCGCTGGGCGACGTTCGACTGTTACGGGACCCTGATCGACTGGAACGGCGGGATCGGGCGCGAGCTCGAGCGGCTGTTCGGGCCCGACGCGGCCGGCGAGAAGCTCCGCCTGTACCACGAGCTCGAGCCGGAGATCCAGCGCGAAGATCCGTCGCGCAGCTACCGCGACGTGATGGCGATCGCGCTCGCTCGCCTTGGGGCGCCGGCGGACGAGCACGACGCGCTCGGCCGCTCGCTTCCCGGCTGGCCGCCGTTCCCGGAGGTTCCCGCAGCGCTCGAGGAGGTGCGTTCGCGGGGCTGGCGCCTCGCGATCCTCTCGAACACCGACCGCGAGTTCATCGACGCGTCGCTTGCGCGGCTCGGCGTCCCGTTCGACGAGACAATCGTCGCGTCCGAGATCGGCTCGTACAAGCCTGCGTCCGCGCACTGGGACGAGTTCTTCGCGCGCACTGGCGCCGACCGCTCGGCCCATGCCCACGTCGCCGCGAGCCTGTTCCACGACATCGAGCCGGCGGCGTCACTCGGCCTGCGCACCGTCTGGATCAATCGACTCGGCGAGGCAGCCGAGCCGCAACCCGACGTCGAGCTCGGTTCCCTCGACGGTCTCGCCGACGCTCTCGACACACTTGTCGCCGCATGAACACGCGCCCAGCGACAAGAGACGACTACGCCGCGATCGCGTCGCTGTTCACGGCGGCGGACGAGGCAATCCTCGGACACCCGATCACGATCGACGTGAGCGAGGTCGACGGCTGGCTCCACGGCGTCTCGCTGGAGACGAACACGTGGCTCGTCGAGGAGGACGGGAAGCTCGTCGCGGCGTCCTTCGCGCAGAATCGCGACGGGCTCGGGATCTTCGCCGGCAGCGTTCTCCCGGAAGCTGAAGGGCGCGGCTACGGGAGCGGGCTCGTCGAACTCGCGATGAAACGCCTTGCGGAGGAAGGCTCCACCCGGCTGCATGCGTGGACGAACGCCGGCCACGAGCGCGCCGCCGCGATCTTCCGCACCCGCGGTTTCGGGGAAGTGCGGACGTTCTGGGACATGGGGATCGACCTCGACGTCGAGCCGCCCGAGCCGAGCGTGGCGATCGACGTGTTTCGGGAGGGAGAAGGCCCGGCGTTTCACGCGGCTCTCGAAGAGGCGTTCGAGGATCACTGGGAGCCGCATCCCGAGCCGTTCGAGTCATGGTGGGCGCGCCAGATCGGGCGCTCGAACTACGACCCGTCGCTCTGGTTCGTCATCCGGGACGGCGACGAGATCGCCGCGGTCTGCCGCAACGAGGAGAGGGAGTCGTGCGGCTATGTCGGCGCGCTCGGCGTTCGTCGTGACTGGCGCGGCCGCGGCTACGGGCGCGCGCTTCTCCTGCACACGTTCCGCGAGTTCCGCCGTCGCGGCCAGCCGCGCGTGACGCTCGGCGTCGACGCGGCGAACCCGACCGGCGCCACGAAGCTGTACGAAAGCGTCGGGATGCGCGCCCTGCGCGAGGACGTCGTCTGGGAGAAAATCCTCCGGCCGTGAGCATCCTTCGCGCCAGGTGTCCCGATTGCCGGACGCTCACCGCTGTCGCGATAGACGAGCTCTACGAGTGCCATTCCTGCGGCCGCACGTTCCGCGCCGGCCTCGTGCGCGTGCCGCGCGCGTGGGGAGACGGCGGCGAGCCGATGGTCGAGGCCGCAGCGCTGCCGCTCGACTTTCCCGAAGTCGCCGTCGTCGAGGAGGACACGCTTGCGATGCAGACGCTCGCCGTCGCGTCGGACCTCCCCGAAGTCCCGCTCGTGCTCGGCGGATGCTGCTGCTCGCACATCGGCGTCGTCGAGGGCCTCGCGGCGCGATTCGAGCGCCTCGGCGTGATCTGGCTCGACGCGCACGGTGACCTCAACACGCCGGAGTCGTCGCCCTCCGGCAACGAGTGGGGGATGCCGCTGCGGATGATCATCGACCAGGGGATGGTCGCGGCGGAAGACGTCGTCCTCTGGGGTGCTCGCAACCTCGATCCGCCCGAGGCCGAGTTCATCGCCGCGCGCGGGATCGGTGATGACGCCGCGCCGGTGCTCGAGCGCGCCGACGCGGTCTACGTCGCGATCGACCTCGACGTCCTCGAGCCGGGCGAGATGGCCGTCTTCATGCCGGAGCCGGGCGGCCCGTCGCTCGCCGATGTCGAGCAACTCCTCGTGCGGGTCCGCGACAGTGGCAAGTTCGCCGGCGCCGGGTTAACGGGACTCGCGCCGGATCCCGCGAACGTGGAGAAGCTCCAGAGCCTGGCGCAGGCGCTCGGGTTGTGAGAACCTAGGGCGCATGTCTGCCGGCTTCGAGTCGGCCCAGAGGGCCGAGCCGCAGTTCCTCGAGGAGACGCACGGCGCGCTTGGAGGTGGATAGTCCTTGCGGGCACCGTCGTCTTGGTCGTCGTTCTCGTAGTCCGGCATTACGACGGCGTCACTGCCGGGCCGGTCGTTCACGCCTCGCCTTGTCGCAGGCAAGCCGCGAAGCCGTGTGTTTCTCCCGACGGGCGGTGGACGGTTCAGAACGACGTCGGGGCAAGTCGGCTCTTGCTGACACGGGGAGCAACCGGCAGACAAGCGAGTGGGTACAACTATGACGAGTCCGCGGACCCGCAAGGCGAAGGGTCTTGCTGCGACGACATCACGTGGGTTCGCCCGCACCGTCTCGTCTTCGTAGACGGCTTCAACGGCGCGGTCATCCTTGATCCGGCGACGGGGAAAAGGACCCTCCCTTTGCGGGGGGTCTCCCCGTAAACAGCATCTTCGCTTCCAAGAACGGCCGCTGGCTCGAAGCAGGTGTCGACTACGGGCCCGAAGGCGGTGACGACGAGGTCCTCGTATCACTCGTAACGGGCCGACAGTGCGACATTCCCGCCGGCTCCGGACGCGCAGATGTCAACGGCTTCTCCCAACGTGACACGGTCGCCGTCGTCGGAGGCCACCGATTCCCGATCTCGTCGCTCAAGGACTGCGCACCGGCATAGCAGACATGGGGGATTATCCCCTTGACACAGGGTTCTATATGTCATAGGCTAATGCTCATGAGGGTTTGTGCTTCTTCTTTGCCGCTTCAATCTCGGCTTTCGCAGCGTCCAGCACCTTCTTCGGAAACAGGCGCTTCATCGCCTCTTCCGTCGTCATATCCCCAGCCTTTTTGCGAGGTCTAGCCATGCAGGACATGAACCTTCCGAAGTTGATTGAGCGGTTCGGCACCGATGAGAAATGCCGCGGCCACCTGGAGGAAGTGCGCTGGCCGGACGGCGTGGAATGCCCTCGCTGCGAAGCCAAGACGATCTCGCGCATCGCGGATCGCGCTCAGTACGAGTGCTCCAAGTGTCGCTACCAATTCAGCGTCACGTCCGGCACGGTGATGCACGACTCCAAGCTTCCGTTGTGGAAGTGGTTCCTGGCGATCTACCTCATCACCGAGTCCAAGAAGGGCATCAGCGCGAAGCAGTTGCAGCGGATGCTTGGCGGCTCCTACAAGACCGCGTGGTACCTCTCGCATCGCATCCGCGAAGCGATGGCCGACGCGCGTGAGGACCTTCTGATCGGAATCGTCGAAGCCGACGAGACCTGGATCGGCGGGAGGCACAAGGGGGCCGGTCAGGGGCAGAAGCAGCGGCAGATGGTCATGGGTGCCGTCCAGCGTGACGGCAGCGTCCGCCTCCGTGTCGGTGATGTTCCCAACCGGGCGACCCTTCACGGGTTCCTGAATGACGTGGTGAGCGACGACGCCGAAGCGATCTTCACGGACTCCTGGCGCGCCTACGAGGGCATCGCTGACCACAACACGAGGCACGAGACCGTCAACCACTTCCGCGAGGAATGGGTGCGCGGAAACGTTCACACGCAGACCATTGAGAGCGTGTGGTCGCTGTTCAAGCGGAGCATCATCGGCAGCTACCACCAGATCAGCGTCAAGCACATGCCCCGGTATCTGGACGAGTTGGAGTGGCGGTACAACAACCGCGACAATCCGTTCCTCTTCCGCGACACCCTGCGGCAACTCGCGGACTCCGAGACACTGACGATGAAGAAGCTCGTTCACGGTTAGCTCAACGGCCTCCCGCAACTCGGGCAGAAAGGCGTATTCGTTGCGCCAAAGCGAGCTCCGCAGACGCAACTCGGCGGGTCATCGTCGGAGATCGTGATCTCCATTCCGGTGATCCGCTTGGTCCCCTTTCCGGCCCTTACGTTGACCCGGGAGTTTCTAAGGAATGTGGCGCTCTTGGCGTCGATCCCTACAACCTCGTTGCCTTCGGCGTCTCCGCCTTCGGCTTCGATTGTCGAGTCCTCGATGCGGGTGACTTTGGGCTCCTCAGACATTTCTCGATCCTTTCGCCGGCTTTTTGGATGGGTCGCTCAGTGTCCCTGAGCCTTCGGAGGTTCCTCTGAGCCTTTCTTCACCACCACGCCGGTCACACGCTTGACGTACTTGCCCTTTGCGCGGACGCGTGAATGGCTCACGCGGGTTGGCTCTTCGATTCGCAATCCCTCAAGCTCGTCGCCGTCATCTGCTTCGACGTCGACAGTTAAGTCGTCCAGTTCGTTTACACCAACACCGCGTTGTCGTAGATAGGAAGCGACGGACTCGGCAAGGGCTTTTGCGACCGGGGTCGGCCTGCGCCGTTCAACCCAAATTCCGAGAAGCCCAAGAGCAACACAAGGCACAGCAAGCCACCGGATATCCCCTTCGCAAAGAAAGAGAAAGACGACCGCAGGGGCGACTATCCAGCAGAGAGCCTGCCACAGCAACGGAGGAACACCGGGATACCTAACCATCCCCACGCCTCCACACAGGAGGACGAACCAAGGCGCGCTCGTCGCTAGCCCGTTTCCAGCTATCAGCATTGAGTCCATCTAGTAGGCCGACTCTACGCCGAGGTCCTGATGACTTGATACAGGGTATCCCTGTGACAGCGGGATAATCACCCAGACATGCTATACATCTGCGGGTGACGCTCAACCCGTACGACGAGCAGGTCGCGACCGCGTTCAAGGACTCTCGCGAGATTCCGCGCGCCGGGCTCGAGGAATGGCGCGATGCGGTCCAGCGCCACCTCGACCCAAGACCGGGTATGACGCTGCTCGACCTCGGAGCCGGCACAGGTGCCTTCACCTCAGCCTTCGTCGACTGGTTCGGCATCAACGTTGTCGCCGTGGAGCCGTCGAGTGCGATGCGGTCGCGCATCCCGCTTGGCGAGAAGATCGAAGTGCTCGAAGGCAGCGCGCTGGCGATTCCGCTCGAGGACGACGCTGTGGACGGAGCGTGGCTCTCGCTCGTCATTCACCACGTACCCGACCTCGCTGCTGCCGCTCGCGAGATCAGACGGGTGCTTCGCCCAGGTGCGCCGGTCATGCTCCGGCAGGGCTTCCCGGATCGCGAGCTCGACGGAATCGAGATGATCCGCTGGTTCCCCGAGACCGCGCGGGTTGTTGCGCCGTACCCGACACTCGCGGAGACGTGCGCGGCGTTCGAGGCCGCGGGCTTTCGCCGGGAGGCGGTCGAGCCGGTGTGCGACACTCGCCCCGAGCCGCTCGCCGCGTTCCTCGCCGATGCCGACACGCTCCGCACCGCCGACACAACCCTGCGCGCGCTGACCGAAGACGAGTTCGAGCGCGGCAAAGAGCGCCTGCGGCGCGCCGTCGAAAGCGGGCACGCGGAGTCGCGCACGAACCAGCTCGACCTCGTCGTCCTCCGCTGACGGCCCGCAACCGCCTTCGCTGGTGCGGGGTCTAAGGTAGAGCCGTGGCGAAAATCGACGTTTCGGTGGAGACCGGCGACAAGCCGGCCCCACCGCCCAGCCACCCCAACACCTGTCCGAGCTGTCACTCGCATTACCGCGACGACGAGCTCGAACAGAGCCTCTGGGTCTGCGGCCAGTGCGGCCACCACTTCCCGATGCGCGCGCGGTCGCGCATCGCGTCTCTCGTCGATGCCGGGTCGTTCGAGGAGGAGGCGGCCGACCTCCACTCCGAGGATCCGCTCACGTTCTTCGACCTGCGTCCGTATACGGAGCGCCTCGCCGAGGCCGAGATGAAGACGGGGATGGCCGACGCGATGATCATCGGCCGCGGCGCGCTCGACGGCCGCCGCGCCGAGCTCGCCGTCATGGACTTCGCCTTCATGGGCGGCTCGATGGGCAGCGTCGTCGGCGAGAAGTTCTCGCGCGCGTGCGACTCCGCCGCCGCGGCGGCAACGCCGCTCATCTGCGTCACGAGCTCCGGCGGCGCGCGGATGCAGGAGGGGATCCTCGCGCTCATGCAGCTGCCGAAGACCGTCGCCGCCGTCGAGGATCTCCGCGACTCCGGCCAGGCGTTCATCAGCGTCATGGCCCATCCGACGACCGGCGGTGTGCTCGCGAGCTTCGCGACGCTCGGCGACATCCTCCTCGCCGAGCCGAACGCGCTCATGTCGTTCGCCGGCCCGCGCGTCGTGCAGGAGATTACGCGCGAGAAGCTTCCCGACGACTTCGGCCGCGCCGAGCAGAACGTCCGCTACGGCCAGATCGATGCGATCGTCGAGCGGCCGATGCTCCGGCCGACCCTCTCCCGCTTGCTGAGGTTGTTCGATGCCCCAGAGTGAGCACCAACTGCGGCTGCGCGAGCGCCTGGGCCGGCTGAAGAACCTCTCGCTGCCCGGCGGGAAGCTCTCCGGCGACCTCGATCGCCTGCAGCGGCAGATAGACAAGATCGGCGAGGAAGCGACCGACGAGCAGATCTGGCGGAAGGTCGAGCTCGCGCGCCACGACCAGCGGCCGTACACGCTCGATTACGTCGAGCGGCTCCTCAAGGACTGGTTCGAGCTGCACGGCGACCGTGCGCTCGCCGACGACGGAGCGATGATCGCCGGGCTCGGCAAGCTCGACGGCCAGACGATCGTTCTCATCGGGCAGCAGAAGGGACGCGACATCCACGAGCGCGCGAGCCGACGCTTCGGGATGCCGAATCCCGAGGGCTACCGCAAGGCGATGCACGCGATGGAGCTCGCCGAGCGGCACCGCTTCCCGATCGTGACGCTCGTCGACACGCCGGGCGCGTACCCCGGGGTCGTCGCCGAGCAGCATGGGCAGGGCGCCGCGATCGCTGCGTCGCAGGCGCAGATGGCGCGGCTCACGGTGCCGACCGTCACGTGCGTGATCGGGGAGGGCGGTTCGGGCGGCGCGATCGCCATCGCGCTTGCCGACCGCGTCCTCATGCAGGAGAACGCGATCTACTCCGTCATCTCGCCCGAAGGTTGCGCCTCGATCCTCTGGCGCGACGCCGGCGAGGCGAAGAAGGCAGCGGCCGCGTTCCGGCCTGACGCGGTTCACTGTCTCGAGCTCGGCGTGATCGACGACATCGTCGCGGAGCCCAAAGGCGGCGCCCAGGTCGACCACGATGCGGCGGCGCAGCTGCTCGGACAGGCGCTTCGCGACGCGCTCGGCGAGCTCGCCGGCTTCTCGGGCAAGGATCTTCGTCGCCGTCGGCGTGCGCGCTTCCGCCAACTCGGCGTCTACGTCTGAGCGAGGTTTCAGTAGTTTCGCCCAGGTTTGCGAGCGAGGTTCCGTGCCGTCGTCCACAGCGTCCACAGGCTTATCCCCGGATATGTATGCCCCGTGTGAACGATAGGAATACGACTTTTGAGTAGGAAACTCTCCGAGTACGAGCGGAAGCGCGACCGGAAGACGAGCCCCGAGCCGTTCGGTTCGAAGCGCCGCGGAACGCTTCCGATCTTCGTCGTGCAGCGGCACGACGCACGTCGCCTCCACTACGACTTTCGCCTCGAACGGGACGGAGTTCTCGCGTCCTGGGCCGTGCCGAAAGGGGTTCCGCTCGAGCCCGGCCAGCAGCATCTCGCAGTGCATGTCGAGGATCATCCGCTCTCGTACGCGACGTTTGCAGGCGAGATTCCGAAGGGCAACTACGGCGCCGGCGCGGTCGAGATCTGGGATCACGGCACGTACGAGCTCATCGAGGAGAAGCCCGACGGCGGCCTGACCGTTCGGCTCCACGGCGAACGTCTCGAAGGCACGTGGACGCTCGTGCCCGCGCACCTCTCCGGCGACGAGAAGAACTGGCTCCTCCTCCGCAAGCGCGACGAGAGCACCGCGAGCGCGCCGGCGCGACGCGAGCTGTACGAGCCGATGCTCGCGACGCTCGTCGACAAGCTTCCGACCGGCGACGGCTGGCTGTTCGAGCCGAAGTGGGACGGCTACCGCGCGCTTGCCTACATCCGCGGCGGCGAGGCGACGCTGCGGTCGCGCCGCGGCAACGATCTCACCGAGCGGTTCGCGGTCGTCGCGAAGGCGCTGCCGAACGCGCTCCGCACGCCGGACGCCGTACTCGACGGCGAGGTCTGCGCGCTCGACGAAGCCGGCCGTCCGAGTTTCTCCGCGATGCAGCAAGCGAAGCCGGGGACGCCGCTCGTCTACGAGGTTTTCGACGTCCTCGAGATCGACGGCGAGGCGCTCACGGGACTGCCGCTGGCGGAACGCCGCGAGCGGCTCGAGCAGCTCGTCATCCCGTCGGGCGTCGTCCAGGTCTCGGGCGTTTTCGACGACGGCGAGGCGCTCTACGAGGCCGCGAAGGAGCAGGGGCTCGAGGGAGTCATGGCCAAGAAGGCGGCGTCGCGCTACCGGGAAGGCGCTCGCGGCGGCGACTGGCTCAAGATCAAGACGCACGGCCGGCAGGAGTTCGTGATCTGCGGCTGGACGAAGGGCCAGGGCCGGCGGGCCGGGAGGTTCGGTTCGCTCGTGCTCGGCGTCCGCGAGGGAAGGGAGTACCGCTGGGTCGGGAACGTCGGCACCGGCTTCACCGAGAAGACGATCGACGAGCTCCTCGCGAAACTCCGGCCGCTCGAGCGGGAGACGAGCCCGTTTCCGGAGGTGCCGAAGATGCCGAAGGTCGCGAAAGGCGGCGTCGTTTGGGTCGAGCCGAAGCTCGTGTGCGAGGTCGAGTTCCTCGAGTGGACGCACGACGGCCACCTGCGCGCGCCGTCGTTTCAAGGCCTCCGCGATGATAAGCCTGCGCGTGCCGTAAAGCGGGAAGATCCGCAGGAGATGGATGACCACGGCGTCAAGCTCTCGAACTCCGGCAAGCTCTTCTGGCCCGAGAACGATCCGAGCGGCCCGATCACGAAGGGCGACCTGTTCGCTTACTACAGCGCGGTCGCGCCTGTCCTTGTCCAGCACCTGAAGAGCCGTCCGTTCACGATGCGGCGCTATCCCGACGGTGCGTACGGCAAGGCGTTCTTCCAGAAGGACGCGCCGAAGGGCATGCCGGAGTGGATCTCGCGCTTCCACGTCGAGGTCTCGACTCGCGAGCGGCCGCCGCAGAAGCGCTGGATCGACGCGCCGGTGGTCAACGACGCGCGCGCCCTTCTGTGGATGGTGAACATGGGCTGCATCGACATGAACGCGTGGTACTCGCGCGTCGACAAGCCCGAGCGTCCCGACTTCGTCCTCTTCGATCTCGACCCGTCGCCGGACGTCGGGATCAAGGAGGTGGTCGAGGTCGCGTGCATCGTCAAGCAGGCGCTCGACGCGCTCGGCCTCGTCTCCTTCCCGAAGACCTCGAGCGCCGACGGGATGCACGTGCTCGTGCCGATCGAGCGCCGCTCGACATACGCGCAGACGCGTGAGTTCTGCGAGATCGTCGCCGGCGCGATCGCCGCAACGCACCGCGGTCTCGCGACGACGGAGTGGTCGAAGGCGAAGCGCCGCGGCGTCCTCATCGACTCGAACCAGAACGGCGGCGGGAAGACGATCGCCTCCGTCTACTCGGTGCGGCCGCGGCCGGGCGCGCCCGTGTCGACGCCGCTGCGGTGGGACGAGGTGACGCCGAAGCTCGACCCGACGAGCTTCACGATGGACGTCGTGCTCGACCGGATCCGCCGCCACGGCGATCTCTTCGCGGGCGTGCTGACGACGCGCCAGCGCCTCGAGCCGGCGCTCCGCGCTCTCCGCTAAAGGTCGGGTGGCTCCGATGCCGAAGAGATGGTCATGCGGTTCTCAGCGCCAGCGTCCCCTCCTGCACATCAGACCTACGCGCAGCTGAAAGCCGCCAACGACCGGCTCGCCGCGGCGCTCAACTCGATCGCCAACCCGCACCACTCGATGGTCGGGGCGTGGCTCGACAGCTTCAAGCAGTTCGCGACGGACTGGCTTCCCGTGTTCTTCGTGCTCGTCCTCGGCTTCACCGCGTTCCTGCTGTGGAGATTGCTCGGCTCGATGCCGCGCACGAAGCCGCAGAACATGGCGACGAAGGGATCGTCGTCGACGACGTGGGCTGACGTCGCCGGCGTCGAGGAAGTGCGCGTCGAGCTCGAAGAGGTCGTCGACTTTCTCCGCGACCCGAAGCGCTTCGAGGCGCTCGGCGCGAAGGTCCCGAAGGGGCTCCTGCTCTACGGCCCTCCGGGCACCGGCAAGACACTGCTCGCGAAGGCGGTCGCGCACGAGTCCGGGGCGAACTTCTACTCCGCGAGCGCATCGTCGTTCGTCGAGATGTTCGCCGGCCTTGGCGCGGCACGTATCCGGAAGCTCTTCGCCGAGGCACGGAAGAACACGCCGGCGATCGTCTTCATCGACGAGCTCGACGCCGTCGGTGCCCAGCGCACCGGGCACGGCTTCAACCGCGAGCAGGATCAGACGCTCAATCAGCTTCTCGTCGAGCTCGACGGGTTCGACGGCGCGGCGCAGGTCGTCGTCATGGGCGCATCGAACCGCATCGAGGATCTCGACCAGGCGCTGCTTCGCCCGGGGCGCTTCGACCGGCAGATGCTCGTTCCGCCGCCGGATCTCGCCGGCCGCGAGGCGATCCTCGCCGTCCACACGCGCGGCAAGCCGATCGACGCGAACGCGAGCCTTTCGACCGTCGCGCGCCAGACGGCCGGCCTCACCGGTGCCGAGCTCGCGAACGTCTGCAACGAGGCGGCGATCGCGGCGGGCCGTCGCGGCGACAGCGTCATCATCCAGGAGGACTTCGACGGAGCGCTCGAGCGCGTCGTCGCCGGCCTCCAGCAGAAGAAGGTGCTCACGGAGAAGGAGCGCCGGATTCTCGCGTACCACGAGGGCGGCCACGCGCTCATGGCGCACCTCATGGGCGGCGTCGCCGAGCTGCAGAAGGTCACGATCGTCGCCCGCGGCACCGCGCTCGGCTACACGCTCCACCTGCCGGAAGAGGATCGCTACCTCCACACGAAGGAGGAGCTGCAGGATTGGATGATCGTCGCGCTCGCCGGCCGCGCCGCGGAGGAGGTCGTCTTCGGCCGTGTCACGAACGGCGCCGCGAACGACCTCGAGAAAGTCACCGACATCGCACGGCACATGGTGTTCGACTGGGGCATGTCCGACTCGGCCAAGGCCCGGACGATGCGCGCCGACAACTACGCGCTCTCCGAGGCGACGAAGCAGCTCCGCGACGACGAGCAGTCTCTCCTCACGAACAGTGCGTACAACGAGTCGCTGCGTCTCATCGCGAAGCACCGGCCCGCGCTCGACCGGATCGCCGCGGCGCTCCTCGAGAAGGAAACGCTCGGGCGGGACGAGGTGATCGAGCTCTTCAAGGACGTCGAGCCGGAGTCGCGCGCATCGGAGAGCGTGGGCGTTCCGCGCGTCGTCGCGAGCGTCGACGGCTCGCTCTGGCCGTAGATCACTTCTCAGACGTCGAACCGGAGCGCGGGCGTCGTCACCCCCGGCGTCGCGAGCGCGTGCGCCACCTAATGAGGCTCGTAGCTCACGGTTTCACAGAGCGACTGGTCGCTGAGCGCGTCCCGGGGCGCTGTCAGTCTGACCGGGGCGTTGAAGTCACTGAACGCCAACGTCCCGTACTTCGTGACGAACGCGAGTGGATACGGCGTCCCCGTCGCCGCGACATAGAGCTTTATTTCGCCGGCCCCGACGTCCTCGCTATCCGTGCCGCGGATCTCGACGACTCTCTGGCCGTTGTACGTCGTTTCCCCCGCGTTCCTCAAGGTGCCGCCGTACTCGCCGCCAAAAGCCGCATAGAGAATGAACCCTGGGGCCCCGACCCGGCTCATATAGCTACCGGGCGGGCACTTCAGCCACCGTCCTCGGAGCTTTGATTCCGCCCGCGAGTTCCAGTACGCGTTGTTCCCGAGGATGTAGTACGCGTCGCCGGTATCGACGACCTGGAAACGGGCGCCGCCGCCTTCTGTGTACGACGCGGTTCCCCCCTTGCCCGGGACGATCTCGGCGTCGGTCGTGCCATGCGAGGTTTGCGAGACATGCACCGAACTCGCGCGCCTCACGGCTTTCTCGGCATCTTTGAACACCTGGGCCCCCGTCTTCGACGCCTCGCCGTTCGGCGGCTCGCTGCTCGCCGGAGCAGAACCGCCGCCGCAGCCGGCGAGTAGGAGGCCGACCGCGGCGAGGGCTAACGCTGTCGACCGCATCCGCGCGATCCTTTCACATAGGCGGTGTCGGACACCGTTTCCGCGCGTCGTCGCGACGTCGATGGCTCGATCTGGCCTTAGCCGAGCCCGTAGCGCGACGCCGGAACCGCGCCCTTCGGCGGACTGATCGGAACAGGGGCGTTCCAGTTGCTGAACTCGAGCTCGTTTCCTTCGTCGTCCCAGGTCATCGAGTCGGGGTACGGCGTCCCGTGCGCTCTGACGCGCATCTCACCGCCGTCCTTCGCGTCGACGATCACTTCGGCATGGTTGTCGGGGTTGTTGTCGCCCATGGTGTCCCAGCCCCGGTCGGTAAGCGTGGTCGGGTCGCTGTCGAGGATCGGGAAGAGCTTCGCCGGCGCGATGAGCGCGTAGAGCCTCGCGACCGGTCCCGAGGTTGTCGAGGCCTTGAGCCATATCCCTTTCGGCGGTGGCGGACTGCCGTGTCGTCGCGGGATCTTCGCGAGATCGCCGCGGAGGTAGAGGTCGGTGCCGATGACCCGGACATCGAATGATCCTCCGTGACGCGTCACGTGGGGAGTCAGAAGATTGGTGGACATCGAGCCGGCTTCACCGTTGCCCGCCGACACCCAGAGGTGGACGGAGATCCACTTGTCCGCCGTTGGCCCGAAGACGCCGTTGACGAGGTACGAGCTCGCCGAGTCGCGCGCATGCCGTGCGTCCGCGATGACCTGGGCCTTGGACTTCACGGTCTCGTCGTTCGAGCATCCCGCGAGCAACGCCGCCGCCGCTACGGCGATTGCCAAGACTCTCACGGCGACGAGCCTCTCACATACGATTGGCGAAGTGAAGGCGCGCGCGGTACACCACGTCGGCGTTGCGGTCGACGACCTGGACGGCGCGATCGACACGTATTCGCGGCTGTTCGGTGCGACGCTCGAGCACCGCGAGCGGGTCGACGACCAAGGCGTCGAGGCGGCGTCGCTCCGCGTCGGCGAGAGCCGCGTCGAGCTGCTCGGAGCGCTCGGGGAGGACACTCCCGTCGGTCGCTTCCTCGCGAAGCGCGGGCCCGGGATGCACCATGTCGCGTACGAGGTCGACGACATCCGCGCCGCCCTCGCCGATCTCGCGGGTGAAGGCGCCGAGCTGATCGACGAGACCCCGCGCCGCGGGATGTTCGGTCTCGAGGTCGCATTCGTCCATCCCGACTCTGTCCATGGCGTCCTCTCGGAGGTGGTCTCCCTTGCCTGACGATCGCGTGCGCGTCGAGTTCGGTTTCGCCGGCGGCCAGGTGGTCGCCGCGTTCGTCGATCCCCGTTCCGCCGATGCGCTCGAGGCTGCGCTGAGCGGCGGTAGCGGCAGCAACCCCGTCGTCGCGCTCGACACGGAGGACGGGCCGCTGCACGTCGTCGTCGCGCAGATCGCGTATTACAAGCGGATCGTCCGCGCCGGCCGCGTCGGGTTCGCGGCGTGAGTTAGGCCGGAGCCGTGTACGGGGTACTCCTCAGAGGATGAGCGCGACGGAACGGACGATCGACGAGTCGGCCGAGCATCTTCGCGACCTTGTCGCCCGCGGGCAACAGGGCGATCGCGACGCGCTCGAAGAGCTCTACCTCATCCATTTCGACCGGATCTACAGCTACCTCCACGTCAGCGTCGGCAACCGCCACGACGCGGAAGACCTCACGACGCAGACGTTCCTCAAGATGCTCGAGAAGATCGGGAGCTTCCGGTGGCAGTCGGCGCCGTTTTCCGCGTGGCTCTTCCGCATCGCGCACAACCTCGCGATGGATCACTTCCGCGCGCATCGCCGCTGGCAGCCGGAGGCGGAGGTGCCCGAGCCGCCGGCGCACGAGGCCGAGCCGTCGGCCGAGCTCGAGGCGCTGCGGACGATCGGGCGTGAGTCGATGCTGAAGCTCATCGAGGATCTCTCGCCGGAGCAGCAGCAGGTGCTGACGCTGAAGTTCGTCTTCAACCTCCCGAACGCGGAGGTCGCGGCGATTCTCGACAAGAGCCAGGGCGCGATCAAGTCGCTTCAGCACCGCGCGCTCGTTTCTCTCCAGAAGCAGATCGAGAGCTCGTAGCCGCCCACTAACCTGGCCTCCGTGGCGCTGGAGATCGGGATTGTCGGGCTGCCGAGCTCGGGGAAGACGACGCTCTTCCGCGCGCTCACGCGTGCCGAGGCGACGGGCTCGGGCAAGGAGCACGTCGGGATGGCGCAGATCGCGGATCCTCGCCTGGATGCTCTCGCGGCTCACGTCGGTGCGCGCAAGATCACTCCCGCGGCGGTGCGCGTCGTCGACGTTCCGGGGACGGGGCCGCAGTTGCTGGGGAACCTCCGCCAGGTCGACGCCCTGCTCGTCGTGCTCGACGGCTTCTCGGGGACGCGCGTTCCGGACGACGACCTCGAGACGCTGAAGCTCGAGCTCCTCGTCGCCGACCGCGACCACGTGGAGAAGCGGCTCGACCGCGTCGCGAAGCAGGCGAAGTCGGGCGACGCGAAGGTGCGCGCCGAGGCGGCGGAGACCGAGCGGCTGCTCGCGCACGTCGACGCCGGCCACACGCTTGCCGAGTGGGACGGAGAGCTCTCGTCCGAGCTCGATCCGCTCACGACGAAGCCGCTGATCTCGATCGTCAACGGGCCTGACGGGATCGATCTCGCGCTCGAAGCGGAGCTCTCGGAGTTGAGCGACGAGGAAGCGGCGGAGTTCCGCGGCGGCGGCGAGTCGGCGCTCGGCGAGGTCGTGCGCCGCTTGACGGAGACGCTCGGCCTGATCACGTTCTTCACGGCCGGGGAGAAGGACACGCGCGCGTGGACGCTCCGCCGGGGCGAGACGGCGCTCGACGCCGCGGGGACGATCCACTCCGACATCGCGCGCGGCTTCATCCGCGCCGAGGTGACGCCGACCGACGACTTTCTCGCGGGCGGTCAGGCACGGCTCGAAGGCAAGAACTACGTCGTCGAGGACGGAGACGTCCTCAACATCCGCTTCAACGTCTGAACGAAACGCCGGCGGGGTCGTACGCCCCCGCCGACACGGTCGGCCTAGCAGCACTTGCCGCTCTTGCAGCAGCAACAGTCGCAGCAGTCGGTGTCGCTCATCGCGTCCTCCTTTCATCGATTGATTTCGATGGATGGTATATTGACACAGATCGATGAAGACGTTGCCGGTCATCTGTTGCGGCCCGAGCATGGAGCCGCTCGACATCGCAGCGAGTGAGTCGCTGGCCGCTCGCTTCCGGGCGCTCTCCGATCCCACGCGGGTCGCGATCGTCAGCCGGCTCGCATCGACCGACGAGTGCTGCGTCTGTGATCTCAACGCGGCTTTCGACCTGTCGCAGCCGACGATCTCCCATCACCTCAAGGTGCTGCGTGACGCCGGGCTCGTCGAGTCGAGCCGCCGCGGAACGTGGGCGTACTACCGACTCGTGCCGGACGCCGTCCGCGAGTTGCGGGACACGCTCGGCGGATGACGCGTCCCATCACTCGCTGCCTGGCGGCCGAAGCGATCGGCACGTTCGCGCTCGTCTTCGCCGGATGCGGCGCGATCATGGTCGATGCAAAGACGCATCAGCTCGGCCATATCGGCGTGGCGATCAGCTTCGGCCTCGTGATCATGTTCGGGATCTACGCCGTCGGCCACATCAGCGGCGCCCACTTCAATCCGGCCGTGACCTTCGCGTTCGCGTTGACGCGGCACTTCCCCTGGCGCCGCGCCGGTCTCTACTGGTCGGCGCAGCTGTTCGGCGCGCTCGTGGCGGCGGCGTTGCTCCGGGGCTCGCTCGGGAACATCGCGGATGTGGGCGCGACGTTGCCGTCCGGTTCGCAGGGCCAGTCGTTCCTCTGGGAGCTCGTCATGAGCGCGTTCCTGATGTTCGTGATCCTCGCCGTCGCGACTGACACGCGCGCCGTGGGCGAGGCCGCGGCGATCGCGATCGGGGGGACGATCGCCCTCGACGCGATGTTCGGCGGCCCGATCTCCGGCGCGTCGATGAACCCGGCTCGCTCCATCGGGCCGGCGGTCGTCTCGGGGAATCTGCATGCGCTCTGGCTCTACATCGCCGCCCCGATCCTCGGCGCCTCGATCGGAGGCCTCGCCTACCAGTTCGTGCGCGGCGAAAGCCCGCGCGCCGAGGCCGAGGCGTGAACGTCCTCTTCGTCTGCATCCAGAACGCCGGGCGCTCGCAGATGGCGCAAGCGCTGTATGAGCGGCGCGGTGGTGAGGGACGCTCTGCCGGGTCGAATCCCGCGGCCGAGCTCCACCCGGTCGTCGTCGAGGCGCTCGAGGAGGTGGAAATCGACATCTCGGGGCGCGTCCCGCACAAGCTTTCGCGCGAGGACGTCGAGTGGGCGGATCTCGTCGTGACGATGGGCTGCGGCGACGCGTGTCCCTACATTCCGGGCAAGGAGTACGTCGACTGGCAGCTCGCCGATCCCGCCGGCATGTGCCTCGAGGAAGCCCGCGAGCTGCGCGTCGTGATCGAGGAGAAGGTCAGCCGCCTGCCGATATGAGCGCGACGCCGGCGAGCGCGAGGGCGACCCCCGCGAGTTGCGGCCGCGAGATCCGCTCGTGCAGGACGATGTACGCGAGCCCGACGAGCACGATCGGATAGAGCGAGGCGAGCACCGAGACGACGCTGATCAGCCCGTGGCGCGCCGACGCTCCGTACAGCAGGTTCGCTCCGGTGTCGAAGAGGCCCACCGCGATGAGCAAGGGGAGAAGGGGACGGAGCTTCGCCGCGGACGGCCGAACGATCAGCGCGGCGATGAGGACGATCGGTACGACCGTCAGGCGCAGCGACAGCGTCCCCCAGACGACGCCCGCCTGCGAGACGCGGTTCAGGCCGAGGATCGAGCAGCCGAACCCGAGCGCGGCGATGAGTGAAAAGCCGACTCCGGTCGCGAGCTTTCGCCCTGCGCCTTCGGGCAGCGGTTCGAGCGATGCGGCGACGACGCCGATCACGGCGACGATGATCCCCACCGCTTGCAGGGCGGCGGGCCGCTCGCCGCGCGCGAGCCCGTACACGATCGGGACGATCGCGCCGGTGGCGGAGATCGGCCCGACGATTCCCATCGCCCCGACGGCGAGCCCACGGTAGAACGCCGCGAGGCCGACGGCGCCCATGACGCCGGCGAACACTCCCCACGCGTACTCGCGCTCGGTCGGCGCCTGCGGCTGCGTCACGAGGTACATCGTTCCCACGAGCGCGAGCCCCGCGAGCTGGGAGACGACGAGCACCCAGATGATCTGGATGCGGCGCGCTCCGAGCCCGCCGCCGAAGTCGGACAGGCCCCACGACAGGCTCGCGGCGAGCGCGAGCAGAACGCCGGTCAAGCGGGAACGGGCCGGGTGGCGGCCACCGCGTCGAGCTGGTTCGCGTGGTACAGGACAGCCGCCTCGGCGGTGCGAGCCGCGCGGGCGTCGTGGTGGCAGGCGACGGCATGGAGAAGCTCATCGGGCGCGTCGAGATCTTCGAGCAGGCGCAGTCCGAGGTGGACGTGACCGAGAAGCGTTCCCCGCTCCGTCGGCGCGAAGACCGGCGGCGGGCCGAGCTCGCGCGTTCGGCCCACGTCGTGGACGAGCGCCGCGGCGATGAGCAGGTCAGGACGAAGGCGCGGGTGGATCTGGCAGAGCTCGCGGCAGAGCGTCGCGACGCCGACCGTGTGCTCGAGCAGGCCTCCCGCGTACGAGTGGTGGCCGTCCGGCGTCGCGGGATACGAGCGCAGCGGCGCCTCTGCGAGCGCACGCACGACGACCTCGCGCAGCCCGTCGTCGTGCACCTCCGCGACGAGGAACTCGAGGAAGCCCTCGAGCTCGTCGGCGTCCCGGCGCAGTCCGACCGCAAGCTTCGCCGGGTCGACTCCCTCCGCCGGCTCGAGCGTCCGTACCTCGACCTGCAGCTTGTCGCGGAACTTCTCCACCCGTCCGAGCACGCGCACGGCGTCACCCGTCTCGAAGCGCGCGTCGAGGAGATCGACGTCGTTCCAGACCCGCGCGGGGATCCGCCCACTCGGATCGACGAGCTCGAGCGCGAGGTACGTGCCGCCGTTGCGGGTGCGCAGCTTCTCCTTGCGCGCGACGGCGTACACGCCTTCGACGGTGCGGTTCTCCTCGAGCTCGGCGATCGCGGTCACGTCGGAAGTTTCGCATCTGCCAACGCGGGGACCGAGGCGGTGATGACAGTCGTACCGGCCCAGACGAAGCGGTTTACCGCCGCGAGTCCGGTCACGCGTTACTGGCTGGCGAATTGCGCCGGCTTCTCGGTCGTCGGCGGTGGCCGCGGAACGGTTGAACGCGTCCTCGCGAACAACGATCCGCATGTCGCGGCGGAACTCGAGATCCGGCGGGGCCACAAGCTGCGCCGTGTCTCGGCGTCTGCCGTCCTCGAGGTGATTCCGGCGGAGCAGGTGCTCGTCGTTCGCAGCTCCGAGCGAGCGGCGGCTCGCCGAGCGGCGCCCGGTCGCGCTGCCGGTGCGGTCGGTGTCTTCCTGCTCGGTCTCGGGACATGGCTCGTTCGCGCCGGGCATGAAACTGTGCGGTTGGTACGGTCACTGCCATGGCAGCAATCCGGCCGTTCCGTGCGCTCCGCTACGACGAAGCTGTGGCGGGAGATCTCGACGACCTGGTCGCTCCTCCTTACGACGTCATCGGACCGGAGCAACGCGAGGCGCTCCTCCGACAGAGCCCGTACAACGTCGTCCACCTGACCCTTCCGGACAGCGAGGAAGAAGCAGGCGCGCAGCTCGCCGATTGGCGCGAGCGCGGCGTGCTCGTCGAAGAAGCCGAGCCCGCGTACTGGTGGCTTGCGCAGGAGTACGAGGGGCCCGACGGTGTGCGCCGACGGCGCGAGGGATTCGTCGCCGCGCTGCGCGTCGAGCCGTACGAGACCCGCGTCGTCCTCCCGCACGAGCTCACGCATGCGGGCCCGAAGGAGGGGCGCCTGCGCCTTCTGCGTGCGACGCGCACGCAGCTCGAGCCGCTCTTCTTTCTCTGGGACGGGTCGGTCGACGTCGATGGGCTCGGCGAGCCCGATCTCCGGAGCGGCTGCGACAGTCTCTGGCGGCTCGACGCGGAGTTCGGCGAGGCGCTGACGGAGGCGCTCGCCGACGCGCAGCTCCTCATTGCCGATGGGCATCACCGCTACGAGACGACGCTCGCCGCGGGGGAGGAGTGGTTGCTCGCGGTGATCGTCCCGACGGAGCAGGAGGGACTGACGATCTTCCCGACGCACCGGCTGGCGCAATCGGTCGACGGAGTGAGTGGGGAACCGATCAGCCCTCCGGGTGATGTCTTGCCGGGACCTGTCCTTTACCGCGACGGCGGCTACGAGCTCCTGCACGGCGACGGTCTCGACCCCGAAGTCGTCGCGGCGCTGCCACTCGAGGGCGTGACGTACACGCCGCAGCGCGACGAGGCGGTTGCGGCCGTCGATCGCGGCGAGGCGGCGGCGGCGTTCCTTCTCCGCCCGACGCGGATCGAGGACGTCTGGGAGGTCGCACGGCGCGGCGATGTGATGCCGCAGAAGAGCACGTTCTTCTATCCGAAGCTCACGTCCGGGCTTCTCATGCTGCCGCTTGACTGACACAGACTGGCTCGAGCTCTGTCGCGCGGCCGTGCGCGATGTCGAGGCCGTGTTCCGCGCGATGCCGACGCGCGCCGAGCGCGAACGAGTGCTCGGCACCGGCGAGGGTGGCGACGAGACGACCGCGATCGACCAGGCGGCGGAAGACGCGATCGTCGAGCGCTTCCGCGCGACCGGCGCGTCGATCGTCTCCGAGGAGCTCGGCTTCCTTGCGGGCTCCGACACGGTTCTCGTGATCGATCCGATCGACGGCTCGCTCAATGCGAAGCGCGGGATCCCGTTCTTCTCCCTCTCGATCGCCGTCGCCGACGGACGGACGATGGACAACGTCCACTCCGGTTTCGTCCATGACTTCGGTAGCGGCGAGGAGTGGACCGCCAAGCGAGGCCAGGGCGCTTTCCTCGACGGCAAGCCGCTCGGCGCCACCGAGCAGGGCGGCGCAGTCGAGATCCTCGTGATGGAGGCGACGCGCACTGACCTCGTCGCGGCCGACGCGCCGAAGGTCGTCGGCCTCGCGCACCGCCTCCGGATCATGGGCTCGACGGCGCTCTCGCTCTGCCATCTCGCCGCGGGCCGCGTCGACGGCGTCTGCACGCTCAAGCCGACGCGCTCCGTCGACATCGCCGCGGGCCAACTCCTGTGCCGCGAGCTCGGGCTCGCACTCGAGCTCTTCGACGTCGCCGAGCCGTTCGGCGCGGCGCCGCTCGACCTCGTCGGGCGTTCGCGGCTCGCGGCGGCGGGAACGAGCGACGTGTGCGGGCAGCTTGCGCACGCCCTGTCCGCGTAGGGCTACCGCGTGACGGTGCGCGTCCGAGGCGACGTCGCGCTCGCATGGCCGATCGCGTTCGTCGCCGTCACCTGCACTTCGATCTTGTGGTGAGCGTCGTCCGCCGTGAGGACGTACGACGAGCCTTTCGCGATGCCCTTGCATGACCGCCCCGCGGGCGAGCAGCGGAGCCACCGGTACGCGAACTTCGGCAAGTTCGACCACGTGCCGTGCGACGCTTTGAGCATCTTCCCGGTCTTCGCGCTGCCGGAAATCGTCGGCAGCGTCTTGTTCGCGGGCCTCGCCGGCACCCAGTAGATCGCATAGACCTGGTTGGTCGTCATAACCGGGCCGTCGTGGTAGACGAGCGGGCCGACGCCTTCGTAGCGCGAGTCGGTCGGGGGGAAGTTCGTCGGGGTTCCGCCGAGGTACTGCACGCAACCGGCGTCGGCGTTGCTGTACTCCTGCTGCAGGAAGTAGTCGTGACCGTTGATGACCTGGTTGTACGGCTGGCCGCCCGGCGTCGCGCCGAGTGGCGTGCCGTAGTTGTAGGCGCAGAGGTCGCCGATCTCGCTGCCCTTGAAGAAGTTCGGGATTCCCTCGTACGTCTCGGGGTCGTCCGACGTCCAGCCCGAGAGGTCACCCAACGGGTCGGTGATTGCCTCCATCTGCTCATGGCTGATAGAGCTGAGCGTGTCGTCGGCGTGGTTCCCCGCGGGAGCCGCGCCCGAGTCGCAGGCGTTGTCGGCGACCGCTGCAGCGTCCGGCTCGACCGCGTAGATGAACGAGCCCGTCGACGAGTAGGAGTGGTACGCGCAGAAATAGTTCGTCGTGCACGCGTTCCCCGCCGCGCGACCCTTCTTGATGCAGATGCCGACGTGCGCGGGCGTGAAGATGAAGTACATGGCCGCTTGCGAGCGCCGCGGCCAGTGGTGGCCCGCAACAACCTTCCCGATCTCTGCCTGAAGCTGCGTGTCGGTGACGCAGTACTTGTCGAAGCCGTCGTGGCAGGTCGTTGTCGTCGGATACGGGGTTCCATCGACGAACGAGCCGCCGAACGTCGTGCTGTTGAGGATGTTCGGGTACTGCGTCGCGACGGAGTAGACGTTGTCCGCGGCGCCGGCCAGGCTCGCGGCGGCGACGTCGCTGAAGAACTGGTTGATCGTCGACTCGTACTTCGAGCAGGCCGAGATGCAGGTGAATCCGGCCGACTTCGTCGTGCGTGCCGTCGCTGAGAGCCGGCTTGCGTGTGTCGCGAGCGCCGCGTGCCGCAGGAAGCGAATCGGGTGCGAAGCTGCCGGCGCGGCTCCGGCCATGGAGGAGGTCACGCCGAGCGCGAGCGCTCCGGCGGCGACAACGATTGCGACGGCAACTTTCACGCTCGACAGGCTAGCCCTGTTTCGGGCACGTTAGGTGAGGATTTCCTGAGCGCTAGTGCGAGCCTGCGAGCGCCGATGCGAGCTGCGCGAGCTTGCGGATCGCGCGGTCGAAGCTCGCCGCCGCCGTCGTCGTCGTCCCGCCTGCCGACTGCAGCGCCTCGACCTGGTGGGAGAGATACGCGGTCTGGCTCGCGATGTAGCCGGAGTCGAGCTGCGACGGCGGTGTCGTCGTGAGGTACGTCGTGAGCGTCTTCAGCTCGTTCGCGATCTTGTCGGCGGTGGATGCCATCGACGCGGCGGTGCCCGACACGGATGACGCGCTTGCCTGCGCCGCGCTTGCCTCGGCGGCGATCGTGGCGCCGGACGCCTGAGCGTCGTGCAGGGACGCGAGCTCCTGGCCGGCGATCCGCTTCTCCGCGGCGAGAGCATCCCGCGAGGACGCAAGCGAGGTGGTGAGCTTGTGATTTCGCGCGGTCGCGTTGGCGAGGGCGCTCTGGGCAGCAGCGTTCTGCTGCGTCTGGTGCCGCCAGCCGATCGTGAACACGGCTGCGCTGACGAGCGCGCCGCAGAGGAAGGCGAGCGCCGGTAGCGCCCACATCGACCACCTGCGTGGACGACGCGCAGCCCGCGGCGCGCGCATGACCATCGTGTGCTCGTCGCCGGCCGACCATCCGTCAGTGGTGGAATGCCACGTCATCCTGAGCGGTTTCGCCGTTTGCGGGAGCGATCCTCCCGGTACTCTCGCTCTCGTGGAGGCTTCTTACGATCAGGTGCTCAAGGCGCTCGACAAGGTGATCGATCCTGAGCTGCGGCGGCCGGTCACCGAGCTCGACATGGTGCGCGATCTCGAGCTGCACGACGGCGTCGTCGCGCTCACGATCGTGCTCACGATCGCGGGCTGTCCGCTCCGCGATTCGTTCGAGACACAGGTCGAGCAGGCGCTCTCGACGGTGCCGGGCGTGACCGGCGTCGAGCTCTCGTTCGACGTCATGACGCCCGACGAGCGGCAGGCGCTGACGCAGAAGCTCCGCGGCGGCGCACCGGACGAGGGCGTGATCCGCATCCCGGCCGGCTGCCGCGTCATCGCGGTCGCGAGCGGGAAGGGCGGGGTCGGCAAGTCGTCGCTCTCCGCGAATCTCGCAGTCGCATTCACGGAGCTCGGCCACGAGGTCGGGCTGCTCGACGCCGACATCTACGGCCACTCGATCCCGCACGTCCTCGGCATCCACCAGAAGCCGGTCGCCGTCGACCAGATGATCGTGCCGCCGGTGAAGGATGGGCTCAAGCTCATGTCGATCGGCTTCTTCCTCGAGACGCGCAACGAGCCGGTCATGTGGCGCGGCCCGATGCTCCATCGCGCGCTCGAACAGTTCCTCACCGACGTCCACTGGGGCGAGATCGACACGCTCGTCGTCGACATGCCGCCGGGGACGGGCGACGTCTCCATCTCGCTCGGCCAGCTCCTGCCGCGCGCCGAGGTCGTTGTCGTCACGACGCCGCAGAAGCTCGCGCAGGACGTCGCTGCGCGGGCCGCGGGGATGGCGCAGAAGACGAACATGCGGTTGCTCGGCGTCGTCGAGAACATGTCGGGCGACGTCTTCGGCAGCGGCGGCGGAGAGGAGCTCGCCGGTTCGCTCGGCGTTCCGCTCCTTGGCTCGGTACCGCTCGATCCGGTGTTGCGGGAGCAAGGAGACGCCGGCGCTCCGATCGTCTCGGCGCGGCCCGACGCGGCGGCCGCGCAGGCGATCTCCGCGATCGCGCAGGAGATCGAGGCGCTTCGGGTCGAGCCTGCCGGCATCGTGAAGGCGCTCCCGCTCGTCGGATGAGCCCTTGGCTGCCGCTGCTTTCTTCGATCTAGACCGGACGCTGCTGCGGCGCTCCTCCGCCCTCGCCCTCGCCGGATCGTTCCGTGAGCGCGGTCTCATCTCCCGCTGGCAGATGGTGCGCGCCGCGGGCTGGCAGCTCCTCTTCGTCGCGCGCGGAGCGAGCCACGAGTCGGTGCGGCGGGCGGCGGAGGACGGCTTGAAGATCCTCGCGGGGTACTCGCCGGAGGAGCTGCGCGAGCTCGTTGCGCAGGCGATGGAGCCGGTTCTCCGCCCCCTCGTCTATGCCGAGCCGATCGCGCTCGTGAAGCAGCACCACGAACGCGGCGAGAAGGTCTACATCGTCTCGGCGACGCTGCAGGAGATCGTCGACGCGATTGCGGAGGATCTCGGCTTCGACGGCGCGCTCGGCACCGTCATCGAGGTGAAGGACGGGAAGTACACGGGCCGCGCCGAGCGCTCGCTCCACGCGCAGGCGAAGGCGGACTGCGTGCGCGCGCTCGCCGAGCGGGAGGGCTACGACCTCGCGGACTGCACGGCGTACTCCGACAGCCACACCGATGTGCCGTTCCTCGAAGCGGTCGGCCATCCCGTCGTCGTGAACCCGGATCGCGCGTTGCGGAAGATCGCGGTCGAGCGCGGCTGGCCGGTGCTCGAGTTCACAACGCGCCACCATGCAGCCTGAGGAAGCGCACGCGCGACTCGCGGCGCTCGGCTTCGGCGAGGACGACACCCGTGCGCTGTGGGAGCACTTCGACTACGCCGAGCAGCAGGGGAAGCTCGGCCACGGGTACTCGCGCATCGTCTGGCTCGAGTCGCAGAGTGGGTTCGACACGGCCGCGAGCCCGCGCCTCGTCGAGGAATCCGCCGGCTTCGAGCGCTGGGACGGGAACGGGGCGATCGGCTATCTCGTCGTGCAGGCCGCGGTTTCGCGTGCGCTCGAGTCACCGCCGGAGCGGGCTCGGCTCATCGTCTGCGACCGGACGTTCCCGACGGGGATGCTCGGCTACTACGCGCGGCAGCTCGCGTCGCGCGGCCTCGTGGCGATGCTCACGGCGACTTCACCGGCCCGGCTCGGCCCGCCGGACGGCCCGAAGGTCGCCGGGACGAACCCGCTTGCGATTGGCGTCCCGAGCTCGGACGGCGAGCCGCTCGTCGCCGACGTTTCGATGGGAGCCGTCACGTGGGGCGACGTCATCGCGGGACTCCGTTCCGAGGACGAGCTCGTCCCGTTCGGCGGCGAGCAGTGGCACAAGGCGTTCGCGCTTGCGGTCGGGCTGCAGGCGTTCGTCGACGCGCTGCACCGCGAACCGGGGCACGGCGCGGTACTTCTTGTCGCGCAACCGGGGGCCGACCCGGTCCCGGCTCTCCGCACCACGGGAATCCGGCTCCCCGGAGACCGCAAGTAACACTTTGTTACAAACTTCGACACGGCCCTTTGGGACGCGCGATCGAGATGGATAGCGGGCTCGCAGCCCACTTAGTAACACTTTGTTACAAGGAGAAGGGAGCGGAACGGACTACGCGGAGGGGGCGCCGGGGAAGCGCGGATCGTCCTTGATCGAGGCGAAGTCCGTGTCCTTCTGTGCGTATGCGCGGAACCGCTCGTCCTTGGCGATCGCCTCGTCCAGCAGCTCGAACGCCTTGTCGCTCTCGCCGTCGAGCGCTTCGACGCACGCGAGGTCGTACAGGATCGCCGGGTGCCCCGGCTTCGCCTCGAGGCCCTCGCGTAGCAGTCGCCGAGCCTCCGCGTAATCGCCGGCGCGGACGGCCGGGGAGGCGAAGAACGTGTATTCCCAGGCAGAGACCTCGTGCGGTTCGCCCGGCTTGCCGCCTACCGCGAGCACGGCGGCGTCTCCGGTCAGAGCGACACCGCTGCGCTTGAGGGACGGATCGCGCACGAAGACGAGCTGCCCCTGGCCGAGCTCGTGGTCATTGCCGTCGATCGTGAACTTCACCCGGCCGCGGAGGACGAGGTACATCTCCTCGTGGCCGAGCGTGCCTTCTGTGTGCTCCTCGACGATCATGTCGCCCTCGTGGGATGTATACGCGTTGACGCCGAACGCCTTGATCCCGAAATGGCGGCGGATCGGGCGCCAGACGAAGCCGTCCGGCATCGCGATCGCCTGGAGCTCGTCGAGGTGGGTGAGGTTCACGACAGCAACTCCTGGAAGCGCGGGTCGTCGCGGAGGTCGTCGAGGTCGGTGTCGTTCTCGAGGTATCCGCGGAGCTCCGGCCCGTTCGGGATCCGGTTGAGCAGCGCAATCGCCTCGTCCTTGTTTCCGGCGAGTGCCTCGAGACAGGCCATGTTGTACGGGAGCGCCCACGAGTCGGGCCGCTTCTCCATCTCCTCCGCCATGATCCGCCTGCACGCGTCCATGTCACCCGCGTTTTGGGCGGCATAGGCGACCGCGAACGTGTCCCAGCCGCCGCCGTTGAACGCTTCGCCGATGGTCGCGCCGACGACGAAGACGATCGTGCCGTCCTCCTCCGCCGTCGCGGTGCGGTTGTGTCCGGCCTCCACGAAGATGAGCGACCCGGCGGGCGCGTCCTGCGTCTCGTCGTCGACGACGAAGCTCGCGCGGCCGCGGACGACGACGTAGAGCTCCTGGTTGCCGCTGTCCTCCTCGTGCGGCGGGATGAGCTGGCCGCCCGCGTCGGCGATCCAGGCGTTGACGCCGGCCGGCCGGTAACCGAGCGTGTAGCGCACGGGAATGAGGTTGCTGCCGCGGTGCTCCGCGGTCTCGACCTCGTCGAGCGTGAGAATCTCGTAGCCGGCGTCGTTCATGCGGTCGATTCTCGCAGCGCATCGAGGACGACGGGGTCGATGGCGTCCTCGCCGTCGACGCGCTCTTCGAGGTTCTCGACTCCGGCCCAGCTCGCGAGCGAGTCGTGGCCCGTCGCGGCGAGGCGCTCGTCCACCTCGGTGCGCAGCTCGCCTTCGAGCGGCAGCCACTCCTCGCGGGGCGTGACCTCGAACAGCCGTCGGTGGAGGCCGTAGATGCGGCGCAGCTCCTCGATCGGGCGCTCGTGATCCTCCACGCGCAGGTCGACGACGAGGTCCGACAGCGAGGCGTAGCCGCCGTCGCGCTCGACGATGAGCAGGGACGCGGACTGCTGGCCGCGCCGGTCGCCGCCCGCGGCCTGCGCGGCGGCCAGGCACTCGAGCAGGCGCTGTGCGAGCGGGAGGGTCGCGCTCCCCTGGAATGTCGTGGCGAGAGCACCGACCGTCTCGGCGCCGACGAGGATGTTTCCCTGCGCCGCGTAGCACGGGCCGTTGAGATGCCCCGCCCACTCGTTGCACTCCGGGCCGGTCCAGCTCGCGCTGCCGCCTTTGCCGTCCACGACGCCGAGTTGCCGGGTGTCGCGCCCGTCGTCCGCGGCGGTCAACCGCTCGACCACCTCGGCCGCGCTCAGCCCCTCGCGGAGAAGCGCAAGCCCGTTCGGGCCGTAGCGCGGGTTCGCGTACGCCTGCGTCGCGATTGCTCCGACCTCCGGCTCCGCCCACGGCACGACCGAGCCGACCGAGAGAAACTTCGACTGCACCGCGACTCCCCACTGCTTCGCGTCGAGGTCGCACGCGGCGATCGAGTACGTCGCGACGACGCGTTCACGTGCCATACGTCAGCTCCGTCAGGTCGAGAGCGAGGAGGTCGCCGCGGTCGGCGGGGACGATGACGGACGCGACCTCGGGCCGCGCGAGCGCTGCCCGCACGTCCTCGGGCGTCGCGGCGCGAACGACGACCGGCGTGCCGGCCTTGAACGCCTCGTGGATATCCGCCGGGTCGTGCTGAGAGTCGACGACGAGCGCCTCCTCGACCGGCACGGCGGGATCGCCTTCGACCGCGAGCGCCGGCACCTGCTTCCCGCTCGCCCCCCACCAGCGTGCCCTCATACGGTGACCGAGTCGCCGGGCTCGATCATCTCGACCGTCACGTCAGGCGTGAGCTCCTGCAGCTTGTCGGGGCGGCCGACGAGCGGCGGGAACGTTCCCCAGTGGCACGGCACGCAGCGCTTCACGCCGAGCAACTCGAGCGCGAGCGCGGCCTCCTCCGGCCCCATCGTGTAGTGGTCGCCAATCGGGAGGACAGCGAGGTCGGGCTGGTACAGGCGCCCGATCAGGGACATGTCCCCGAAGGCGCACGTGTCGCCGGCGAAGTAGATGCTCTTCCCTTCTGCGCGCACGACGATGCCGCACGGCTCACCCGCGTACTTGCCGTCGTTCGTCGAGCTCGAGTGAAACGCGTTTGTCAGCGTGAAGCGCACGTCGTCGACTGCGACCGTGCCGCCCTTGTTCGGGTCGAGGAGGTTCTCGACGCCTTCGTTCCGGAGCCAGTCGGCGAGCTCGACCGGCGCGACGACGGTGCAGCCGTGCTGCTTCGCGAGTGCGACGGTGTCGCCGACGTGGTCGCCGTGCCCGTGCGTGATCGCGATCACGTCGACGCGCTCAGGCGTCTGCTCGTCTTCGGGGCACTTCGGATTGCCGTTGAGGAAGGGGTCGACATAGATGCGCTTGCCGCCCGCATCGAGGCGAAATGCTGAGTGTCCGAGCCATGTGAGTTCCATAGGCCGAATCTACTGAGGGAGGACCGTCCGATGCGGAAACGAACCTATGCACGTGGGTTCGCGCCTCCTGCCCCTGGGGCTCGCGACGGCCGCTTTCGCGGCCGCTGCCGCGGACCTCGGCGGGCTTGCTCTCTGGCTCGCAGTGCTCGCCATCCCCGCCGCCGCCGCGGTCGCGTTTGTCGCGATCAGCGACGCGCTGGAGGGTCGTGCGGCGTTTCTCCCCGCAGCCACGAGCACGCTCGCGTTGGTCTTCCTCGTCGTCGGGTGCGCGGTGCGCTCGAACGCCGCCGTGGGAACCGCGGCTCCGCCGCTCGCGACGTGGGCGCTGCTCGCGGCGCTCTTCGCCTATTCCGTTCCGACCATCGCCTGGCTGCTCGAGCCGATGAAGGTCACGCGGACGAAGCCGGCACGCCGCCGTCGCCCGCGTCCCAACGTGGAGCTCGAGCTCGAGCCGGTCGAAGTGTTCGAGCGCGCCGCGTAGGAGCGGGTCCGTCAGGCGCAGGTCTAGGCTCGTCGCGAGATGTTGCACAATTGGCACACGTGCGGCTTGACAGACTCGTCGGTTTGGTAGGCGGTGTCGGACACCGTTTCCAAGGCGGTGTCGGACACCGTTTCCACGATTGGCGTGTCGGTCATTGAGCTTCGGACGCGGCGCCGCTAGACCCCGCAAGCTCGCCGCGTCGATAGGCTCCGCGCGTGGAATCCGGACTCGCGGAGTGGCGCTCGACTGAGCCGTCGGCCTGGCGCGTCACGCTGACATCCGGCTCCGTGGTCGAGGTTTGGGCGGACGGCGTCCAAGAACTCGACGAGCACGTTGTCTTTTCATCGCTCGTAGATGTCGAACGCCGGCCAGAGGACTGGGTCGGCATCCTCATCATGGGCGAGACGCCGACCAATCCGCTCAGGTTTCTCGCCGCGGTCGCGCGCTTCCCAAGGCACGAAGTCGCCGACTTCTCGTCCATCTGACTGCTCGAGGGTCTGGCTGTCTGACCCCGATGGGCGGTGTTTGAGGCCCGGATGTGGCTCGCAGAGCGCGGTTGCAGCTCTGCACCGAAGTTGCAGAAACGCGCTCGGGCTCGCCGCTAGAACGGAAGCGAGCTGGCCGCGCTCTGCGCGAGGTCGAGCAGCGGCGCGGCGGCGAACATCGAGCCGACCGAGACGACGAGGGCCATCCCGACCCCGATGTTGAGGAGCCGTTCGCGTGGCGGTGAGCCTCCGCCGACGACCGCGAGCCGCGCCGCCGCCGGGCGCATGTACATCGCCCGCACGACGCCGAGGTAGTAGTAGAGACTCACGAGCGTCGCGAGCACGCCGACGATGACGAGCCACGACCAGCCGTGCTTGTACGCGGCGGCGAGGACGTAGAACTTCCCGACGAAGCCGCCGCCGACCGGCAGGCCGGCGAAGCCGAACATGAAGAACCACATCGCGACGCCGAGGAACGGCCGCTCCCAGCCGAGGCCTGCGAGGTTCTCGAGCGTCACCGGCTGTCCGAGCTCGCGCTCGCGCGCGGCGACGACGGCGAACGAGCCGAACGCCATCGCCGCGTACGGGATGAGGTAGTACATGAGCGCTTTCGCGCCGAACGCGGTTCCCGCGCTCAACCCGATGAGCATGAAGCCCGCGTGCGAAACGGACGAGTACGCGAGGATCCGCTTGACGTTCGTCTGGACGAGCGCCGCGAGGTTGCCGATCACGAGCGAGGCGACCGCGATCGCGGCGAACGCGACCGTCCAGAGGTGCTCCTCCTGCGGGAACGCCGTCACCATGAGGCGCATCGCGAGCGCAAGCGCCGCGACCTTCGTCGCCGCGGACATCCACGCGGTCACCGGCGTCGGCGCGCCCTCGTAGACGTCGGGCGTCCACATGTGGAACGGCGCCGCCGACATCTTGAAGCCGAGTCCTGCGACGAGAAGCGCGACGCCGACGACGAGCAGAGAGTTGCCCGTCAGCCCGTGCGAGCCGATCGCGGTCGCGATGCCCGCGAACGAGACCGTTCCCGTCGCGCCGTACACGAGCGCCGAGCCGAACAGGAGCACCGCCGAGCCGAACGAGCCGACGATGAGGTACTTCAGTCCCGCTTCGAGCGAGCCCTCGACGTCGTAGTCGATCGCGCACATGACGTAGAGCGCGATCGAGAACCACTCGAGCGAGAGGAAGAGCGTCATGAGGTTCGCGGAGCCGACGAAGAACGCCATCCCGGCGGCTGATGCGAGGAGAAGCGCGAAAAACTCCGCGATGTGGTCGTTGTTGCGGCCCCGCCTTTCAGGAAGCACGTGCTTCCACGAGACGAGCGTCGTCGCGAGCCCGACCGCGCAGAGGATGATCTGCGCGAGCGCGGTCCAGCGGTCGCGGTAGAACGCGCCCGAGACGACCGTCTCGCTGTGGTGCGAGTCGACGTAGAGCCAGATCGAGGCGACGAGACCGCCGAGGAACCCGAGCTGCGTCACGATCGCGCCGAACGCCCTCCGGTGCGGCTCGGGAACGAGCACGGCGCCGAGAAGCGAGACGAACGACGCCGCGAGGAGCGCGAGGATCGTCGCGATCGCGAACCAGTCGATGTGCGGCGTGTGGATCACTTCGGCGCCCCGGGGGGCGGCTGCTTCGGCCAGGGCCCGACGAACGAATGGCTGCTGATCGCCGCCGGCCACGCGGAGAGCAGCAAGAGCCCGGCGACGAGCGGCGCGACGAGCGCGAGCTCACCGGCCCGGAGGTCCATCGCCTCGTCGCCGACGGTTGAGCCGCGTGCCTCGTGGAGGACGGCGGAGATGAGCCGCAGCATGTACATCGCGGCGAGCACGATCGCGCCGGCGCCGATCGCCGCCCACCACCAGGCGCGCTGGAACACGCCCGCGAGGATGAGGAACTCGCCGGCGAAGTTCGCGGAGCCCGGCACGGCGAGCGAGATCACGCCGATCGCCATGAGGAGCGTCGCGAGCATCGGCCGTCCGCGCGCCATCCCGCCGAGCAGCCGGAACTCACCCGTCGTCGTACGCCGTTCGACGACGCCGGCGACGAGGAAGAGCGCGATCGAGACGAGCCCGTGCGCGACCATCTGGAGCACCGCGCCGTCGCGCCCGAGGGTGCTCCCGGAGAAGAGGCCGAGCACGATCAGGCCCGACTGCGCGAGCGACGAGTACAGGACGACGCCGCGGAAGTCGGGCGCGCGGAATGCGAGCAGCGAGCCGTAGACGAGCGTCGCGGCGGCGAGCCCGAGGATCGCCGTCCGGTAGAACGACGTCGGGTCGGGGAAGAGCGGAATCGCGATCAGCAGCATTCCGTACAGGCCTGCCTTCGCGATCACGCCGGAGAGCACGGCGGCGATCTCGGGAGGCGCCTCGCGGTACGCGTCCGGCAGCCAGCCGTGGAACGGGATGAGCGGCGACTTGATCGCGAACGCGACCATGAACCCGAGGAACAGCCAGCGGCTCGAGCTCACCGGGCCGGTGACGAGGTCGAATGTTCCCGCGTGGATTCCGTACGCGATGACTGCGGCGAGCATGAGCAGCGAGCCGGCCATCGTGTAGATGACGAACTTGACGGTCGCCTCCATCCGCCGCGCGCCGCCCCAGACACCGATGAGGACGTAGAGCGGGATGAGCATCGCCTCGAAGAAGGCGTAGAAGAGGACGAGATCCTGCGACGCGAACACGCCGACCGTCGCGCCGGTGAGGAGGAGCATGAGCGCGAAGTACGCGCGCGGCCGGTCGCGTCCGACCCAGAAGCCGTAGCCGAGGCACGCGGCCATGCCGACGACCGTCAGGCCGATGAGCCAGACCGAGAAGCCGTAGACGCCGACGTGGTACGTGATGCCGAGGTCGCCGAACCACTTCGCCTGCTCCGACATCTGCAGGCCCGGGCGGCTGAAGTGGAAGTTCGACGCCTGCTCGATCCAGAAGCCGACCTCGATGAGGGAGACGAGCACCGCGATGCTGCCGGTCGCGTACTTCGAGAGCGGCAGGAGCGCGACGAGAATCGCGCCCGCGATCGGCAGCCAGATGAGGATCGTCGTGAGGTGAGCGGTGCTCATCGGTTACTTCGCAATCAGGAACGCGAGGACGAGGACGGCCGCACCGGCGGCGAGGAAGAAGACGTACGTGCGGAGGACGCCGGTCTGGATCCGCCGGACTGCGCCGCCGGCGTCGAGCGCCGTCTGGCCGAGGTCGGTTCCGCCCTGGAGGATCACGGGCTCTTCGATCTCGGTGCGGAGCGAGTTCGCGATCGCGGCGGCCGGCGCGTAGAAGATCCGGTCGTACAGCTCGTCGAAGTAGAACTTGTTCTCGAGGAGGCGCTGCGCGGCCGGCATCGCCGGGATCTCGACCCGCTTCTCGGCGTAGATCGCCCACGCAAGCGCGATGCCCGCGGCCCCGACGAGCACGGTGAGGATCGAGGTCACGGTCTCCTGCGTCGAGGTCGGCACCGCGGCCGCGAGCGTCGGCGCCACCGGCTCGAGCCACTTCGTGAAGGGCTCCCAGTGCGGCGCCCACTGGATCCAGCCGCCGACGGTCGCGAGCACGGCGAGCACGCCGACCGGAACGAGCATCGTCCACGCTCCCTCGCGGCCGTGATGGTCGTGGTAGTGCTCGCGGACGAACGGGCTCGGCTCGCCCGGGAAGACGAGGAACCAGAGCCGGAACGTGTAGAGGCCGGTGAGGAACGCGCCGATGAGGCCGCAGGCGTAGAAGACGTAGCCGTACCAGCCGATGTTGAGCGTCGACGCGATGATCGGGTCCTTCGAGAAGAAACCGCTGAACGGCGGGATGCCGACGAGCGCGAGCGCGCCGGCGAGGAAGCACCACTTCGTGAACGGCATGACCTTCCCGAGCCCGCGCATGTTGCGGATGTCCTGCTCGCCGGCGAGCGCGTGGATCGCGAGGCCGGCCGTCATGAAGAGCAGCGCCTTGAAGAAGGCGTGCGTCATGAGGTGGAACATCCCGTTGGCGTAGCCACCGACTCCGACGGCGAGGAACATGTAGCCGATCTGCGACATCGTCGAATACGCGATGACGCGCTTGATGTCGGTCTGGACGAGCGCGATGAACCCGGCGACGAGCAGTGTGAGCGCGCCGATGCCCGCGGCGATCAGCTCGATCGTCCGCGCCTGCTCGAAGATGGCGTGCGTGCGCGCGATGAGGTAGACGCCGGCGGTGACCATCGTCGCCGCGTGGATGAGGGCGCTGACGGGAGTCGGGCCTTCCATCGCGTCGGGGAGCCAGGTGTGGAGCGGGATCTGCGCCGACTTCGCCGCGGCGCCGCCGAGCAGGCCGAGTGCGATCCAGTTCGCGGTGCTGCCCGAGAGCGGCGCGCTGAGGGCGCCGAACGAGAGCGACTGCGTGTGGAAGATGAGGATGAAGAGCGCGAGCGCCATCGTCGCGTCACCGAATGCGTTCATCACGAACGCCTTCTTCGCGGCCTGGATCGCGCTCGGTTTCTCGTGCCAGAACCCGATGAGCAGGTACGACGAGAGGCCGACGAGGCCCCAGCCGACGAGGAGCATGAGCAGGTTCCCGCCCTCGACGAGCATGAGCATCGAGAAGACGAAGAACGCGATGTACGCGAAGTAGCGCCGCTCCTCCGGGTCGCCGTCCATGTAGCCGATCGAGTAGAGGACGATCAGCCCGCCGACGCCGGCGACGATGAGCATCATCACGGTGCTGAGCGGGTCGACGAGCAGTTCGAGGTTGACGCTGAAGCTGCCGCTCTGGAGCCATGTCCACGCCCGCGTGTACTCGCCGACCTGGCCGGGCTGAGCGTGCACTCCGAGGAAGGCCCAGATGGCGCCGCCGAATGCGACGAAGACGCCGGTGGTCGCGATCCAAGCGGCGACGCGGCGAGAGAGGTTCGTCCCGCCGAACATGATGAGAACCGCCGCGACGAACGGCGAGAGGAGGCAGATCCAGGATCCGTACGTCATCCGCGCAGCTCCGAGAGCCTGTCGACGTCGAGCGCGAGATTCCGCCGGTTGATCGCGACGACGAGGCCGAGCCCGACGCAGACCTCCGCCGCGGCTACGGCCATCACCGCGAGGCCGAAGATCTGCCCCGAGCCGTTCGCGAAGTGCCGCGAAAAGGCGATGAGCGCGAGGTTCCCGCCGTTGAGCATCAGCTCGAGCGAGAGGAGGACGATGAGCGGATTCCGCCGGACGAGGACGCCGAGCGCGCCAATCCCGAACAGGAACGCCGCGAGCGCGAGGTACCAGGTCGTCGCGGGGCCGTTCATGCTGCGGCCTTTTTCGTGTGCGAGCCGAGGATCACGCCGCCGACCGCGGCGATGAGCAGGACGATCGACGTGATCTCGAACGCGAGGAGATGGTCGGTGAGGAACAGCTGCCCGATGTACGCGGGCGAGCCGAAGTTCGCGCCGGCCGTGTGATCGTGGCCGAGCGAGCCTCCCGCCGCGAGCGACACGGCGAGGACGATCTCGACGAGCAGTGCGCCTGCGGCGAGCACGGCACCGAGCGCCTTCCAGCTCGGGCCGCCCGACCACGGCTCCTCGCGCCGCGGCCCGACGTACGCGATGACGAAGAGGAACATGACGACGACCGCGCCGGCGTAGACGAGCACCTGCGCGGCGGCGACGAACTCGGCGCTCAGCAGCAGGTACAGCACCGCGAGCGACGCGAGGTTCCCGATGAGCGCGAGCGCCGAGTAGAAGGGATTCGAGAACGAGATGACGGCGACCGCCGAGGCGAGGCACGCGAATCCCGCAACGATCCAGACGATCCAGACGACGATGTTGCCGGCCGTAGAAGCGAGGACGAGGCTGTTCACGAGTCGGATTTGTAGAAGGGGATGGGCGTGTCGAACAGATCGCGGTCGGCGACGGGCACTTCCTTCACCGGCGGCGCGAGGAGCATGTCCTTCGTGTAGATCTGGTCGTCGCGGTTGTGCTCCGAGATCTCGTACTCGTTGCCGAGCGTGATCGCGTCGAACGGGCACGCGAGCTCGCAGTAGCCGCAGAAGATGCAGCGCGAGAGGTTGATCTCGTAGATCCGCGCGTAGCGCTCGCCGGCCGAGACGCGGTTCTCCGGCGTGTTCTCGGCGGCGACGACGCGGATGCAGTCGGCCGGGCACGCGGCCGCGCAGAGCGAGCAGCCGACGCACTTCTCGAGGCCATTCTCGTGCTTCCACAGCCGGTGCCGTCCGCGGAAGCGCGGGTAGACCGGCCGCTTGTACTCCGGATACTGCTGCGTGATCGGCTTCTTGAAGATCTGCTTGAAGGTGACGCCGAAGCCCTTCAGCGTGGACATTGGCTGTGTCATGCGCCGAACCCCACGACGAGGGCGGCCGTGACGACCGCGTTGATCGTTGCGACCGGCAGGAGCACCTTCCAGCCGAACTTCATGAGCTGGTCGTAGCGCAGGCGCGGCAGCGTCGTCCGCATCCAGATGAAGACGAAGAGGACGGCGAGCAGCTTGAGGATGAACCAGATCGGCCCCAGATCCCACGGCCCGTGCCAGCCCGCGAAGAACAGCGTCACCATCAGGCCGGAGAGCGTGATGAGGTTGATGTACTCGGCCATCTGGAAGAGGCCCCAGCGCATACCCGAGTACTCGGTGTGGTACCCGGCGACGAGCTCCTGTTCTGCTTCCGGCAGGTCGAACGGCGCGCGGCTCGTCTCGGCGATGCCGGCGAAGACGAAGACGACGAGGCCGATGAACTGCGGCGCGGCGAAGGGGAGGAGGTGGCCCTGGCGCGCGACGATCTCCGGCAGGTTGAGCGAGCGGCCGAGCATGACGACGCCGAGCACGCTGAGCGCGAGCGAGACCTCGTACGAGACGAGCTGCGCGCACGTGCGCATCGAGCCGAGGATCGAGTACTTCGACTCCGACGCCCAGCCGCCGACGATGAAGCCGTAGATCCCGATCGAGCCGAGCGCGAAGATCGCGATGAGGCCGATGCTCGCGTTCGCGACCTCGCCGTTGATGTGCCAGCCGTTGACCGTCCAGCCCGGGCCGAACGGGATGAAGGCGAACGCCGCGATCGCGGTGAACGCCGAGACGATCGGCGCGAGGATGTACGGCAGCTCGATCGCGGCCTCCGGCGAGAACGCTTCCTTGCGGACGAGCTTCACGAGGTCGGCGATCGGCTGCAGCAAGCCGAAGGGGCCAGCGCGGTTCGGGCCGTACCGGAGCTGCATCCGGCCCATGAGCTTCCGCTCGAGCAGCGTGAGATACGCGAAGAGCCCGAGCAGGAGGTTGACGATGATGATCGCTGCGATGAGCGCGATCCACCACGGCTCGTGCGGAGCTGTCTCGGCGAGGGTCATGCGCTCACCTCCTCGGTCGCGCGGCTGAGCTCGACGACTCCGCCGAGGCCGTTCGCGTGCTCGAGCGCGACACGCGCGACGCCCTTGCGCAGGCGCCGGTTCACGCGCGCGGGGAGCGTGATCGCCGCGCCGTTCGTGCCGACCGTGACCATGTCGCCGGTCTCGATGTTGCGCCAGCCGGCATCTTCGGCCGAAAGCTCGACCTCGGCCTGCGGCCGCTGAAACTGAAGTTCGGGGACGCGCTCGACGGCGGCGCCGGAGAAGAGCGGCTTGTACGCGACGAGGCGAACCTCTCCCTGGCCGGGCTGCGGCTCCTTCTCGGCGGGAGCAGCGGCGACAGCCGCGCCGGTCGCTTCGGGATAGCCGCGCAGCGGAGCGCGCTCGCCGATCTCACCGAACGAGAGGCCGCCGTAGACCTTCTCCGACACCTCGGCGAAGACGGCGGCGGCGTAGGGCGCGACGTCGACGTCGAAGCGCGAGGCGAGCTCGGCGATCCACTCGAGCTCGTCGGGGCACGGCGGCGTCGCCGTCCGGCGCAGGCGCTGGAGGCGGCCCTCGAGGTTGACGAACGTGCCGTCGCGCTCGAGGTAGCTCGTGCCCGGCAGGAGGAGGTCGGGGCTCCAGTTCTCGAGCTCGAACATCGAGATGACGATCGTCGCCTCGGCTTGCTCGGCGAGCGCGCGGACGTTGGGGTTCGCGGCAGCCTCGTCGCCGGAAACGACGAGCACGCCGATCGACTCAGGCTCGGAGCCCTCGTCGTCGCAGCACGCGGCCCACGCGTCGGCGACGCCGCGGCCGTTCGGAGCCTCGGGGAGATGGAAGGCGCCGCAGCCCTCGCGGCCGGAGAGGCCGAGCTTCTCGGCGTGACCGGCGACGGCGGCGGCGCTGAGGCCGGAACCGACGAGCACGACGCGCTCTGCATCGCCAACGGCGCTAACGGAGTCGAGGATCTTCGCGCCCTTCCGCCGCGCCGACTTGATCCAGAGATCGACGACGGGCGCGCGCTCGACGACAGGCACGTCGCCGAGGACGACGACCGCGTCGGCGTCGCGAATCGCGGAAAGCGGCAGCCGGAAGCCGTCGAGCGCGCCGGAGATCTCCTCCGGCAGCATCGCCTGGTGCGAGTCGAGCCCGGCGCGCAGGAGCTTCCCGAGCGCGTACGCCTGCTCGACCGTCTCCGAGCCCGAGAGCGCGGTGACGATGCGGCCGCGTGCGCCCGCGAGGAGCCGCTCGGCCTCGGCGACCGCTTCGTCCCACGAGATCTCGTGGTGATGGCGCCGCGGTGCGGTGAGGCGATCCTCGGCGCGCAAATGCGTGAAGCCGAAGCGGCCCTTGTCGCAGATCCAGCCCTCGTCGACCTCGAAGTGGTTGCGGGACTGAACGCGCTTGACCTTCGCCTCGCGGACGGTGACGTTGACGTTGCAGCCGACGGGGCAGAGCCCGCACACGGTCGGGACGTCGACGATCTCCCATGGCCGGCCCTCGAAGCGGTACTGCGTCGGCAGCAGCGCGCCGACCGGGCACAGCTCGGTGACGTTGCCGGTGAACGCGCCGGTGTACGGCAGATCCTCGAAGGTCGTGATGACGGACGCCGCGCCGCGGTTGGCGGCGACGAGCTGGTTGTCCTCGCTCACGTCCGAGCTGAAGCGCGTGCAGCGGTAACAGAGGATGCAGCGCTCGCGGTCGAGCGAGATCGTCGGCGAGATCGGGATCGGCTTCTCGAACGTCTGCTTCTCGTACTGCATCCGCGTATTTCCAGGGCCGTAACGGAAGGTCAGATCCTGCAGCGGGCACTCGCCGCCCTTGTCGCAGACGGGGCAGTCGAGCGGATGGTTGACGAGGATGAACTCGAGCGTGCCGTTCTGTCCGGCCGCGGCCTTCGCCGACGTGCGCGCCGTCTTGACGACCATTCCGTCGGTCGCCAGCAGGGTGCAGCCGGTCTGGAGCTTCGGCACGCCTTCGAGCTCGACGAGGCACATGCGGCAGGCGCCGACCGGATCGCCGAGGCGCGGCTCGTAGCAGAAGACGGGGATCTCGATGCCGGCCGCGAGCGCCGTCTCGACGATGCCCGTTCCCTTCGGAACCTCGACCGTGCGCTCGTCGATCGTCACCTTGACGAGGTCGCTCATACGAGCACCTCGAGGCGATGCATGTGATGCATGTCGGAAGGCGCGAGGATCCCCTCGAGCGACGACTCGCCGTGGAACGGGCAGCCGCCGCCGTCGACGTGCGCCTCGAACTCCTTGCGCCACTTCCGGAGGTAGCTGTCGACCGGGTACACGGCGAACTCACCGAGCGCGCACAGCACCTTGCCGAGGATGTTGTCACCGACGTTTTCGAGCAGGTCGAGGTCGGCGCGCGTCGCGGTGCCCGCCTCGATCGACTCGAGGATCTGCACCATCCAGCGCGTCCCGACGCGGCACGGCGTGCACTTGCCGCACGACTCGTGCATATAGAACTTCGTCGAGCGGAGCGCGAGCTGCACCATGCAGCAGCGATCGTCCACGACGATGAGCGACGCGGCGCCGAAGAACGTGCCGATCGCACCGAGCGAGTCGTAGTCGAGCGGCACGTCGATCTGATCCGGCGTCAGCGCCGGCACCGACGAGCCGCCGGGGATCACGCACTTGAGCTCGCGGCCGTCGGCGATCCCGCCGGCGTGCTCGAAGATGAGCTCGCGCATCGGCGTCCCGAGCGGCAGCTCGTAGTTGCCCGGCTTCACGACGTTCCCCGAGACGGAGAAGATCGCGGTGCCCGGCGAGCTCGGTACGCCCGTCTTCGCGAATGCCTCGGCGCCCATGTCGAGGATGAGCGGCACGGTCGCGATCGTGCAGACGTTGTTGATCTGCGTCGGCGCCATGTAGAGGCCGGCGATGGGCGGGAACGGCGGGCGCGGGCGCGGCTGGCCGCGCTTCCCCTCGAGCGACTCGAGCAGAGCCGTTTCTTCGCCACAGATGTACGCGCCGGCGCCGCGGTGGACGGTGATCTCGACGCCGCCGAGCAGCCCGGCCTTGCGCGCCTCTTCGACGGCGCCGGCGAGGATCTCGTACTCGGTCAGGTACTCGCCGCGGATGTAGATGAAGACGTCCGTCGACTCGATCGCGTGCGCCGCGATGAGGCAGCCCTCGATGAGCCGGTGCGGGACGGTCGCCATGACCTGCCGGTCCTTGAACGCACCCGGCTCGGACTCGTCGGCGTTGACGACGAGGTACTTCGGCTTTGCGCTCTTGCGGTCGATGAGCGACGCCTTGCGTCCCATCGGGAAGCCGGCGCCGCCGCGTCCGCGCAGCGTCGCCTTCTGCAGCTCGTCGATGAGCTCGTCGGAGGACATCGCCCGCGCGCGCTCGAGGCCCTTGCCGTAGCCGCCGATCGCCTGGTACTCGGAGAACTTCGTGAGGTCGTGATCCTCGGTGCCGCCGAGGAGCGTCGTGATCTGCGCCTCAGGCATCGAGGCTCCCAACGATTTCCGCCGCGTCCTCGGGCTTTACGTGTTGGCGGTAGCGGTGGTCGACGGCGACGACGGTCGCGTAGCCGCAGCCGCCGAGGCACTCGACCGCGCGCAGCGTGACGTTGCCGTCCTCGGTCGTCTCGCCGGCCTTGATCCCGAGCTCCTCCTCGAACGCTTCGACGACCTTCTGCGCGCCGCAGAGCCCGCACGGGAGGTTCGTGCAGATCTCGATCGTGTGCGTGCCGACGGGTTCGAGATGGAACATGTCGTAGAAGGTCGCGACCGAGTAACAGAAAGCCGGCGTCACGTCGAGCGCGTCGGCGGTCTCCTCGAACGCCTCGCGCGACAGGTAGCCGTGCTTCACCTGCGCGAGCCGTAGCGCTTCGAGCGACGCCGAACGCGACCCCTCGGGATACCGCGCGCGAATCTTCTGCACATCCTCGTAAAAGGTGCTCACCTGTCGGTGTCCCCCATGACTGCGTCGAGGGAGCCGACGACGGCGATCAGGTCGGCGACGTACGTGTCGTAGAGGCACGTCGCGGTCGCCTCGAGGGCGACGAACGACGGCGCGCGGAAGTGGACGCGCCACGGCTTCGGCCCGCCGTCCGAGACGAGGTAGCACCCCGACTCGCCGCGCGGCGACTCGATCGCCGTGTAGATCTCGCCCGCCGGGACGCGGAAGCCCTCGGTGACGATCTTGAAGTGATGGATCAAGCTCTCCATGGAGGTGTGGAGCTCCTCGCGCGGCGGCAGCACGACCTTGCGGTCGTCGGCGATCCACGGCTGGCCCTCCATCCGCTCGAGCTTGCGGAGGCACTGGCCGACGATCTTGTTCGACTCCGCCATCTCGTCCATCCGCACGCGGTAGCGGTCGTAGACGTCGCCGTTCGGATAGACCGGCACCTCGAAGTCGACCTGGTCGTAGTGGAGATACGGCTGGTCGCGGCGCAGATCCCAGTCGACGCCCGAGGCGCGAAGATTCGGGCCGGTCTGCCCGAGCGCGATGGCGTCGGCGGCGGAGAGCTTGCCGATGCCGACCGTCCGCTCGAGCCAGATCTCGTTGCGGTCGAGCATCCCCTTGTAGTCCTCGAGCGCGTGCGGCATCCACTCGACGAACTCGCGTGCCTGCGCGTAGAAGCCGTGCGGAATGTCCTCCGCGAGACCGCCGACCTGGAAGTAGCGCGTGTGCATGCGCTGGCCGGTGACCATCTCGAACAGGTCGAGGATCGTCTCGCGCTCGCGGAAGCAGTACCAAAACATCGAAATCGCGCCGAGCTCGAGAGCTGACGTCCCGAGGTAGACGAGGTGCGAATGGATCCGGTTGAGCTCGCACAGGAGCATCCGCATCCACTTCGCCTTCGTCGGTACCTCGAGTTCGAGCAGCTGCTCGACCGCAGACACGAAGACGAGCTCGTTGTTCTGATAGCCGACGTAGTCGATGCGCTCGGGGTACGTGACGCACTTCCAGTACGTCTTCGACTCCATCGTCTTCTCGAAGCCGGTGTGGAGGTAGCCGATGACCGCCGACGTGCCGACGACGCGCTCGCCGTCGAGGTCGACGATGAGGCGGAGCACACCGTGCGTCGACGGGTGGTTCGGGCCGAAGTTGACCTGGAGGACTTCGTCCGAGTCCTTCAGCTCGGCCGGGACGTCGAGGATCGTCGGGACGCGCGACGGGATGCGCGATCCTTCGTAGATCGCGGTCTTGTCAGCGATCGTTGCCATCACTCGGCATCCGAGAAGCGGACGGGCTCGCCGCCGAGCGGATAGTCCTTGCGGAGCGGGTGCCCGTCCCAGTCCTCCGGCATGAGGAGCCGCTCGAGATTCGGGTGGCCGTCGAAGACGATGCCCATGAGGTCGAACTGCTCGCGCTCGTGCCAGTCGCACGTCGGCCACACGGAGACGACGCTCGGCACGCTCTCGCCGTCGTCCGCCCAGCACTGCAGGCGCACGCGCGGCGCGCCGTGCCGCAGGCCGAGGAGGTGATACGAGATCGAGAAGCGCTTCGGCTTCGCGTCCGGCAACACCTGCAGTCCTTGCGTCGCCGGATGCACGATGTCGCGGCCGGTGGCCGTGCCGATGTAGCCGGAGACCCCCACGCCGCCCCAGTCGAGGTAATCGGTGGCGACGACATCGACGCACATGTCGAAGCCGAGCGTGTCGCGCGCGTACTCGCACGCCTCGCGGATCTGCTCGCGCTCGATCGTCACTGTCGCCATGTCGGCGCCGGGCTTCTCCGAGACGTAACCGGGCATGTCGCGGAAGGCGGTCATTGTTCGAGCTCCGTCGAGCCTACGCTCATGTCGCGACTCCCTTCCGCTCGTACGCGGCGGGAACGCCGGCCTGGTGCGCCTCGTGGAGGCGGATGATTCCCTCCATCAGCGCCTCCGGCCGCGGCGGACAGAAGGGGATGTAGATGTCGACGGGGACGATCCGGTCGACGCCCTGGAGGATCGTGTAGTTGTTGAACATCCCGCCGCTCGACGCGCAGACGCCCATCGCGATCACCCACTTGGGCTCGAGCATCTGGTCGTAGATCTGGCGGAGCGGCTCGGCCATCTTGTGCGCGACGCGCCCCGAGACGATGAGGAGGTCGGCCTGGCGCGGCGACGAGCGGAAGGCTTCCATCCCGAAGCGTGCGAGGTCGTAACGCGAGCCGACGATCGACATCATCTCGATCGCGCAGCACGCGAGGCCGAACGTGTCGGGCCACATCGACTTCGTCTGCGCCCACCGGACGGCCTTCTCGAGCGTCGTGATGCCGAGCGCGCGCTCGAGCTCCTCGACGCCGAGGTCCTCCTCGAACTGGGACGGCCCCTTCGTCGGCCAGAGCAGGCGCTCCGACTGAAGGCCGTAGTCGCGCAAGCGCGTCGTCGGCTTGTTCTGCTGCTCGTCAGCCATCTACCACTCCAGGGCGCCCTTGCGCCAGATGAAGACGTACGCCACGAGGAGGATGAGGACGAAGAACGCGAGCTCGGTGAACCCGAACCAGCCGAGCGCGTGGAGCTGCACGGCGAGCGGGTAGAGGAAGACGATCTCGATGTCGAAGACGATGAAGAGCATCGCCGTGAGGTAGAAGCTCACGCTGAAGCGCTGCTGCTTCATCGGCCCGCGTGAGACGCCCGACTCGAACGGCACCGTCCGCGCGCGCGTCCGTGCCGCGGGGCGCGTCGCGAACAGGAACGACATGCCGATCATCGAAGCCGGGATCACGAGGGCAAGGATCCCGTAGATAAGGAATGGCAACCAGCTATCGAGCATCTACGAGCGCGTCTCCGTTTCCCTTAGCGCATCAACCGGACGGCTGACGTTATCAATGGAGACCGGGTGGCACTTACGGGTACCGAATCGGCCTAGCGGAGCGTGCTACGCCTGTCACAAACTCCGCTCGTTTTAGAGACGGACGCCGTTGGTACCATGCTCCTATGGCCACCGTCGAGCGCACCGAGAGCGTCGTCTCCCTCACCCCCGCGGCTGCCGCGAAGATCAGCGAGCTGCTCGCGAGCGAAGAGGACGTCTCCGTCCTCCGCGTCGCGATCGAGGGCGGCGGATGCTCCGGTTTCCAGTACGGCCTCGGCTTCGACCGCGGAGCCCAGGAAGGCGACCACGAATTCGAGTGCGAGGGCGTGACGGTCGTCGTCGACCCGTTCAGCGCGCCGTATCTCATGGGTGCGCGCGTCGACTACCTCGAGACGATTCAGGAGTCCGGCTTCAAGATCGACAACCCGAACGCCGCTTCGTCCTGCGGCTGCGGCCACTCCTTCCAGGCTGCTGACGGCGTTGGCGCCGAAGGCGAGACCCCCTCAGACGAGGGTCCCGCCTGCGGCTCTGGCTGCTCGCACTGAGCTAGCCGATCTGGAGCTGCACCGAGAAGCGGTGCGCAACGTCCTTCGACGGGCCGACGTAGCGGAGCGCGATCTTCCCCTCGGTCGTCTGGCCGACGACCTTGAAGCGCCAGATCTCCTTGCCGGCCGCGCCGACGCGTCCGCTTGCCGGCTCGACGTACTTGCGCGAGATGAACTTGACCGCCGAGCAGTGTCCACGCTTCCAGCGATAGCCCGTGCTGGCGTTCGACTTGAGCGTGATGACGATCGCGGTGTGCGCCGCCACGGTGAAGGACTTGTGGTTGTCCTTCGCGGTCAGGTGGAGCGTGGTGCCGGCGACCGCGAGCGATGCAGAGAGCAGAGCTGCAGCCGCGACGACGCCTGTTGCGACGAATAGAAGGCGTTTCCTCATTGTCTTCCCTTTCGGAGTACGAACCGGGCGGGTTCCATGTTCGACCTTTCGCGCGTCCGAATCAAGAGAAGACGGTGCGCCGGTGCCGAGGGCGAAGCGCTAGGGGAACGCTTCGCCCTCGGTTGCGGCTCCTCGCGCTAGGAGACGAGCTCGACGAACTTCGGATCGTTCCGGAGGGAGGTGAAGTCGTCGTCGTTCCGCGCGAGCTCCTTGTACGGCTCCCACTTCGAGACTGACTCCGCGAGCGCCGTGAGGGCGGTCTCGTGGTCGCCGAGCAGGGCCGACATGCACGCGACGTTGTAGAGCACGAGCGCGTTGCCGGGATACGCCTCGAGAGCCTTGTTCGTCACCTCGAGAGCGCCCGCGTAGTCCTTCGCGTTGTACTTGTCCATGAAGCCTTCGGCCGTCTGCATTGGGCCGAGGCGGTAGGCCTCGCCTGGCACGCCGCCGACGACGAGGACGATCGTCTCGTCGCTTGTCGCCACGGCGCTTCGCTTCGAGTCGGGTAGGACGAGGAGAGCGGTGCCGTGCGGAGCGTCGAGCTCCTCGCCGTCGACCGTGAAGGTCGCGCTTCCCTGTACGAGGACATAGAGCTCCTCCTGGCCGGTCGATCCGGGGCCGCGCTCGTCGTGCTCGTTGACGAGCTCCTCGCCGGCGGTCGCCTGGTAGATCGCGTTTACGCCGAATGAGCCGATGTCGAGTGCGCGGCGGATGCCGACGAACGTCCGGTGCCCCTCGCCCTCGCGGGCCTTCTCGGGGATTGAAAGAACGCGTTGTGCCGTCTCGGTGCTTGCCATGTGCGTAGAGCCTCCCGTTGATCGTGACGTACTCTCTTGACGTCAAACTATTTGGCGGCAAGCTACCAGCGCAGATGTCTTGACGTCAAGAGAAATTTCATCGACACTGAGAACGTGGCCGAACAGCAACCCGAGCGTGACCACATCGACTCGTGGCTCGAAGAGATCGCGTCCGCCCTACCTCCCGAGGTCGATATCGAGGTGGAGGGAATCGTCGACCGGATCCATGGCCTCAACTGGCGGATCCGGAAGATGCTCGACGAGACGCTCGACGAGCAGGGCCTGTCGGGCGGCGACTGGAAGGTGCTCATGTCGCTGCAGTGGGCCGAGGGAACGCGTCGCTCCGCCGGCGAGCTGGCCCGTCGTGCAGAGTTGACGAGCGGGACGATGACGGCCCGCCTCGATCACCTCGAAGCAGCGGGACTCGTCCGTCGTGTCCGCGATTCGAACGATCGCCGCAGCGTCCTCGTCGAGCTCACCGCGAAAGGCCGCAAGAAGGTCGCGCAGGCGATGGGCGTGCAGGGCGAGAAGGAGAAGATCCTCACGGGCGCGCTGACTCCGAAGGAGATGGCGCAGCTGAACGCGCTCCTGCGCAAGGTGATGATCTCGGTCGAATCGCGCATCACCAAGCCCTGAGCCGGCTTTGGCCGTCCGTGCGGCCGAGCGTGGTGCCCGGCCGCACGCGGATGGTCGGCTTAGCCCTTGATGTCGCCGGCGTTGCCGGTGTACGTGTTCTTCCAGTTGCCGTTCTTGGCCGTGTGGTACATCCAACCCCACGTGGCGAGGTCGTCTCCGCTCGTCGAGCTGAAGTAGCTCGAGTAGCTCGGATACGCGCCGGGGCAGGTGTTCGCGTCGGTGCACTCGAGGTCGAACGTTCCGAGGTTCCCGTGCTTCTTGTACTGCGGCTTCGCGGCGAGTGTGCCACTGAACACCGTGGTCGTGTAACCACCGTGGAGCACGCCCTTGATTCCGGCCTGCACCGTGCTCGTACCGGCCGGGCTCGTTCCGGCGAACGTGACGAACGAGCCGGTGTCATGGGCGATTGCGCAATACGAGCCGCCCTTGAGCTTGAAAACTCGCAGCTGCCGCTTCACCGTGTCGTTGGCCCAGGCGTTGCCGCCGACGCCGCTGTCGTAATCGTTGCGGAGCCGATACGTCACATTGACGACGGACTTGCCTCCGTGGCAGACGACGCTCTTGTTCCCGCCGCCGAATGCCACGGCTGTGACGGTGAGTGCGGCCACGGCCATGAGGCCCGCAGTGGCCAGTAGGTGCTTGATCTTCATGTAACCCCCCGGATTGATCGTATTACGAAGTAACGGAGCCCATTCTTAGGTGTCCTTGGCGAAGACGTCAAGGCGGGAACGTGCGCAGTTGACCGTCCCATTACGATCGGCCGTATGTCCGTCGGGCGGCCCCTCCGCGTAGCGATCGTCGGCTCCGGCCCCGCGGGCTTCTACGCTGCCGGCGCGCTGCTGAACGCAGCCACGCCGGCCGAGGTCGACATGATCGAGCGCCTGCCGACGCCGTGGGGGCTCGTGCGGCTCGGCGTCGCGCCGGACCATCCGAAGCTCAAGACGGTCTCGCGCGCGTTCGAGAAGATCGCCGACCAGCCGGGCTTCCGCTTCCTCGGCAATGTCGAAGTCGGCCGCGACCTCCATGCCGACGACCTTACGCGCCTCTACGACGCGGTCATCTATGCGGTCGGCGCGCAGACCGACCGGCGGCTCGGCATACCCGGCGAGGATCTGCCGGGATCGTGGCCGGCCACCGCGTTCGTCGCCTGGTATAACGGCCACCCGGACTTCCAGGACATCTCGTTCGATCTCGACGTCGAACGGGCGGTCGTGATCGGCGTCGGCAACGTCGCGCTCGACGTCGCGCGGATGCTCGCGCTCACGCGCGAAGAGCTCGCACCGACCGACACGAGCGACGCCGCGATCGAGGCGATTGCGTCCTCCTCGCTGAAGGAGATCGTCGTCGTCGGCCGCCGCGGCCCGGCGCAGGCCGCGTTCACGACGCCGGAGTTGCAGGAGATGGGCGAGCTCGCCGGCGCCGATGTGTTCGTCGACCCCGCCGATCTCGAGGGCGCCGAGCCGAAGGACACGAACTCGGAGCGGAACCTCGCGGTCCTGCACGACCTCGCTGTGAAGGAGCCGGAGGGAAAGGCGCGCCGCGTCGTCTTCAAGTTCTTCGAGTCGCCGGTCGCGATCCTCGGCGACAGCCGCGTCGAGGGAATCGAGCTCGTCCGCAACGTCCTCGACGAGAACGAGCGCGCCGTCGCGACCGACGTGACGGAGACGCTCGCGTGCGGCCTCGTGTTCCGCAGCGTCGGCTATCGCGGCGTCGAGCTTCCGGGCGTCGCGTTCGACGACCGCAGCGGCACGATCCCGAACGACAGCGGGCGCGTGGGCGACGGCGTCTACTGCGCAGGCTGGATCAAGCGCGGCCCGACCGGCGTGATCGGCACGAACAAGAAGGACGCGACCGAGACCGTGGAGCTCCTGCTCGAGGACGTCGCGGCCGGCCGTCTGCAGCCGAAGCCCGAGGCGACCGCCGACGCCGTCGATGCACTCTTGGCCGAGCGCGGCGCGCGCGTCGTCGAGTACGCGGGCTGGACGGCAATCGACGAGGCCGAGCGAGGCGCCGGCGAGAAGAGCGGACGCCCGCGGGTGAAGCTCTGCTCCTGGGACGAGCTCCTCGCCGCAGCGGCCCAACTCACTCGTTAGAGGGAGCGCCAAGCGCGGTCCGCGGTCGATGGACCCGACGTGGATTCGCTCGTCGTGGAATGTCTTCGCTGTGGTACGTCTCGTGTCGCGCGCCGCGACGTGTTCAAGCACCTCGATTCGCCCGAGTGCCAGAGCTGCGGTTATCTCGGCTGGCAGCCGCTGCTCGAGGTGACCGAGGGCGATCGCCGGCGTCGCCCGCGTGTCCGCAAGCTCTCCGAACTGCGCCAGACCTCCGTCGCCTAGACTCGTTTCCGTGGCGAGCACGGGCGAGCAGCAGCAGCTCTGGGGCGGGGAGACGACGAAGGCGGTCGCGAACTTCCCCGTCTCGGGACAGCCGATCCCGCCGTCGGTGGCGCGCTGGCTCGGTCGCATCAAGGGAGCCGCTGCGCAGGCGAACGGCGACCTCGGCCTGCTCGACGCCGACAAGGCGGAGCGGATCTCGGCAGCGGCGGCGCGGATTGCCGCGGGCGAGCTCGACGACCAGTTCCCGATCGACGTCTTCCAGACCGGCTCGGGCACGTCCTCGAACATGAACGCGAACGAGGTCATTGCGACGCTCGCGGGCGAGGGCGTTCACGCGAACGACGACGTGAACATGGGCCAGTCGTCGAACGACGTCTTCCCGTCGGCCGTCCATCTCGCGACGCTCGACGAGATCACGAACGACCTCCTACCCGCGATGAAGCAGCTCGCGGCCTCGCTCGACGCGAAGGCGAAGGAGTTCGACGACATCGTGAAGTCGGGCCGCACGCACTGGATGGACGCGGTGCCCGTCACGCTCGGACAGGAGTTCGCCGGCTACGCCGCGCAGGTGAGTCAGGGCGTCGCGCGCGTCGAGGACGCGCTGCCGCGCCTAGGCCAGATCCCGCTCGGCGGCACCGCGACCGGCACCGGCCTCAACACGCATCCCGAGTTCGCCGCCCGCGTGCGCGAGATTCTCTCCAAAGAGACGGGCCTTACGATCTCCGCGCCGGCCGATCCGTTCGAGGCGCAGGCCGCGCGCGACGGCATCGTCGAGGTCTCGGGAGCGCTCAAGACGGTCGCCGTCTCGCTGACGAAGGTCGCGAACGACATCCGCTTCCTCGGCTCCGGCCCGCGTGCCGGCCTCGCCGAGATCTTCCTGCCGGAGCTCCAGAAGGGCTCCTCGATCATGCCGGGCAAGGTCAATCCGGTCATGCCCGAGGTCGTCACGCAGGTCGCCGCGCAGGTGATCGGCAACGACGCCGCGATCGCGATCGGCGGCATGCAGGGCCACTTCGAGCTCAACGTTTTCGTCCCGCTGCTCGCGAAGAACGTCCTCGAGTCGGTCAAGCTCCTCGCGAGCGCGTGTCGGCTCTTCGCGGAGAAGTGCGTCGACGGGATCGAGGTGAACCGCGAGAACTGCGAGCGCTACGCCGAGCTCACGCTCGCCGCGGCGACCGCTCTCAACCCGTACATCGGCTACGACAAGGCGGCGGAGATCGTCAAAGAGTCCGCCTCGTCCGGCCGTTCTCTGCGCGAGGTCGCGCGGGAGAAGGGCGTCGAGGACTCGGTGCTCGACGAGGCGCTCGACTACCGCGCCATGGCCAAGCCGCACGGCTGATCTGGCCCGACGTCGACCTGACCCAACAGGCCGCAAAACGATGTACGTTGCGGGCTCGGAACGGGGCGCCATCAGAGGAGGCGCTCCGAGGGTCAACAAATCGAGGGAGGGGCACTTTGACTGCACGTGTGGGAAGAACCCTGCTCATGGGAGCGCTCGCCACGTTGGTGGCTGCGCTCACGGTCGGTTCCGCCGGCGCGTCGACGCCGGATCTGCACCGGATGTACGTCACGCCGGAGCTGACGGCCGCGCCGGCCGCGGGTGCGACGAGCGCCAACGGCAACTACGGACTGCGGACGTGTCAGGTCGGTCTGAGCACCGGACAGTGCTATGACCCGTACCAGATGCGCAAGGCGTACGGCGTCGACTCGCTGATCGCGAACGGGCTCGACGGAAGCGGCAAGACGATCGTCATCGTCGATGCGTTCGACGATCCGAACCTGCAGTACGACTTCAGCTACTTCAACAACTACTACGGCCTGCCGGACCAGACCATCGCCCAGTACTACCCGGCCGGCCAGGCGAACACGCCGTACGACGCGGGCTGGTCGCAGGAGATGCAGCTGGACGTCGACTGGTCGCACGCGATCGCTCCGGGCGCCAAGATCGTGATCGTGCACGGGAAGTCCAGCAACGACGACGATCTCGTCGCGGCTGTGAACTACGCGGTCGACCACAACCTCGGCGACGTGATCTCGATGAGCTTCGGCGAGTCGGACACGTGCCTCGGATCCAGCCTCCAGAGCCAGTGGCACCAGGCGTTCGTGAATGCGACGAAGAAGGGCATCACGCTCTTCGCATCGTCGGGTGACCAGGGTGCGTCGCAGCCGTCGTGCGACGGATCGTCGTGGATCAAGTCGTCGTCGTCTCCGGCGTCGGATCCGCTCGTGACGGGCGTTGGTGGCACGGAGTTGCACGCCGCCGACTACTGCCTGCCGCAGCTCGGCTGCGATCCTGCCACCAATCCTGCGTTCGGCAGCTACCTGAGTGAGATCGGTTGGAACGAGGGACCGACGGGCGACTTCCCCGACTTCTTCGACGCGACCGAGGCGAGTGGCGGCGGGTTCAGCACCGTCTGGAGCGAGCCTGCCTACCAGCAGGGGACGATCCACGGTGGGAAGACCCGTGCCGTTCCGGACGTCGCCTACAACGCGGCGATCCTCCATGGCGTCCTCGTGCCTCTGCAGGCCGAGACCGGGAATCCTCCGGGCGGCGGGTTCTACCGCTTCGGCGGCACGAGCTGTGGTGCGCCGCAGTGGGCTGCTCTGACGGCAATCGCCGACCAGGCAGCCGGTCACGACTACGGCTTCATCAACTCGGCTCTGTACAAGATCGGCCAGAGCCGCGGCTCGTACGCTGCCGCCTTCCACGACGTCACGAGCGGAAGCAACAACGCCGTGGAGTTCGACAGTGCGAACAACCCGGTGAACGTCGCCGGATTCAACGCCGGGCCGGGTTGGGACGCCGTCACGGGCCTCGGTTCGCCGAAGACCGGCGGTCTGCTGAGCCAGCTCGCGCAGCAGTGGTCTGCGGGTCAGGCCACCGCAGCGATCAACAACTCGAAGAACGGCTGAGCACAACAGCGTTCGTTCGTCGAAGGGCCGCCTCCGGGCGGCCCTTCGTCTTCCTGATGAGTTGGCCTTGAAACGCGTCCGCGATTAGCGGATGATGTGCTGGGGTGCCGCGCGAGCGAGAGGGAGTCGAAGGTCTATCCAGGGGAGTAGGAAAAACTCGCGTCGCGTGGGCTCTAAGAGTCAGGCCCAGTAAAAACTCGAAAGAAGAGGGAACATAGTGAAGACCAATCTTCTCCCTGGACGGCGGTTTCCCGTCGTTCTGGCGCTGCTCGGCGTGCTTGCCGCGGTAGCCGCGTTGGGGGTGACAGCGTCGGCTGCAGGCGCCGCTGCCGCCAAGCCCACGACATTCAAGGCCGTCGGCCAGTCGACGGTAAGCATCACGAAGGTCAACAACCTCCATCAGCTGCCCTCCGGCATCACCGCGAGCGACGCGTTCACCGCGTGTCAGTTCGACACGCCGCTTCTGCCGACGGGCCCCTGCTCGCTGACGCCTCCGCCGGACGATGCCGCGCCGCTCGTTGCGACGCATTTCCCGAGCACGAGCGCCAGCCAGATTCGCCTCAGCGGCGGTCCCGCGCTGGGATCGAACTTCGACGGCATCTCGGATGTCTCGCAGCGGGTGTACACCGGTCACCACTACACGCCGCCGGACCAGGGTCTGTGCGTCGGCCCCGCCGGGCCGCTCGAGCATGCGGGAGTGCCGATCACCGTTCCCGGCACCCAGACCGTCATCGTCGAGATGACCAATAACGGCTGGGGCGTCTTCAGCACGTCCGGCACCTCCCTCTTCGCGGATGGCATGCCCGATCTCTTCAGCGATGCCAACTCGTCGGGCGATCCGCAGTGCCGCTACGACAAGACGTCGCGGACGTTCTTCTTCACCGAGATCGGTGCGCTGAACAACATGTACTACACCACCGACCTCGTCGTCATGAACGCCGGCGGCTACACCGCCTACAACGTCGACACGGCGTCCCTCGCCGGAGTCCCGGGATTCTGCTTCCCCGACTTCCCGCACCAGGGCGCGGACACGCACGCGCTGTACATCACGATCAACGAGTTCTGTGGTGACAACGAAGAAGTTCCGGGCACGGGCATCTTCGCGATCGACAAGGCGAAGCTCGTCGCTCACGGCAATCCGAACGCCAACGCGTTCGCGCTCGGCGCGAACTACTTCGGATTCGAGCCGGCGAGCGAGCCGTCGACGACGGAGTACCTCGTCGCGTCGGAGCAGAACTTCGCCTCGGCGAAGATGCTCGACGTCGCGACGGTCACGGGCGACAACAAGATCGCAAAGGGTGGCACCGCCACGCTGTCCGTGACGAGCATTCCGAGCGAGGTGTACTCGGAGCCGGTCGACGCTACGAGCACCGGTGACGACACGACGTGCGTGTTCAACTTCGGCACGTGGTGCTCGGTCCCCGAGGCCACGCTCAACTCGGTCGACGACCGGGTGGAGCAGGTGCAGCTCTCCGGCGGGATGCTCTACACGTCGCTCTCGACGTCCATGAAGATCGGTACCGACCCGACCGTCGTCGACGGCGCGGCGTGGTTCCAGATCGACCCGACGAAGATGAAGGTCGCCCACCAGGGTTACGTCGGCGCGGCGAAGACGTTCCTGCTCATGCCGAGCATCGCGCAGACGAAGGTCGACTCGATGGGCAAGGCCGGTCATCTCGTCATGGACTTCAGCATGACGAGCAAGACGATGAACCCGAGCACCGGCTACGTGACCTCGATCAACCAGGGTCACACGTTCAGCGCGATCCGCACGACGGGCCATGGCACGGGTCCGCACGTGAGCTTCTCGACCTTCGAGCCTGGGTACGACAGGCGGCGTTGGGGCGACTACTCGCAGCTCGCGATCGACCCGGTCACCGGTGCGGCCTGGATGGCGGACGAGTATGTCCCCGGCGGCGACGCTGGCGCTGACCAGGTCGACAACTGGGGCACCCGCGTCTGGCAGGTCTCCAAGTAGAGACGCGCTAACCACCGCACGAAGCACGATGGAAGGGCCTCCGCAAGGAGGCCCTTCCTGTGTGATCTGCGTGTCGGGCTTCTAGTACGCGACGGCGCCGCGGCCGGTCTCGGCCGCATGGCGCTGCTCGTCCGCGCGGTAGCTCGAGCGCACGAGCGGGCCGGAGAAGACCGAGCCGAAGCCGAGCGCCTCGCCCTGCTCACGGAACCAGCGGAACTCGTCGGGGTGCACCCAGCGGTCGATCGTTGCGTGCTTCGCACTCGGCTGGAGGTACTGGCCGATCGTGACGACGTCGACGCCGTGCGCGCGGAGGTCGCGCATCGTCTCGACGACCTCGTCGTTCGTCTCGCCGAGCCCGACGATGATCGAGCTCTTCGTGAGGACGTTGTAGTCGGCAATCTCCTTCGCGCGCGCAAGCAGCCAGAGCGCGCCGTCGTAGCTCGCTTTTGCGCCGCGCATCTGCCGGTGCAGGCGCCGCACCGTCTCGATGTTGAAGTTGAAGACCTCCGGGCGCGCGCCGAGCACCGTGCGCAGCGCCTCCTCCTCGACGCCGAGGAAGTCGGGCGTGAGCACTTCGACCGTTGCATCCGGCAGCTTGGCCTTGAGAGCGCGGATCGTCGCCGCGTAGTGGCCTGCGCCCTTGTCGGGGACGTCGTCGCGGTCGACGGACGTGACGACGACGTGCTTGAGCTGCATCTGCGCAGCGGCCTGCGCGAGGCGCAGCGGCTCGAGCGGGTCGGGTGGCGACTCCGGCTTACCGGAGTTGACGTAGCAGTAGCGGCACGCGCGGGTGCACGTGTCCCCGAGGATCTGGAACGTCGCGGTGCCGCGTCCCCAGCACTCGGAGATGTTCGGGCAGCGCGCTTCCTCGCAGATCGTGTTGAGCGAGAGCCCGTGCACGAGCTTCTGCACGTCGAAGTACCGACCGTCCTTCGACGGGGCGCGCACCTTCATCCACTCGGGGCGGCGCGGGCGCTCGGCGACGGGAAGCGAGGTCTCCACGGCTGCGTTCCAGTCTATGTAGCCAAGGGTCGAGTACCGCTGGTACTCTAACCGGACTACCGAGTCCGCTTACGCCAAGGAGCCGAATTGAGCCGTCACAGCACGAACCCGTGGGTCGTTCTCGTCATCATCTGCCTCGCGCAGTTCATGGTCATCCTCGATGCGACGATCGTGAACGTCGCGCTGCCGTCGATCCAGAAGTCGCTGAGCCTCTCGCAGGCCAACCTGCAGTGGATCATCAACGCGTACACGCTCGTCTTCGCCGGCTTCCTGCTGCTCGGCGGGCGCCTCGGCGACCTTCTCGGCCGCAAGCGGATCTTCATGATCGGCCTCGTCATCTTTACGGCTGCGTCGTTCCTGAACGGGATCGCGCAGACCTCGGGGATGCTCATCGGCTTCCGCGCGCTGCAGGGGCTCGGCGCCGCGCTCATCTCGCCGGCCGCGCTGTCGATCATCTCGACGACGTTCGCAGAAGGGAAGGAGCGCGCGAAGGCACTCGGCGTGTGGGCGGCGATCGCGATCGGCGGCTCGGCGGTCGGTCTCGTCCTTGGCGGCGCGCTCACCGAGTGGCTCTCCTGGCGCTGGATCTTCTTCGTCAACATCCCGGTCGGGATCGCGGCGTTCTTTGCGGCGGCGCGGCTCGTGCCGGAATCGAAGGACGAGCACGAGCACAAGGGCTACGACATCGGCGGCGCCGTCACGGTGACCGGCGGGCTGATGATTCTCGTGTACGGCCTCGTCACGGGGCACCAGCACGGGTGGACGTCGGTCACGACGATCGGTTCGTTCCTCGTGGCGGCGGTGCTGCTCATCAGCTTCGTCTTCATCGAGATGCGCTCGTCGGAGCCGCTTGTCCGGCTCTCGATCTTCCGCGTCCGCTCTCTGACGACGGCGAACGTCTCCATGTTCCTCGCGTTCTCCGGGATGTTCGCGATGTTCTTCTACAACACGCAGTACATCCAGGAGGTGCTCAAGTTCGGACCGCTCAAGGCCGGGCTCGCGTTCCTGCCCTTCACCGCCGGCGTCATGCTCTCGGCGGGGCTCGCCTCGACCTTCGCTCCGCGGCTCGGCGTGCGGCCCGTCGCCGTCGTCGGGATGGTGCTGACGGCGGTCGGGCTCTTGCTCTTCGCCCAGATGCCGGCGACCGGCGCCTCGTACGCGTCTGACGTGCTCCCGGGGATGCTCATCGCCTCGCTCGGCATGGGCGCGATCTTCATGCCCCTCACGCTCATCGCGACGACGGGCCTGAAGGATGAGGATCAGGGCCTCGCCTCCGGTCTCTTCAACACGTCGCAGCAGGTCGGCGGGGCTCTCGGGCTCGCTGTTCTCACGACGATCGCCATCAGTCACACGAGCGCAGCTGCGCTCAAGAACCCGTACGACTCGGCCTCGTTGCCGTCGATCGTGCACGGCTGGCAGTACGCGTTCTACGGCGCCGCGGTGTTCGTGATCTTGAGCCTCATCGCGTTCGTGGCGCTGCTGCGGAAGCGGCACGTCGCGACGATCGAGGCCGCGGCGGAGGTCGGGGCGGTCCCGGCCGTCTGATGGTCGAGCTTCGCGCTGACGCACAGCGCAACCTCGAACGGGTGCTCGACGCGGCGACGGAAGTGTTCGCCGCGTCGGGCCCCAACGCGAGCGTCGACGAGGTCGCGAAGCGCGCGGGAGTCGGGCACGCCACGGTGTTCCGTCGCTTCCCGACGAAGGACGACCTCGTCTTCGCCGTCGTCGAGCGCCACGTCGCCCAGATGCACGCCCTCGCTGAGGAGGCGCTTCGCGCGCCCGATCCTGGCGAGGCGTTCTTCGACTTCATCCGCGGCATCGGCGAGCTCGTGATGTCGATGCCGGGCCTGCACGCGTGCGTCGTCCACTGCGGCGAGAAGCCCGGCGCGGCGGAGCTCGACGAGCTAGGGCGCAAGATCGTCGCGCGCGCACAGCGTGCCGGCGCAGTGCGGAAGGACGTGGAGCCGAGCGACGTGCAGCTCCTCGTGCGTTCGGCGCTGACCACCGCGCCCGAGGGACACTGGCGTCGCTATCTCGACGTCGTCCTCGACGGCCTCCGGGCATAGTTCGCGGCATGGCTTGGTCCGTTCGCAACCTCCGTGACATGGAGTGGTGGAAGCGCGGCCCCGGCGGCTGGGTCACCGACGCCGTCGAGGACGACAGCGCGCAAGTCGGCGTCAACGTCTTCGTGCTCGAGCCCGGCGACAAGATGGCGATGTACCACTGGGAGGCCGACCAGGAAGGCTTCCTCGTCCTCTCGGGCGAGGCGATTCTCGTCATCGACGGCGAGGAGCGGACGATTCGGCAATGGGACTACGTCCACTGCCCGCCCGGCGTTCCACACACGCGCATCGGCGCCGGTACGGGGACGTGCGTCATCCTCGCGATCGGTGCACGCGACCACCAGACCGGCGACGGCTGGGGCGGCTACCCGTACTCCGAGCTCGCGATGAAATACGACGCCTCGGCCGAGGAGGAGACGACAGATCCTGACGTCGCCTACGCGCGTTTCCCCGACCGGGAGCCGGCCGAGTTCGAGGAGCGCTGGCTCGCATGACGCCATGGTCTGTGCCCAACGCGCGCGACCTCGAGTGGTGGGAGAACCGTCCCGGGGGGTTCGTCGCCGAATTCGCCCCGTCCGAGGGCTCGCAGGTCGGCGCCAACCTCTGGGTGCTCGCTCCGGGCGAGCCGATGGCGATGTACCACTGGGAAGGCGATCAGGAAGGGTTCCTCGTCCTCTCAGGCGAAGCCCTTCTGATCGTCGAGGATGAGGAGCGGCAGCTTCGGCAATGGGACTACTTCCACTGCCCGGGCGGCGTTCCGCACACGATCGTCGGTGCGGGTGGCGCGCCGACTCTCGTTCTCGCCGTCGGAGCGCGCAGCGGCGACGACGCTGGCGCGTATCCGTATTCCGAGGTCGCGATGAAGCACAACGCGTCCGCCGAAGCCGATACGTCGGAGTCGAAGGTCGCGTACGCGCGCTTCCCGGCCGGGGAGCGAGCCGAGTTCCGCGAGGAGTGGCTCGCCTAGGCCTTCGCCGCGAGCTGCGCGTGGCGCGGCTGCGGCCAGAGCCCGGCGCCGTCCTCGGCGGGTAGCGCCTCGAGCTCGAGACCGAACACCTCTTCGAGCGCGGCGACGGCGTGCGGCCGGACATCGTCAACGGTCACCGGCCGGTCGAGCTCACGCGCGATCGTCGTGAACATCGCGTCCTCGAGGCCGCACGCGGTGATCCAGTCGGTGAACGGCGCCGGATCGAGATCGACGTTGAGCGCATAGCCGTGCGTCGTCACCCAGCGCGAGACATGGACGCCGATCGACGCGATCTTCCGCGGCGGACGCGCGAGCCAGACGCCGGCGAGTCCGTCGATTCTCGTCCCCTCGAGGCCGAGCGGCGCGAGCGTTCTGATCAGCGCCTCCTCGAGGTCGCGCACGTACTGCTTGACGTCGCTGCCGTGGCGCTTGAGATCGAGGATCGGGTAACACACGAGCTGGCCCGGGCCGTGAAACGTCGACTTGCCGCCGCGGTTCGTCTCGACGATCTCGACGGCCGTGTTCTCGGGGATGTGGAGCTCGTCGTCCTCCGTGCGCCGGCCGAGCGTCACGACGGGCGGATGCTCGAGCAGCATGATCGTGTCGGGAATCGCGCCCTGCGAGACGGCGCCTGCGAGTGAGCGCTGGATGTTCCACGCCTCGAGGTACGGCGTCGCGCCGAGCTCGAGGAGATACCCGCCGGTCGCCACCCGGTCAGGCTAGCGTCAAGCGATTAGTCGTTAGTGCCCTCAAGAGCCTGGAGCCGGGCGTCCATCTGGCGGAGGAGATCCATCGTCTCGGCGTGTCGCGCCTCGCTCGACTCGTGTTCGGCGTCACGGCCCGCGTCGACGAACAGCGAGGTGACGATCGCTATGAGGAACGAGATGAACGTCACCCCGCCGACGATCACCACGCTGCCGAGTACTCGTCCCCATGCGGTGTGCGGCACGACGTCGCCGTAGCCGACGGTTCCGAGCGTGACGATCGCCCACCAGACACCGATTCCGAACGACGGAAAGTCCTTGCGGTCGATCAGATGCGCGATGAGCCCGGTCGCCACGCTCGTTGACGCGATGACGCCGATGAGGTACGGAAGCACGCGCCGGTTCTCGACGGCGAGCATCGCGCGCTTCCGCATGCGCGACTGCACGCGGCGGACCGGCGGTTCGCGGGTGCCGCTCATCGCGTGAAGCTTCGCAGCCTCCCAGGACAGCGAGGGCTGCATACTCGTGCGGGCGGCAATGGCAGTCGTCATCGCGCTCGCACTGAGCCCGCGGTAGGGGATCGAGTACGCTCGCCGAACCGAGTCTCTCGAAGACTCAGGCCCAATCGGAAGGAGCGCACCATGGGATTCAGGAGACGGGCACGCCGCCGCGGGTTGATCGCCGGCGCAGCGATCGGCGCGGCTGCCTCGCGCGGTCGCAACGACGAACCGCAGGAGGAGTACTCCGAGGCGCCGCCTGCTGCGGCTCCCGCGAGCGACGCAGATCAGTTGCAGGAGCTCGCACAGCTGCATGCCTCCGGTGCGCTGACGGACGAAGAGTTCGCGGCCGCGAAGGCCAAGATCCTCGGGGGGTAGACCGGTCGAGCTCTCGGTCGAAGCCGATCCCGATCCGCGCGATCTCGAGTTCCTCGAGACGCGGATTCGCCGCGAGGCGTCTGCCGCGATGGGGCTCGGAGAAGAGGTCGAGCTGGCGATCTTCGTCCGCGACGACGCCGGCAGGATCGTCGCGGGCGTCAGCGGCTGGACATGGGGCGACTGCTGCGAGTTACAGAGCCTCTGGGTCGATCCGAGTCTGCGCGGAAGCTGGCTGTGGACTCGGCTGATTGCCGCCGCCGAGGCTGAAGCGGTTGCCCGTGGGTGCACGCAGACCGTCCACTTCACGTGGTCGTTTCAGGCGGGACGGTTGTACGAGCGGTGCGGGTACGAGCTCGTCGGCCGGGTCGAGGGTTTCCCGACGGGCACGGATGTCCTCTGGTACCGCAAGAACTTGGCGCTGGGCTTCTGACGGGGGATAATCGTGAGATGGGGCGGCGGCTCATCGTGCTTGTCGGGGCGATCTCGGGGATCGTCGTGTGCGTCCTCGTGCTCACTGCGTGGACGAACGCCTCGCGTCGTGATCCGTCGAGCTACGGTGCGACCGGTGCGATCGGTGCGACCGGTGCGACCGGTGCGACTGGTGCGAGCGGTGCGACCGGCGCTACCGGCGCGACCGGGGTTCGAGGTGTGACCGGTATCGGTGGTGCGACCGGTGGTCCGCAAGGACCGACCGGTCCGAAGGGCCCGACCGGTGCGGTAGTGACGCAGTCGTGGGGGCCGACCGATGCGGCATGGGCGGGCTCGGCGTCGGGCCCGACCGGGGTGATGCGACCGCTGCCTGTGGTCAGACCGCGTCTCATGTCTCCCGCCGAGCTCGCGGCCGAGGCAACGGCGAGTGGAGGGCCGATCTACTGGGCCGGGGCGGAAGAGGGGTTCTCGTACGAGTTCACCCGCGCCGCAAATGGCTACTCCTTTGTGCGCTATCTGCCGGAGGGGGTTCCGGCGGGCGCACCGGACGGGCCTTACCTCATCGTGGCCACGTATCCGTTCGGCGAGGCTTACGGCGGCGGATACCTGGGACTCAAGGTAGTAGCCCACGGGAGAGGGGTCACCGGGCCGGGTGGGAGTTTCCTCTTCGCGAGGCCCAAAGACCCGAGGAGCGTTCTCCTTGCCTTCCGCGGGGTTCCGTACCAGGTCGAGGTCTTCGATCCCAAGGCTTGGGTGTCGGCAAACGTCGCCGAGTCGGGGACCATTCAGCCGGTCGGCTGACGCGGCGCCGCTAGCGTCAGGGGATGGCCGTCATCCTCGTCGAAGGCATCACCGACAAGCTCGCGCTCGAGGCTGTCGCCGCTCGGCTCGGCCTGGGCTTGCGCGGGATCGACATCGAGCCGATCGGCGGCGCGCAGGCGGTTCGCCGCGCCGCGGCCGAGTACGACGGCGACGAGCGCGTCGTCGGATTGTGCGACGTCAACGAGGAGCGCTTCTTCCGCCGCGTCCTCGGCGAGAGGACGTTCGTGTGCGTGAAGGACATCGAGGACGAGCTCCTGCGGGCCGTCGGCGTGCCGCGGGTCGAGGAGCTTCTCGAGGAGCAGGGCGAGCTCGCGACCTTCCGGCACTTCCAGAACCAGCCTGCGTGGCGCGGTCGCTCGGCGGCGGAGGGGTTGCCGCGCTGGCTCCAGTCGGCGGACCGCCGCCGCTACCGCTACCTGCCGATGCTCGTCGAGATGCTCGAGCCGGACGAGATCCCGGCGCCGCTCGCGGGTGTGCTCGCCGCGGCTGCGTTTTAGATCTGGGCAACGCGGCACTAGAGGCTCTCACCTACGCACGGAAGGAGCCAATCGATGCAGCTAGGCCTGCGCGCGATCCTCTTGGTGGTCGCGATCATCTTCTTCATCGTCGCCGCCATCACGACCGGCGCCGATGCCTTCAACTTCCTCGTGCTCGGGCTCGCGTGCTTCGCCGGTGCTCTTCTCGTGGAGGAGCTCGGAGGAGTGAGCGGAGTCGGACGGATGGGCGGCGGTCGCCGCAGCGACGCCTAGCTCTCGAGGCGCTGCCCGAACATCCAGCGGTGGCCTTCGAGGTCTTCCGCCGTATAGACGCGGAACCCGACGCCCGGCTCGTCGAGTCCGCGGACGATCGTCGCGCCGTGCTCGTCGGCGCGTGCGTGGTGCGCTTCGACGTCGTCCACCTCGACGAACAAGCCGTCGATCACCCACGCGTTGTCGTGCATCGACCGCTCGGCCTCGCAGTTCTCGCGGTGCCGGCGGGAGGAGACGTAGCCGTCGGGCGTCGAGAGGAAGATTGTCGACCCCTCGATGTCGAGCTCGGCGTGCATCACGGTGCCGTCGGAATCCACCGCGCGAGCGTCGTTGTTCTCGACCGCGCCGAACGCGGCGCAGAGCCAATCGATCGCGGCGGCTGCGTCCTCGTACCCGAGGAACGGGACGAGCCGCTGCGACATCAGCCGCCGTCGCCCTCCCAGCCCTCGAGGAGCTCGCGCAGGCCGCGGAGGAAGCGGCCCGCGTACGCGCCGTCGACGAGGCGGTGGTCGTAGGTCAGCGTGATGTTCATCATCGGCTTGATCGCGATCGCGTCGTTGCCGGTCTCGTCCGTGATCACCCACGGCCGCTTCACGAGCGCGTACGTGCCGAGGATCGCCGACTGCGGCTGCGAGATGACGGGCGTTCCGTGGAACGTGCCGTAGCCGCCGGGGTTCGTGATCGTGAACGTGCCGCCCTGAACGTCGTCCGGGACGAGCTGCTTGTTGCGCGCCTTGTTCGCGATGTCGACGATGCCCTTTGCGAGGCCGAGGAGGTTGAGGGTCTCGGCGTTGCGGATGACCGGGACGATGAGCCCCTTGCCCTCCGCGAGCTCGACGGCGATGCCGAGGTTGACGAAGTTGCGCGTGACGATCGAGTCGCCGCGCATCTCGGCGTTCACGTACGGGTATTCGCGCAGCACCTCGACGGTCGCCTTCGCGATGAACGCGAGGTACGTCGGGTTGACGCCGTACGCGGACTGGTACTCCTTCTTGAGGTTGTTCCGCGCCGCGACGATGCGCGAGAAGTCGACCTCGATCGCGCTCGTGACGTGGGCGCTCGTGTCGAGCGACTGGCGCATGTGGTGCGCGATGCCGCGCCGCATGGCCGAGATCGGCTCGAGCGACTCGCCGGGAAGCGTTTCGCCGGCGGCGACAGGAGCGGGAGCGGCGGGCTTTGCCGGTGCCGCAGGCGCGGCAGGCTCGGCGGCCGGTGCTGCGAGAGCAGCCGGAGCTGCTTGCGCTCCCCCGGACTCGACGAACGCGAGGATGTCCTTCTTCGTCACGCGGCCGCCCTGGCCCGTGCCGGCGACCTGGCTCGGATCGACGCCGTGCTCGGACGCGATGCGCGCGACGACCGGCGAGACGAACGCCTTGCCGTTACCGCTCGCGGCGGGCTCGGGCGCTGCCGGTGCAGGTGCTGCGGCGGCCGGCGCTTCCTCCGCCGCGGGCGCGACGGGCTCGGGCGCGGCAGCCTCTTCGGCCGGAGCAGCCTCGGGCTCGGCCGCGGGAGCGGGAGCGCTCGCGCCGGCCTCCCCGCCGATCTGGCCAAGCTTCGTGCCGACGTCGACCGTCTCGCCCTCCTGGACGAAGATCTGCGTCAACGTCCCCGTTCCCGGGCTCGGCACCTCGGTGTCGACCTTGTCCGTCGAGATCTCGAGCAGCGGCTCGTCGGCTTCGACGTGCTCGCCCTCCTGCTTGAGCCAGCGGGTGATCGTGCCCTCCGAAACGGACACGCCCATCTGCGGCATCACGACTTCGACAGCGGTCTCCGTGGCCATGCGGCTTCCTTTCTAATACGCAGCGAGTTCGCGCAGACCGCCGACGACGTCGTCGACCTGCGGGATGAATGCCTTCTCGAGCACCGGCGAGAACGGGACGGGACAGTCGGGAGCCGCGATGCGCTTCACGGGCGCGTCGAGATCCTCAAACGCCTCCTCCGCGATCGACGCCGCGATCTCGGCGCCGAACCCGCCGGTACGCGTGTCCTCGTGGAGGACGAGCACCTTCGACGTCTTGCGCGCCGACTCGAGCACCGCGGCCTTGTCCCACGGCATGACGGTGCGCAGGTCGATGATCTCGACCGAGACGCCGTCGGCGTCGAGCTGCTGCGCGGCCTCCTCGGCGGTGTAGACCATCGCGCCCCACGTGATCACCGAGATGTCGGAGCCCTCCTGGTGCGTGCGCGCCTTGCCGATCGGCGTCGTGTACCGCTCCTCGGGCACCTCGCCCTTGATGCGGCGGTAGAGGTGCTTGTGCTCGAAGTAGAGGACGGGGTTCGGATCCTCGATCGCGCTGATGAGCAGGCCCTTCGCGTCCTCCGGCGTCGACGGGCAGACGCACTTGAGGCCGGGGATGTGCGCGAACGACGACTCGGGGTTCTGCGAGTGGAACGGGCCACCCGAGAAGCCGCCGCCCGACGGGAGGCGCACGACGATCGGCACGGGAGTGCCCGCGCGCCAGCGCTGCTTCGCAGCGATCGTGACGAGGTGATCCCACGCGCACGAGATGAAGTCGGCGAACTGCATCTCGGCGACGGGGCGAAGGCCCATGATCGCCGCGCCGGTCGCGCCGCCGACGATCGCAGTCTCGGCGAGCGGTGCGTCGATGACGCGCCACGGGCCGAACTCCTCCTGGAAGCCGAGCGACACCTTGAACGCGCCGCCGTACACGCCGACGTCCTCACCGATGAGGAAGACGCGCTTGTCCCGCCGCATCTCGGTGCGCAGTCCGTCGGAAATCGCTTGGAGGTACGTGAGCTCTGCCATTACTTGTGCCCGCCTATTTGTGGTGGGGCGTGTCGAGGTCTTCCGGCGTTGCGTACACGCCGTGGGTCAGGGTCGCCGGATCGGGCTGCGGCGACTCGTCGGCGCGCTCCATCGACGTGATGAGGAGCTTCTTGACGCTCGCGGCGATGTCGTCCTCCTCCTCGTCGGTCATCTCGGCGTTGTCGCGGAGCCAGGTGCGGAAGCTCTCGATCGGGTCCGACTCGGCCCACTTCTCGAACATCTGCTTCGGCACGTAGAACGCGTCGTCGTGGACGGCGTGACCCTCCATCCGCAGGGTCAGGCACTCGATGAGCGTCGGCCCGCCGCCGGCGCGCGCCTTCTCGATCGCGCGCTTCGCCTCGCGGTAGACGGCGAGGACGTCGGTGCCGTCGACGACGACTCCCTCGAAGCCGTACGCCTGCGCGCGGTCGGCGACGTGCTCGGTCGCGTACTCGTACTGCGTCGGCGTCGAGTAGGCGAACTGGTTGTTGTCGCAGACGAAGACCATCGGAAGCCGGCGTGTGCCGGCGAGCGTCATCGACTCGTGGGCGTCGCCGCGCGCGGAGGCTCCTTCGCCGAACCAGCCGACCGCGACACGCGCTTCCTCGCGAATGCGGAAGGCGAGCGCGCAGCCGACGGCGACGGGAAGCATCGCCGGGAGGTGGCTGACCATCGCGATCAGTCCGAGCTGCTGGTCGGCCATGTGGACGTTGCCGTCGCGGCCGTGGGTCGGGCCGTCCTGACGGCCCATGTACTGCGCGAAGATCCGCCACGGCTCGACGCCGCGCGTGATGTGGACGCCCATGTCGCGGTGCAGCGGTGTGCCGACGTCCTCCGTGCGCATCGCCGTCGCAACGCCTACGGCAGCGCCTTCGTTCCCGCGGCCGGTGTAGAACGAGCCCGGGATCTTGCCCTGCCGGTAGAGGATGTGCCCGCGCTCCTCGACGCCGCGCGTGATGAGCATGTTGCGGTAGACGCCGAGCAGGTCGTCGCGGTCGAGTCCCGCCTCGCGCACTTCGTTGAGGGAGCCGACGGGCTCCGCTTCTCTCACAGCCATGGCCCTAGCCTAACGGCCCGTAGGCTAGGCCTCGTGCGGTTCCGTGACGAGACTCGCGTCGCGCTCGACGCGGTCGAGCACGGACTATCGCTCGCCCGCGGTGGCGTCGGTGTCAGCGCTGTCACGGTGAAAGGCCCGCGCGACATCGTAACTGCCGCCGATGTCGAGATCGAAGACTTCCTCCGGGAGGCGCTCGGTGACATCTCGGTCGTGGGAGAAGAGGCGGGCGGAGAAGCAGCCGACGCGTACTGGCTCGTCGATCCGATCTGCGGCACCCGCAATTTCGCGGCGGGGATCCCGCTCTATGCGGTCAATGCCGCCCTCGTCGAAGACGGCGTGGTCACGATTGGAGTCGTCGGCGATCCGTCGACCGGGGAGCTGCACGCCGCTGAGAGAGGCGGCGGCGCCTGGGCGCGACGCGGTGGCGAATGGATCCGGCTCGCTGCGAGCGAGGCGAGCGAGACGATCGTCATAGAGGACAGCCACGCCGATCCGGACCCAGCGCGGCGCGAGCGTGCCGCAAGCGCAGTTGCCGCCGCGATCGTGGCGTTTCGCTGGGACATCCGGGCGCTGAGCACGACGCTCGCGCTTCCGTATGTCGCGGCGGGTCGGGTCTCCGCCTATGTCCTCTTCTGGACGTCGGCGGTGCACGTCGCGGCGGGGGCGCTGCTTGCCGCGGAGGCGGGGGCGGTCGTGTCGGATATCGACGGACGGCCGTGGACGATCGAGAGCGACTCGCTCGTTGCCGCTGCGACGCCCGAGCTGCACGCCGATCTGCTCGCCCTCTAGGCGTCCCAGGCGAAGTCGGCGCCGACCTGACGCAGGCGCTCGCGGGTCGCGTCGTCGCAGAGGGCTCCGGCGACTCCGGCCTCGTACGCGGCGCGCGGGGAGACGCCGAGCGCGGCGGCCGCTTCGTAATCGCGCGTGAGGTCGGTGTCGAACATCGCGGGGTCGTCCGTCGAGATCGAGCACTGCACGCCGGCGGCGACGAGCTGCGGCAGCGGATGCTCGTCGAGCGAGGCGACGACGCCGGTGCGAAGGTTCGACAGCGGGCAGACGTCGAGGACGGTGCCGCGTCCCGCGAGCTCGTCGACGAGTGCCGCGTCCTCTACAGCGCGGATGCCGTGACGGATCCGGTCGGCGTGCAGCGCTTCGAGCGCGCCGCGCACGGACTCGGCGCCGACGGCTTCTCCGGCGTGCGGCACAGAGGCGACGCCGCCCGCGCGTGCGAGCGCGAACGCCTCCGCGTACGGCTCCGGCGGATGGCCCTCCTCGGGGCCGCCGAGCCCGATGCCGACGACGCCGCGGTCGCGATACTTCACGGCGAAGCGAGCCGTCGTCAGCGCATCCTCGAGCGAGAAGACGCGCGGAATGTCGGGCGTGAGGCGGATCTCGACGCCGTGCAACTCGCGCGCCTCCTGCGCTCCGTCGCAATAGCCGCTGAACACCTCGTCGGTGTCGAGCCCGCGCCAGAGACCGGGCACGAAGATGCCCTCGAGGTAGACGGCGCCGTGCGCCTTCGCCTCCTCCGCGTACGCGACGACGATCTCGCGGAAGTCGTCGTAGTGCTTCAGCGAGTGCGCGACGAGCTGGAAGACCTCGAGGAAATGCATGAAGTCGCGGTACCGGAACTGCGCCTCGAGGTCGTCCGGGAGCGCGTAGTCGTTCCGCGCCGCAATCCGCCGCAGCGTGTCGGGGCGGACCGTCCCCTCGAGGTGGACGTGCAGCTCGATCTTCGGGAACGGTTGCTCAGGCACCCGCGCGACGCTACCGCGTGACGCGCAACCCCGCGTCCTCGGCGATCGCGTCGAGCAGCGGCTCGAGCCGGCCGTCGGCGAGATCGCCGAGCGGATCCTTCGTGTGCGCGAGCAGCGTCGCGTACGGCAGCGCGAACGCGGCGCGCATCGCGACGAGCCGGCGCCGTTCCGGGTCGCCGCCGGTCGCGAGCACGCGCTCGGCGTCGGTCAGCGTCCGGATCTGCCGCACGCGCTGCGGCACGACGCGCTGGAGCAGGAACGCGGCCGGAAGCAGGAACGTCAGCGCGCCGAGCAGCAGCGCGACGCGGTGGATGCGCTGCTCGCCGCGCGTCCCCGCGTCCGCGACCTTCCCGCCGGTCGCTCCGCCCGCGTCGCGCAGTCCGCTTGCGATCGAGCCGCCGACGAGCGGCACGCCGTCCACCTTGTCGGCGGCGCCGTTGAAGCCGTTCTGCACGGCGGCGCCGGCGTCGTGAACGCCGCGGCCGAGGATGGTCAGGCTGTCGACGGCGTGATAGACCCAGAGGCCGAGGAGGGCGAGCACGATCAGGGCGATGATCGTCGCCGCGTCGCGCGTGACGGCATTCGCGCGGCGCACGGGGATATCCGGATAGATGCGCATGCGGGGTGGTTCCCCGTGAGGTCAGGCGCAATGCCGGACATAGAACGCCATGTACCGGGCGAAGTGGGGGTCCCAGTAGTCGCCGTCGTGGCCGCCCGGCCAGACGTGGAGCTGGGCGTGGATCTCGTCCGCGTAGTAGACGGCCGCGTCGTGGAACGGATCTTCCGTCCCGACGTCGACCCAGACCGGCGAGGTGTAGTGCGGCGGGTGGTTCACGATGTCGTTCCGCGCGTAGTCCTCGGCGTCGTCGAACGCACCTGGCGCGCTGTACGCGCCGCCGAACCAGAGCGCCGGGGAGTGGCCTTCGACCGCGCAGAAGTGGCGGCGCGCACCGAGGAGAAGTGCTCCGTACCCGCCCATCGAGATGCCGCCGATCGCGACTCGCCCGTGCTTCGGGACGATCTCCTTGAGCACCATCGATTCCCAGGCGCCGTCGGCGCGGTTGTGCCAGTAGCTGTGGTCGCCGCCGTCGGGGAGGAGCACGACCGGCGCGCGACGGCCGAGCTTCTGTAGCGCGCGGAGAAGCCGGCCGGTGAGCTCGCCGGCCGGGCGGCCGCCGCGGCCGTACATGAGGACGAGCGTCCAGTTCCCGTGCTTCGTCGGGACGATGCGGATTGGGTGGAGCGGCGTGTGGACGAACCGACTGTGGAGCGTGTACGGCTCGATGCGAAGCCGGGGTCTCGGCCGCGTCGCTTTGTGCTGTGCCGTCGCGCACCCCGCAAGCAGGACGACGGCCACGGCTAAGGTCAGGAGGTGGCGAAGGCGGCGGATTGGCTGCGGGAAGAGCGTCGGAAAGTCCTCGGCGATTGGGTTGCGTTCTGTCTCGGCTGCGGCGCGGCGCGCCGGTGGTTCGAGGAGTACGAGGCCGAGATGCCCGACTCCTGCCCACAGTGTGGCGGCGAATTGCTGCGGCGCTGCAAGTCGTGCGGCGCGGCGTTCTCCTCGATCGCCGTCGTCGACTGCGAGGAGTGCGGCGAACCGGTCAGACCGAACGAGATGTTCGGCTCCCCAATCCGCCGTGATGGGATCCGCCGTGGCTGAGTGGTTCGTCCGCAACGTCGCGGACACCGACTGGTTCGTGAACGAGAAGTTCGGCGCGCGGACGATGCTCGTCCCGGGCGGCGACGAGCAGCAGTTCGGCGCGCGAGTCCACGTCCTCGAGCCGGGCAAGCCGAGCACGCTGTACCACCGCGAGACGGGCCAGGAGGGATTCCTTGTCGTAGAGGGCGAGTGCCTGCTCATCGTCGACGGGGAGGAGCGGCCGCTGAAGCCGTGGGACTACTTCCACTGCGCACGCGACACGCCGCACGCGTTCGTCGGCGCGGGAGACGTGCCGTGCGTAATGGTCACGCTCGGGTTGCGCGAGGGTTCGATCATCTACGAGCGGAACGAGACCGCGCTCGCGCACGGCGCAGGCGTCGAAGAGGAGACGGACAAGCCGAGCGTCGCGTACGAGCCGTTCCCGAAGTGGCTAGACGGACGTCCCGCCTCGTGGGACGACCTCCCCTGGAACCGCTGAAACCGCCTCGAACCGCTCGAGCCGCTTAAGCGGCCGAAACCGCCGACAGCCGGCAATTCGGCCCGTCCCGACGAGGCGTGTCTTTCCAAGTAACACTTTGTTACTAGCGACCGCGGATGCGTGTGTTCATCTGTGGCCCCCGTCCAAAACGACGCTGTCCGAGTTAGTGACAAAGTGTTACAAGCCGTTCTTCGCCCCGGAGCTTTGCCACGCCTCGAGCGGGGGGCGCGCCTCCTCCGTTTGCGGACACGGTGTCCGACACCGCCTAGAAGAGTCGCCGTGTTGTCAATGGCGAGGTGTGCCAACTTCGCACCAAATGAGGTCTACGCACGGGAGGCGCGGGAGACCGCGCTCTTCCGCGCCGGAGTTCCTTCAATCCCGTCGGAAGAGCGCAGCTCTTCCGACGGAACTAGAAGAGGTCGCCCTCGAAGGCCGGCACGACGGGGCCGTTCATGATCTGCGAGAAGCGGATCACGGTGACGAGGTCGTCGCTGCCGACTTCGCGGTTGTAGAGCTGGCCGAGGAAGGTCGCGAGCTCGTCGCTACGGCGGATCTCCGGGTTGTCGTGCTCGATCTCGCGCGGTGACAGCTCGCCGAGGCGCTTGACCTCGACCTTGTCGATCACCGCGTCGAAGACGTGCTCGCGCGGGCTGAAGCGCACGCCGCACAGCACGCTGACGATCATCCCCTTCTTGTACTTCGCAGACTTGTCGCCGAGCCGGATCGTGGCCGACTTGCGGCCGCTCCGCAGTTGCTCCGACACGAGCGGCGAGTAGAAGTTCAACGCGAACACAGGCCGTCAGTCTGCCAATTCAGAACGGCGTTGGCTGAACATGTGCGCGCGTGACTTGCCCGGGGGACGTGCACCCGAGGAGACCGAGCCCGAGCTCGATCTCGTCGCGGAGGAGCGAGAGCGCGTGCGCGACGCCGGCCTCGCCGCCGACGGCGAGCGCGCAGGCGAACGGGCGGGCCGCAAACGCGGCGTCTGCCCCGAGCGCGAGCGCCTTGAGGACGTCGGTGCCGCGCCGGATGCCGCCGTCGACGTACACCTCGCAGCGTCCAGCGACCGCGTCCGCGACCTCCGGCAGCGCCTCGAGCCCGGCCGGGACTCCGTCGAGCTGACGGCCGCCGTGGTTCGAGACCCAGACGGCGTCGGCGCCGTGCTCGACCGCGAGCTCCGCGTCCTCCCGCGTGAGGATCCCCTTGATGACGATCGGCAGCGGCACCTCGGCGCGGATCCACTCGAGGTCGCGCCACGTGAGCGACGGCGTCATCTCGAAGAGGTTCGCGTACGGGAGGTCGAGGTCGGGCGGCGGGTTCTCGAAGCCGAGCCGGAGGTCGCGCTCGCGCCGGCCGATGTACGGCGCGTCGACGGTGAGCACGAGCGCCGAGTAGCCGGCCTCCCGCGCTTCGTGCATGTGGTCGAGCGTTCGCTGCCGATCTTTGAGGACGTAGAGCTGGAACCAGCGCGGCCCGTCGCCGGCAGCCTCGCGGATCGCAGCGTGCGTCCGCGTCGTCAGCGTCGAGACGCACATGAGCGTGCCGGCCGCCGCAGCCGCGCGCGCAGTGGCGAGCTCGCCGTCGGGATCGAGCAGTGCCTGCATCGCGAACGGAGCGATCCCGAGCGGAGACGCGACCTCGGTGCCGAGGAGCGTCGCCGTCGTCGTCACCCCGCTCACGTCGACGAGCATCCGCGGCCGCAACTGCCAGCGCTCGTACGCGGCGACGTTCCCGCGGAGCGTCACCTCGTCTCCGGCGCCGCCTTCGAAGTAGCACCAGACCTCGGGCGCGACCTTCTCCCGCGCGGCGTCGAGGTAGTCGGCGACATTGATCATGAGCTGAGCCTCTCGATCGCCCGCGCCGCCATCTCGCGCTCGCCCTTGTGCGTGAGCAGGCGCGGCGCGTCGTCGAGTGGCAGCCACCGCGCCTCGTCGACCTCGATACGCATCTCCTCGTCGAGGTCGTCGATCCGGCCGCGGCCGGCTCTGAGGAGGAAGAAGCTCACGATCTTGAAGATCCTCTCTCCTTTGACCGGCTCCCACGTGGCGGTGTACGTGTAGCGGACGTCGCCGAGCTTCTCGACGAGGTGCCCGACGACTCCGGTCTCCTCGCGCACCTCGCGCAGCGCTGCCTCTGCTGCGGACTCCCCGTCGTCGATCTTCCCCTTCGGCAGCGCCCAGACGCCGGGCCGACCGCGAGGGCGGATCGCGGCGATGTGCGGCCGGCCGCGGATCGACCGCACCAGCACTCCTCCCGCCGAGAACTCCCGCCGCATCGGTACCGTTCTAGCACTTGGCACTTGCACGACTAGAGTGCCGACACGTACAATGCCCCGGCACTCGGGTATTGAGAGTGCCAACTACGAACATGAATCGCAGCCAGGAGGCTTTTGCATGAACTTGAAGCCGCTGAGTGACCGCCTGATCGTCGAAGTCCTCGATGAAGAGGAGACGACGACGAGCGGCATCGTGCTTCCGGATACCGCGAAGGAGAAGCCGCAGCGCGGCCGCGTCCTCGCAGTTGGTCCCGGCCCCCGGGACGACAACGGAAAGTTCGTCCCGATGGACGTGGCGGAGGGCGACGAGATCGTCTTCTCCAAGTACGGCGGGACCGAGATCAAGGTCGGCACGGAGGAGTACCTGATCCTCCGCGAGTCGGACGTCCTCGCGAAGGTCACTGGGACCCGCGAGCCGGCCGGCGCCCCAGCCTAAAACAGCATCAGTAAGTAGAGATAACGGAGGTAAGGGAGACACATGGCTCACAAAGAGCTGAAGTTCAACGAGGACGCACGCCGCTCGCTCCAGCGCGGTGTCGACGTTCTCGCCGACGCGGTCAAGGTGACGCTCGGCCCGAAGGGGCGCTACGTCGTGCTCGACAAGAAGTTCGGCGCGCCCACCATCACGAATGACGGCGTCACGATCGCACGCGAGATCGAGCTCGAGGACGTTTTCGAGAACCAGGGCGCCCAGCTCGTCCGCGAGGTCGCGACGGCGACGAACGACGTCGCCGGCGACGGCACGACGACGGCGACGGTGCTCGCGCAGGCGATCGTCCGCGAGGGTCTGAAGAACGTCTCCGCCGGCGCGAACCCGATGGGCCTCAAGAAGGGCATCGAGGTCGCGGTCGAGGGAGTCGTCGAGAACCTCAAGGCGCAGTCGAAGGACGTCTCGGGCCGCGAGGACATCGCTCGCATCGCCACCGTCTCCTCGCGCGAGCGGGAGATCGGCGACGTCATCGCCGACGCGATCGAGAAGGTCGGCAAGGACGGCGTCGTGAATGTCGAGGAGGGCCAGACTCTCGGCCTCGAGCTCGAGTTCACCGAGGGCATGCAGTTCGACAAGGGCTACCTCTCGCCGTACATGATCACCGACCCCGAGCGGATGGAGGCGGTGCTCGAGGATCCGTACATCCTCGTCGCCAACTCCAAGATCGGCGCAGTCAAGGACATCCTGCCGGTGCTCGAGCAGGTCATCCAGTCCGGCCGGCCGCTGCTCATCGTCGCGGAGGACGTCGAGGGCGAGTCGCTCGCCACGATCGTCGTCAACAAGCTCCGCGGCACCTTCCAGGCCGTCGCCGTCAAGGCGCCGGGCTTCGGCGATCGCCGCAAGCGCATGCTCGAGGACATCGCGATCCTCGCCGGCGGAGAGGTGATCACCGAGGAGATGGGCCTCAAGCTCGAGAACACGAAGCTCACGCAGCTCGGTCACGCCCGTCGCGTCGTTATCGACAAGGACACGACGACGATCATCGATGGGGCCGGCGACACGGAGGCGATCAAGGGCCGCATCAAGCAGCTGAAGGCGGAGATCGAGAACACCGACTCCGACTTCGACCGCGAGAAGCTCCAGGAGCGCCTTGCGAAGCTGTCGGGCGGCGTCGCCGTCGTCAAGGTCGGCGCATCGACCGAGACGGAGATGAAGGAGAAGAAGCACCGCGTCGAGGACGCTCTCCAGGCCGCTCGCGCGGCGCTCGAAGAGGGTCAGGTCCCGGGTGGCGGTGTCGCGCTCATCAACGCGGCGGATGCCACGAAGGACGAGATCCTCGGCAAGCTCGAGGGCGACCAGAAGACGGGTGCGCAGATCATCTTCCGCGCGCTCGAGGAGCCGCTTCGCCAGCTCGCGTACAACGCGGGCCTCGAGGGCTCGGTCGTCGTCCAGCAGGTGCGGACGGCGAAGCCGGGCTTCGGCCTGAACGTCGAGACCGGCGAGGTCGAGGACCTGCTCAAGAGCGGGATCGGCGACCCGACGATGGTCACCCGCTCGGCGCTGCAGAACGCCGCGTCGATCGCGAAAAACATCCTCACCACCGAGGCGGTCGTCGCCGAGGCACCGGAGAAGGCCGGAGCAATGGCCGGCGCCGGAATGCCCGACATGGGCGGGATGATGTAGGAAGCCGCAGGGCTTCTGGACGACGCCGAAGGGCCGCCGCAAGCGGCCCTTCGGCGTTCTCGGCGTCCTCTACTTCGGCACGTGCAGCCGCCACAGGGAAACGCCCGCGTAATCCGCAGTCCAGACGTCGCCGAACCCGGCGCGGATGACGAACGGGTTCCCGCCGGTCGTCACGGTGTCGACCACCTGAAGCGTCGCGGGGTCGATGCGGGAGACGGATCCTGCGACCCGCGACGCCACCCACTCGTCGCCGTCCGGGCCTCGCCAGAGGTCGGTCGGCGTCGTCGGCACCGCGATGGTCTGGCGAACGGCGTACGTCGCCGGATCGAGGACGGTGATCGAGTCGTCGAGGTTGTCGGCGACCCAGATCCCGTCGGCTCGCGGATCGACGCAGAGCTCGGACGAGTGCGCTCCGACGTAGATCTTCTTGACCGCGTTCGTCTTCGGATCGATACGGCGGACGTATCCGCTGGCACTGTCTCCCACCCAGACGCCACCGTCGCCGAACCGCACGCAGGTTGGGGAGCCGCCCACCTTGATCTTCTTCACCACGCGGTTCTTCTTCGGGGCGATGCGCACGACGGTGCCGCCGCCCGAGTTCGTCGCCCAGATCGCGCCGGCGCCATAGGCGACGTCCCAGGGCAGAGAGCCCGTGTGGATGCGCTTTATGACTTTGAGCGTGCGCGGGTTGACCCGAACGACCGCGTTGCCGGTGTAGTCCTCGACCCACAGCGATCCCGCGCCGCCGGTCATCCCGCACGGGCCGCCCGCGACATGCGCCTTGAGCACGACCTTGTTCGTCGCCGGGTTGATCTTCGAGACGATCCCGGTTCCATAGCTGTCCGCATAGAGCGACGAACCGACAGCGGCGATTCCGCACGCCTGCGGGCCGACCTTGATCGTGGCGGCGACGTTCGGCGCGGTCGAAGCCGCGAGGGTGAGGGGCGCGACGACTGCCGCGATGACGAGCCTGAGCATTGGAGCCTCCATCCAAATTGCGAGCAACGGTTGTTACCGAGAGTACAAGCCTGCGGAGCAAATCGCAAAGGGTCTTTGCAGTTGACTCCGTTGCCTCACAGAACACGAAAGCGGCGCCCTGAGGCGCCGCTTCGTAGGGGAGGGTGGATGGTTCTATCTCCTATATCGACAACACCGCGCCAATCTTTAGCCCGCAGTTCGCGGCGTCATCCGGGCCGAACCCAGTGACCGTGGAACGCCCGTCCGCCCGTCAAGCACGGGCGCGGCCGATGATCACCCTGTGAGTACCGAAGACGAGCGGACGCTCCCGGCGGACATCTTTTCGGCCGCACCGGCGGATTCGCATGAGAGTCCGCCCACGCCTGGGAAGCACGAGCACGTAGTGGCGGGCCCACGCGCCTACGTCCCGAGGCCCGTGCCGCATGACGGAGCGAGACCTGGGTGGGTGCGCCGGAGTCTCGCGTATGTCGCGTTCGTCTGGGGCGCGCTGACCATCGTGCTCACGCTCCTCAACGTGTTCACCGCCTTCGCCGGCACCGTCAACGACGTGCAGCTCTTCTGGCTCGTGCTCGCGGTCCCGTTGGTTGTCGGCGGTCGCCGGGAGATCGAGTCCCAGCATGTCCAGCGGGTCCGGTATCTGCCGTGGCTCGTGGGCTTCCATGTGGCCGCGGTCATCGTTGCCATGCCGTTCACCCCCGTCTGGTACTACCTCCCGCATAACGCGCGTCCCCCGCAAGTCTCCGGGCCGATCCCCGTACTGCGCGTGCGTGCTGAGCCGGTTGGCGAAGAGGCAGCCAGCTAGAAGCCGTAGCGCTCTTCGCGGAACGGATCGGCGTCGTTGTGGTAGCCGAGGCGCTCCCAGAATCCCGGTTGGTCGGTGGAGACGAGCTCGAGGCCGGTCAGCCACTTCGTGCTCTTCCAGAAGTAGCGCGACGGTACGACGAGGCGCACCGGGCCGCCGTGTTCGGCGGTCAGCGGCTCGCCGTCGGCAACGTAGGCGACCATCGCGTTTTCCTCGTCGAGCGCCGCGAGCGGGAGGTTCGCGGTGAACTGCGGCGCGTGGGCGATGACGAAGTGCGCCGCAGGCAGCGGCTTGCAGAGCGCCGCAAGCTCGCGCCAGTGGACGCCGCGGAAGCCCGCGTCGAAGCGGCTCCAGCGCGTGACGCAGTGGATGTCCGTCGTCACGTCCGTCGCGGGGAGCGCCTTCAGCTGCTCGTAGTCGAGCGTGATCTCCTCTTCGACGAGGCCGAAGATGCGGAGCTTCCACATCGCGATGTCGATCGACGGAACGCCGCCGGCGTGGAGCACGGGCCATTTCTCCGTCAGGTACTGGCCGGGCGGAAGGCGGGCGGGGTCGTATCCCGCGGCGCGCACCTTGTCCTCGGCTTTCGAGCGGAAGAGCGGCATGGGTATGCACACTAAACGCATGGACGTAGCCGAGAGAGCACGGGATTTCGTCGGCGTGCGCGGCCCGGATGCGGCCGACTATCTCCAGCGGATGGTGTCGAACGACGTCGAGGCGCTTGCCGTGGGCGACGCGTGTCCGGCGCTGCTGTTGACGGCTAAAGGGCGCGTGATTGCGCCGCTTGTCGTGTGGCGTCGGGGGCACGACGACTTCCTCGTGCTGACCGAGCCCGGGCTCGGCGCCCGCGTGCGTGACGAGCTCGTGCGTCTCCGCTTCCGCGCCCGGTGCGAGATCGAGGCGGAGGATCACGCGTCGCAACTCGTCCTGTCCGATAAAGGGGCAGGCGATGAAGGCTTCGCCACAGACTGGCCGGGCGCGCGCGAGATTCTCGATGCGGAGCTGCCGCCGACGCTCGGCGCCGACGAGCTCGAGCTGCGCAGGATCGAGGCGGGCGTTCCGCGCTGGGGCCGCGAGATCGACGACAAGATCCTCCCCGCGGAAGCCGGCCTCGACGCGACGCACATCTCGTTCTCGAAGGGCTGCTATCCCGGGCAGGAGCCGATCGCGCGGCTCCACTACCGCGGGCACGCGAACCGTGAGCTTCGCGTCGTCGAGCTCGACGACGACGCCGAGGTCGAGCGCGTGACGAGCGAAGCGACGCGCCCCGACGGCTCGCGCGTTGCTCTCGCATACGTCCGGCGATGACGCGCAAGCGGCGGACGCTCGAGGTAGCCGAGTGGTACTCGATCCGTCCGGTGCGGAGCCACGCGCCCAAGACGTACCGCTGTCCGCTCTGCGGGCTGCAGCTCCATGCGATGAGCGACCACGTCCTCATCGCGCCGGAGGGAGACACGACGCGCCGCCGCCACGCGCATCTTGAATGCGTCGCCGCCGCGAACCTCCCGGGACGCCCTGCCGGTCCGGGGCTTCGCGAGCGCCTCGCTAGACTTCTCCGTCCCGAGCGCCCGTAGCTCAGGGGATAGAGCACCAGCTTGCGGAGCTGGGGGTCGCACGTTCGAATCGTGCCGGGCGCACTTCTTGCTGCTTCCCAAAGAGGAGTAGCTGTTGCCGAATCGGGAATCGGGTCGGTGTGGCCGCGATTCCCGACAGGATCGCCCTTCCCCGGCACCGCGACCTCGAGGGCCGAGCCGGCGGGATCCGCTGGCGCCGCGCGATGGTCGCGCTCCTCGCTCTCTTCGCCGTCGCCGGGCTCCTCAACGTTTTCGGCCAGCGGCCCGAGAACACGACCGTGGCGGCGAACGGCGTCGCCCTCCGGCTGCACGCACCCGACGCGCTGCGCGGCGGACTGCTCTACCAGGCGAGCTTCACGATCAAGCCGTCGCGCACGCTGAGCCACGCCGTGCTCGTCCTCGCTCCGGGCTGGGCGATCACGCAGCAGATCAACACGCTCGAGCCGAGCCCCGCGACGCAGACGAGCCACAACGGCCAGATCGCGCTCGGCCTCGGCTCGATCCGCGCCGGATCGACGTACACGCTCTTCGGCGAGTTTCAGGTCAACCCGACGAGCGTCGGCCGGTTCTCGGGGGACGTCACTCTCTACGACGGGGACACGCAGCTCGTCTACATGAACCGCACGATCGTGGTGTACCCGTAGATGGACATCGTCCTCCGCGGCATCTTCGTCTTCTTCGCGCTCTACGTGCTCATGCGCGTCATCGGCCGCCGCGAGCTCTCGAAGCTCGAGCCGTTCGACCTCATCCTCCTCATCATCCTCGGCGACGCGGTGCAGCAGGGACTGACGCAGGACGACTACTCGCTCACCGGCTCGATGCTGGCGATCGTCACCATCGCGGTGCTGCAGGTCGCGGTCTCGTTCCTCAACTACCGCTTCCCGCGGCTGCGGCCGGTGCTGAACGGCGAGCCCGTCGTCGTCGTGCAGGACGGCAAGCCGATCGACCGCAACCTCAAGCGCGAGCGACTCACGCTCGACGACATCGCGGAGTCGGCGCGCATGCAGGGGATCGGGTCACTCGACGAGGTCGCGTGGGGCGTGCTCGAGACGAGCGGCACGATCAGCTTCATCAAGAAGAGCGAGTAGCCCCGGTCAGTCGCCGCTCGAGACGAGTTCGACGGCGGCGAGGTTCCAGCGGTCGTTCGTCGGCTTGGTGTCCCGCACGGACACGTGCGTGCCGGCCTTGCCGGTCGTGGCGTTCGTGTATTGGCTCCAGAACGTGTCCCCGGTGCCGGTGTTCAGCCACTGGTCGAGCATCGCCCAGCCGACCGGGAGCGTCCGCTTCGCGGCGCGATCCCAGTCGTTTCCGACGGCGAAGACGAGGGAGGTGGCAGCGAGAGTCGTCAGCGTCAGATGCGGCGCTCCGCTCGGCCCGGAGGCGTGGGCCTTGGCGCCTACGCCGTCGGCCGCCTCTTCCGCGACGATCGTCAGGCTCCCGTCGTAGCCGCCGGCTTTCAGGACGGCGGTGATCGGCGAGATCGTCGTCGCCGTGGTCGCGATGGCTTCCCACACCTCGGCGTCGCCGGGGCGCGCGTTCGCGCGGCTCGCGAGCGTCCAGTCGAGGCCGCCGCCGGAGACGACAGCGCTCTGGCGACCGACCTGCGGACCGTCGGCGGAGACGAGCGCGAGCAGCGTCTCGCCCGGCACGACGGTCTGGAACGAGTCGGTCGTCACCTGGCTCTGCCCGCGCACGTTCTCCTGGTGCTGGAGGACGAAGCACGTCATGCGCGGCGCCGGGTTGGAGACGTTGACGGTTTCGCGGGTCACCGTGCTCGCGCCGGTCGCGCTTTTCACGCGCGCTGCAAGGACGTGCGGGCCGTCACTGAGTTTCCGTGTGTCCCAGACGAGATGGAACGGCGGCGACCGCAGCGCGGAGCCGATCGGCTTCCCGTCGACGCTGAGCCGAACCGCTGTCACGCCGACGCTGTCGGTTGCGTCGGCCGCGACCGGGACGATTCCCGTGACGGTCTCGTTCGCTCCCGGGTTGACGAGTTGCACCGCCGGATGCGAGTCGAGCGGCAGCACGAGCCGCGACACGCTGCGGCCACTGGAAAGGATGAGCGTTACGCGAGTCGGCCGCGGCACGCGGAGGTCGAGCCCACGGGCGCCGACACGATGGCGGTGTCCCCTGACGACTGCGGTGACGGCCACGCCGGCGCGCGCCTTTAGCCGCAGCTGGAGCAGGCCCGCGCTCCAGGTGAGCCGCGTCACGTGCACAGCGGGCGTCTTCGGCACGACGATGGTCCGTACGGGCGCGCTGCCCATCACGCCGTCGGTGTCGGTGACGCGCGCGCTCACGAAGTGGGTGCCGGGGCGGGCGGGGAGCGGATACGTGTACGGGGCGGACGTCTGCACGGGACCGATCGGGTGGCCGTCGACGACGAACTGCAGCGACTCGACGGTCTTCCCCGCCGGCGGAGAGACGGTCGCGGTCAGGCTTGCGGCGCCGACGGCGACGCGCACGCGCGGCAGCGGAACTTTGGTCACCTTCTGCCAGTCGATCGTCACGTCGTTTCCGGTGATCGTCAGCTTTGTGTCCGTCACATCGTCCGCGGTGGTGACCTCGTGCAGGACGTGCTGGGGATCGACCGTCGCGCGCAGGACGTACGTCCCGTCGGCGGGCAGTCCGGCGAGGCTGATCGGCTGGCCGGCGTCGGTCTGGTCGTACTCGTCGCCCCACCCGGCCGACCAGCCGAGCGGCCGCGTCGGGTCGGCGCAGTTCGAGTTCGGGATGGCCGTCGACGACGGCGGGTTCGGGTAACCGGGAACCTGGACGTCTCCGGTCATGCAGTAGTCGACCTTGAGGCTCCGCGCGACGACGGCGCCTACGGAGTCGTTCGGGCCGACCTCGTTGAGCGTGAAGCTCGAGAGCGGATAGCGGTAGTCGTCCGGCGGCTCCCACGTTCCATAGGTCCCGAGGTGAAGGCGTTTCGCGATCGATCCGTTGCGGCGGTGGAGCGCTTGCGTGAACGTCGACACGCCGGTGTTCGCGTTGTAGCGCGGGTCGATCTCGAACTCGCCCGGCCCGAGATCCGCGGTGATGTGTGTGAAGCGGAGCTCGCGCTGTCCGTTCCCGTCGAGGCCGATCGAGATGAGGCCCGTCGGGACGACGAGGCGCATGTCGGGGAGGAGAACCGGCGAGCGCGTTGCGGCGCCCGAGGTCGAGCCCGCGAGAGCGACGACGGCGACGAGGAGAAGGAGCAGTGCGGCGACCCGGCCCACGGCGGCCATTGTTGCCGCACTGCGAGACTTCCGCTGTGCCGCGTTATGTGACCGAGGCCGAGGTGGCCGAGCTTCTCTCCCCGGCCGATGCGGTGGAGGCGGTCGAGGCGTGCTTCGCGCGCATGGCGGCGGGTGTCGTCGAGAACCGGCCGCGCTATCGGCTCGGGCTCGACGGCGGGGCGCTCGCGGTGATGGCGGCGGCGGATCTGGGGCTCGGGTACGCCGGTGCGAAGGTGTACGCGGGGTTCTCGGGCGGCGCGCGCTTTGTCGTGCTGTTGTTCCGCGCCGACGCGCCCGAGCTCGTCGCGGTGATCGAGGCGGACAAGCTCGGCCAGCTCCGCACCGGAGCGGCGAGCGGTGTTGCGGCGAAGTACCTCGCGCGCGCGGGCGCGCGGAGCCTCGGGCTGATCGGCTGCGGCTGGCAGGCGGAGTCGCAGCTTGCGGCGATTCGCGCTGCGGTTCCCGGGCTCGAGCGCGTCGTGGCGTTCTGCCGCAACGAGGAGAAGCTCGCCGCGTTCTGCGAGGAGCACGGCGCGGAGCCGGGCGAGAGCCACCGCGACCCCGGCGAGTGCGACATCGTCGTGACGGTAACGACGTCGAAGGATCCCGTCCTGCGCGGCGAGTGGCTGCGTCCCGGCGCGCTCGTCTGCGCGGTCGGCGCGAACGACGGCCGCCGGCGCGAGCTCGACAACGCCGTGCTCGAGCGCGCCGCGTTCGTCTGCTGCGACTCGCGCGAGAACGCGCAGCTCGAGTCCGCGGATCTCATCGAGCCGGTCGCCGGCGGCGTGCTCGACTGGCTCGAGGTGCACGAGCTGCAGGCCGTCGTCGCGGGCGAAGTGGCCGGTCGCCAGTCCGACGAGGATGTCGTCGTCTTCAAGTCGAACGGCCTCGCCGCATGGGACATCGCCGCAGCCGCAGCGGTCGTTGCAAGACTCGAGGCGTCATGAAGCTCCGCTTCGGCTACACGCCGTGCCCGAACGACGCGTTCGCGTTCCACGCGCTCGCGCACGGTCTCGTCGACGTTCCGTTCGCGGTCGAGCCCGCGCTCTACGACATCGAGGAGCTGAACCGGCGCTCGGCGAGCGCGGAGCTCGAGCTGACGAAGCTGAGCTTCGGCGCCGCGGCCGCGGCGGGCGATCGCTACCGGCTCCTGCGGAGCGGCGCCGCGCTCGGCCGCGGCGTCGGGCCGCTCGTCGTCGCGCGCGAGCCGATGTCGCTCGCCGCTGCCGCCGGTGGTCGCATCGCCGTGCCCGGCCGCGAGACGACTGCGTTCCTCCTCCTGCGTCTCGCCGCTCCCGCGCTCGGCGACGTCGTCGAGCTGCGCTACGACGAGGTTCTCGCCGCGGTCGTCGCCGGCGACGTCGACGCGGGGCTGATCATCCACGAGAGCCGCTTCACGTACGCCGACCACGGCCTCGTCTCCGTCAGCGATCTCGGCGAGTGGTGGGAAGGCGAGACCGGCCTGCCCGTCCCGCTCGCAGGGATCTTCGCGCGCGCCGACCTCGACGCCGACGTCATCGAGGCCGCCGAGGCCGCGATCCGCGCGTCGGTCGAGTACGCGTTCGCGCATCCAGACGCGAGTCGCGCGTACGTCCGCGCGCACTCGCAGGAGATGTCGGACGAGGTCTGCGCCGCGCACATCGCGCTCTACGTCAACGAGAACAGCATCGACATCGGCGACGAAGGCCTGGTCGCCATCGATCGCCTGCTCGGTCGGGCCGCAGCCGCCGCCTAGACTCACCGACGTGTCTCGGGCCGTCATTCTCTCCGCCGTTCGCACGCCGATCGGCCGCTACGGCGGCGCGCTCGCGGACGTCCGCCCCGATGACCTCGCGGCGATCGCGATCAAGGAAGCGGTCGCGCGCGCGGGTGTTCCGGCCGAGCAGATCGAGGACGTGTGGCTCGGCGCCGCGAACCAGGCCGGCGAGGACAACCGCAACGTCGCGCGCATGGCGGCTCTCCTCGCGGGGCTCCCCGACTCGGTAGGCGGCGTCACGGTCAACCGGCTCTGCGCCTCCGGGCTCGCGGCCGTCGTGGGCGCGTGTCATGCGGTGATCGCGGGCGACGGAGATCTCTTCGTCGCGGGCGGCGAGGAGTCGATGACGCGCGCGCCGTTCGTCACCGCGAAGGCGGCGAAGCCGTGGGACCGCACCGAGCGGCCGCTGTACGACACGACCCTCGGCTGGCGCTTCACGAATCCGAAGCTCATCGAGCTCTTCCCGCCCGAGTCGATGGGCGAGACCGGCGAGAACGTTGCGGAGAAGTGGGGCGTCTCGCGCGAGGATCAGGACGCGTTCGCCCTCGAGTCGCAGCGTCGCTGGGCAGCCGCCGACGAGGCGGGCCGCTTCGCCGACGAGCTCGTCCCGGTCGGCGACGTGACGCGCGACGAGCACCCGCGTCCCGGTACGACGCTCGAGAAGCTCGCGTCGCTCAAGCCGGCGTTCCGGGCCGGCGGCACGGTCACGGCGGGCAACGCGTCGGGCATCAACGACGGCGCCGCTGCGCTCGTCATCGCGTCGGAGGAGAAGGCGAAGGAGCTCGGCGTCGAACCGCTCGGCGTGTTTGTCGGCAGCGCGGTTGCGGGCGTCGACCCGCGCGTGATGGGCGTCGGCCCGATTCCTGCGGTGAAGAAGGTCCTGGAGCGGCGCGGCATCGCGGTCGGCGACCTCGACCTCGTCGAGCTGAACGAAGCGTTCGCGTCGCAAAGCCTCGCAGTGATCCGCGAGCTCGGCCTCGACCCGGCGAAGGTGAATGTCAACGGCGGCGCCATCGCGCTCGGGCATCCGCTTGGAATGAGCGGCGCGCGCCTCGTCGTCTCGCTCCTCCACGAACTGCGCCGCCGCGGCGGGAAGTACGGCCTCGCCACGTTGTGCGTCGGCGTCGGCCAGGGCCAAGCCGCGCTGTTCGAACGCTGAACTTCGAACGCTGAACGACGCCGCGCGTGTCGACACTCAAAGGCCGTCCTCGCCCACGTTTCCAAGTAACACTTTGTTACTTGGAAAGACAGTGTCCCGAGCGGACGGCATCTGTGCCCCAGAACGGGATCCCGGGCCACCTAGTAACAAAGTGTTACTTGGAAAGACATGGTCATCGCGGCCGGTTCCGGTTCTCTCTCGCCCGGCTAGCCGACGGGCGGGCGGATGTAGATCACGCCTTCGTGCTCGATCGGCACGAACGGCGCGCCGACGCTGATGACGAGCGTCTCCACCTGGTGGAACACCGCGGCGCCACCGTCCCCGACCGGCACCGTGATCTCGAGCTCGTCGTGCGGCTCGGCCTCGAGCCCTTCGTCCCGGAGCGCCGCGAGCAGCTTGTCTCGATCCGGGATTCGCGCTGCCTTGACCTGAACGTGATCCGTCATCTCGCGCCTCCTTCGGTGCCCGTCGTTATCCGGAGTCAAACGGAGCGGCCGGCCGAACGCAACCTGGGACAGGCTATTGGAACTGCCCGGACAGCTTCTAGCACCGCCGACATGACGAAGCATGCCGCGCTTCGGCTTGCGCCGTTCATCGTTGCGTACGCCTGATCTGCTGGCCGGTGACCCGTCCCCCGGTAGCTCCATCGTGTCGTTGGCGGGTGGTGTGGTTGCGGATTCCGCCGGGCGCAACCGTCGTGCCGAAACGACGCCCTAACGCGCGCTCGCGCGCTACTTCTTCACGAGCGAAAGCGCTGCGCCCACGGCAAGGAGCGCGATCCCGAGCAGGCGCGGCCAGTGGAGGGCGATCTTCTCCGAGCCGAGCAGTCCCCAACGGTCGATGGCGGCGCCCATCGCGAGCTGGCCGGCGATGAGGATCCCGACCGTCGCGGCGACGCCGATCCGCGGGCCGGAGTACGTGACCGTGAAGACGATGAGCAGTCCCATCACGCCGCCGAGCAGCATCCACCACGGCTGGTGCACGGCCCGCGAGAAGCCGGCGAGGCTCTGGCGGAACACCAGCAACACAATGACGGCGAGCACCGCAGTCACCGTCGCGGAGAAGCCGAGCGCCTCGACCACGCCGATCCGCTTTCCGAGCGCGGACATGATCGCTACCTGGAGCGACCCTGCGAGACCGGCCGCGACGGCGAGCGTCGCCGCAAGAGCGCTTCCCGACACGTCGCCGACCTTACGTAACCGCCGGGACGGATCGCGCGTTCTTCGTGAGCATGGGTGAGCAGCTGGATCAGCCGAGAGAGCAAATCGACGGCTGGCCGATGCCGTCTCCCGAAGTCTTGCGCGAGCTCGAGCCGCCCGCCGTGGCGTGGACGGAGCCGGATCGGTCTACGCCGCCGAGCGGTCGCCCTGCCACAGGTTGAACGCCTTCATGTCGTAGGCTCCTTTTCGACGTCTACCGAAAGGAGCGCGCATGTATCGCGTCACCGTCCTGTACGAGAACGAGCCGGATGAGCAGGAGTACGCCGCCCACGCCGAGATGTGCCGCTGCGTCCCCGGCGGGTCGTTTCGCCACGGGAAGGTGTTGGGCTCGCCGATGGGTGAGGCGCCGCACGCGTACTACGCGGAGTGGGAGTTCCCCGACAAGGAGGCGTTCGACGCGGCCGTGCGGAGCGACGAGTTCATGGCGACCGGCAAGGACGCGTACAAGCGGGGCCTGCCGCAGCCGACGGTGCAGTTCGTCGAGCTCGCGGACTGATGGCGGAGGTCGAGTTCACCCGGGACGGCGCGGTCCAGACGATCACGCTCAACCGTCCCGACAAGCTCAACGCGTTCACGCGCGCGGTGCACGACGGGCTGCAGGATGCGTTACGAGCTGCGTCTGATCCAGAGGTGCGCGCCGTCGTGATCACCGGCGCCGGCCGCGGCTTCTCGGCGGGGCAGGACCTGACCGAGTTCAGCGAGGGCGGGAACGTCGGCGAGATGCTGCGCAAGACGTACCACGTCAACATCGATCTCATTCGCTCGCTCGAGAAGCCGGTCATCGCTGCGGTGAACGGTGTTTGCGCCGGCGCCGGGCTCTCGCTCGCGTGCGCGTGCGACATCCGGATCGCCCGCGACGACGCGTTCTTCGTGCCGGGCTTCGTCGGGATCGGCCTGATCCCCGACTCGGGCGGCACGTACTTCATCCAGCGCCTGCTCGGGACGCCGCGCGCGTTCGAGTGGATGACGTCGAATCGACGTCTGACCGTGGCCGAGGCGTACGAGTGGGGACTCGTGTCCGAGGTCGTCGAGGCGGACGCGTTCGAGGCGCGCGTCGCCGAGCGCGCGGCGGAGCTCGCCGCCGGTCCGACCCGCGCGATCGCGCTCACGAAGCACCTCTTCGACATGGCGGGGACGAATCAATTGCTCGAGCAGCTCGAGCTCGAGGCGGATCTCCAGACCGAGGCGGCTCAGACGGAGGACTTCCGCGAGGGCGTCGCCGCGTTCGTCGAGAAGCGCCCGGTCGAGTTCAAAGGGCGCTGATTCGCCCAAAAACGGCGCAATAAGCAAGTAGATCGTGTTCCGAAGTTAATACTGCATCGGATTCCTACGTTTAAAACGGTAGGAATTTGACTTTGCCGTACCGCTCTGCGTGTAATCGCCTGTCTTCTTAGTTTTTTCTTGGTCCCGGCGATCGAAAGGTGCGGCATCCATGCGTTGGACGCGTATTCCTCTCGTGCTCGGCGTGGTCTTTGCCACGGCGGCACTCGGCAGCATCGTGTTTTTCACAAGCAGCGGCGCGAAGTCTGCGACCGCAGCGACGACCGTACGTGCCATCCTCCACACCCAAGGGACGGCGCCGTGGTCACAGCGTGACCTGAAAGGCACGACCGTCCTCAGTGGCCAGGTTCCGCTCTCGGTCACGACGAGTGCCGCGCGGTACCTTGGCCCGACTGCCAAGACCAGCGTTCTTCGGCTGAACTTCTCACTCGCGCTGCGCGACCGGTCGACGCTCGACCAGTTGATCGCGCTCGAGGCGAAGACGCATCAGACGGTCTCGCGCGCCGCGCTGTACGCGCGCTTCGCGCCGCCGCAGGCGCAGATCGCCGCGCTCCAGCAGTGGTTGACGCGGAACGGCTTTACGATCACGCACACCGGGGGCGAGCGCCTGAGCGTCGGTGCGTCTGCGCCGGTCTCGACGATCGAGAGGGTTCTCCAAACCCGGATCAACGACTACTCGCACGCCGCGATGACTGTCGGCAAGATCAACCAGCCGGCCTTCTCGTTCTTCGCGAACTCGAAGGCTCCGACTGTGCCCGCACGGCTCGGCATCCAGGGCATCTCCGGCCTCACCAGCGTCGACCGCTTCTACACGTCGGTGCAGCTTGCCACCGGGAAGCTCAATGGGCCCAACGCTCGGTCGGTCCGCTCGGGCGGATACTTCGGCCAGGACCTGCGGGGTCTCTACGACATCACCGGCCACGGCTTCGACGGCACCGGCCAGACGGTCGGCTTCACGCTGTGGACCGCCGCCGAGCGCCAGGTTGCGATGACGGCATACGCCACCGCCACCGGCGACCAGCCGATCACGGTCGACGCGAACTGCGTCGCGTCGGGCAACTCGCCGACGGTGCCGAGCTCCTGCTCGACGCAGACGGTTGGCGCTGACCACCTGATGACGATTCTCGAGAACGGAAACGCCGACAACAACTGGGGCTCGAACGAGGAGACGGGACTCGACATCGAGGCCGCCCACGGCATCGCCACGCATGTCGGCATGAAGTACTACGCCTCCGAGTGCTCGGCGAACCCGCCGGCGAACACCGGTCTCGCGAATGCGGGCTGCAACGGCTCCGACGTCGGCATGGAAATGGATATGGAAGACGCCGCGAACGATCCGACGCTCCACAGCGTCTCGAACAGCTGGGGCTACGGCGGCGACCCCGAGTGGGGCGCTACCGATCCGTTCATGGTCACGACCGGCAACATCGTGGCCCTCGCCGCGGCAGCCGGCACGACCTTCTACTTCGGAACCGGCGACTCCGGCACCTATGAGTCCGGCTACCCGACCGACAGCCCGTACATCGTGTCGGTCGGCGGCTCGAGCACGTGGTCGACCAGCACTCCCGGCACCTGGAGCACCTCGACCGCGTGGAGCGGCGGCGGCAGCTGGTGTTCGAATATCGTCGCCCGGCCGTCCTGGCAGACCGGCGCCGGCGTCACGGCGAACGCGTCGTGCCCGGGTCGCGTGAGCCCCGACGTGGCGGCAATCGCTGACCCGAACACCGGCATCAATACGTACTGGACAACGGGCACGACGACGAGCAGCCACACCCAGGTCGGCGGTACGAGCCTCGCAGCGCCGACGATGAACGGCCTCCAGGCTGTGACACAGAACTACGTCAACGCTCAGACCTACCCCGGCGCGACGCCGGCCATGGGCTTCGTCGCTCCGGTGCTCTACCAGATGGGCAACAGCGGACACGCGAACAGCTACTTCCGCGACATCGAGTGCGGTAACACCGCCAACCCGACGAGCGGCCCCGACGGGGACGCTGCAATCACGGGCTGGGACGCCGCGACCGGTTGGGGCGAGCCGGATTGGTTCAACTTCGCCCAGGGCTATGCGATCCAGCTCGGCGCTACCAACGTGTCGACGCCGGCGTCGCTGTCGCGGAACTTCTCCTGGACGTGCGCGAAGACGCCGAGCAACTCGACCGAGCGTGCGTTCTCCTGCGGAACGAGCTCGACGTGTTACGCGGTCGGCGCCTCCTCGGGAACGACGCCGTGGTACGGCAAGTTCCTCGCGTCCAATGCATGGGGCGCGGTGAACACGTTCTTCAAGAGCACCGACGGCGGCCAGACCTGGTTCCCGTCGAACAGCGACATGTTCTCGATCGCCTGCACCTCGACGACTACGTGTATCGAGGTAGGCGCCGGCGGGCGTGAACGCCGGACGACCGACAGCGGTGCGACGTGGACCGACGTCGCGACGGCGGCGGGCAACAACAAGCCGCTCACGCAGGTCACGTGTCCGTCCAGCTCGATCTGTTACGCAGTCGGCGACCGCGGCAACGCGATGAAGTCGACCGACGGCGGCCAGACGTGGACGTGGCTGCAGAGCACGGACGGCAACCCGATCTACGGCCTCTCCTGCCCGACGACGTCGGTCTGTTATGCGACCGACATCTACGCGCACGTCTACAAGACGTCTGACGGCGGTTCGACGTGGACGTCGCAGACGACGCCGATCACGACGCCGTACGCACCGGTCGTCGCCGAGACCGGCGGCCCGAACCCGTGGGGCGGGATGATGGGGATCTCGTGCTCCGACGCGAACACCTGCGTCGGTGTCGGCATCTACGCGAGCGTCTCGGGTCAGACGAACCCGAACGCCGATCCGCCGATCGTCACGACGACTGACGGCGGCAACACGTGGACGCGGCAGTTCAGCAACCTCGCCACCGCGAACTCGACGACGACGCTGTCGACGGCCTCGCTCGTCGGTGCGACGAACATCAAGGTCGCGAGCGTCACGAACTTCCAGGGCAACCTCAAGGCCGTGGTCGACAGCGCCGGAGCGAATCCGGAGACGGTCACCGTCACGTCCGTCGGTACGTCGGGCTCCGGCGGTACCGGCATCACGTTCACGCCGGCTCTCGCGTTCGCGCACAACAGCGGCGTGACCGTCACGATCTTCAACGCGCTCAACTACGCGCATGCGGTCTCGTGCTTGCCCGGAACGACGACGTGCACCGCAGTCGGCCGCGGCGGCAAGATCGTCACGACGACCGATCTCGCGACGTGGACGCCGGCGACGTCGAACACGACGAACATGCTGAACAGCGTCACGTGCCTGAGCACGTCGTTCTGCATGGCGGTCGGCCAGAACGGCACGGTCGACGTCTGGAACGGCACAACGTGGACGGCCACCACCGGCAACGGCGGCACCGGCATGCTCGCGAGCGTCTCGTGTCTCGACGCGAGCGACTGCTACGCAACCGGTAAGCAGGGCATCACCATCGCGACGACGAACGGCGGCGGCAGCTGGACCATCCAGGCCGGCGGCGGCTCCCAGGCGAACCAGATGAACGGCGTCTCCTGTCCGACGGCGAACACCTGCTATGCCGCGGGTAATGCGGGCACGATCCTCAAGACGACGAACGGTGGCCAGACGTGGCTGGCGGCGACGAGCGGAACGACGCAGGCTCTGAACGCCATCAGCTGCGCGTCGGCGACGAACTGCGTTGCCGTCGGCGCGGTCAGCGGTACGGCGACGGTTCGCTACACCACTGACGGCTCGACGTGGAGCGGCGGCACCGGCACGGGCACGAACGCGCTGAACGGTGTCGCGTGCACCTCCTCCACCAACTGTCTCGCAGACGGCGCGGCCGGAGCGATCTTGGGCAGTGCCGACGGTGGAGCGACGTGGACCGCGAAGACGAGTGGTACGACCGCTGCGCTCAACGCGATCGCGTGTCCTTCGGCTGGCGCCTGCTACGTCGTCGGCGCAGTCCTGAGCGGCTCGGCGGTCATCCGCAAGTCGACCGACGGCGGCACGACCTGGACGGGACAGACGAGCAGCACGGCGAACGCGCTCAGCGGCGTCGCCTGTACGAACAACTCGGCCTGTTTCGCCGACGGAGCGGTTGGTACGACGATGGTTACGACCGACGGCGGCGCGACCTGGACGCAGCAGGGGAACCCGATCAGCGGGCCGACCACTGCGATCAACGCGACAGGCATCACGCTGAACGGTGCAACCTGCACCTCGGCCCGCTGCCTGATCGGACTCGGCGCACAGGGCGACATCATGATGACCCCGCTCGTCACGGTCACGGTCAACACGCACAGCGTGTACGGCACTACGCCGAACCTGAGCGGCCTTGCGCCGGACAGCGCGGCGATCAGCTACAGCCCGAACGGCGAAGCCGGGAACGTGACCGGAACGCTGACCTGCTCGACGACGGCGACGAACACGTCGAACGTCGGCACGTATCCGGTCAGCTCGTGCACCGGCCTTGCCGACTCGGGCTTCACCATCGTCTACGACTACGCGAACAGCAGCCACACGGTCACGAAGGCCGACCAGACGATCACGGTCGGGACACGTGCTCCGGCGAGTGCCGTCTACGGGACGGGCTTCACGGTCGCCGCGACGAGCGATTCGGGTCTCGCGGTCGCATACGGCTCGTCGGGTGGGTGCTCGAACACGACCGCCGACTTCACGATGACGAGCGGTACGACGACCTGCACGGTCACGTACGACCAGCCGGGTAACGGCAACTACAACGCCGCAGCGCAGAAGACCGACACCGTCACGGCGCAGAAGGCCGACCAGACGATCACGATCGGGACGCACGCTCCCGCGAGTGCCGTCTACGGGACGGGTTTCACCGTCGCCGCGACGAGCGACTCCGGTCTCTCGGTGACGTACGGCGCGTCGGGTGGATGCTCGCACTCGGGAGCCGATGTCACGATGACGAGCGGCACCACCGACTGCACCGTGACGTACGACCAGGGCGGAAACGCGGACTACAACTCCGCGTCGGAGAAGTCCGACTCGGTCACGGCTCAGAAGGCCGACCAGACGATCCACATCGGAACGCATGCTCCGGCGAGTGCCGTCTATGGGACGGGCTTCACGGTCGCCGCGACGAGCGACTCCGGCGACCCGGTCACCTACGGCTCGCTCGGAGGATGCTCGAACTCGAGCGGCGACTTCACGATGACGAGCGGTAGCACGAACTGCACCGTGACCTACGACCAGGCCGGCAACGCGAACTACAACGCCGCGACGGAGAAGTCCGAAGCCGTCACCGCGCGGAAGGCGGCCCAGGTGATCCACATCACCAAGCACGCTCCGGGGTCGGCGATCTACGGCGTGCACTTCACGGTCACGGCATCCGCGGGCTCGGGTGGCGGAGTCACGTACAGCGCTTCGGGTGTGTGCACGAACCTCGGATCCGTGTACATGATCACCGGGGCCGGAACGTGCACGGTCACGTACAACCAGGCCGGCGACTCGAACTACCTCGCCGCGTCGCAGAAGAGCGACACCGTGGCGGTCAAGTCGAACAAGCTCGGCGCGTACACGACGCAGTGCCACGGCACGCTCTACGGAACGGGCTACGCGGTTGTCGTTCAGGCCGGCAAGACGTGCGGGCTCCTGCCGGGGACGCACATCAAGCAGTCCATCACCGTCCAGAGTGGCGGCACGCTGTACGTGAACGGCGTGAAGATCGGCGGAGTGCTTCAGAGCTCCGGCGCCACCACGGTCTGCGGAAGCAGCGTTGGCCGCGACGTCAAGGCAACCGGAGGCGCGTTCACGCTCGGTGGCCCGGGTTGTGCGGCCAACACCGTTGCGGGTAACGCGTTCGTCACGAACGACAGCAACGACGTCTGGGTCTGGGGCAACACGATCCACGGTTCCCTGTTCGTGACGAAGGACACCGGCTCGACCACGTCGATCGTCGACAACAAGCTCGGCACCCTCTCCGTCACGAAGAGCGGCCCGCCGGTCGACGTCACGGGGAACAGCGCCGTGAACATGGCGTGCTCGAACAACCAGGGCCAGACCGGCTCCGGTAATAAGGCCACGGGCACGAACTCCTGCCCGAAGTAGGCCGAGAGCCAGCATGCAAGCCAGTCGCGGGAGGGCTCCAGCCGGAGCCCTCCCGGCGCTGGCATCTCTCGTTGCTCAGACGTTGAGGAGCGAGGCGATCTCCGCCTCGTCGGGGAAGCGGCCCGTCTCGCGCTTCGAGTAGACGACCTCGCCGTCGCGAACGACGTCGAACTGTCCTCTGTCGCCGGGCCTCGCACTCGCGTCGACGCCCTTGCCCTGCAACTCGGCCGCGATACTCGCGGCCCGCGGCTCGTAGCCGTTTCAGGTCGGGCAGTAGAAGATCTCGACGGTCACGCGTGGATCTTTGCATTCCACCGGGATTCGGGCGTAGTGTCCGTCTCGTGACCGAAGTCACCGACGACACGAAGGTCTGTCCGCGCTGCGCGGAGCGCATCAAGAGCGCGGCGGTCGTCTGCCGGTTCTGCGGCTACGACTACGAGGCTGCCGCGCGCCCGTCTGCTCCGCCGTACAAATCTCCCGAGCCGGTCTTCGGTGAGGGGACCGTCTACGGGACCAACGGATACGCCATTGCGAGCCTCATCTGCGGCGTCGTCTGGATCGGCGGCCTGGGCTCGCTCCTCGCCGTCATCTTCGGATTCATGGCCCGTCGCCAGATCAACGACTCGGGCGGTCGCCAGGGCGGTGGCGGAATGGCGACCGCCGGGATCATCATCGGGTTCGTCGGCATGGCGGGCGCGCTCCTGTGGTTCATCACCGTCTTGACCGCGGTGTCGCACATGCACCCCGGGCCGACGTTCCCCTCCCCGTAAGACCGCGGCAAACCGCCACGTGGCGGCGGGCGTAGGAGAAGGCATGGTGCGCTTCGCCCACCTAGTGCCGATCGCCATGCTCGCCCTCGTCGTGGCCACGATGCTCGTGGCCTGCGGCGGCAAGGGCGGCGGCTACTAACCGGCGCGATCTCTCCCGGTGACCGGCCCGTTCCGCCCACGGGCCGGTCACCGGCCGTCACACGGGTTACGGGCATTGTTTCGCCATGGACGAATTCAGGATTGCCATCGCGTTGTGGGACGGCGTCGAGGAGCTCGACTTCGCGGGTCCGTACGAAGTGCTGGCCGCATGGGCGCGCGGGAGCGAGCGCCCGGTCACCGTCACCGCCGTCTCTCGCTCCACCGAGCCGGTGACGTGCAGCCACGGGCTGCGCATCATCCCCGACACGAGCTTCGACGAGCTCGGCGACGTCGACCTGTTCGTGAACCCGGGCGGCCGGATCGATCCGCTGCTCGCCGACGACGCCTACATCGAGCGTCTCCGTGCCATGGCCGAGAGCGGCACGCTCATGACGAGCGTCTGCAACGGAGCGCTCGTGCTGCAGAAGGCGAATCTCCTCGAAGGCCGTCGCGCCGCGACGCATTGGGGCTCGTACGACCGGCTCGAGGAGCTCGGCGTCGAGGTCGACCGCGAGGCGCGCTGGGTCGACGAGGGGATGGTCGTGACGTCGGCCGGCGTCTCCGCGGGCATCGACATGGCGCTCCACCTCGTCGCGCGGCTCGGCTCGGAGGAGATGTCCGCGAAGGTACGGCGCTACATCCAGTACGAACCGGAGCCGGGGAAGCAGGAGTACTAGGAGACGAACGCTTTCCGCACGGACGCGGCGGTCCAACGGTTCGTGCCGTGGATGGTCGGTACGCCTTCCGTGTTGAGCTGCTCTGCGATCTCGGCGAGCGACATCCGCTTCGCGAGCATCGCGCCGATCTTCGTCCGCCACGTGTAGTCACGCCGATTGCAGAGGCGATGGGCGAGGCGGACGTTGTCGGGAGCGAGCTTGCCGCCGTCCTTCTGCAGGCGCGGATAGTGATCCGCCGTCAACTCCCAATCCGAGCGCGTCGAGCTGTGGTCGAAGTGTCGCCGTCCGCGGAAGCAGTAGCACTGCGGCATCTCGCACACGATCTCGTTGAGCTGGCCGTCGCGCGCGAGCCGCCGGATGGTTCGGCCGACGCCGAGGGCCTCGACCTGCTCGAGCGGAGTCGGCACGGGCTAGATCGTCTTGAACTGCTCGAACGGCTGGCGGCAGCTGTCGCAGTAGCGCAGGGAGCGGCACGGGGTCGGGCCGAAAAGGTTCTCGAGGTGCGTGTCGGTCGAGCCGCAGTACGGGCACTTGTGCACCTGGCTCTGCAGCTGGACGAGTCGCGGCGCGGGGGGAGCGAAGCCGGCCTCGCGGAGTTTCTCTCGACCGGCGGCAGTGATCTTGTCGGTCGACCACGAGTCGTCCTGGATCACCGTGACGTCGCAGCCCGGGACTTTCTCCTCGATCGCGCGCTTCATGAACTCGAGCGCCGGACAGCCGAGGAACGTCGGCGTGAACTCGATGTGGACGTGTCCGTCTTGGACATCGACCGACCGGATTACTCCGAGGTCGACGAGCGAGACGACGGGGATCTCCGGGTCGGGGATCTCCTCGAGAAGCTCCCAGACCTGCGCCTCTTGCAGCCCGACCGCTACCACTGTGCTCCGGCGGGCGCCGACCGCCTGACCTCGGTCATCTCCTCCCACATCGGCGCGAGGTCGTCCGTGTGCGCGCCCCGCTCGTGACCTAGTGACAAGTTGTCACTAGGAAAGACCTGGCCTGTTCGGACGGCGAGTTCGCCGCGCTGCTCCTCCGGGAGCATCCCGAGCGCGTACGGCCAGAGGTCGGCGACGGCCTCCTGGAAGCGCGGCTCGTCCTTCAGGCGGTCGTGCCACATCTCGGCGTGCATGCGGTGGTACGTCTCCTCGCGGTCGATCTTCGCGGCGAGGCCTGCGACTGCGGGATCGTCGGAGTCCTTCAGCGCGGCGAGGCGGATCTCGTCGGCCGTCTCGTACAGCCAGCGCCGCGCGATCGTGTGCGCCCAATCCAGCAGATGCAGCTCGACGAGCGGCGCGCAGCGGTACTCCTCGAGCGGCCGGTCGAACGCGAGCGCATCGGCGTCGCCGTCCTCGCCGACCACGAGCTGGTAGAGAGCGCGCGCGTGACCGATCTCGTTCTGTGCGATCGAGGAGAACGCGACGTCCTCCTCGAGCATCGGCGCGATGCCGGTCCACTCCGACTCGCGCCAGCCGAGGAAGAGCTCGTCGTCAGCTATCGACAGAAGTGCCGGCTCGTTCACGGGCCTCCTTCAGACGTGCCTTGATCGAATAGCCGTCGACGCGGCGGTACTTGAGGTCGAACTCGTCGGCCCAGTCCTCGACGTCGCGGATCGCGGAGCGAGGCACGAGCCACAGCGCGACCGACTCGCCGCGGCGCCCGTACTGCTCGCGCGCCCACGCCTCCGCGAAGTCGGCGTCGGGAGCGACGACCGAGCCGGCGTGCTCGAACGGCTGGCCCTTCCGCTCACGCCGGAAGACTTCGAAGACGGGATCGCCGCTCACGCCGCGAGAACCACGTCCCGCACCCACTGCTCCTGGTCGAGGAAGTGCTTGCGCAGCTCGAGCCGCTCGACCGTCTTCGGGCCATGGCCGGTGACGACGTGCTTGAGCTCGTCCCAGTTGGGCTCGGTGTACTCCCACACGCCGTCGTCGCGCTTGCGGAGCTTCGGGTCGTGGAGCTCGAGGCCGAGCTCGAGGATCTGGGGCACGTAGCCGTCGAGGAATCCCTGGCGCGCGTCCTCGTTTCCCTGCGACTTGATCCGCCACGTATACATCGGATCGTCGGCGGCCGCGATCGGGTTCCCGTGGAACTGCATGAGCGGCCCCCACCAGCGGTCGAGCGCCTCCTGCACGAGCTCGAACTGCTCGGGCGTGCCGGTGACCATCGCGAGGATGACGTCGCGGCCGTGGAGGATGTGGAACGACTCCTCCCAGCAGATCTTCTTCATGATCCGCGCGTACGGCGCGTACGAGCACTTGAGGAGCGCCTTCTGGCTGATGATCGCCGCCGCGTCGACGAGCCACGCGATGACGCCGACGTCTCCCCACGTGTACGTCGGGTAATGGAAGACGTTGTGGAACTTCGCCTTGCCCGAGATGAGGTCGGCGAGCATGTCGGCGCGCGGCTTGCCGAGATCCTCGGCGACGCGGTAGATGAGCTGCGCGTGGCCGACCTCGTCCTGCACCTTCGCCGTCAGCGCGAGCTTGCGCTGGAGCGTCGGCGCGCGGAGGATCCACTCGCGCTCGGGCAGAACGCCCATAAGCTCCGAGTTGCCGTGCATCTCGATGAACTTGATGAGCAGGCGCCGGTACTCGTCGGGCATCCAGTCGGTCGTCTCGACCTGCCCGCCCGACTGGACGTACTCGATAAATGCCTGCTCGTCGTGGGGAATTTCTACAGCTGCCATTGTCCCTCCCGGACCGAACGATCGTTAGG
>DASXLJ010000002.1:0-93982 GCA_036496305.1 Gaiellaceae bacterium | reverse complement strand
CGTGCGGTGGTCGAACTCGAGCTCCTTCAGCGCCATGAGAGCGCGATCGCGCGCCTCGGCGAGCGCGAGCCGTTGCCGCGCCTCCGGGGCGAGCTCGTCGAGGCGATCGCTTGCGGGCGTCGGCTCGCGCAGGAATGGCCGCGCGACAAAGACGACGGCGACGACCGCGAGCGCCGCCGCGAAGGCCAGTCCCCACGCCATGACTAGACGCCGGCGGGAGCGGCGCCCGCCTCGTACCGGGCCGCGAGACGGCGCTGTTCGACGGCGTCCGGCCACATCGCCACGAGCGCGCCGAAGACGAAGAGGAGACCGCCGACCCAGACGAGGTTGACGAGCGGCTTGACGTAGAGCTTCACGTCTATCGCCTGCGTCTTCGCACTCAGGAGCTGCGCGGTCGCGAAGAAATCGCCGAGCGTCCGCGGATCGTGGTAGATCGACGCCTCGGTCGACGCCCCGACGCCCGCGTCGTAGTTGTTCATCCCCGGATCGACGGTGAAGCTCTCGCCTCGCCCGGTGACGGAGAACAGCGAGCGGAAGCCGGTGTAATCCGGCCCCTTGACCCCGCTCACGGTGCGGTACGTCGCCGTGTACCCGGCGATCTCCATCGACTGGCCGGGACGGAGGTGCTGCTCGCGGATCGTCTGGTACGAGTTCGAGCCGGCGATCCCGATCGCGAGGAGGACGATCGCGGCGTGAACGATGTAACCGCCGTAGCGGCGGCGGTTGCGCGAGATGAGCCGGAAGATGCCACCTGCGGCTGCGCGGCCCCGCACGAACTCGAGCACGATCGAGGCGAGGACAAACGCCGAGAACGTGTACGCGAGGAGCCCGACCCACGAACTGCCGAAGCCGAGGAGGAGCAGGATTCCCCCCGTGATCACCGCCGTCGCAAAGGGAATGACGAAGGTCTTGCCGAGTGAGCGCAGCGATGCCCTTCGCCACGCGACGAGCGGGCCGATCCCCATCAGCAGCAGCAACGGGATTCCGAACGTGTGGAGGAAAAAGTCGTAGTACGGCTTGCCCACCGAGCGCGTCTGCCCGCGGACAGCCTCGGAGAGGATCGGATAGAGCACGCCCCAGAGAATCGTGAGCGCAAGCGCAACGAGGAGGAGGTTGTTGTAGAGGAACGTCGCCTCCCGCGAGACGAGCGATTCGAGCTTCGTCTTCGACCGCAACATCGCGCCGCCGCGGTCGCTGTTCCGCCACAGGATAAGCACGGCGGAGAAGACGACCATGAAGATGAGGAAGCCCATGAACCAGCCGCCGATCGAGCTCTGCGAGAACGAGTGGATCGAGTCGATGATGCCCGAGCGCGTGAGGAACGTCCCGAAGAGCGAGAGGTTGAACGCGAGCGCGACAAGCACCATGTTCCAGACCTTCAGCATCCCGCGCTTCTCCTGGATCATCACCGAGTGGAGGAACGCAGTCGCGGCGAGCCACGGCATGAGCGCAGCGTTCTCGACCGGATCCCAGGCGTAGTAGCCGCCCCAGCCGATCTCCGTGTACGCCCAGTGCGCGCCGAGGAGCTGGCCGACGCCGAGGAACGTCCACGCCGCGAGCGTCCAGCGGCGCGTGGCGACGATCCAGCGCTCGTCGGTGCGGCCGGAGAGGAGCGCGCCCATCCCAAATGCGAACGGAACGGCAAGACCGACGTAGCCGAGATAGAGCATCGGCGGGTGGGCGAGCATGTACGGGTTCTGGAGGCTTGGCACCATCCCGGCGCCTTCGGCGGGCGCGGGCTGCTGATGGAACGGGCTCGAGACGAAGCAGAGCATGAAGCTGAAGAAGACGGCGATGAGCCCGAAGATGGGCACCGTCCCCGCCATGAGCTCCCGCTGGCGGCGGTTTAGCCAGACGGCGAGCGCGGCGTAGCCGGTGAGGATGAGGAGCCACAGCAGGAGCGAGCCTTCCTGTCCTCCCCAGAACGCCGAGAGCGTGTACGTGAGCGGCAGGTTGTGGCTCGTGTGCTCGGCGACGTACGCGAACGTGAAGTCGTGGCGCGCGAGCGCGATGACGAGCACGGCGGAGGCGATGAGCGTCGCCGGGAACGCGGCGATGAGCGCGTTCTGTGCGGAGAGCGCGAGGCGGCGGCGCTTGCGCCAGGCGGCGTACGAGCCTGCGACGAGCGCGTACGCGACGAGGCCGAAGACAAGGAGGAGCGCTGCGCGCCCGAGCGGGGCCATTACGTGTTGGCGGAGGGCTTCTTCGCCGGCGCGTAGTGATCCGGGCACTTCGTGATCAAGGATCCCGGCTGCGCCGCGAACGAGCCGTTGCGCATCCGGCCGGAGACCGAGATGTCCTTCTTCGGACCGAAGAGGTCGGGGACGCTACCGCTGTAATCGACGTAGACGCGGGCGGGGTTGCTGCCGTTGATGTCCTTGACAGCGAAGCGGCGGTGACCGCCGTTCAGCTGCTGCACCGGCCCGACGACCTTGCCGACGAGAAGAACGGTGCCTTTGGCGCCGGAGACCGTGCTCGGGGTCAGCTGCGCGACGCCCGCACCGGCGAGCGCCGTGTAGACGACAAAAATCGCGAGCGCCGCTGCCACAGACAACGCAATCACGAGCCGCGCAGGACTGGCTCCCACATCCGCATCGTAGCCCCGGCTGGTGAAGCCCAGCGCCGGTTCCCACCTCGGCGGACGGAGGTGCGCCTAGGCCGCGCGCTTGTGCGGCTCGGCGGACCGCTTGGCCGCCTCGCGATCCGGGATGCGGTAGCCGTGCTCGTGGCAGAGCGATCCCGGGGCGTCCTCGGTCAGCGCGTCGCAGTAGCCCTTGCCGTAGGCCGCGCGGAGGAACGCAGCGACGACCTCGAGATTCCACTCGCTCACCTCGGCAGTCTCACGCCAGAGGTCGGTGAGGCGGAGGTCGATGTCGAGCTCGAGAAGGTCAAGACGTGACGGGTGCTTGGACATGCCGACAAAGTAGAAACAGGGTCGGACGGCACTCCCAGCACCGGTTTGTCGGTCCCGTCTCTGCGCTATTGGCGCAAAGTTGGCACGCCGCCGGCACAGGTGGAGCGGCACGCTTCACCTCTCCCCTGGGTGGGTGGGGGCTCGGGATGGAGTACGAGGAGCCTCGACTCTCATAAGCTGCGCCCGTGGGAGAGATTCGCTTCGGCCCGTCCGATCTGCCGCGGGAGGAGAGTTTCGACGCGGCCTTCGCCGCGCTCGTGGCCGAGGGCTACCGCGCGTGCGAGTTCGGCTTCGCCGGCGGCTTCTGGCTCGACTACGACACCGCGCCGCTCCTCGGCGAAGCCGCCGCCGCGGCCGATGTCGCGCTCTCCGTCCATGCACCGCTCGCGGCATTCATGGGGCACGCCGACCGCGGCAAGAAGTTCAAGATGGCGCTCGGGATGCTCGACCACACCGCCGGGCTCGCGAAAGCGTGCGGCGCAAAGCTCATCGTCTTCCACCCCGGCTTCCTCCTCGGCCGCGAGCGCGACCACGCCATCGCCGATGTCGTCGACCAGCTCGGCGACCTCCGCGAACGGCTCGAGGGAAAGGACCGCCTCGTCCCGTTCGGTGTCGAGGTGATGGGCCGCGTCCGTGACCTCGGCACGGTTGACGATGTCGTCGCGATCGCCGGCGCCGTCGACTTCGTCCGCCCCGTCCTCGACTTCGCGCACATGCACGCGACGAGCGACGGCGAGTTCCTCGACGCCGACCGCTTTGCCGAGGCTCTCGCGGCGGCCCACGCGGTTCTCGAGCCGGGCGCGCCATTCCACATCCACTTCAGCGATATCCAGTACGCGAACCGCAACGAGACGAAGCACCTGCCCTATGGCGAGGGGACGCTCCGCGCCGAGCCTCTGCGGGACGCGCTCGCTCGTTTTGAGCGCCCCGCAACCGTGATCAGCGAATCGCCCGACGCCGCTTCGACGCGGTTGATCGGCGACGTCCTCCTCGTCCGCGAATAGCATCGACGCGATGCTCGATCCGAAGGTTTTCAAGGCATACGACGTGCGCGGGATCTATCCCGAAGAGCTCGACGAGGCCGGTGCCGAGGCGATCGGCCGCGCTTACGTCGAGCAGTTCGAGCCGCGGAAGATCGCGGTCGGCCGCGACATGCGGCTCTCGTCGCCGTCGATGCAGGAGGCCGTGATCCGCGGCGCGACGGCCGCAGGCTGCGACGTCCTCGACATCGGGCTCGTCGGGACGGAGATGGTCTATTTCGCGGTCGGTTCGCTCGGGCTCGAGGGCGGGATCATGGTCACCGCCTCGCACAACCCGAAGGAGTACACGGGGATGAAGATCGTGCGGCGCGGGGCTCTCCCCGTCGGCGGCGAGTCGGGACTGCTCGATGTGCGCGACCGCGCGGTGTCCGACACCGCCTATGAAAGCGCCGGAACCGCAAGTGCTCAGGCGTACGACATCTGGCCCGAATACGTCGCTCGGGTGCTGTCGTTTGTGGACGTGTCCGCGATCCGCCCGCTCAAAGTCGTGATCGACGCCGCGAACGGGATGGCCGGCACGATGCTCCCGCCTGTCCTCGAGCATCTGCCGATCGAGGCGGTGCGCTGCTATTTCGAGCCGGACGGCTCGTTCCCGAACCACGAGCCGAACCCGCTCCTCCCCGAGAATCGCGAGTTCATCGTCCGCAAGACGCTCGAGGAGGGGGCCGACCTCGGCGTGGCATTCGACGGCGACGCCGACCGCTGCTTCTTCGTCGACGACACCGGCGAGTTCGTTCCCGGCGACTTCTCGACCGCGCTCTTCGCCGAGAGCATCCTCGCGCGCGAGCCGGGCGCGAACGTCATCTACGACGTCCGCGCGAGCCACGCCGTGCCCGACACGATCGAGAGCGCACGTGGCGTCGCAGTCGTCAGCCGCGTCGGGCACGCGTTCATCAAGACGCTGATGCGCAAGAACGACGCGGTCTTCGCGGGCGAAGTGTCGGGCCACTACTACTTCCGCGACTTCACGCAGGCCGACACGGGCGTCGTCCCGTTTCTCCTGATGCTCGAGCTCATCTCGCAGAAGAGCCGGAAGCTCTCGGAGATCCTCGCGCCACTCCGCGCGAAGTACTTCATCACCGGCGAGATCAACACGCCCGTCGCCGACGTCGCGCTCAAGCTCCAGGAGCTGAAGGAGCGCTACGGGAGCGACGGGACAGTCACGCACCTCGATGGGCTGTCCGTCGACCTCGGCGAGTGGCATTTCAACGTCCGCCCCTCGAACACCGAGCCGCTCCTGCGCCTCAATCTCGAAGCGACCTCGCAGGAGCTGATGGAGGAGAAGCGCGACGAGGTGCTCGGCGTGATCCGCTCGTGAGCGAGGACTACGCCTTCTCGGTGAGGACGCGGGTCGCGTTCTCGGATACCGACGCGCAGGGCGTCGTCTACTACGGCCGCTACAACCCGTACTTCGATCTCGCGCGCGCGGAGTGGCTGCGGTCGCTCGGCCTCCTCCACCGCGACACGTTCGGCGAGTTCGTCATGCGCGCCAACGACGTCGAGTATTTCGCGCCCGCGCGGTTCGATGACGAGCTCGAGATCCGGGTTCGCGTGGCCAAGATCGGGCGAACGAGCATGACGTTCGAGTTCGCCGCCTTCCACGTGCCGGACGACAAGCTCCTCGTTACCGCGCATCAGACCCTCGTCTTCATCGACCCGCAAGCGCGGAGGCCGATCGAGATCCCGGCCGACTACCGCGCGCCGTTCGATGCCTGACGCCGACGACCAGCTCCGCGCGACGGTCGCCGAGCTCGCCGCGCGCGACGACTGCTCGTGGGCCGGCGTCTTCTTCGTCGAGGGAGACGAGCTCGTGCTCGGTCCTCAGGCAGGCGAACCAAAACCGGACGAGCGGGCCGCGGTTCCCGTCGTATGGCGGGACACGCGCGTCGCGGAGCTCGCGGCCGACGGCGCAGTCGACGCATCGCACCTCGAGGTCGTCGCCGCCGAGATCGCCGACCTCTGCCTCGTCGGCTGGGACACCGACGGGGAGGAGTGGCAGCCCTAAGAGGGCGTCATGCGGCGCGCGTCAAAGACGCCGTCGACATTCCGGAGCGCCGTAAGGAGGCCGCGCAGCGCCTTCACATCGCCGATCTCGGACGTGTACCAGTTACGCGCCATGTCGTCCTCGACGGTGCCGCCGTACGCGACGATGTTCGCGCCGTGCTCGGCGAATGTCCGAGCCACGTCCTCGAGCAGACGCGGGCGATCCCATGAATCGAGCGCGATCTGGACGCGGAAGCTCTGCGTGCCGCCTCCCTCCCACTCGACCGGCGTGAACCGCTCGGGGTTGCGGCGGAGGGCGCGCACGTTCGGGCAGTCGCCGCGGTGGATCGTGATGCCCTTGCCGAGCGAGATGTAGCCGACGATGTCGTCACCGGGAACCGGCGTGCAGCACCGCGCGAGCCGGACGAGCACGTCGTCGACACCGATGACGTTGATGCCGTACGTGTCGCTGCCCGCCGCCTCGCGGGCGCGCGGCTTCTTGACCGTGACGGGCTCCGGCGCGACCTCGCTCACCTTGAGCTGCTCGAGGACCTTGTTGACGATCGTCGACGCGACGAGCTTCCCGGAGCCGAGCGCGATGTAGAACTCGTCGGCCTTCTTGTAGCCCGACTCGCGGATCACGCCGGCGAGCACCGCTGAGCCGGCGAGCTTTTTGTACGGGAGGTTCTGGTGCTTGAGCGCGTGCTCGAGCAGTTCGCGGCCTTTCTCCTCGAGATCCTCCTTCTGCTCACGCGAGAAGAACTGGCGGATGCGGTTGCGCGCGCGCGATGACGCGGCGATCGACATCCAGTCGCGCGACGGCCCGCGCGCTGCGGACTTGCCGGTGAGGATCTCGACCCGGTCGCCACTGCGGAGGTGATAGTGGAGCGGCACGATCCGGCCGTTGACCTTCGCGCCGACGGTGCGATGACCGACGTCGGTGTGGACGGCGTACGCGAAGTCGATCGGCGTCGAGCCCGCGGGCAGCGTCTTGACCTCGCCCTTCGGCGTGAAGACGAATACCTCCTCGTCGAAGAGATCGGTGCGGAAGCTCTTGACGAACTCGGTCGTGTCGGACTCGTCGTGATGGATGTCCATGAGCGAGCGAACCCATGCGTTCCACTCGTCGTCGGCGCGCTTCGTCGAGCGGCGCCCGTCGCGGGTGTACGCCCAGTGCGCGGCAACGCCGAGGTCGGCGGCCTCGTGCATCTCGCGCGTGCGCACCTGGATCTCGAGCGGTCTCCCTTCCGGGCCGATCACGGTCGTGTGGAGGGAGCGGTAGCCGTTGAACTTCGGCATCGCGATGTAGTCCTTGAAGCGGCCCGGCATCGGCTTCCAGAGCGAGTGGATGAGCCCGAGCGCTCCGTAACAGTCGCGGGTTCCCTCCTCCCCGTCCCGCTCGACGATGACGCGCATCGCGGTGAGGTCGTAGATCTCGTTGAACTCGCGGCCCTTGCGGGTCATCTTGTCGTAGATCGAGTAGAAGTGCTTCGCGCGCCCGGAGATATCGACGGGGATGTCGACCTTCTCGAGCTCGCGGCGGAGGACGTCGGCGGCTTCCGCCACGTGGCCTTCGCGGTCGGCGCGGCGCTCGGCGACCATCGTCTTTATCTCCGCGTATTTGCGCGGGTGAAGCGTCTGGAAGGAGAGATCCTCGAGCTCCCACTTGAGGGCGTGAATGCCGAGTCGATGCGCGAGCGGCGCGTAGACCTCGAGCGCCTCCTTCGACTTCTGGACCTGGTTCTTCTTCGTCTGGTACTCGATCGTGCGGAGATTGTGGAGGCGGTCGGCGAGCTTGATGAGGATGACCCGCACGTCCTCGGCCATCGCGACGACCATCTTCCGGTAGTTCTCCGCCTCCGCCTGCTCGCGGGTCTGGAACTGCACGCGCGTGAGCTTCGTCACGCCGTCGACGAGCGCGGCGATCTCGGCGCCGAACTCGTCCCGGAGGGTGTCGAGCTCGATCTCCGTGTCCTCGACGACGTCGTGGAGAAGTGCGGCGGCGATCGTCTCCTCGTCGAGGCGAAGGCCGACGCAGATCATCGCGACGCCGACCGGGTGCGTGATGAACGGTTCGCCGGAGCGGCGCAGCTGGCCCTCGTGGGCGGCGGCGGCGTAGCGGAAGGCGCGCGTCACGAGCTCGACGCCGACATCGCCGCGCTGGGCCGTTAGCTCGGTGAGCAGGCCTTCGAGGAGCTCCTCGCGCCTCTCACCCGTCCCGATAGCGGTCACGTTTTCAGTGTACTCAGGCATCTCTTGGCCGAACCCTTGCGGGAGGAACGGCCGTTACAGGAACGAAGTGACGGTTCCCATGCTCACCTTTCACCGGTTTCGCTCGCGCCGCCGCGCGAGGCAGCGGCTCGCCGCAGCGCTCGCCCAGTGCCTAAGCGGTTCTCGCTAGCCGACCCCGCTCCGCCAGGCGGTGTTCGCGCATTACGCAGCCTGCGCGAGCGGCGGCGGCTCGGCCAGTAGCGCCCTGAACTGCGCGGATTCGAGCAGATCACGGCGCGCGCCGCCCGCCAGTGACGCGTCGTCGAGGCCGAGCTCGGCGAAAATCGCAGTCGCCTGGGCGTCGCGGGCCGCGACGGGTCTCCGCCACTCGCCGGCGAGCCATTCGCGCAGCTCGAGATAGCGCGGGGTCGTCGGGAACACCCGCCGGACAACGAGCTGCGGCGACACCGTCCCGTTCCAGTGGTTCTCCTCGAGCCGGAACGCGACGTCATAGCGATCGTCGGGCCGGAACGTTTCGAGGCGCGAGCCCTGGCCGAACGCGATCGCGCTTCCTCCGTCGCGTCCGGAGCGGCGGATCCGGAAGCGGAGATGCTTCCCGTCGCCGACCGTTGCGAGATCGGCGACTCCGACTCCTGCAGCAAGGAGCGTCGGCGCGGGGTTGCCCAATCCGAACGGAGCGAGCCGCGCGAGCTCGCCGCAGAGGTCGAGGGACAGCGGCTCGTCGCGCCCGATGATCGCGTCGATGCGCGTGACGGGCTCGAGGTCGGACTCGTCGAGAGCACTCTCAGCGTGTCGCGCGAAAGCTGCCGCGAACGCCTCGACGTTCTCGGGCTGGATCGACAAGCCGGCAGCGGCGCGATGGCCGCCCCAGCGGCCGAGCAAGTCCGAGCATGCGCCGAGCGCGCCGTGGAGGTCAAACGCGGGGACGGAGCGCCCAGACCCCTTCCAATCGCGCTCGTCCCCACTGCCCGCGATGAGCACGACGGGACGGTTGTAGCGCTCGACAAGCCGGGACGCGACGATCCCGATGACGCCTTCGTGCCAGTCGGCGCCGGCGACGGCGTACGCGCGCCGGGCGCGCTGCTCGGGTGGCCACGCCTCCACTTGAGCGATCGCCTCGCGGAGAATGCGGCCTTCCACGGCCTGGCGTTCCTTGTTGAGTTCCTCGAGCGAGTCGGCGAGACGGCGCGCCTCGTTCTCGTCCTCGGTGAGCAGGAGCTCGAGCGCTTGGCGCGGATGCCCGAGCCGGCCGGCTGCATTGAGGCGCGGCGCGAGCCGGAAACCGACCGCGCCGGCGTCGAGGCTTGCGGGATCGACTCCGGCCGCACGCATGAGCGCACGCAACCCCGGCTTCGACGTTCGCGCGAGCGCGCGGAGACCTGCAATCGCGAGCGAGCGGTTCTCGTCGACGAGCGGGACGACGTCGGCGATCGTGGCGAGGGCCACGAGATCGAGATGCCGCTTGGGGATCTCCGAGTCGACGCCGAAGAGCGCCTGGCCGAGCTTGTAGACGACCCCGGTTCCGCAGAGCTCCGGGAACGGATAGTCCGACGGACGCGTCGCGACGATCGGGCAGTCGGGCAAGGTTTGGGCGGGGCGATGGTGGTCGGTAACGACCACCTCGAGCCCGCGCGCGGCGGCTTCGGCGACCTCGTCTGCGGCGGTGATGCCGCAGTCGACGGTCAGGACGAGCCCACACCCTTCGTCGGCGAGCCGGGCAAGCGTGCCGCGGCTGACGCCGTAGCCCTCGTCGAAGCGGCTCGGGAGGTGCCAGTCGACGTCGGCGCCGAGCTCGCGGAGAAGGAGGACTGCGAGCGTCGTCGCGGCGATCCCGTCGACGTCGTAGTCGCCGTGGACGCAGATCCGTTTGCCGGCGGCGACGGTCGCGCGGAGGCGCGCGCATGCAGCCTCCATGTCGCCGAGCAGGAACGGATCGTGCGGAGGCTGCTCGCCTTCGAGAAAACGGCGAGCGTCAGCGGGATCGAGATAGCCGCGCCGCGCGAGGACAGCGGCCGTGACGGCGGACACGCCAAGAGTGCGCGCGAGCTCCGCCTGAGCGCCAGGAGGGCAGTCGGCGAGGGTCCAGGTGCCGTCGTGCATCGTCCAGCCACGCTACGGAGAGGTGCGGACGGAATCGGTGGCTCTGAGCCGCAAACGAGCCTCCGGTTGCGCATTTGGCACAAAGTTTCGACTCCGCTGTCACGGTTGCAGCGGCACGCTGCGACCGTTCCCCGGGTGGGTGGGGGCTCGGGATGGAGTAGAAAAGGTGTCGGATGACCGCGCTGCCCGCAGAAGAGCTCCGCCGCGACTTCCTCCTCGACCCCGACGTGGCGTTCCTCAACCACGGCTCGTTCGGCGCATGCCCGCGGCCGGTGTTCGACCGCTACCAGGCGCACCAGCGTGACCTCGAGTGGGAGCCGATCGACTTCCTCGACCGCCGTCTCCCCACGCTCCTCACGACCGCACGCACCGCCCTCGCGGGCTACCTCAACGCACCCCCGGACGACCTCGCCTTCGTCACAAACGCGACGACGGGTGTCAACCTCGCCGCTCGCTCGCTCGACCTCGGGACCGGTGACGAGATCCTCACCACCGACCTCGAGTACGGCGCGTGCGACCTCGCGTGGGAGTGGCTCGCCGAGCGCACCGGCGCTAGATACGTCCGCGCACCGATCCCGCTCCCGCTGCCGAGCGCCGCGGAGCTCGTCGAGGCGCTTTTCGCGCACGCAACCGAGCGAACGCGCGTCGTTTACGTCAGCCACATAACCTCCTCGACGGCGCTCGTCGTGCCGGTGGACGAGATCGTCTCCCGCGCGCGCGAGCTCGGACTCGTGACCATCGTCGACGGCGCGCACGCCCCCGCGCATGTGGCGGTCGACCTCGTGGCGCTCGGGGCCGACTTCTATTCGGGCAATACGCATAAATGGCTGCTCGCGCCGAAGGGCGCCGGCTTTCTCCACGCCCGCCCGGAGTGGCAGGAACGCGTCGACGCGGCGATCGTCAGCTGGGGCTACGCCGAGGGGCGCACCTTCCAGGAACGGATCGAGACACAGGGGACGCGCGACCCGGCGGCGTGGCTCGCAGTACCGGACGCGATCCACTATCAGGCGGAGCGTGACTGGGACGCCGTCCGCGAGCGCTGTCGCGCCCTTACACGCGAGGTTCGCGTGGAGCTATGCGACGCTCTCGGCACCGAGCCGCTCGCGCCGGACGACATGCTCGGTCAGATGGCGAGCGTCCGGCTGCCACGCCCCGATCCTGGCCTCCGCGACCGGCTCTTCACGAACCATCGCGTCGAGATTCCCGTTGCCGGAGCCGACCACGACCTCCTCCGCATCTCGGTCGCGGCGTACACGACCCGAGACGACGTCGACCGCCTGCTAGCCGGTCTCGCTCGGGAGCTTGACGCCTAGCAGCGTCAGCACGACGAGCAACGCGAGGCCGATCAGCCAATACGCAAGGACGCGGCGCGGGTTACGCATCTCGCGCAACTGCTCCCACGCGACCTTCCCCCACAGGAGCACGAGACCGACGAGCGCCGCCCCGCCGATCACGATCACCGGCGCGAGCGTGACCGCCCGTCCGAACGACCACGACATGAGCCACGCCGTCAGCGCCACGAGGCCGACAACGACGACGAGCGCAAGCGAGTAGCGGAGTACGCGCATGGGGTCAGGGTACGTACGCTCCCGTCGTGGAGGCGGCCGGCAACTACCACTCGGGCGACGACTACATCGTCGAGTTCCTCGGCTACCGCTTCTCCTTCAGCGCAGCCGACTTCGAGGAGCGCGTCACCGCGGCCGCCGTCCGGCTTGGCCTCGTCCCGTCGGCGGAGCTCGACGCCGATGAGACGGCGGATCTCGTCGAGCTCGTCGAACGCGACGCGATCGGAGAGCCCCGAAGCACGCTCGGCGCATATCTGGTCGAGAACTGGGACGCGCTCGCGCTCGTGCGCGGCGAATCGCTCGTCTACTGGCTCAAGAAGCTCGTCTTCCGCGGAGCGTGGCTCGACCACCGCGTGAAGGAAGGCCTCCTCGAAGTCGACTTTGACGAGGAGAGCCAGGACTTCACGTACGCCGACACGAACGGCGGACGGGCGCTGCTCGAGCTCCTCCCCACGCCGAGCTGGCACAAGCTCCAGTACCGCCCATGAGCGTAGGCTCGACGGAGCTCATCAAGAGCGGAGGCGCCGACATGGGCGGCGCCGGAGCGGAAAGGTCGACACCTCGTTGGTACGCGCTCGCGCTTCCGGCCTACCTAGCCGCGCTGCTCGCCGTCGACACGCAGGTCGGCCGCGACGTCCAGTACGGGCTCGGCGTCCTGACCTTCGCGGTGCTCGCCGCCGCGCTCGTGCCGCTCGCACCGCTCGCGCGCGCGCAGGCGCTCGGCGTGGTCGTGTTCGCGACGGTCGGAGAGGTGACCGGCTCGCTCGTCTGGGGCGTCTACCACTACCGCCTCCACAACCTTCCGCTGTTCATCCCTCCGGCACACGGCCTTGTCTACCTCAGCGGTCTCGCGCTCGCGGGCGCGCTACCGAAGCGGCCGCTCGTCTGGATTGCGGCGATCGGCGCGGCCACGTGGGGAATCGCCGGGCTCACCGTCCTCCCGCGACTCGACGTCGCCGGCGCGTTCGGAGTGCCGCTGCTCCTCGTCTTCCTCTGGCGCTCGCGCTTGCGCGCCACCTACGCGGGCGTCTTCGTCGTCGTGGCGGCGCTCGAGCTCTACGGCACGTCGATCGGGACATGGCGCTGGGCAACGTCGCTGCCCGGGCTCGGGATCCCCGACGGGAACCCGCCGAGCGGCGTCGCGAGCGGCTACGTCTGGTTCGACGTCATGGCACTCCTCGTCGCGCCATGGCTCGTCTACGTCGCCGGCGGAACGGTGAAGCCGAAGGCGTCGCTCTTCTCCGGCGCGGTCCGCAGTTCGATCCGGCGGACGGAGCCGAGCGGGACGATGAGCGCGTCGGGCGCGTCGTCGCGCGCGTCGGCGACGTAGAGCGTCACCATCCCGAAGCCCGGCGCCGGGTCGATGTGGTCGAGGAGAAAGCGCGAGGTGTCGGTGAGCTCGACCTCGACGAGCGGCCTCTCCACGCCCGTCGCCTCTGCGAAGTTCGCGATCGCCTTGAGCAGCGACGCCACGAACTCGTCGTTCGGGAGGTGCGGAACGGGAGTCCAGAGCTCGGGCACTGTGCGAGCCTAGCTCGCGATCTCGACGAGGCGCTCGACGACATCGGCGAGCGGCCGGCTTGCGTCGATCTCGTGCGTGCATGTCGCGCGCAACAGCGGCTCGACCTCACGGATTTGCTCGAGGATCAAGTCCCGCTGCGCCGGCGACTTGCCCCACGGATTGTTCGTTCTCGCCGCGATGCGCTCGAGGATCACATCGGCCGGAGCGCTGAGGAGGACGACGGTGTCGAAGCGGTCGTAGAAGCGGCCCTGATTCACGACGGTCCCCGAGAGGATGAGCGTCGGCCCGTCCTCGGCAAGCAACCGCGCGATCCTCTCCTCATCCCAGAGCTCGCCGCGCTTCCAGCCCGGCTCGTCGGTGTCGACCGTGCGATACCCGCGGCGGGCGAGCTCTGCGAGCGCGCTCGACTTGCCGGTGCCGGACATGCCGGTGACGAGAATCCGCTTCAGAACAGGCGAGAGTCGGGCTCGGGCTCCGCTATTGCCGCGCCCACGTGTGCGCGGCCGAGCGGCGTGATCGTGCGTCCGCGCGGTGTGCGCGCGATGAAGCCGAGCTGCAGAAGGAACGGCTCGTAGACGTACTCGATCGTGTCGGGTTCCTCGCCGAGCGACGCGGCAAGCGTGTTGACGCCGACAGGGCCGCCGGCGTACTTCTCGACGATCGCGCGGAGCAGATCGCGGTCGAGCCGCTCGAGGCCCGCCTCGTCCACCTCGAGCAGGTCGAGTGCCTCGCGCGCGATCGCCGTCGTGATCGCGCCCTCGTGGCGCACCTCGGCGACGTCGCGCACGCGGCGGAGGATGCGGTTCGCGACGCGCGGCGTGCCGCGCGAGCGGCCGGCTATCTCCTCGGCGGCGTCGGCGGCGATCTCGACGCCGAGGATCCGTGCCGAGCGCGCGACGATCGCGGCAAGCTCGCCGGGCTCGTAGTAGTCGAGCCGGAACGTCATGCCGAAGCGGTCGCGTAACGGCGACGTGAGCAGGCCGGTGCGCGTCGTCGCGCCGACGAGCGTGAACGGCGGGAGATCGATCGTCAGCGTGCGTGCCGCCGTGCCCTGTCCCATCACGATGTCGAGGCGGAAGTCCTCGAGCGCCGGATAGAGAATCTCCTCTGCCGCGCGGCCAAGGCGGTGGATCTCGTCGACGAAAACGACGTCGCGCGCCTCGACCGCGGTGAGGATCGCGGCGATGTCCTTGCGCTCGAGCGCCGGCCCTGCGACGGAGCGGATGCCGACACCGAGCTCCTCGCGCAGGATGTGCGCGAGGCTCGTCTTGCCGAGGCCGGGCGGCCCGACGAGGAGGACGTGGTCGAGCGCCTCGCCCCTCCCCTTCGCCGCGTCGAGCGCGATCGCGAGCTGCTCCTTGACACGCGCCTGGCCGACGAACTCGTCGAGCCGGCGCGGGCGGAGGCTGCGCTCGAGCTCCTCCTCGTCCTCGCGGACCTCGGGGGTCAGAAACTGCGTGCTCATGCGGCCCTCTTCAACGCGAGCCGGACGCGTTCCTCCGGCGGGAGGTCGTCGTCGACCTCGGCGAGCGCGCGCTCGGCGTCGAGGAGCGACCAGCCGAGCTCGACGAGCGCGTCGCGGGCGACGACGTGAGAATCGCCCGATTCCGACGCCGGCGCAAGCGCGGGGTCGCCGAGCTTGTCCTTCAGGTCGAGCACGATCCGGTCGGCGGTCTTCTTGCCGACGCCGGGAATCGCCTGGAAGCGCGCAGCGTCCTCGCGGACGATCGCGCGGCGCAGCTCGGCCGCCGGCGAGCCGGAGACGATCGCGAGCGCGACCTTGGGCCCGACGCCGCTGACGCTGAGGAGCTGGACGAAGAGCTCGCGCTCCTCGCGGTCGGCGAAGCCGTAGAGCTGCATCGCGTCCTCCCGGACGTGGAGATACGTGTCGACGGTGATCTCATCGCTTGCGTCGCCCTTCCGCACCGCCGCCGGCGTGGCGTGCACGAGGTAGCCGACCCCGCCGACATCGAGGATGAGGCCCTCCGGCGTGTTGGCCACGGGCTTGCCTCGCAGGCGCGCGATCACCGCATCAATGTACGCACGGGAACGGACGTTCCTTCCAGCACGCGCGGCGCGCACGGCGTTAGCGTTGATCCGGATGTCAGAGCGGCCGAGAGTGGTGTGCCTCTGCGGCTCGAGTCGCTTCAGAGAAGAGTTCGACGAGGCAGCGGCGACGGAAACCCTCGCCGGTCGTATCGTCTTGTCGCTCGGCATATTCAGCGGGGCGTCGGGGGCGACGCTTTCGGACGAGCAGGTCGCGCTCTTGCGGCGCCTGCATCTGCAGCGGATAGACCTCGCCGACGAAATCCTCGTCATCAACCCGGGCGGCTACGTCGGCGAGACCACCGCCCAGGAGATCGAATACGCCCGGTCGCGGGATAAAACGATCCGATGGCTTTTCAGCTCGAGCCGGCAGCGGAGCTGAAGTCCCTGCACACGTCAGCTGCCTAGCCCGCGGCCTTCAGCAGCGGCGGCGCCATGGCGTGGCAGATCGCGACCGCAAGCGCGTCGGCGGCGTGGTGCGGCGTCGGGAGCTCGGCGAGGCCGAGGATCATCTTCACCATCCGCTGTACCTGCGCCTTCTCGGCGCGCCCGTAGCCGCAGACGGCTTGCTTGACCCGCGCAGGCGCGTACTCACGGCACGCGATTCCCGCGTTGGCGGCCGCGACGAGCACGGCGCCGCGCGCTTGCCCGACGGAGAGCGCGATGCGGGCGTCTGCGCCGACGAACGACTCCTCGAGAGCCACCGCATCCGGGGCGTGCTCGACGATGAGACCCGCCACCCCCTCGTAGATCGTCTTCAAACGAAGCGCCACGTCCTCTCGGGCCGGCGTCGACCAGCAGCCGTGGCCGATGGCCTTGAGGCGCCCTCCGCTTTCTTGGACGATCCCGTACCCGCACGCAGCCGTCCCCGGGTCGATGCCTACTACTTTCACGAGAAGAGGCTAGGGACGAGGTCGGACGGGATCGCAATTCGCCGCAATCCGTTCAGGCGTGACCTGCGTAGGCTCCTTCATGCGCAAACTCCTGATCTCTCTCATGGTGTTCGCTCTCGGCATCGGCGGGGCCTTCCTCGCCCTCAGTCCGCGCGCGGGCGCCAACAACCTCACGGGCACGATCACCGGCAGCGTCGGCACGTCCGGCAGTCCCGATGCATACGACATCGCCCTCTCTGCAACGACAGTTGCCCCCGGTACGTACGAGTTCGACATCACGGACTACTCCTCCATTCACAACTTCGACCTGTGCAAAGGGTCGAGCTGTACTGGCTCGAACTCCGTCGACAAGACGGACATCGACGGAACGGGCTCGGTGAAATGGACGGTCAACCTGACGTCGGGCAAGTACACGTATCAGTGCGACGTGCACCACACCGAGATGCAAGGTTCCTTCACGGTCACGGGCGGAACGACGACCACGACCACCACGCCCACAGCGGTGGCCGCGACGATCAAGAGCGTCGTCGCGAAGCGGAAGCTCGTCACGGTGACCGCGAAGGCGAACCAGCCGGTGAAGTTCACGGCCTGGGTCCTGCTGAAGAACAAGGTCAAGGCGATGAAGACCACGACGACGCCGGCGGCGAGCGCGACGATCCAGCTCAAGCCCGTCCCCGCGCTCAAGCCGGGGTACTACATCGTGCAGGTCAGGGCTGCTCAATCGAGCACGAACTTCAAGACCGTCAAGAAGCAGGTCTACGTGTCCTAACCAGGAGCGGCGCCAAAGCGTCCTCCGATCTCCAGTGAAGCGGCGCCTCCGGGCGCCGTTTCTCTTTCCTTCTAGCCGGCGACGAGCTCGAGCACGTTCTCCGGGATGTCGAAGTTCGCGTACACGTCCTGGACGTCGTCGTCGTCCTCGAGCTGGTCGATCAGCCGGAGGATCTTCTTCGCCTCACTCTCGTCCTCGACGGCGACGGTCGTCTTCGGCAGCATCGCCAGCTCGGCAGAGTCGATCGGGAAACCGGCCGCAGCGATCGCGTCGCGCACCGACGTGAACTGCTCCGCCGCGCACAGCACCTCGAACGACGAACCGTCGAGCGCCACGTCGTCGGCCCCGCCCTCAGCCGCGGCGAGCGTCAGCTCGTCCTCGTCGACGCCGTCGGCCGGCACGAGGACGACGCCGCGCCGCTCGAACAACCACGCGACCGCACCCGAGGTGCCGAGATTGCCGTCGTTCTTCGTGAAGATGTGGCGCACCTCGGCGGCGGTGCGGTTCCGGTTGTCGGTCAGCGCTTCGACGATGACGGCGACGCCGGCGGCGCCGTAGCCCTCGTACACGATCGTCTCGTACGCGGCCGAGTCGGAGTCGGTGCCGGCGCCCTTCGCGATCGCGCGCTCGATGTTGTCCTTCGGCATCGAGACGGCGCGCGCCTTCTCGACTGCGTTCTGGAGCGCGAGGTTCGCGGCCGGGTCCGGCCCGCCGTCGCGCGCGGCGACGATGATCGCGCGCGTCAGCTTGGAAAAGAGCTTGCCGCGCTTCGCGTCCGCCGCGCCCTTCTTGTGCTTGATCGACGACCACTTGCTATGCCCGGACACTGGCTGTCTTCTCCTCCCTCACGATGTTCAGGAACCGCTCGTGGACGCGCGTGTCGTCCGTCAACTCGGGATGGAACGCCGCGACGAGCAGCCGACCCTCACGCGCGAGCACTGCGTGGCCGTCGACCTCGGCGAGCACCTCGACGTCGGGGCCTGGCTCGTCGAGCCACGGCGCGCGGATGAACACGGCACGCAGCGGCTCATCTCCGTCGCCGATGTCGAGGTCTGCCTCGAAGCTGTGCACCTGGCGGCCGAAGGCGTTGCGCTCGGTGCGGTAGTCGCCGAGGCCGAGGTGGTCGCGGTCGAGGACGATCATTCCGGCGCATGTCCCGAAGATCGGCCCGTCGAACTCGCGCACGGCGTCGTCGAGGTCGTAGAGGCTCATGAGGCGGCCGATCGCCGTCGACTCGCCGCCGGGAATGACCAAGCCGTCGAGCCCGTCGAGTTGCGCGGGAAGGCGCACCTCGACCGGCTCCGCGCCGAGCCGCTGCAGCACGGCTGCGTGCTCGCGGAAGTTCCCCTGCACGGCGAGGACGCCGATCCTGAGCGGCTGTTCCACGACTCGATGGTAACGAGCGCTATACCGGAGTCGGGGCGGGCGTCTCGATGGCCACAGCGGTGTGCTTGCGGCGCCGCTTCCGCTTTCCGAGCATCCCGAGGAGCATGAGCCAGAAGCCGAGGAGGCCGAACGCGAGCGCCGGCGACCACCGACTTGCCCCCTCGACGACGAAGAGGCCGCCGTGTGCGGAGGGCGGGAACCCCGTAGAGCCGCCCCCGAGAAGCGCGAGGGGCGACAGAGAGAGACCGACCCAGTGAATCGTCGCGAGGAAGAACCCGAGCGTTCCGTAGAACGCCCAACTCGACCGCTGCGTCGCGTACGCGACGAGAACGAAGACGACGGAGAAGACCGAGATGACGACGAAGTCGAACGTGCTCGTGTGGAACCACTGCAGGAGCGAGTAACCGATCAGCGCGCCGCCGACGAGGTGGAGCCAGAACGCCGAGGGTTTGCCGACCGCGGTCCCGATCAGTAGGTACACGAATCCGATGACGAGGGTCACGACCTCGAACCAGTTCCCGCTGCCCGACGTGAGCAGATCGACGACGAAGAGATAGAAGACGACCGCCGAGATCAGGCGGATGAACGGGAATCGGAAGAGCCTCCGGTCGATTGCGGCCGCCACGAGGACGAGGATCCAGAAGAGCATCCGCGACCACGACCAGCTGTCGAGCGAACCGGTGAGGCCGTGCAGGCCTTTGATCCCGTTCCAGCCGAACCACACGAAGAGGTCGTAGAGGAAGACGCCCCAGAGGATCACCGCGACGAACGCGAGGATCCCCGCGGAGAGCCAGCGGCCGCGCATGAGCAGCGCGTGCGCGATCGCATACACGATTGCGAGGAAGAGGAGTGCCCAGCCGGCGGTCGCCGCTTCCCCGAAGTTGCCGGCGAGGTAGGACAGGCCGGCCGCCGCCCCGCCGAGCACGGTGAGCCCTCCGGCGTAGACGAGGAACGAAGAGCTAGTCCAGATCGGCTTGGTCTCCACTCTGACCACGGCGCGCATCATCCCGCGTCCACCGGACGGAGCCGAACGGCCGGTGGCAGCCACCGAAACGACTGTGTTACACACTCTCCACCGCCGCGCACCGCCTTGAGGCGCGGAGCGGTCTCCCGCCTGTGGACGAGTTGCAACAAAGCCGTGAGGTAGCTGCCACCGGCCGTTGGCCCCGGCGCGATCGCCGCGCTAAGCGACTAGGGCGTTACCAGCCGCGGGTCTCGAGCAGCTCTGACGGATCGAGAGTCTGCGTCGAGATGCCGACCATCGGCTCACCGAGGCCGCCGGAGACGCGGGCGAGGATGTCCGCGTCCATGTAGTGCGTCGTCGCCTCGACGATCGCCTTCGCGCGCGTCTCGGGATCGCCCGACTTGAAGATGCCGGAGCCGACGAAGACGCCGTCCGCACCGAGCTGCATGCACAAAGCCGCGTCCGCCGGAGTCGCGATGCCGCCGGCGGTGAACGTCACGACCGGAAGCTTCCCGTTCTCCGCGACCCACTTGACGAGCTCGTACGGCGCGCGCAGCTCCTTCGCCTCGGCGTAGAGCTCCTCGTCGCGCAGCGCGCCGAGCCGACGGATCGCGCCGAAGACGGAGCGCATGTGCGTGACGGCGTTGACGATGTCGCCGGTGCCGGCCTCGCCCTTCGTTCGGATCATCGCCGCGCCCTCGGAGATGCGCCGCAGCGCCTCGCCGATGTTCGTGCAGCCGCAGACGAACGGGACGGTGAACTGCCACTTGTCGACGTGATGCTCGAGGTCGGCGGGCGTCAGCACCTCCGACTCGTCGATGTAGTCGATCTCGAGCGCCTGGAGGATCTGCGCCTCGGCGAAGTGACCGATGCGGCACTTCGCCATGACGGGAATCGTCACCGCCTCCTGAATGCCCTGGATCATCTCGGGGTCGGACATGCGCGCGACACCGCCGTCGCGGCGAATGTCGGCCGGGACGCGCTCGAGCGCCATGACGGCGACGGCGCCCGCGGATTCGGCGATCTTCGCCTGCTCGGCGTCGACGACGTCCATGATCACGCCGCCCTTGAGCATCTCCGCGAGACCGCTCTTGACCCGCATCGTCCCGTACTCGGCCATCGCGAATCAGTCTAGCCGGGTCGCATCGTGCTCAGGAGCGTGCTAGATACGTGGCGTGAAAGCGGATCCCCGGCACCTCGAGGAACTCGTGGAGGACAGCGAGTTCGACACGCTGTTCAAGCTCGTGTCTTTAGAGGAGACGGCCCGAGCCTGGTGTTCGTACGAGATGCGAGAGCACCCGGACGACGAGGGAAACGATCCCGACTGGTGGGCGGTACATCTAATGATCGTTATGACCGATGACGGCGGTCCGGAGGAGCCGCCGCGGACGATCTTGACACTGATCGCTGAGTTCGCCGAGAACGACGACGTTCTGGGCGTCATGGGAGCAGGCCCGCTTGAAGCATTCATCAGCGACGACGAGGGACGCATCCGGTGGATCGAGGCGCAGGCCGCCGCATCGGAGAACTTCCGGAAAGCGCTCGCCGCTGTATGGGTACGCTTTGACGTAACGCCGGAGACGTTCGCGCGTCTAGAAGGCGCGGCGGGCGTCAAGCTCGGCGGCCCGGGAACCTGATAGAACGGCCGCAATGGAACCGTGGTCCCGGGAGCGCCAGGGGAAGCTCGACGAGCTCGAGATCGAGAGCGAGCTGCTGCGCGGGAACCCGCTCGGCGACCCGCACGTCCGGCCGCTCTGGGTCTACCTCCCGCCCGCGTACGAGGCGGAGCCCGACCGGAGCTTCCCGACGATCTACCTGATCCAGGGCATGACCGGGCAGGTCGACATGTGGAACAACCGGAGCGCCTTCCGCACGAGCACACCCGAGAACGTCGACCGACTGTTCGCCGACGAAGGCTGCCCGCCGGCGATCGTCGTTTTCGCCGACTGCTGGACGAGCTACGGCGGTTCCCAGTTCATCGACTCGCCGGGGACGGGCCGCTATCTCGGCTACCTCTGCGACGAGGTCGTCCCGTTCGTCGATGCGCGCTATCGCACGCTCGCCGGGCCTGAGCACCGCGGCCTGACCGGCAAGTCGAGCGGCGGATACGGCGCGATGGTCGTGCCGATGCTCCGCCCCGACGTCTTCGGTGGGCTCGCCACGCACGCCGGTGACGCGCTGTTCGAGGCGTGCTACCAGCCGGAGTTCGCCCAGGCCGCGCGCGTGTTGCGCGACAGCTACGACGGCTCGTTCGAGAAGTTCTGGGCCGACTTCCGCTCACGGCCCGCGTTCACGAAGAAGAACGATCACGTCCTCATCAACACGTACGCGATGGCGGCGGCGTACTCCGCGAACGAGGACGGAACGATCGATCTTCCTTTCGACACGGCGACGGGGCTGCTGCGGGACGACGTCTGGCAGCGCTGGCTCGCGTGGGATCCGGTGCGGATGGCGCGCCGCCACGCAGACGCGCTTCGCGGCATGCGCGCGATCTACATCGACGCCGGCAACCGCGACGAGTACTACCTCGACCTCGGTGCCGAGGCGTTCCGGCGCGAGCTCGAGGAGCTCGGCATCACCGACGTCTTCTTCGAACTCTTCGACGCGGGGCACGGCTCGATCGAGTACCGCTACCCGATCGCGATCCGCTACCTCGCCGAGCGGCTGCAGTAGGAGCGGTGGGAAGAACCGCCGTCGCCGCGCTCTACGTGATCGCGATGGTCGCCGTGATCGTCGCTGTCGACGTCGTCTTCTTCCGCCACCACGTCTGGGCGCGACTCGCCGCGAACGTCGGGATCGTCCTCGTGTTCGTCGCGGTCTACTTCCGATTCGTCCGGCGCTCCTAGAGCTCCGCGAGCCGCGGGACGATCTGCGCGATCCGGCTCTCGACGAGCTGCGCCGGCTCGTCGCCGAGCAGGCCGAGCTGGACGTGCTCGAACCCGAGCGCGGCGTACTGCGCCATCTCCGCGACGAACTCGTCGACGTCCGTCTCGGGAGAGATGCGGCTCGTGAGCGTGTTGCGGATCTTCGCGCGGTCGCGGCCGACTTCCTCGCAATGCTTCGCGAGGACGTCGAGCTTGTGCTGCAGCTCGTCGACGCCGAGCGGGAAGAGATTGTTCGCGTCGGCGTACTTCGCGACGAGCCGGAGCAGCTTCCGCTCGCCGCTGCCGCCGATCATGATCGGCGGGTACGGCTGGCTCAGCGACGCCGGCACGTTGATGGTCTCCGCGAGCTGGTAATACTTGCCCTCGTACGGGCCGTCGTCGTCGCTCCACATCTGGAGGCAGATCTCGAGCGTCTCCTCGAGCCGTTCGAGCCGCTCGGCGATCGGATAGAACGGGACGCCGAGCCCGACGTGCTCGCGCTCGTACCACGCGGCGCCACATCCGAGCATCGCGCGTCCGCCGGAGAGGACGTCGAGCGTCGTGACGATCTTCGCGAGCAGACCCGGATAGCGGTAGCTCACGCCGGTGACGAGGAGACCGAGCGTCATCGTCTCCGTGTGAGCGGCGACGTACCCGAGCGTCGTGTAGCCCTCGAGCATCGGATCCTCCGAACGGGTGAACGCCTCCATCTGAAAGTAGTGATCCATGCACGTGAACATCGTGCAGCCGGCGGCTTCGGCGGCTTGCGCCGTGTCGCGCGCGTGCGCGGCCAGCGCCGCCGGCCCGCCCGACAGCGTCTGGTTGAAGAAGTGGACGCCGACTTCCACTACGCGGTCTTGAGACCGACGGGACAGGCGACGCCCGTGCCGCCGAGACCGCAGTAGCCGTTCGGGTTCTTCGCGAGATACTGCTGGTGGTAGTCCTCGGCGTAGTAGAACGGCCCGGCCTCGGCGATCTCCGTCGAGATCGTGCCGTACTTCGCCTTTCTCAGCTCCGTCTGGAACATCTCCCGGGACGCCTCGACAGCCTCGCGCTGCGCGTCACCCGAGAAGTAGACGGCCGAGCGGTACTGCGTGCCGACGTCGTTGCCCTGGCGATTGCCCTGCGTCGGATCGTGGCCTTCCCAGAAGAGGCGGAGGACGTTCTCGAGCGAGATCGCGGCCGGGTCGAAGACGACGAGCACGGCCTCGGTGTGGCCGGTGCGGCCGGAGCAGACCTCCTCGTACGTCGGGTTCGGCGTGTAGCCGCCCGCGTAGCCGACCGCTGTCGTGTAGACGCCGTCGGCCTTCCAGAACACGCGCTCAGCGCCCCAGAAACAGCCCATCCCGACGACGAGCTGCTCCATCCCGGCCGGAAACGGAGGCTGGAGCGGCGTCCCGAGCACCTCGTGGCGCCCCGGCACGCGCATCGCTTCGGAGCGACCGGGGAGCGCGTCCTCCGGCGACACCATCTTGGACATCTTCTCGAAGAGGAACATCGGTCCAGCTTACGTCCCCGACCCGGCTCTACCGAGCTCCGCGGCGACGTCACCGGTGATCTCGGCGTCGGCCCGCGCCTGGAGGCTCGCCTCGCGCCTGCGCATCCAGAACACGAACCCCGCGACAGCGAGGATGCCGAGCGCGCCGAGCCCGATGTCGAGCGCGGTGCCGATCCGCTCGAGGATGTCGCCGAAGAGGTAGTAGCCGAGGCCGAACGCGGTCGCCCACAGGATCCCGCCCGTCGCATTGAAGAAGAGGAAACGCGGCCACGACATCCGGTTCGCGCCGGCGAGGAAGGCGGCATACGTGCGGAGTACCGAGACGAACCGTCCGAAGAACACGACCTTCCCGCCGTGGTGCCGGAAGAGCCAGATCCCGATCCTCAGCCGGCCTTCGTGGAGGCGCACCTTGTCGCCGTACTTCAGGAGCACCTTCGCGCCGCCGTAGCGGCCGATCGCGAAGCCGATGTTGTCCCCGATGATCGCGGCGGCGGCCGCGACGATGATCACCGTCTGGATCTCGAGCTTTCCCGTCGAGCCGGCGTAGAGCGCCGCCGCGATGAGCGCCGTCTCGCCCGGCACGGGCAGACCGAGGCTCTCGCCCATCACGAGGAAGAAGACGACGATGTAGCCGTACGACGCGAGCCAGCCCTCGATCGTGTGCGTCGAGATGAGGAACGCGAGCGTCACGTTCTCATCCTCACCTCTGACTCACGCTGAAGGGGTAGGTTGCGCAAGTGATCGAGGCGCAAGACCTCACGAAGAACTATGGGAAAAAGCGCGCGGTCGACGGGCTGAGCTTCACCGTCCAGCCCGGCGTCGTCACCGGTTTCCTCGGGCCGAACGGCTCCGGCAAGTCGACGACGATGCGCCTCATCCTCGGTCTCGACGCGCCGAACAAGGGCGATGTCACCGTCAACGGTCGTCACTACCGCGACCATTCCGCGCCTCTCCACGAGGTCGGAGCGTTGCTCGAGGCGCGCTCGGTCCACACGGGCCGCTCGGCGTACAACCACCTCCTCGCGCTCGCGCAGACGCACGGATTTCCGAGGCGTCGCGTCGACGAGATGATCGACCTCGTCGGTCTGCGCGAGGTCGCGCGCAAGCGCGCGGGGAAGTTCTCGCTCGGAATGGGGCAGCGGCTCGGCATCGCGGCGGCGCTGCTCGGCGACCCGAAGACCGTGCTCCTCGACGAGCCGGTGAACGGCCTCGACCCGGAGGGCATCCACTGGATCCGCAACCTCCTCAAGCACCTCGCCTCCGAGGGGAAGACCGTCTTCGTCTCGTCCCACCTCATGAGCGAGATGGCGCTCACGGCCGACCACTTGATCGTGATCGGGCGCGGGAAGCTCATCGCAGATACGAGCGTCGAGGAGTTCGTCGCGCACGCGTCCGGGAAGTCCGTGCTCGTGCGCTCGCCCGACCTCGCGCGTCTGTGCGAAACGCTCGCCGGCCCCGACATCACGTTCACGGACGACGTGCGCGGCGCGGTCGAGGTGCACGGTCTCACCGCTGCGCAGGTCGGCGACGCCGCGGCGGCCGCCGGCATCGCGCTTCACGAGCTGACGCCGCAGCAGGCGTCGCTCGAGGAGGCGTTCATGGAGCTCACGCGCAGCGAGATCGAGTTCGGCGCGACGAAGCCCGAGGAAACGGCCCAGCCGGCGGAGGCGACCGCGTGAGCGCAGTCACGCCGGCCCTGCCGACACTCGACGCACCGGGACGCGTGACGTTCTCGCATGTGCTGTCGTCCGAGTGGACGAAGTTCCGCAGCGTCCGTTCGACGAAGTGGTCACTCGGCGTCGCGATCTTCCTCGTCGTCGCGGTACCGCTCATTCCGGCCTTCGTCACGGTGCACCACTGGCATAACCACGAGAGCCTCGACATCAAGCCGCTCGAGATCGCCCTCCCGGGCATCTTCATCGCGCAACTCGCGATCGCGGTGCTCGGCGTTCTCGTCATCACGCCCGAGTACTCGACCGGCTCGATCCGCTCGACGTTCACCGCGGTGCCGAAGCGTCTGCCCGTGCTCTGGGCAAAGCTCCTCGACTACGCCCTCGTCATCCTCGCGCTGATGGTGCCGGCGGTGCTCGTGAGCTTTTTCGAGACACAGGCGATCGTGAGCGACGTCCCGGGAATGCAGGTCTCGCTGGCAACACAGAACATCGCTCGGACCCTGTTCATGGCCCCGGTGTACGTCATGCTCGTCGGCGTCTTCGCACTCGCGCTCGGCGCGATCATCCGCAGCACGGCCGGTTCAATTGCGGCATTTGCAGCGATTTTCTTCGTTTTGCCGCCGCTGACGTTCATCCTCGGAACGAGCTGGCACGACAAGATCAACAAGTATCTCCCCAGCACGGCGGGAGATTCGATGTGGACGCTCCGTCCCGACTCCACGAGCCTCTCGCCACTCGCCGGCGGCCTCGTCCTCACCGCGTACTGCGTCGCCGCAATCCTGATTGCAGCCGTCCTCGTACAGCGCCGCGACGTCTGACGCAATGATTCCCGCGTGAGCGGGGAGAGCCAGAGCCCGGAGAGCTCGAGCCGGGGCCAACGCATCGCCGAGGGCGCGCTCGCGATTGCGCTCTTCGCGTGGCACTCGCTCCAGGGCGGCGTAACGGGCCTGCTCGGCGGCGAGGAACGGGCACGGGTGATCGTCATCCTCGCGTGCGTGCTCGGGCTCGCCGGCGCAGACGCCGCCACCATCGGGTCGTCGGCGACCGCGCTCAAGGACAGCCTCCACATCACGAACACCGACATCGGCCTGCTCGTGACCGTCACGGCGCTCGTCGGCGCGGTCGCGACGCTGCCGTTCGGCGTTCTCGCCGACCGCGTCCGGCGCACGACGACGCTCGGCCTCGTGATCTTCCTCTGGGCGGCGGCGATGCTCTGGAGCGCAACGGTGCCGAACCTCCACCAGCTACTGCTCGCGCGACTCTTCCTCGGCGCGGTCGTCGCTGCGGCCGGACCGCTCGCAGCGTCGCTCATCGGCGACTGGTTCGCGTCGTCGGAACGCGGCCGCATCTACGGCTTCGTCCTCGCGGGAGAGACGCTCGGCGCAGGCTTCGGCTTTGCGGTCACCGGCGACATCTCCGCCGTCTCGTGGATCGGCGGCTGGCGCACGTCGTTCGTCGTCCTTGCGATTCCGGCGCTCATCCTCGGCTACCTCGTGCTGCGGCTGCACGAGCCGGCGCGCGGCGGGAAGGGCGTCCTCGCGCACGCGACCGAGCCGCTGCCGCCGGAGGCGGAGCAATCGCAGGAGACGCCGGCCCAGGTGCTCGTGCGCGAGCGCGGCATCGAGCCCGACCCCGAGCTGGCGACCGGCCGCGACATGCGGAAAGCATCACTCTGGCAGGCCGCGCGGTACGTGCTCCACGTGCGCACGAACATCCTCCTCATCGGCGCGACCGTGTGCGGTTACTACTTCCTCGCCGGCGTGCAGACCTTCGGCACGGAGTTCATGAAGGATCACTACGGGATCAACCAGGCGGAGGCGAACCTCCTCCTGCTCGGCGTCGGCGGCGGCGCGATTCTCGGCGTGCTCTTCGGCGGTGCGATGGGCGACTGGCTTCTGCGGCGCGGCCGGCTGAACGGCCGCATCTGGACCGCGTGCGTCGGCGCCGCGGGCGCGACGGTGCTCTTCCTCCCCGCTCTCGTCAGCGGCGCCGCATTCTCGGCGCTGCCGTACCTCATCGTTGCGGTCTTCCTGCTCACGCTCCAGAACCCGGCGATCGCGGCGAGCCAGCTCGACATCATGCCGCCGGCCCTGTGGGGACGGGCCGAGTCGGTGCGGACGTTCCTCCGCTCGCTCGCGATGGCGATCGCGCCGCTGCTCTTCGGCGCGGTCTCGGATCACGTCTTCGGCGGCGGGCATTCGGGATTGGAGTGGACGTTCATCGTCATGCTCATCCCGCTCGGAGCGAGTGCGTGGCTGCTCTTCAAGGCGCGGCTCACGTATCCGCAGGACGTGGCAACCGCCGCCGCCGTCGCGGAAGCGTCGGGATACTCTCGGGAGGCGACGGATGACCACTGGTAACGCCTTCCTCGTCCTCTCCGCCTTCCTCGCGAGCGCCGTCGAAATGGTGGAAGCGCTGACGATCGTGCTCGCGTCGGCGCTCGCGCGCGGCTGGCGCTCGTCACTCGCGGGCGTCGGCGCCGCAGTGCTCGCGCTCGCGGCGATCACGGCCGTGCTCGGGCCGGCGTTGACCGCGATCCCGCTCGACGCGTTGCGGCTCGTTGTCGGCGGCCTGCTCCTCATCTTCGGCTTGCAGTGGCTGCGGAAGGCGATCCTCCGCGCGAGCGGCTTCAAGGCACTGCACGACGAGGACGCGATCTTCGCGCGCGAGCTCGCCGACGCGGAGGGAGCGGAGCACATCGAGCGCGCCGGCCTCGACTGGTACGGCTTCGTCCTCTCGTTCAAGGGCGTGTTGCTCGAGGGGCTCGAGGTCGTGTTCATCGTCCTCACGTTCGGGAGCGCGCAGGGCTCGATCCCGCTCGCCGCGCTCGGAGCCGCGCTTGCCGTGATCCTCGTCGCCGGCGTCGGGTTCGCAGTACGCGCGCCGCTCGCGCGGGTGCCGGAGAACCTCATGAAGTTCAGCGTCGGCGTGATGCTCACGACATTCGGAATCTTCTGGTCGACCGAAGGCGCGGGCGCGCACTGGCCCGGCGGCGACGCCGCGATCCTCGCCGTGCTCGGCCTCGTCATCGTCGTTTCTCTCGTGTTCGTGCAGCTGCTCAAGCGCGAGCGGCTGGAGACGGTGACGGCATGAAGTGGCTCGCGGCGTTCGGGCGTTTCTGGTGGGACTTCGTCGTCGGCGACGACTGGCGCGTGGCGGTTCTCGTCGTCGCCGCGATCGGCGCGACGGCCGCGCTCGCGCATTCGGACATCACGGCGTGGTGGCTGATGCCGGTCGCCGCCCTGCTCATCCTCTGGCTCTCCCTGCGCCGCGCAATACGCGCCTAGCCGCCGGGATCGAGCGCAACCGCCCAGCGGCTAGAAAGGGTCGTCCTGCTCGTCGTGCCGGGCCCTGTCTTCGTCCCGCCACTTGGCCTGGTAGGCCTCGGACTCGGCGAACTCCCGCTCCATCTCGGCTCTGTCTTCCGCCGTCTGTCCCGCGGGATGCTCGGCGGCGACCGTTCTTCGACGCGCCACCACGAACGCGACGACGAGCAACGGGACGAGGACGAGCGCGAAGATGAGCCAAGGAATCATGCGGAAGAGGCTATCTCGCTGGCTCATCCTCTGGCTCTCCCTGCGCCGCGCGATACGTTCTGCCTGAACCGGCGGGCCCGTAGCTCAGCTGGTTAGAGCAGGGGACTCATAATCCCTTGGTCCTTGGTTCGAATCCAAGCGGGCCCATTTTTCAACCTGAACACCGAGCGCGAGACGCGTGTTCGCGCCAGGAACGCAATCGGCCCGCGAAGCGGGCCGATTGCGTTGACCTAGCCAATTTGCGCGTCTAGCGGCGAGCGATTCTCGTTACGAGTTGCCGTCCGTAATTACTTGCTCGTCACCGGAAGAGTAGTAGCCGGGGTCGGAGCACAATGCGCCGGGTGGCCACCAGGCGTGCCATGTGGTTCCGCCGTAGTCGGCGTACCCGAGCTCGGCGACGTTGGGTGACTTGTCCCCTTCGAACACCCCGGACATTGCAGTCGCGTTACCGCTCACTTCTCCCATCGCCTCGAGATCTCCAGCCCCCGGTGTCCCGGCGGCCTGATGGCCGCTCCAGAGGAGTGTTCCCCCGTGGTTGGCGCGGACGGCCCAATACTCGTTGGAAGCGTTCCACCAGACCTCGTACCACGCGGTTGTCTGGCCGACAGCCGGACCGACAATTTGGCTGTTCCGCCCGCCGTTTGGTATGTCGAGCGCGACGAACATATGCGGGCTGGTGTACCAGTTCCCCCACGCCCAGCCTACGACCCAGCCAACTTCGATGCTGTTGCCGGTGCCGTCGGACTGCACGACACGGAAGGACTGCAGACTGTGGCTCGTAGTGTCCTGAGGCGGGAGGCTCTGATTCGTGGACTTGATGTAACCCCTCGCGCCGTAGGCACTGCCGAGAGGATCGCCGAACTCGCCCGCCATCGAACGCGAGGTGTAGCTATCGCAGCGGGTCGCCGCACTCGCGACAGGTGCAGTCCCGAGGACGATCACCATCGCCGCGCCAAGCACAAGCAGTCCGAGTGTGTATCGCTCACCGAGGCGAGCCGGCAAACGTAAGGAGAGCCTCGTACCCATACGACTCCTTTCGTCGAATGACCAAGCGCCGCAGGGATGAACGAGGAAGACGGTGTCACAGCCCATGAGACAAGTCAACGTCCGCCTATTCATTTCACGTCACGGCACAGGCTTGAGGAAGCCCGAGGTCGCGAGCGTGCGGGCTGCGTGCGCGTCCGGGTCGTAGATCTCCATCTGGTAGTTCGTATGCGGGTACGCGATGTGGATGTTCGTCGGCTTTCCCTTCTCGACGACCGCGATCGCTCCCTTCGCGCCTGCAATTGGGAGCACCTTTCCGATGTGCGCCGCCTTGAGCCCCGCGAGCGCTCCTTTGTACGGGTACGTCGCGACGAGCGGGTATTCGCCCTCGTGCGTCCCGGCTGCCGTGCCGACCGGGACATACCGGACATAGACGTCGTCCGCCGTCGTCCGTGTCAGCTCGTAGCTGTCGCCGACGATCGGGCCGAGCCAGTAGATCGGCTGGTTGAGCCCGGCGACGCGCGCCTTCAGTCCTGACGCGTTGAGCACGACCGGGCCGACCCCCGTCACCGTTCCCGACGTCGTCGTCGACGTCGGCGACGAGCCGGCGGTGCGACCGACGACAAGGGCGAGGATCACGGCTGCCACGGCGGCGATGACCACGATGGCGCCGACGCGCACGTACTTCGACGCGTGCCAGGGAGCCACAGCCGGCTCGGGAGTCCGGGCCGCGACGATTCTCCGCGGTCTGCTCTTTCCGGGCACGGCCCAGCCATGATGTCAAGCTCGTCCAGTGGCTGATTTACGATCCTTCGAGTGGCGACGAAACCGGCCGATCGTCGTCTGACCTTTGCGGTCGCGGCCGGAGCCGCGGTGGCCTCGGCGGCCGCGAGCATCCCAGACGCGCGACACTTCTACTTCTGGGCCGACGAGTTCGCGTCGGCGAAGGTGATCGTCCAGCCGACGCTCTCCCTCATGCTGGGGCAGATCGTGCGCAGGGAGTCCACGCCGCCGGCGTGGTACCTGCTCGCCTGGTTGATCCACCACGCCGGCGTCACGGTTACCGGCCTCCGGTTCCTCTCGGTGATCTGCGGCGCCGCGCTCGCGGGACTCTCCGTCATCTACGCGCGCCGCTTCGTGTCTCTCCTCGGAGCGGCGCTCGTCGGGATCATCGTCGCGTTCGGCGGGGAGTTCCTGCGGCACAACTGGGAGCTGCGCGCGTACGCGATGTTCGCGCTGCTCTGCCTCGTGTTCGCGATGACACTCGAGTGGGCGGCGAGCTCGCCGAGCAAACGCCGCCTCGCGGCGCTCGCGGTCGTCGTCGCCCTCGGCTCGACGACCCATTACTTCTTCCTCTTCACGCTCTTCGCCGGACTCGCCTGGCTGTGGCTGACGCGAGAGTTCAGGAGCGTCCGCCGACGCGTGACGGTCGCGTCCGCGCTGGGGCTGATCCCGCTGATCGTCTGGTCGCCGTGGTTCGCGCACCAGACGAAGGCGGACCACACGCGGAAGTTGGGCGCCTTCGCGCTGTCGAAGATCTGGCACGCATACGCCCGGCTGCTCGCGACGGGATTGCCGAAGCACACGTGGCTCGTCGTCGTGAGCGTGGCGATCGACATCCTCGTCGTGCTCGGCGTGATCCTTCTTCTCCGCCGCGGCGGCCGCGCGAGGCTCTGCGCGCTGCTCGGGATCGCCCCGCTCGTCTGCGCCGCGATCCTCTCGTACGCCAACTTCCACATCCTCGACTATCGGAACCTCATCGGAGGCGCACCGTTCCTCGCCATCGCACTCGTCGCCGTGCTCGACTCGATCCCCCGGCGCGCATTCGCCCGCGCGGCGCTCGTCGCGGTGTTCGTGCTCGCCGTGTACGCCTTCGCCGTGGCGCGGCGCGGGCCGGCACGCCGGACACCGGCGAAGTCGCCGATTCCCACAGCATTGAGCCCCTCATGGCGGCTGCAGGATCCGCTGAGGGAGGATGGTTCTGCTCCCGCGAAGGGAACGCATCAACGAGAATGGCAACCGCGATGAAGGTCTTCCAGCACGAGACGCGTCTCCGCACCGCCGGCGGGCTCACCGTCACCGACATCACGGAGGAAGTGCAGGGCGCCGTCCGCGAGAGCGGCGTCACCGACGGGATCGCGTGCATCTACTCGCCGCACACGACGTGCTGCGTGCGGGTGAACGAGATGGAGACCGGCTTCCTCGAAGACTTCACGAACCTCCTCAAGGCGCTCGTCCCGCACGACTCGTACTACGCGCACGACGACTGGGACCGGCGCACCGAGAACATCTGCCCCGAGGACATGGATCAGGGCAACGGCCACTCGCACTGCATGGCGATGCTGCTCGGGACGGCCGGCGAGTCGGTTCCCGTGCGGGAGGGCGAGCTGCAGCTAGGGACGTGGCAGCGCGTGCTCTTCATCGAGTTGGACCGCGAGCGCGACCGGCGCTGGCTCGTCCAGGTCGTCGGCGCTTAGGGCCCGAGTCCGGCGTCCAGCCGGTCGGCGGCTGCCTGCGCGAGGCTCTGCACGTCCGATGCCGTCGGCGCGGGTCCCGCTCCGGTCGTAAAGCCGCCGATTTGCTCGCTTGCGCGCCCGTTCGTCAGCGTGATGATTGCGAATGCGCCAGCCTCCCCGCCGTCGAAGATCGATCCGGTCGCGTTGTCGCCCACCGCACTCAGATCGACCGGCGACCCGGGACCGACGAACGCGCGGATGTACGCCCCGGCGTAGGTCGCCTCGGTCGCGGTCGGCCACCAGAAGATGTCCTGGATGAGTTCATCGTCGTATAGACCCGCGGGCTTCATCTGCATCATGTACACCGAACGCGCCGGGAGCCAGGTGTCGTACTGCTTGAGCACGGTGGGCGTAGAAGACTGACCGACATCGGACGGCTGGAGAATCATCGTCGACAGGTCAGGCCCGTCGGCCGCCCGCCCGGGCTTCGGCTCGCGCGGCAACGTCGCCGGCTTCCAGTGGAGGTGTCCCTCGAGCATCGACCGCAGACGGTGGTGCAGCTTGCGCGCGAGGCCGGGTGCGGCGTGCTCGGCTGCGTCGATGGATCCGGCGTCGACCGCGACGTCGAGGACGTACCTCCCCGCGAGCATCTGTTCGTCGAGGCCGACGATCGGGTTCAGACCCGCCGCCGTCCAGCTGCCGAGATACGCGAAGTTGCGCGACCCGACCGCCGCGACCGCGATCTTCTTCCACTGCCCGCCCGGGGTGTACTCGTGGAGCGACGAGTCCACGTGTCGCCAATAGCTGTATGCAGCCTTCGCCGCCCTGGGAGTCGTGTACTTCTCGATACCGGTACGGATCTCCGTCACTCCCGTGCCGCCGGAGAACGCGTCGCCGTAGTCGAGTGCGTAGCGGCCGACCTGGCCGCTGAACGTGGCGCCGCCTTCGTCCTGGATGTAGGGACGGACATCGAAGGCCTTGAGGCCGACGTTCGTGAAGAGCGGTCGGCCCGAGCCGTAGTCGAGCGCGAGCCCGTTCCACAACGCGCCGAGCTGAGCGCTCTGCAGCGGAACGAGCGCGAGCGGGTGCGCGGCCGCGCGATGATGGCTTGCCGACGCCATGGTCGCGGGTACGAGAACCGCACCGGCCACGAGCGCGGCGATGGCTACGCGGCGCATCACGGCGCGAGCCCCGCGTCGAGCCGGTCGGCCGCTGCCTGCGCGAGGCTCTGGACGTCCGAGGCCTGCAGCGTCGTCTTGCTCACGGCCTCAATGGACTCGCCCGCCCGCCCGTTCGCCAGCGTGATCCGCGCCTGGGACACCCCGAACCCGTTGACGATGTACCCGACCGCTCCGTCCCCGACCGCACTCAGATCGACGGGCGTCACGGTCACTCCGGAACCTGAGCCCGCGGGCCGGGAGCAACCGACGCAGGTGACCACTTCTCCGGAGAGGAAGAAGAGCTGCGCCTCATACGTCTCGCCGTACATGGCCTCGGTCGCCGTCGGCCACCACCCGACCTGCTGTTGGAGATCGTCGTAGATCCCGGCCGGAGCGATGTCCATGACGAAGGCCGAGAGCGCCGGTGGTAGGACGCTGTAACCCTGGCTCAGATAGACGGGATGGGGCTGACCGACGTCGGCCGGCTCGAGGATCAGATCCGACAGGGCAGGACCACCGAGCGCCCGCCCGAATGGCGGTTGCGGCGGAAGCTCCACCTCCCCTCCGGCGACTTTGTGTCCGCCGAGCAGCCGGCGGAGACGGTTGCTCAGCGCGTGCAGCAGATGGGGAGCCGCTTCCTCCGCCGCGCTCTCGGAGCCCGCGGTGACGGTGAGGTCGAGGATGTACCTGCCGTACGTCACCTGCTCGTCGAGCTTGACGATCGGGTTGAGGTTCGGCGCCGCAAGCGTGATGAGGTCGGCGAAGCGGAACTTGCCGACCGCCGACGGCTTGACGCTCGTCACCGTGATCGGGAGCAGCGGCGAGTTGTACGACCTCGCGGCGCGCGCGTCTTCCTTGCGCCAGGCGTTCAGTCCCCTCTTGGCGTCCGCGGGTGTCGCGTACTCCTCGACACCGCTGCGGATCTCCATCACTCCCGTACTGCCGGCGAACTCGTCGCCGTAGTCGAGCGCGTAGCCGTCGACGCGGCCGAGCCGCGTGAAGTCCGTGTATCCGCTGGAGTAGATGTATCCGTTGGGAGGAAGAAGGTCGAGCCCCGCCTGCCAGTTCGCGATCTCCCCCGAGCCAAGGTTGAGCGCGAACGACACACCCGCCGCGCCGAGCTGGGCCGACTGCAGCGGCACGCGCTCGAGCCGAACGGAAGCCGGATGATGACCGGCCGACGCCGGCGCCACCGCGACGAGAACGGCGCCCGCCACGAGCAGCGCGACGGCTGCGCGCCGGATCACGGCCCGAGTCCGGCGTCGAGCCGGTTCGCCGCCGCCTGCGCGAGGCTCTGCACGTCGGACGCCGTCAGCGTCGCGTCGCTGGACGCGGTGATGTGCTCGCCTGCCTGGCCGTTCGTCAGCGTGATGTCGACGGACGATCCCCCGCTGCCCGTGTCGAGGTATCCGACCGCGTTGTCGCCCACGCCGCTCAGGTCGACGGGCGAACCCGACGAGCCGAACCCGAAGAAGCCGAAGGCGAATGAGTTTCCGCTTCCGTAGGTCTCGCCGTACGTGGCCTCCGTCGCCGTCGGCCACCAGCCGATCTGCTGTTGGAGGCTGTCGTACGTGCCCGCCGGCGAAAGGAGCATGAAGAAACCCGACAGCGCCGGCGGCATCGGGGTGTACGCCTGGAACAGATTGACCGCATGCGACATACCGACGTCGGAGGGCTGGAGAACCATCCCTGACAGATCGGGGCCGCCCGGCGCCTGCCCGTCCGCGGGCTCCGGCGGCAGTTTCGGCGGCTTGCCGGTCGCGTGTCCCCCGAGCAGCAGCTGCAGGCGGTGATGGAGGACGCGCAAGAGATGCGGTGCGATCGCGTTCGCCGCGCTCGCGGAGCCTGCAGCGACTGTGAGGCCGAGGAGGAACCTCCCGGCGACGACGTGCTCGTCGAGCCTCACGATCGGGTTGAGATTCTCGGCCGCCTGGGTGATGCGGTAGCCGAAGCGCTGCTGGCCGACCCGCGCCGGCTTGACCTTCTTCACCGTGACGGTGACTCCGGCGGCGCCGAAGATGTCGCCGGCGAACCTGTCCGCGAAGCGGGCGGCGGCCAACCCCTTCCTCGCCTCGGCGGGCGTCTTGTACTCGTCGACACTCGTGCGGATCTCCGTGACGCCGGTGCTGCCGGTGAGCGGATCGCCGTAGTCGAGGACATACCCGCCGACGAGGCCGTGCGTTCCGTCGCCGCCCGGGCCGATGATGATCACGCCGCCGCTGCCGTTGGTCGGGAACCCGTCGCTCCCGATCGAGCCCGAGCCGTACGCGAGCGCGAGCGATGCGCCTGCGGCGCCAAGCTGCGCCGTCTGCAGCGGCACGAGCCCGAGCCGGAGCCGCGCGGGATGGTGCCCGGCGGATGCGACCGTCGCGGATAGGAGAGCGGCACCGGCGACGACGGCGACGAGAGCAACCCGCTTCAGAGCCGTCACGTCTATACCTCCTTAGGGAAGCGCGGCATCCAACCGGGTCGCGGCTGACTGCGCGAGCGTCTGGACGTCCGCAGGATCGACAGACAAGTTGGTCGTCTCTAACGCGTACACGATGTCCGCGACGGGGCCGGAATGCAGCGCTACGACAGCGACTTCTTCCGTCTCGCTGGGCCCTGAGATCGAGAGGACGTACGCCTGCGCCTCGTCGCCGACGGCGCTGACATCGACCGGAGTCACCTGGATCGTCTCGTTCGGCCCGCCGTAGGAAACAAACTCCGCAACTGCGAGCGCGGGGATGAAGGAGGCGACGAACCCCGCGCTGTTCGTGGTCGGCATGACATTGATGGTCTGCTCCACACTGTCGAACGATCCGCCCGGCTGGAACTCGACGTCGTACGACGAGAGAGCACCCGAAAACCAGTCGTACCCCTGGTATTGGATTTCCGCGCCCGGCAGGTCGCTCTCCTCTAGGGCCGCCGTCGCCGGATCGAAGCCGGTCGCGGGCGGTCCGTCGGGCGGATCCTCCGGCAATGCGGCCGGATGCCCGTGGAGACGGCCGTTGAGCCCGAGATGCAAGCGCTTGTCGAGCAGGCGCGCCTTCGCGGCGGCGTAGGACTTCGCGAGGGCTTGCGACCCGGCTGCGACCTCGAGATCGAGCACGTACTTGCCGTCGGAGAGCTCCTCGGAGACGAGGTAGACCGAGCCGTAGTTCGGGACGGACATTGTGACCAGCTCCGCCCAGTGGCGACCTCCGATCGCCGGAGCCGGGAGCGCCGCCACCGTCGCGGTCAGGTTGAGCTGCGTGAGCTGCTTGAAGAAGCTTCCGAATTCCTCCTTCTTCCAGTACGGCACCGCGTGCTTGGCCTTCCGTGCCGTCTTGTACGCGTCGACGCTCGTCGACACCTCGTCGAGCCCGGGATTGGCGAGGAAGGGGCTTCCGTACATCAGCATGTAGCCGGTCACGCGCCCGAGCTTCTTCTCCTCGGACGAGTAGCTCGGCTGCGGGCCCGACCCGAAGGCGATCTTCAAGTGGGCGGCCGCGGGACCGAGCTTGGACTTCGGCAGCGGCAGGAGTGCGAGCTTCACGCCCGAGTGATGCGACTTGGCCGCTGCGAGACCGAGCTTCGACTGCGGCAACGACAAGAGCGACGGCAGCTCGGGAGCCGGGGCGCGCGACTTCGCCGCCGCAGCGGGAACGAGCACGGCCGCAACGACAACCGCTACCGCAAGACCCTTCAACGCCGAGCTCCTCACGATCGCCCCTCCTCCGCAGCCCCCGACTCGGTGAGCTTACTCCGATTTCCGGATGAAGCTAGTGGCCGTTGATCGAAAAGTGCATGTAGTCCTTCGTCGAGCCCTGCCAGGTGCCACCCCAGCCCCAGCCGACCTTCGCGAAGGACTTGCGCCAGGTCGGCCGGATGGCCATCCCCGGCCGGACGTCGGAGCGCCGCATGTACGAGCGCGCGGTCTTGTCGCGCGACATTCCGCACCCGACGTATGGGTTCTCACGCGGGTTGAGGTCGACCGCCTCGCCGTACGCGTGCATCGACCATGTGCCGGTCCGGCCGCCGGTACACGGCGACGCGGCCGCCTGCCGGCACTCGAACGACGCGGTGAGGTCGCTCCAGTCCTGATGCTGACCGTACGCCGCTTCGAACGACATCTTCCGGATCGGGAAACGCATCTTGTAGAGCTTCGCGAAGGCCGTCGTGAGCGGCGTCGTCACCGCCTTGTTGACGACGATCTGCCCGAGGTGCGTGCCGTGGTCGAAGCCGTAGTAGCGCACGGTGAGGACGCGGAGATCGCGCCGCGCAACCGGGCAGCCGCTGTGCCATTCGCCGGAGGTCTTCAGCTCGTGCGTCTGCGTCCACGTGAGCTTCGCGACGCCGGGTTGGAGGTGTGTCGTCGCCGCGGTGCTCGTCGCGGCGGCGACGGACACGACGGTGGCAAGGAGAAGAGTCGCGACGACTTTCACCGGCGCCATGGTGCCAGCGATCGGTCGGGGTCGCTGAACGCGCGAGGCCGCCCCGGAGGGCGGCCTCGCGCAAACGTCGCGGCCTAGCGCTTGACGGTGATCTTCCGCGGGACGATCGTCATCCCCACCGTCTGGTTCGACGTCAGCCTCGCATCCGAGAACCACGTGCCTACGGTCGGCCCCCAGAGGTCGAACCGGAGGGTCACCGATCCTCCGGTCTGCGCCTTGCCGAGCACCGGCCGGTACTCCGAGTCGTCAGCCGGGGCGGATGCGATGTTCTTGCCGCTCGACCCGTCGCGGTTCTCCGCGCCCCAGTTGATCGTGGAGCCCGGATCGCCGAGTGCCGCATTCGCAGCGCCGTACGACACCGTCACCTGCTCGCTCGACGGTCCCGTTCCGGCCGACTTCTGCGCCAGACGGAGCCAGATCTCGCCCGTGTGCGTCGTCGAGTCGCTGAAGTTCGGGACGGCCTCGTAGTCGACGACGAGCCACGCGTACGTCCCGTTCGTCAACGCGTCGATGCGGATCGTCCCGCCGGCCGACGGGTTGAGGTCGGTCCAGAACGGCGCGATCACGTTGTTCGGCCGAGCCGGGTCCGGGAACGTCTGCGGCTTCGGCGTGACGTCCACGTCCGTGCCGCCACCGATCACGACATACCCGTCCGAGCCGATGCCGAGCTCCGTGTACGGCTCGCCTCCGTAGTAGAACTTCGGAACGGTGTAGTCGGTGATCGACTCGTCGCCCGCGTTGACGACGGAGCTGTTGAAGTCCGCCAGCGACAGGTAGCCACCGTTCGGGCCTTCGCCCGTGACGTCGTTGATCGCGGTGACCGGAGGTGCCAGGGCCGGGCCGAGGTGACCGCCCCAGCGCACGCCGGCGCCCGAGCCGAACACCTTCCCGGGGGAGGCGGCGTGCTCGTAGTGGAACACGTGCTTTCCGGAACGGTTTGCGATTGTGATGCTCGTCTTCGCCGCTCCCGTGCCGAGGTTCCGTGCCGTCACGGTGCAGTGCGAATGGCCGGTCTTCTTCGCGAATTTCAGCCCCTTGCACGTGTTCGTCAGCGTCACGGCGCCCTGCTGCTTCACGAACGCGATCGGGATCGTCACCGCGTTCGCGCCGCTCTGCGGGACGAGATCGATGCGGGCGAAGTACTGACCCTTCTTGATGTCGGGCGCGCTGATCGTGATCGGGAACGACATCGTCGCGTCCTGAGCGAACGTCAGCGGCTTGTTCGCGCTCCCGACGGTGATCTTGACGCCCTTCGGCTCCGTGATGTGCACCTTCAGCGTCTGCTTCGCGCCCGAGACGTTGATCGCCGTCCGGTGCGTGGTCAGCTCGCCGCCGAACGTCGTCGCGTCGATACTCGGGATGTTCAGATCCACCCGATGGACGTGGTCCGTCCCCGCTGCGACGAAGTTGGCGTACGTCTCGTTGAAGACGAGCGTCGGTGCGACCGCCCGGCTGGCGTCGATCCGGCCGGCACCCATGTCGAACGGATCGGCCGGCGTCGTCCCGCTCTCCTTGACGACGTTCTGGAGCGACGACGTCATGAGCGCCGACTTGATCTCCTCCGGCGTCCACGTCGGGTGCGCCGCCTTGACGAGTGCCGAGACACCCGCCGAGTGCGGGCTCGCCATCGACGTGCCCGCAATGGCCATGTAGAGGTTGCCCGCCGGGCCGTTGTCGGCCGTCGTCTGGTCCGCCGCAGGCGTCGTGCCCGCGAGTACCTGGACGCCGGGAGCCGTCACGTCCGGCTTGACCCAGTCGCCGTCCGGCCCGCGGGAGGAGAACGACGCCATGACGTCGGCCTTGTCGGGGTTCGCGGTGCCCTGCTCCCACGTCGCCTTCACGTTCGTGTGCCCGGCGACGAAGGTCGCGATCTCGTTCGCGTTGTATTCCGTCTGGATCGCGGGGAGATAGTGGTTGTCCGACTCGAGGTCGGTCACCGTGGCGTCCTGGTTGTAGAGGATCATCCCGGCCGCGCCGCCCTGGAGCACGCGCCGGCCCTTGTCGATGCGGCCGTTGGTGCCGCGTTCGCAGACCACGACCTTGCCCGTGGCCGCGCCGGCAGCGAGATCCGACTGGCACCCCGCATCCTCGAGCCCACCGCCCGCCTTCGGCAGAGAGCCTGCGAGAACGACCGGCGTTGCGGAGCTGATGCCGTCGGTGAGCGTGACGCCCTGGACATCGAGCGTCGCTCCGCCGTCTGCCGTCAAGTGCAGCGTCGACGTGAAGCTCCGCGGGCCGGTCGAGGCGCCGACGGTCGTCACCCACGGGCCACCGTGCGCGGCGGTTCCTGCGCCCGGGCCGCTGTTGCCGGCCGCCGCGCTGACCGAGACCCCCGCGTTCGTCGCATCGAGGAACGCGAGCTCGACCGGATCGCTGTACGGATCCTCGCCGCCCGAGACGGAGAAGTTGATGACGTTGACGCCGTCGGTGACCGCTTGCTGAACCGCGGCGACGGAGTCGGAGCTGAAGCATCCCTGCGAGAGACAGACCCGGAACACCTCGACGTGCGCGCCCGGCGCGATGCCGCAGACCGGGCCGCGCTCGACGCCGTAGAGCATCGCCGAGGCGACGCAGTCGCCCGCGGCCGTCGTCAGCGTGTGCGTTCCGTGGCCTTCGGAGTCGCGGGGCGAGCACGTGCTCGTGCCGGAGTCGCAGAACTCGTCGGCGCCGGCGCCGACGTCCGCCATGTACGTGTCGGTCATCGCGTACGCCCCGATCAACTTGTTGTTGCACGAGAACGCCGCGCCGAGGTCGGCATCGCTCCCGTTGCCGAACTGGCAGCCCTTGATTCCGCCCGCAGGCGCCGGGATGCCGGTCGGATCGAGCATCGGATGCTCCGGCCAGATGCCGGTGTCGATCACGCCGACGACGACGTTGTTACCGGCGGACGACGAACCGCCAAGACTCGGCCAGACCGCTGTAGCACCGAGGAATTCCGTGTTGTCGTCGAGCACGTGGTTGATCGTGTCTTTCTGCACCGCCGCAACTCCGGGCGTGCGCAGCAGGGTGGCGATCGAGTTGGCGGGGACGAGCGCCGAGACGCCGCCGTATACCGTCACGAACGAATAGCCGATCTTCGCGGACGGCACCGCGGAAGCGATCCGCGCGTTGATCGTCTGGATCGTGCGCTTCGCATACCGGTCGTAGGCCGTCACGGCCGTGCGATCCGCGCGCAGCGTCTTGTGCGTAACGCTCGGGCTCGTCGCTGCAAGCCCCGGGACGCCGCCCATGTACGAGGCAGTCGGATCGAGGTCGTACTTGATGATCACGGGCTCAAGCTTCGAGCTCGCCTGCCCGAGCAGCCCCGGCGACGTCTGCGCCGCGCGTCCCGACGCCGTCTTCGCGACCGTGATCGTGCCGATCAACGAGATCCTCGAGCCTGCATCTCGCAGCTCGTGACCCTGGCCGGTTGCGCCTGCCGCCGTGCTCAGCATCACGCCGGTGACCGCAAGCGCAGCCACGAGCCCCAACACAGGCCTTTTCCGAATGCTCATGTCCGCTTGCCCCTTTCGTCGCAGCCGGGAGAATCGCAGCCATCGGCTGCCGGGCGATGGGCATCGACCCTCTCTCCCCCTTGCCGCGATTGTGCGGAGGTCCGCACTCGAAGTCAAACCGGATTTCGCCCCGCGCCGGCGTCATCCATCCGAGGTGATGTTCCCGACACGCGTGCGGCCTAGCGTTGGCAGACGTGGCACGTCTGAACCTCGTCGAACGCCGGATGTCGCGCTTCCTCCACGAGCCGCCGTCGGTGCGCAATGCGGCAAGCGTGATCGTCACGCTGACGGCGATCGTCGTCGGGATCGGCGGCGTTCTCATGCGCATCCTCGACCACCGCGAGTATCCGAACATCGGCCGCGGGCTCTGGTGGGCGATGCAGACGGTGACGACCGTCGGGTACGGCGACGTGACCCCGCACAATGCCTCGGGGCGGATCATCGCCACGGCCGTGATGCTCTGGGGGATCGCGTTCCTCTCGATCTCGATCGCCGCGATCACGTCGACCTTCGTGGCACGGGCGGCGAAAGAGCAGGCGGAGAAGTCAGGCCAAGACGAGAGCGCCGAGCTCGCAGACCTCCGCTCGCGGCTCGAGCGGATCGAGCAGCTGCTGTTGCAGCGGACCGATGGCTGACGAGGCATCGAGTCGCAGCGCGCGCCTGCGCCAGCGGCGTGAGGCGCTCCAGGCCCGCGTCGACAGCCTCTCCGAGCGCGCGCAGGAGGAGCGCGGTCATCGCGGCTGGCTCGACGCGACCTTCGAGATCGTCGACCGCGATGCCGAGGTTGCGGGCGGGATCATCTCCGGCGCCCTCGCCTACCGCTTCTTCCTCTGGCTCCTGCCGGCGGGCCTCGTGTTCGTCGGCGGCCTCGGCGTCGTCGCCGAATTGACCTCGAGATCCCCGAAGGGCGTCGGCAACTCGGTGGGCATCGGCGGCATCGTCGCCAACTCGCTGCAGAGCGCCTCGGACTCGAAATCGCCGTGGTACGCGCTGATCGTCGGCCTCCCACTCCTTCTGTACGCGACGCGCAGCGTCCTCCGCGTGCTGATCGGCACGCACCGCCTCGTCTGGGGAGAGGTCAGGACCGCGCGGCCGAAGCCGACGTATGTCGATGCGGCGAAGCTGCTCGGCATCCTCGTTGCGCTCTTCACTCTCGCCGGCGTCGCCGGTTGGTCCCGCGCGTACTCGGCAGGCGCCGGGCTCGTCGTGACCGTCGGCGTGATCGCCGGTTTCACGGGGATCTGGTTGTGGACGTCGACGCTGCTGCCGCACCGGGACGCCGGCTGGCGCGACCTTTTCCCGGGCGCGATAGCGGTCGGCGTCGGCCTCGGGATCCTGCAGCTGGGCGCGGCCTATCTCCTCGGGCCGTACGCCCTCCAGAAGCAGGGGACATACGGCGCGCTCGGGCTCGCGGCGGCGATGCTTCTCGGCCTGTGGGCGCTCGGACGCCTGATGATCGGCGGCGCCGAGATCAACGCGACGCTCTGGGAGCGCAAGCAACGAGGAGCCGCATGAGCATGTACGAGAGACAGGTCGGGACGCGCGTCACCCGCATCCGGGACTGGCTCGCGCGGCAGTCCGACTCCCGCGTCGGGCGCTTCTCCTTCCTGATGTTCAAGCGCTATCTCGAGGCGAGCAAGAACACGGGCGCTGCGACGACCGCGTATTTCATGCTCTCCATCCTCCCCACCGCGCTCGCCGCCATTGCCGTGTTCGGGAAGTCGGGAGGCGACGTCAACGCTCTCGCCAGCCGCATGATCACGCGGATGCATCTGAAAGGGAACACGGCGGAGATCGTCAGCCAGACGTTCGGCACGACGGCGAACAACGCGCTTGCGGCGAGCGTCGTCGTCGTCTTCGGCTTCTGGTTCTGGGGAATGGGAATCGGCCAGCTGTACCGCGACCTCTACGAGCGGGCGTGGCGGGTCGAGACGGCGCAGTCGAACGACCAGGTTCTCTTCATGGTCTGGTACTTCGTGACGTGCGGGCTCATGGGAGTCATGTTCCTCGCGACGACGAACGGCTTCGCGACGTCTCACCGCTTCCTCTTCATCCCGCTCTGGCTCTGCGTGTCGATGGCCTTCTGGCTGTGGACTCCGCGCTTCCTGCTCCACCGAAAAGTGGAGACGCGGCGGCTCCTGCCGGGCGCCCTGGTCGGCGCCGTCGTCCTCGGCGGCACGATCGGCACCGCACCGCTCTGGATGGGGCCGACGCTCAATCAGAACGCGAATGCGTTCGGCCCGTTCGGCGTCGTCCTCGCGCTGCTCGGTCTCGTGCTGACGGTCATCACGATCTCGCTCGCCTGCGCGGTCTTCGCGCCCGTGTGGGAGGAGTTCCGCGCCGGGGAGCGCTGAAGAGGACGTGCGGAGGGCCGCGACACGCGCGGCCCTCCGACTACATCCCTAGGCGCCGAGTGCCTGCGCCTTGAGCTTCGTGAACTCGTCCTGGGTGATGGCCCCGGAATCGAGGAGTTGCTTGGCCTTCGCAATCTCGTCGGCGGAACCACCCGACGACGCGACCGAACGGACGTAGCTGTCCATCTGGGACTGCTGGGCCTGGGCGCGTTCCATCGTGCGCTTCGCCATGCCGTGCCCCTCAGCGATGAGGTAGACGAAGATCCCGAGGAACGGCAGGCAGATCACGAAGATGCACCAGCCGGTCTTCGCCCAGCCGCCGATGTCGTGCCGGCTGAAGAGGTCGCCGAGGATGCTGAAGAGCATCCAGAACCACAGGATCCACAGGAAGAACACGATCATCGACCAGATGACGTCGCCAAACGTGTAGGCGGCTAGCACAGGGTTTCTCCTTAATCTCGTCGGTAACGAAGTCGATCTAAGGGTCGCAGCGTACGGGTCACGCGGGACGGAGGGCCACACGACACCGCTGGACGTGCACGGCACCGGCACCACTCAGGCTCGGCCGCTGCACAGCGGCGACCGCGGTCAATGGCGGAGAGGCTGTGCAGGAACCGCGTCCACCTCACCGTGCTCGTCGACGGAGACCACGAATCGCTGTTCGGCGTGGCCTTTCGCGACCCAGCGCAACGCGAGGTGCAGGGGATGCCGGCGCACGATCACCGCCTGAAACCCGCTCCGCGTCTCGACCCGGAAGCCCTGCGCGCCACGCTGCGTGAGATAGGCGTCCAACGCAACCGAGCGCCCATCTGCCCGAGAAGTCATCGCTTCTGTGCCGTCTTGATCCACGACTCGATCTCCTTCAGGCTCATGTCGTTGCGGCCGTTGACGGACTTGCGGTCGGTGCCGATCAGGGCGTAGCCATAGTCGGAGTGGCGAACGTCCAGTCCCTCTGCGCCGGCGCTACGCCGCGCCGCCCGTAGGCGCAAGGTCTCGTCCCTGGCCTGGTTGGCGCCGGCCGACGTCTCCTCCACCCGTGCGCCACCGGGGATCGCACAAACCCTGATGGGAACGCCTCCGTCGCTCCGGCCGTCGGAGCTCACTCGGTCAACTCCGGCGCGGCATCCGACTCGCCGTCGTCCGGCGCGTTGTCGGCGTCGTCCGGCGTCGGCAGCTCACCCGCCGCGCGTGCCTCCTTCTTTGCCTGCTTGAGCTCGCGGCGTTCCCTCCGCGCAACCTCGCGCGCCCGCTTCTGATGCGTCTGCCCCTTGGTCGCCATACGTCCGCTCCCTTCTCTTGGTCGAGCAGTTGCCGCAGCATCCGAGGACGCCGCGGACAACCACTCGAAACTAGGCGGACGCCAACACGACGTTCGTCGCCTGCGGCCCCTTCTCGCCCTGTCCGGGCTCGTACTGCACCTTCGCGTTCTCGGCGAGCGTCTTGTAGCCCTCGCCGACGATCGCGCTGTGATGGACGAACAGGTCATTGCTGCCGTCGTCAGGAGTGATGAACCCATACCCCTTGTCGGCGTTGAACCACTTCACGGTTCCGGTTGCCATTAGATAAAACACCTCCCCTGCTCCTAGGGAACGGGCAGAGGAAGCGCGGCGCGCTACCGGTACTCGCTCAACAGTCCAACGAGCCTAGCACCCCAGCGCGCTCGGGACCGCGCGCCGCTGCGAGACGGGATCTCGGTATGTCCCGTACTGACTCCAAGCGACACACCCACGCCAAGCATCTGGTCCAGTCTTGTCACACTCTTGCCTTGACAAGATCGCCGGCCTAATAGGCGGTGTCGGACACCACTTCACGTGTGCGCGGAGATGACCGGTAACGCCGGGGCCTCTCAGTTCTTGTCGGTCAGGAGTTGGCGCATCGAGTCGGAGGGATTGTCCGCGTCGTTGATGCTCGGCCTCAGAAGCTCCAAAAGCGTGAGCCGCGTGCCTTTGTTCCCGACACTCTTGCGGATGGCGCGCAGCAAACGTGCCCAGAGAACGAGAGGATTCTCGGGTCCGCCCGCGCGCCAGTCGTTGTTCGTGATGTCCCCGACCGCGCGGATCACGGGGTCAGATGCAAAGAGGGTTAGATCGAAGACCGCGCGCCGATACTCGGGAGAGGCAAATAACGCGGTCTGGGCCTGTTGGGCTTGCGCCTCGGCCTCGTCTCCGTGGCCCATTGCTAGAAGCGTGATGAGGTACGGCTCGAGAACTCGCTCGTATATCGCTCGACGCTCATCGGCCAGACTGCGCTCAGCCTCGCGGATGTCTTCGATCGAGGAACGGACAATCCAAGTGACTACGGCGACGACCGCGCTGACGATAACGAGGAGAATCGGCACGCCCAGGCCGCTCGCGAGAGCTGAGGCACACATTGAGTTTCAGCGTACGAGGCGGGCCGGACACACTCGTGTCTCTGTTGCGGAATGGAGCGATTTGCGGGAGGCTGAGAAGCGTTGTAACCGGCCGCGGACAAACTCCCTGCAAATCCGGGATTTTTAGTGGAGGCGGCGGGAATCGAACCCGCGTCCGCAGCCGCACCGGCTGAGCGTCTACAAGCGTAGGTGTCACTTAAGTCTCGCTCGCCGGCTGGAGTGCACCGCCCTACCGACGAGCCAGCCCTCCTTTAGGTGTCGCGCTTCGGGCGAGTGGCTCTCCCTAGGCGCCGAGCCCGTTGGTTAGCGCCGACTCCGGGCCACGGGCCCAACCCGGAGGGGCGTCGCTAGCTAATCGAAATTAGGCAGCGAGTGCGAGATCGTTCTTCGCATTTGTGTTTTGCCGGTGGATTTACGAGGCCAACCGGCGACCTCGGCTTGCAGCTCATCCGGATGGATCGACCACGTCGAAGCCAGGTCGCCCCCGTATGTGTCGTTCCTGGCACATTGTACCCGTGGCGTTCTTCCTCGTCCGCCTCCGCCAAGACGGCCCCGAGTTCGATCCCGCGAAGCCGCTCGACCAGCAGTCCGGCTGGGACGAGCACGCCGCCTACATGGAGTCGCTCGTCGAGGGCGGGCACATCATCCTCGGCGGCACGCTGCCGAACGGCGCCACCGCCCACGCGTTCGCGGCGGAGTCGGAGGAGGAAGTCCGCGCGCTCTGGGCTCGGGACCCGTGGCATGAGACGCACCTGATCCTCGAGTCCGTCGAACCGTGGACCGTCCGGCTCGCGACCCACGAGCTCCACCTGAAATAAGCGGGGGCGACCCGAAGGCCGCCCCCGCTCTCGTACCGGGCTAGCTGGTGCTTAGTGCTGGTCGGCGTGGAACTGGAGGCCGCCGGTGAGGCTCACCGATCCGGCGAGAACCGACCCGAAGAACGAGCCGCCGGCGATCGTCACCGACGTCTTCGGCGCGAGGATCGTCATCGCCGCGTGCGTACCGCCGACGATCGACACGCCGCCCGTGCTCGCGAAGCTCGAGACGATCGAGAGCTTCCCAGGCAGGTTGGTCGTGCTCGAGATCTGACCCTTCGCCGCGAGCTTGCCGGTGAGCTTGATCGTGACGGCGCCCGTCACCGACAGCGTCGCTCCCTTGTTGACGGTGACATTGTGGAAGCAGTACGTCTTGGCCGCGAGCTTCACGGTGCCCTTCTTGACCGTGAGGTTGCCGCTCGCGTAGGTGAACGTGCCGCCGCTGATCCCGGCCTTCGCGCTGAACGGCTTGCACGCGGCGACCGTCGCCGAGAACGGCGGGCCCGGCGAGTGCTGCGTCACCGTGCCGCCGACCGTGCCGGAGTTCGACACCGTGGTGCCGGCGACGACATCGCCGCTCACGCCCGCCGAATGCGCGATCGACACGGAGCTCTGCGCCGACCCCGCGCTCCCGAGGAGGGAGACGCCGGACAGCGAGAGAGCGCCGTTGCCCAGGACATACGCGCCCGAGGCGTGGTTCGACGAGCCGTACACGCCGTTCGTCGAGTTGAAGCTGTCGATCTTGCCTGCGGTCGTCGCGACCGTGATGCCGTTGAGGCCGATGAGGCCGACCGGCTTCACGACGAGCGAACCGTTGTGGTACGTGATCGTGTAGTTGCCGAGATTCGTGCTCGGCCCGGCGACCGCGTTGCTCGCGACAACCGGGTAGCTCCCGGGCGCCGCACTCGCGGGCGTTCCGGCACTCGTCAGCGTCACTCCGGAGACGGAGTCGGAGCCGACGAGACCCGACGAGGCGAACCCGGTCGTTCCGAGCGTGATCGCCTCGGCGTAGAACTTCTGCCCGTTGCCGGCGGTGATCGATAGAGCGGCCTTGCCGACGGCGAACATGCGCTGCACCTGCGATGCGGCGTTGTAGTTCGAGTCGCCGGCCTGGTTCGCCGAGACCGTGCACGTGCCGGCGCCGGTGAGGTGGATCATCCCGCTCGCGATCGAGCAGGCGCCGGACGCGCCGTACGAGACGGCGTTGCCGGAGGACGCAGTCGCACCCGCGGCGAAGTTCGCGTCGCCGTAGGTGTGTCCGCCGGGATTGGCGAACGTGATCGTCTGATCCGCCTTCTGCGCCGTGACCGTCTCGGTCACCTGGGTCGCGGCGTTGTAGTTCGAGTCGCCGGCCTGGTCGAAGGTCACGGTGCAGGTGCCCGTGCCGCTCGTCATCGTGAAGTGAGCGCCACTGTTCGTGCAGGCACCGAGCGAGCCGTACGTGACCGGATTACCGGAACCCCCGCCGGTCGCCGCCACGTCGAAGCTCGTTCCGTAGACCGCGGTCGACGGAGCGTCGGTCGTGACGTCGATCGTCTGGTCGGTCTTCGACGAGTTCACGGACTCCGTCAGCTGCGGAGCCGCCTTGTAGTTGTCGTCGCCCGCCTGGTCGTACGTGACCGTGCAGGTGCCGGCGCTCGTGACCGTGTAGTCCGCACCGGAGTTCGAGCACGCACCGGACGACCCGTACACGACCGGGTTGCCCGACGCATCGCCCGTCGCGGCGACGGTGAAGTGATCGCCGACGGCCGCGTCGGTCGGCGCGTGCGTCGTGATGACGATCGACTGCGACGCCTTCGTCGCGTCGACGCTCCCGTTGATGTCCGGCGCCGGCTTGTAGTTGTCGTCGCCGGCGGAGCTGAGCGTGTAGGTGCAGGTCACCGTCCCGCTCGTCATCGTGAAGTGGGCGTCGACGTTCGAGCAGCCTCCGCCACTCGAGTAGGAGACGTTCGCCGTCGGAGAGTCGGCGGCGAAGTCGAACGACGAGCCGTAGACCGCACTCGCCGGCGCGCCCGTTGCGACGTGGATCGTCTGATCCGCCTTGTCCGCCGTGACCGACTCGGTCTGCTGCGGCGCGGCGCTGTAGTTCGAGTCGCCGGCCTGATCGACCGAGACGACGCACGTGCCGATACCGCTCGTCATCGTGAACTGCGCTCCGGTGTTCGAGCAGGAGCCGGACGAGCCGTACGTCACGGCGTTGCCCGAGGCACCGCCGGTGGCCGCGACGGTGAAGTCCGTCCCGTACACGGCGCTCGCCGGAGCGTCGGTCGTGAAGTGGATCGCCTGGCTCGCCTTCTGAGCCGTGACGCTCTCCGTCTTCTGCGGCGCGGCGTTGTAGTTCGAATCGCCGGCCTGGTCGTACGTGACGGTGCAGTCGACGCTGCCGCTCGTCATCGAGAAGTCGGCGCCCGTGTTCGAGCACCCACCCGACGAGCCGTACACGATCGAGCCGCCCGAGCCGCCGCCCGTCGCCGCGACGGTGAAGCCCGTCCCGTACACGGCGCTCGACGGAGCGTGCGTCGAGATCGAGATCGTCTGATCCGCCTTCTGCGCGGTGACGATCTGCGTGACCTGCGTGGCGGCGTTGTAGTTCGAGTCGCCCGCCTGGTCGTACGTGACCGTGCAGGTGCCGCCGCCGCTCGTCATCGTGAAGTCGGCGCCGGTGTTCGAGCACGAGCCGATCGAGCCGTACGTGACCGGGTTACCCGAGCCACCGCCCGTCGCCCCGACGGTGAAGCCGGTGCCGAAGACGGCGCTCGACGGAGCGTTCGTCCCGATGACGATCGCCTGGTCGGCCTTCGTGACCGCGAACGTCCGCTGCACCTGCGGCGCGGCGTTGTAGTTCGAGTCACCGGCCTGATCCGCCGTCACCGTGCAGGAGCCGGCACCGGTGAGGTGGACGAGACCGCTCACGATCGAGCAGTTGCCCGACGCGCCATACGACACCGCGTAGCCGGACGACGCAGTCGCGCCCGGATCGAAGTCGGGCGTGCCGAACTGCTGGTCGGACGGCTGGGCGAACGTGATCGACTGGTCGATCTTCGTCGCCGTCACGCTCTCCGTCACCTCAGGCGCGGCGTTGTAGTTCGAGTCGCCGGCCTGGTTGTAGTGGACGACGCAGGTTCCCGTGCCGCTCGCCATCGTGAAGTGCGAGCCGGTGTTCGAGCAGGCGCCGACGAACGTCGACGGGATGTCCGCGCCCGAGCCGGTGGAGCTCGAGTACGAGACGGCTCCGCCCGGAGCGCCCGCGGCGACGTCGAACGACGAGTTGTACGCCGCGCTGGACGGCGCATGCGTCGTGACGGTGATCGTCTGATCCGCCTTCTGCGCGGTGACGGTCTCGACCACCTGCGTCGCGGCGTTGTAGCCCGCGCTACCCGCCTGGTCGTACGTGACCGTGCAAGTGCCGGTGCCGCTCGTCATCGTGAAGTCGGCGCCGGTGTTCGAGCAGGAGCCCGAGGAGCCGTACACGATCGGGTTGCCCGAGTCGCCGCCCGTCGCCGCGACGGTGAAGCCCGTCCCGTAGACGGCGCTCGACGGCGCGTGCGTCGTGACCGTGATCGTCTGACTGGCGTTGCCGGTCGCGTTCACGCTCTCGCTCAGCTCCGGCGCAGCGCTGTAGTCCGCGGTGCCGGCCTGGTCGTAGGTGACCGTGCAGGTGCCGGAGTTGCTCGTCATCGTGTAGGTCGCTCCCGTGTTCGAGCAGGAGCCGGACGAGCCGTACACGATCGCGTTGCCCGATCCACCGCCCGTAGCGGCGACGGTGAACTGGTCACCGTTGTTCGCGGTGGCCGGAGCGTGCGTCCCGATCACGATCGCCTGACTCGCCTGCGCGACCGACAGCGAGTTCGTGCCGCTGCTCAGCAGGTAGTTGCTGTCACCTGCGAACGAGGCCGACACTCCGGTCGGATACGAGCCCGCGTGAATCCCCGCGAGGCTCGCGTCGTTCAGCGTCGCGACACCGTCCGCTCCGGTGGTCGCACTGCCGACGCTCGAGCCGTTGAGCGAGAAGTTCACGGTCTCGCCGGCCACGCCGTTGCCACCGGACGTCAGCGTTGCGCTCAGCGTCGTCGTACCGCCGTACGTGCCGCTGGCCGAAGCCGGAGCAAGCGTGGTCGCAGCCGCCGCCGTCGCATCGGTGAAGCACGTCGTCACCGAGTTGAGCGTCGGCGTCGCTCCGGTGTTCGACGACGTGAGCGTCGCCTGGTACCGGATGTAGCGGTCGCCGTTGAACTGGCTCAGATCGCCGCCGGTCGTCGTGTAGTACGTCGAGACGGTGCCGTCCGGGCCGACGTAGTTCCACGGCCCGAACTGGCTGTTGCTGCCTGCGACCTGGAACTTGACGCCCGTGTTCGCCGGCGTCGTCGCGCTGTAGTCGAGGGTCGCCCAGTGCGGCGTGCTGCCCGCAGCCGGGTTCGCGTCCTTGATGGAGGACGTGAAGACGCCCGACGAGGCGAAGCCCGGGTTGATGTACGTGATGAAGTTCAGGTCGCGGCCGCCGACGGTCGTGTCGGCCGTCCAGCTGGCGCCGCTCGTCGTCGACGTGGCGCGCTGTCCGTTCGCGTACGGGTTCGTGTTCGAGTAGCCGGTCGTCGCGCACGAGCACGTGTACGCCATCGTGCCGCTCGAGAACGACTGCGCGAGACGGAAGACGATCGCGTACCGCGTTCCGGCCGTGACCTGGAGCGGCGTCGTGAGCGTGACGAGCTTGATCCCGCCTGCACCGCCGTCGTTGAAGCCGGGGTACGTGCCGGTGGCGAGGTCGGCGCCCGTGGGCACCGGCGTCGTGCCGCTCGTCGCGCGGATCGAGAACGTGACGTTCGGACTCGTCGCGGTGCAGCCCGAGCAGAAGAGCTCGACGCCGACCTGCTTGAGCGAGCCCGAGATCGTCGGCGTGAACGTCTGGGCCGCCCACGACGTGTTGTTGAAACCGAAGCCGGTCGGGCTGACGCTCGAGTTCTTCGTATCGGTGTTGTCCGGCGCCGAGAGCTGGACCTTGCCGGGGTTCGTCGTCAGGTCGCAGTTCGCGATGAGGCCGCGCTGGAACGCGCTCTGCGAGGCGTCGGTGAGGCAGTTGCTCGTGACCGCGGTGCTCAGCGTGAAGTTCTGCGTGAGCGAGCCGCCGTCCGGAACGACGAGAGACGAAGCCGTGCCCTCGTTGTAGCCGGGCTGGTCGGCCGTCTCCGACAGGTACGTGCCGGCCGGAACGGTGAACGAGTAGTTCCCGCTTCCGTCGGTTGTCGCCGTCCGCGACCCGAGTGCGACGGTCGCGCCCGAGATCGGGTTCGTCCCGTCGGTGACGGTGCCCGAGATCGTCCCGTTCCCGACCGGCGTGCAGCTCGGGTAGTGGAACGAGCCGATCCGCGTCAGGTCGTTGAGGCCGCTCGTGGCGTAGTACTCGCCGGTCATCCAGAACTCGCACCCGTCCGGATCGAGCTCCATGCCGGCGTAATCGCCCCAGCGGATACACGTCGAGCTGCCGCAGTTGCCGCTCTGCGCACCTGTCCCTGCCATGAGGGTGTTCTCCGTGCCGAGCGTGTTCGCCGTGTCGCCGGCGAGCCGGCCGTCGAACATGATCTGCGGGTTCGTCGTCGAGTTCGACTTCGTGTACGTGATGCCCATGTCGCCGTTGCGGTCGACTGCGAGCGCCGGGCTGAAGCGGAAGTACGTGTTCGCTCCCTCCGGGTCGAAGCTCGAGCCCTGGGTGAGGTTCGTGGCGATCGTGCCGCCGGTGACGTTCGCCTGATACCAGCGGACGGTCGCGTTGCCGCCGGTGGTAGCCGCCGGGTTACAGGTGTTGTTCGCGCTAACGCCGCGCTGCACCGTGTGCGAGACCCAGATCGACTCCTGGCCGCCGATGTTCGTGTACTCCGGCGCGAACATCGCACGGAACACGAGCGGGTCGGCGGCGTTCGCCGGCGTCGATGCATTCGCCGGAGTCGCGTTCGGCCAGCAGTTCGGCGCTAGCTCGTAGTACGGACCGGTGAACGTCGAGGTCGAGACCTTGTCCCAGTTGACCGCGAACTTGTAGATCGAAAGCTGATTCAGCCAGTTCTCGGTGGAGACGAAGTACTCCGGGCTCCCGGCCGGCGGCGCACCGGCCGCGAGCTTCGAGTTGGCCGGGATGACCGTGAAGTCACCCGAGGTGCCGGAGAAGTCGACGACGGACACCGTCGGCGCGTTCGCGTACATCTGCTGCTTGTTCAGCGCCCAGACGTGATACGCGCTGTACGAGCCACCCGTGCCGTTGAAGAGGTTGGCCGACATGTAGATCCCGTCGGGCCAGACCCCGAACTTCGGATAGTCGCCGAGGTAGCTGGTCGGGGCGGTGATCGAGTAGTAGTTCCAGCCGCCGTTGACCGGATCGTTCGTCTTCGAGACGGCGAAGCACTGGTACGACTGCGAAGTGAGGTTCCCCGACCCGTCGATGGTGAATGCAAAGTCGCTGATGAACCAGCGCCCCTCGTACGAGTCGTAGAGAACGACGGGGTCGCCGAAGTTCTGCGTGTCGCACAGGTTGCCGAAGTGGCCCTGGCTCATGAAGGTGTTGAAGGTGAAGGCCGCAACGCGGTTCCCGTTCGACTTGTCATAGATGCCGATCGAGGTGTTGACGGTCTGGATGTAGTAGTTCGGGCCGACGTCGCCGTTCTCATCCGGCGGATGGCCGGCGCCCCAGTTCGCGAAGTCGAGGCCGTCGAACGACGAGTCCGCCGAGGGAGTAGCGGTGTTCGTGTGCGAGGGCGCCGACTTCTGGACCATGTCCTTCTGGGCCATCTGCGCGGGGAACGCGGCGGCGCTCTCGCCGCCGAACTTGAGCGGATTCTCGTTCTCCGGGCGCTCCTTCTTGACAACGACGCTCTTCAGGTTCTTGACGTTGAAGACGGCGCCGTGAGCGCGCGTGAGGAAAAGCTGTTGCGGCTTCGCGTTGAGCTTCTGCGGAGCCGAGATGCGAGTCGACGCATGTGTGCTCGCCGAAAGATGGTGCTTGCCGGTCGCGAGCGTATTGCTCGATATACCGGTCATAGAGGCGGCAACACCCGCCACTCTCGGACTCGAACCGGAGAACGCGAACCCGATCGCAAACGCAACCGCGATCAGGACCACGAGTGACGCACTCGTTGTGAACCGCCGCATTTCTATGCCCTCCCTCAAGGTTTGAAACGAACCCGCGGGAGGGTGCCACAGTTTTTCCGGGATTACAAGCCCTTTACATCGCACTCCGACGTTGGCTTTACACACGGGGACGGCCGTGAAGACCGCCCCTCGCTTCGCTCGGATCAGCGCATGTCGGCGTGGTACTGCGTGCCGCCGGTGAGCTTCACCGTTGCGGCGAGCAGCGTCCCGAAGAACGAGCCGCCGGAGATGGTCACGGTCGTCTTCGGCGCGACGAGCGTCATCGCCGTGTGGCTTCTTCCGCCGACGATCGCGACGCCGCCGGAGCTCGCGTAGCTCGTGTCGATGTGGAGCTTGCGAGGGAGATTCGTCGTGTTCGCGATCTGGCCCTTCCCCGTGAGCTTGCCGCGGAGATGGATCGTCACGGAGCCGCTGACGGACAGCGTCGATCCGGCTGCGAGCGTGATGCTGTTGAAGCAGTACGTCTTGCTCGCGAGCTTCACCGTTCCCTTCTTGACCGCGAGGTTCCCGGTCTTCGACGAGTACGTGAACGTGCCACCCTTGATCCCGGTCTTCGGGCTCAGCTTGGAGCACTTCGCGACCGACGACGTCGAGAGCGACGTCGACGGCGTGTTCGGCGTCACGGTTCCGCTGACGGTGCCGCTGTTCGAGACGCTCGTGCCGGCGGTGACGTCGCCGCTCACGCTCGCCGAGCTCGCGACCGACACCGAACTCTGCGTCGAGATCGTGCTGCCGAGAAGGGAGACGCCGCCGAACGAGAGCGCGCCGTTGCTCATCACGACGGCCGCGCTGCCGTGATTCGAGGCGCCGTACGCGCCATGCGACGAGTCGAAGCTGTCGATCGTGCCCGAGCTCGTCGCCACCGACACTCCCTTGAGGCCGATGAGCCCGACCGCGAGCACCTGCAGCGAGCCGGTGTGGTACGTGATCGCGTAGTTGCCGAGGCTCGTGCTCGGACCGGCGACGGCGCCGCTCGCCACGATCGAGTAGCTCCCGCTCGCCGCGCTCGCCGCCGCACCGGAGCTTTTCAGCGTCACGCCGGAGACGGAATCGGAGCCCACGAGACCCGACGTGGTGAACGCCGATGTCCCGAGCGTGAGCGCCTGGTCGAAGTACTTCTGCCGATCGTTGGCGGTGATGGAGAGTGCGGCCTTGTTGACGGTGAACGTCCGTTGCACCTGCGGCGCTGCGCTGTAGTCCGCGTCCCCGGCCTGGTTCGCCGAGACGGTGCACGTGCCCGCGCCGGTGATGTGGACAATCCCGCCGACGATCGAGCAGGCACCCGAAGCGCCGTAGGTCACAGCGAAGCCGGACGACGCCGTCGCGCCCGGGTCGAAGTCGGTGTTGCCGTACGTCTGCGTGGCCGGCGCCGCGAATGTGATCGACTGCGCGATCTTCGTCGCCGTCACGCTCTCGGTCACTTCGGGCGCCGCGTTGTAGTTCGTGTCGCCGGCGCGGTTGAAGTGGACGGTGCACGTCCCCGTTCCGCTCGTCATCGTGAAGTGCGCGGCGACATTCGAGCAAACGCCCGAGCTCGAGTAGGAGACGGCGCCGCTCGGCGCGCTCGCCGCGACGTCGAACGACGAGTTGTACGCCGCGGTGGACGGTGCATCCGTCGTCACGTCGATCGTCTGATTCGCCTTCTGCGCGGTGACGCTCTCGGTCTTCTGCGGCGCAGCGTTGTAGTTCGTGCCACCCGCCTGGTCGTACGTGACCGTGCACGTTCCGGTGCCGCTCGTCATCGTGAAGTTCGCGCCGATGTTCGAGCACGCGCCCGACGAGCCGTACGCGATCGGGTTCCCCGAGCCGCCGCCCGTCGCAGCGACCGTGAAGCCTGCCCCGTAGGCGGCGGTCGCCGGCGCGTGCGTCGAGATCGCGATCGTCTGGTCCGCCTTCGTCCCGTTCACACTCTCGGTCAACTCGGGCGCGGCGTTGTAGTTCGTGTTGCCTGCCTGGTCGTAGGAGACCGTGCATGTTCCGGTGCTGGCGGTGATCGTGAACGTGGCGCCGGTGTTCGTGCAGGAGCCGGACGAGCCGTAGGTCACGGCGTTGCCCGACCCGCCGCCGGTCGCGGCGACGGTGAACTGCGCGCCGAAGCCCGCGCTGGCCGGCGCGTGCGTATTGATGACGATCGCCTGGCTCGCCTTCGAGACCGTCAGCGAGTTCGAGCCGCTGCTCGTCGCGAAGTTGACGTCACCGGCGAACGACGCCGCCACGCCGGTCGGATACGAGCCGGCAGTGATCCCCGCAAGGCTGGCGCTCGCGATCGTGGCGACGCCGCTCGCGTTCGTCGTCGCACTCCCGGCGCTCGAGCCGTTGAGCGTGAAGCTCACGGTCTTGCCGGAGATGGGAGCGCCTCCCGACGTCGCGGTCAGCGTCGCCGAGAGCGTCGCCGTCCCGCCGTATGTCCCGCTCGCCGCGCTCACGGCGAGCGTCGACGCGGGCGCGCTCGAGACGTCCTGGAAGCACGTCTGCACCGACGAGATCGACGGCGTGACCGTCGAGTCGCTCGTCGAGAGGAACGCCTCGTAGCGGAGATAGCGGTTGCCGTTGAACTCGCTCAGGCTCGCGCCGGTCGTCGTGAAGTATGTCGATGCCGTCCCGCCGGGGCCGACGTAGTTCCACGGCCCGTACGGGCTGTTGCTTGCCGCCACCTGGAACTTGACGGCCGTGTTCGCCGGCGTGCTGTCGGTGAAGGACAGCGTCGTCCACTGCGCGGTGTTGCCCGCGGCCGGGTTCGCGTCCCTCATCGAGGAGACGAAGGTCGCCGACGACTTGAAGCCGCTCGCCACGTAGGTTGTGAACTCCATGTCGCGCGCAGTGCCGCTCGCCGTCGGGATGAGCCAGCTCGAGCCGCTGTTGGTCGTCGCGATCAAATCGCCGCTCGCATACGCCGTCGGACCGTTGCTGAAGATGGCGTCATAGGTTCCGGTCCGCGCGGTCGCGAGCCGGACGACGAAGGCGTACTTCGTCCCGGCCGTGAGCGTGGGAGGCGATGCGAACGTCGCGGTGTACGTCCCCGAGGCTCCGCTCGAGAAGCCGGGAATCGTCGTTGACGCGAGCACCGTGCTCGTCGGCAGGTTCGAGCTCGTCGTCCGCACCTCGACCGTCAGCGGCTGATCCGTGCCCGAGCAGCCCGAGCAGAAAAGGCTCATGTCGATCTTCGGGAGCTTCCCCGAGATGGCCGGCACGAACGTCTGGCCGATCCACTGCGTCGTCGAGATGCCGAACCCGCTGCCGCTGCTGTCCGTCGCCTGCTGGTCCGTGCTCGGCGTGTTCGACAGGATCACGTTGCCCGGGCTCGACGTCAGGTCGCAGCCGGTGCTCGGCACGCCGCGCTGGAACAGCGACTGGCTGTTGTCGGTGAAACAGCCGCTCTGCGCAGCCCCGCTCAGCGTGAAGTTCTTCGTGAGCGTTCCGCCGTCGGGGACGACGAGCGTCGCCGCCGAGCCCTCGGCGTAGCCGGGCTGGTCGACGGTGAGCGTCGGGTACGTCCCGGCGGGGATGGTGAACGAATACGCGCCGCTCCCGTCGGTCGTCGTCGTGCGGCTCCCGAGCGTGACGGTCGCCCCGGAGATCGGGCTCGCCGCGCCGTTGGTAACGGTGCCCGACAACGTCCCGTTACCCACCGGCGTGCAGCTCGGATAGTGGAACGAGCCGATCCGCGTCAGGTCGTTGAGACCGGTCGTGGCGAAGTACTCGCCGGTCATCCAGAACTCGCAGCCGTTCGGATCGAGCTCCATGCCGGCGTAGTCGCCCCAGCGCACGCACGCGGCGCCACCGCAGTTGCCGCTCTGGGAGCCGGTGCCGTTGACGAGGGTCGACTCGGTCTCGAGCGTGTTCAGCGGATCGCCCGCGAGCCGGCCCGAGTACTTGACCTGCGGATTCGTCGTCGAGTTCGACTTCGTGTACGTGACCGCCATGTCACCCGAGCGGTCGACGGCGAGCGCGGGCTGGAAGCGGAAGAACGTGTTCGCCGCCTCCGGGTCGAAGCTCGAGCCCTGCGTGAGGTTCCCGCTGACCGTGCCGCCCGTGACGTTGGCCTGGTACCACCGAACCGTCGCGTTCCCGGCAGTGCTGCCGCCGCAGCCGGCAAGCGAGAACGTCCCTCGATCGACCGTGTGCGCGACCCAGACAGACTCCTGGCCGCCCTGGTTCGTGTATTCCGGCGCCGCCATCGCACGGATCGAGAGCGTGTCGGCCGCGTTCGCGGTCGTCGACGCATTCGCCACGGCAGCGTTCGGCCAGCAGTCCGGAGCGGCTTCTACGAATGGACCGGTAAAGGTCGAGGTGGAAACCTTGTCCCAGTTGACCTGGAACTTGTAGATCCCGATCCCGTTGAGGTAGTCCGACGTCGAGACGAAGTACTCGGGACTCCCCGCCGGCGGCGCACCGGCTGCGAGCTTCGAGTTGGACGGGATGACCGTGAAATCGCCCGTGTTCCCGGCGAAATCGACGACGGACACCTGCGGCGCGCCCGCGTACATCTGCTGCTTGTTCAGCGCCCAGACGTGGTAGCCCTGGTACGCGGCGCCCGCCGGGTAGCCGAACATGTTCGCCGACATGTAGATGCCGTCGGGCCAGATGCCGAACTTCGGGTAATCGGCCAGTCCGCCCGGATCGAGGATCGAGTAGTAGTTCCAGCCGCCGTTGACCGGATCGCCGGTCTTCGAGACGGCGAAGCACTCGTACACGGTCTGCGGGCTGACGTTGCCGGAGCCGTCGAGCGTGAACGCGAAGTCGGTGATGACCCAGCGATCCTCGTACGAGTCGTAGAGCACGACGGGGTCGCCGAAGTTGTTCGTGTCGCACAGGTTCCCGAAGTTGCCCTGGCTCATGAACGAGTTGAACGTGAAGGCCGCAACGCGCGCGCCGCTCGACTTGTTGTAGATGCCGATCGACGTGTTGACGGTCTGGATGTAGTACGTCGGACCGACGTCGCCGTTCTCGTCCGGCGGATGGCCTGCTCCCCAGTTCGTGAAGTCGAGACCGTCGAACGACGAGTCCGTGGAGGGCAGCGACGTATTCGCAGACACGCCCGACCGCGCGACCATCTGATCGGAGCTCAGCTGGGAGGGCATGCCTGCCGTCGAGGCTCCCGCGATCGTGCCGGCGTTGGCCGCGTCCGGATCATCTGCGCCGGCGAGCGGATCGGCAGGTTCCGGGCGCTCCTTCTTGACGACGACGCTCTTCAGCGTCTTGACGTTGAAGACCGCGCTGTGCGCGCGTGTGAGGAAGAGCTGCTGCGGCGTTCCGTGGAACGGCTTGGTCGTGCCGGCGTGCACGACGGGCCGGCTGCTGATGCTCCCGACCGGCGTGTCCGACGACGCGCCCCCGACCGTCTGCAGCATCGGAACCACGGCCGCGCGCGATCCGCTCAACAGCGTGCCGAACGCGAACCCGACGACGACGAGCACTCCGACAACTGCGACGCCGCCCAGGCGCCCGTGAAGCTTCCGCGGCACTGTCTTTCCCCCTCACTCGAACCCGGTTACCGGGAGACAGAGTTCCACACGCGCCCGACGGCGGCAATCCCCCTTCCTAGCGGCGCAGCTCCTTCAGCTCGCGCTCGATCTGGCGGTTCGCGTCGCGCTTCGCGATGTCGCGCCGCTTGTCCCGCAGCTCCTTGCCCTTCGCGAGCGCGAGCTCGACCTTCACCTTCCCGCCCTTGAAATAGAGGCGCGTCGGGACGACGGTGAAGCCCTTCTCCGCCACGCCCGACGCGAGCCGCTCGAGCTCCTTGCGGTGAAGGAGCAGCTTGCGCGGCCGGTCGGGATCGTGGTTCGCGCGATTGCCCTCGGTGTACTCCGGCACATGCAGGCCGAGGAGCCAGCCCTCGCCGTCGCGCACCTCGGCGTACGCCTGTTGCAGCGTCGCCTGTCCGCCGCGCAGCGACTTGACCTCCGTCCCCTGGAGCACGAGACCGGCCTCGAAGCGGTCTCCGAGGTGGTACTCGTGCCGCGCGCGGCGGTTCTCGGCGATGAGCTTTTCGCCGCTGTTACTCGAGGGGGGCATGGAGGGGCAAGTGTAGGGTCGAGCTCGTGGAGATCACGCTTGCCCAGCTGGAGGAGATGGGCTCGGTCGGCTTCCCCGGCATGCTCGGGATCGAGTTCGAGATGCCCGGTGAAGGCGTCATGCACGCGCACCTCGAGATCGCGAAGAAGCACCTGTCGCCGAACGGCTACCTCCACGCGGGCACGGTCGTCGGTCTCGCCGATTCGACCGCCGGCTACGGCTGCATGCTCAACCTTCCGGAAGGCGGGATCGGCTTCACGACGATCGAGCTGAAGACGAACTTCCTCCGCAGCTCGCTCTCGGGACGGATCGACTGCGAGGCGCGGCTCGCGCACGGCGGACGCACGACACAGATCTGGGACGCGACCGTGACCGACGCGGACGGGAAGACGATGGCGCTCTTCCGCTGCACGCAGCTCATCCTGCGAGAGCGGGTGTAGAGAACCGCGACTCCGGCAACCTCCGAAAGAACCAAGGAAACGGAGGTCAGAAATGAAAGTGCAGTTCATCCCGATGCGCGCCCACCTCACGGCCGACGTCGTCGGCGGCGCAGTCTTCGCGATCGTCCCTCTCCTCAACGGCGCGCGCAAGCAGGGCAAGAGGCAGTGGATCCCGTACGTCGCGCTCGGCGCGCTCGAGGTCGGCCTCGCTCTCCTCACGAAGCCGGAGACGACAACGACGCCCGAGACGCGCGTCGCGAAGCTCATCGACACGGCGAAGCGCGCGAAGGACACGGCCGCCAAGGGAGTCGCGAAGGTGCGCTAACCGGGCTGAACGGGAATCGCGCGGATCGTGAGTCCCTGCGCGCCGAGAGCCGCGACGGTCGCGACGACGAAGGCGCCGAGCCCGAGCGCAGGGAGCGCCACCGCGACCGCCGCTGCTCGGCCGTGCGTGTGCTGCGAGAACACCGCCAGCACGGCTGCGAAGACCGGAAGGGGCGAAAGGAGTCCCGCCAGATGCGCGCCGAGCAGCGGCGCCAGGGTCGTGATGAGGATGACGACGCTGGTGGCGGCAAGCATCCGTACCGGGATGTCCCAGCGCGGCTGGACGCTCGGCTCGGCGTGCGGCTCCGGCGTCCGGCGACGCGCGACGGTGCAGCCGATCGCAAACGCGACAGCGACGAGAGCGAACGTCTCCGGCGCCGGCCAATGGAGGAACGAGAGACCGAGGGTGGCGACCGCGAATGTCGCGGCGCCGGCGAGGAACGCAGTGCCGCACCACGGCGCGCCATCCAGCCATACGCGAGTGCGAAACCGACCTGGGAGATCGTTCCTGCGAGCATCCCGATCGCCGCGGCGGCGGCGAAAGGCTTTCCCTGATCCCTCATGAGGATGAACGCCACCGGGCCCGATGTGAGAGGAAGCGCGATGAGCCAGCCGCCGACGTGATGACCGAAGCGCCGCCCCGCGAGACTCGCGCCGCCGATCAGAAGCGGACTGACGACGGCCTTCAACGCGACGTTCTGCGCGGGCACTAGCGCCGCCGCCCGCGGTAGACGCTTCGCTGCTGGTAGTGCTGCTCGCAGAGGCTCGCCCACGGTGCGGTGCGCGCGCCGCAGATGCGGCACCGGCCGATCGTCGGCTCCTCGATCTCGGCGCGGAGTTCGCGCACGACCCGCGCGGCGGCGGCTTCCTCGAGCGCTGCCGCACGCTCGATCGTGACGCCGGCGACGCCGGGGTACTGGAGCGCGAACCAGCGGAGGATCGACGCCTCGCGCGCGGCGTGCTCCGCTTCCTCGAGGCTCGCGGCCTGGAGGCGCTTCGGGTCGAGGATCCAGCCGATGACCGTGTGCTGCGGCTTGTCCCCGGCGAGCGCCGCAGCGAGCGTGGCGAGAAGCGGCAGTCCGCCCTCGTCGATCGGCGCCTGCATGAGCTTCCACACGTCCTCGAGCGGGAGGTTGCGGCGCGCGTGATGAAGCGCGTCGCGGACCGCGTCGAGCCGCAGCAAGAGCGGCTGAATCGATTCGACCTCGAGCCAGCCTTCCTCCGTCCAGTAGCGGAGCGCGGCCTGCCGCCATGCGTGGAGCGCCGGCTCGAGCTCGTCGGCCCGCGTGACGTTGAGGTCGGAGAGCTGCGCGCGCAGACGGCCCGAGTCGACGACGCGGTAGCCGAGGTGCCCGTCGGCGATGGGAACGTGCGGCGCGAGCGCGGCGCGGACGAGATCGGGATCCGGATCCGCCCACGGCAGGCCGGTGAGAACGCCGACGTGCCCGCGCTCGTGGAAGCCGTAGCGGCCGGCGCGTCCCGCGATTTGCGCGATCTCCCACGGCTCGAGGTCGCGCCGCTCCTTGCCGTCGAACTTCGTCGTCTCGGCGAAAAGGAGCGTCTCGCACGGGAGGTTGACGCCGTGGCCGAGAACGTCGGTCGCGGCGCAGACCTCCGCCTCGCCGGCGATGAAACGGTCGATCTCCTCGCGCCGCGACGCGAGCGGCATTGCGCCGTAAAGACACGCGACGCGGCCCGGGTGGAACTGGTTGAGCTCGCCGGCCAAGCCGATCACCGCGCGCCGTGAGAACGCGACGACGACCGTGGCGGGGCGCAGGCCCGTGATCGCCTTGCGCCCGCTCCAATCGAGCGGCGCCTTCCGTTCGAAGAAGCGCACCTCGACCTGCGGAAACGCGTGCCGCACGAGCGGAAGCGCCTCGACTGCGCCGAGCAGGAGGATGTTGCGGTACTCGCCGCCGAGCATGAGGCGCGTCCACGCCGAGCCGCGCTCCTCGTCCTCCGCCCACTGCACCTCATCCAAGACCAGGGTTTCGCCGCTAATAGGCGCCATCTCGGCGGTGCAGCAGACGATCGGCGCGTCCTTGTTCACTCGCTCCTCGCCGGTCACGAGCCCGACCTTCCCCTCCCCCAACTCCTCGGTCAGCCGCCGGTGCGCCTCCTGCGCGAGCATCCTCAGCGGCGCCGCATAGACGCCGCGGCCGCTCTCGACGAGGAAGCGGAGCGCGTCGTGCGTCTTGCCGGAGTTCGTCGGGCCGAGGTGCGCGATCACCGTCTCCGGCTCGGTGCGCCGCTCGGGCAGCCGGACGGTCAGCTCCGAGACAGGCTTACGCGGCGCCGCACGCCGCCGATGCCGCTCGCTCCGGCTGGGACGCTTCTGGCGTCCCCGCCCTCGTTCGCGGGCCACTAGACCTGCAGGAAGCGGCGGATAGTCAGCCCGGACCCGGCGGCTCCGAGCAGGAGCCCGGCGACGATCAGGGCAAGCGCATTCATCGAGAACGACAGCGCATGGACACCGTCGGAGGTTCCGCCCGCGACGTTGATGCTCGGCAGGACGAGCTCCTTCCCGAGGAAGAGCAGGATCACCGCAAGAAGAGAGCCGAAGAACCCGCAGATCAGGCCTTCGAGCATGAACGGGCCGCGGATGAACCAGTTCGTCGCGCCGACGAGCTTCATCACCTCGATCTCGCGACGGCGGGAGAAGATCGAGAGCCGGATCGTGTTCGCGATGAGCAGCGTCGAGGCAATCAGGAGGAGGATCACCGCGATGAGGAACACGAGCGAGATGATCTTCCCGATCGAGAGCACGCGTTTCGTGATCGTGCTCCCCCACACGGCTCCGCCGATGTTCCCGAAGCGGCGCGTGCCGGCATCCGGGCATGGCTCGACCCCGGAGTAGTGCGCAGCGCAGATCGCTCTCCCGACGGTCGGCGTGTACTTCGGCGACGTCAAGGTGACGATCCACTCGTCGGGCAGCGGGTTCGAGGGCAACGTCGTCGTAAACAACGAGGGGTCGGCTTTCTGCTCCGCCTTCAGCGCGTCTTCCTTCGAGCGGAACTCGACGTTCTCGACGTTCGGCGTGGCGAGAAGCTCTTGGCGGACAGCCTCTTCCTGCGCGTTTGTTGCGTCCTTCGTGCAGTTCGGCATCGAGACCGTGTTGCAGAAGTTCACCTTCACGCTGAGCTGGTGCTGCAGGTGGTTGCTCCACGCGAGCACCCACGTGCCGAGCGCGATGAACAGACCGAGCAGGCACATCCCGATGAGCACGGTCATCGTCGCGGCGATCGTCGTCGAGAGGTTCTGCCGGATCGACGCCCACGACTCGGACAGGAGCAGACGCGCGCGACTCATTCCCCGAACTTCATTCGCTCGTGTACCCGCCGCGGCGCTCGTCTCGCGCGAGCTTGCCGCCCTCGAGCGCGATGACGCGCTTGCGCATCTTGTCGACCATCTCGCGGTCGTGCGTGACCATGAGGATCGTCGTGCCGGCGCGGTTGATGCGGTAGAGAAGCTGCATGATCCCGACGCTCGTGTCGGGATCGAGGTTGCCGGTCGGCTCGTCGCAAACGAGGAGCGGCGGGTGGTTGACGACGGCGCGCGCGATCGAGACGCGCTGCTGCTCGCCGCCCGAGAGCTCGTCGGGGGACGAGTTCATCTTGCTCGCGAGGCCGACCATGTTCATCACCTCGGGCACCTTGCGCCGGATCGAGGCGTTCGACTCGCCCTGCACCTTGAGCGCGTACGCGACGTTGTCGGCGGCGGTGCGGCTCGGGAGGAGCTTGAAGTCCTGGAAGACGCAGCCGATCTGACGGCGGAGCGTCGACACCTTCGCGTGGCGCAACCGCGCGATGTCGCGGCCGCCCATGATGATCTTCCCGCTCGTCGCGTCGAGCTCCTTCAGGAGAAGCCGCACGAGGGTCGTCTTGCCCGAGCCCGACGCGCCGACGATGAAGACGAACTCGCCCTTGTCGATCCCGAAGCTCACGCGGTCGAGCGCGACGACATCCGGCTCGTAGATCTTCGAGACGTCCTCGAAGACGATCATCGACCCGCTTGGGGTCGAACGTTGTGCCGGTGCGCCCGACGGGAGGTCGGTCACGGGGGTTTCGACTTGAAGATTGGTCACGGTCTCGGTGTCCGGCTCGACAGCCGGTTCGAACGCGGGATTGCCTTCCACTCTAGCGACCGCTTTCGGTCGTTACTAGACCTCTCCTGCCGTTTGCAGGAGATAAGCGCGGATGAAGCCGTCGAGATCTCCGTCGAGCACGCCCTGCGCGTTACCGACCTCGAAGCCCGTGCGCGCGTCCTTCACCTGCGTGTACGGATGGAGGACGTAGCTGCGAATCGCGTTGCCGCCGAAGCCCATGTTCACGCCGCCGCGCTCGCGCGCGAGCTCGGCCTCGCGCTCCTCCTCCGCCTTCTCGGCGAGGCGCGAGCGGAGAATCTTCATCGCGGTCTCCTTGTTCGACGACTGGCTCCGCTCGTTCTGGCAGGAGACGACGATGCCGCTCGGCACGTGCGTGATGCGCACCGCGGAGTCGGTCTTGTTGACGTGCTGGCCGCCCGCGCCCGACGCGCGAAACGTGTCGATGCGGATGTCGTCGTCGTCGATCTCGATGGCGGCGGTGTCCTCGAGGAGGGGCGCGACGATGACCTGCGCGAAGCTCGTGTGGCGGCGATGCGCAGAGTCGAACGGCGAAAGGCGCACAAGACGGTGCTTACCGCGCTCGGCCTTGAGGATCCCGTACGCGTTCTCGCCCTTGAGCGTGAGGGTCGCGGACTTGATCCCGTACTCCTCCCCCGGGCTCTGGTCGATGACCTCGGCCTTGAGCCCGCGCTGCTCGGCCCAGCGGAGGTACATGCGGAGGAGGATCTCGGCCCAGTCCTGCGCGTCGGTGCCGCCGGCGTCGGACTGGATCGTGACGACCGCGTCGCCGCCGTCGTACTCGCCGGAGAAGAGCGCGTCCTCCTGCAGCCGCGCGAGCTCGGCCTGGACGTCGCGAAGCGTTGGGAGGAGCTCCTCCTCCGGGAACGTGCCGGCGCCCTCCTGGAGGAACTCGACGTTCGAGACGAGCTCCTCGTAGCGCTGAAGCTTCTGCTGCGCGCGCTGGTGCTCGGCGCTGAGCTTCGCGGCGCGCTGCTGGTCGTTCCAGAAATCGGGTTGCACGAGCTCGGAGTCGAGCTCGGCGAGACGGGCCGTCAGCGAAGCGGGGTCAAAGGTAACCACGCACCCAGTCAAGCTGGGCGCCGATCTCCGAAAGCTGTTCGTCGAACGGGATCTGGACTTCGTCGGCCATCGCGCCGGTCAGCCTAGTCGAGCGCGAATTCTCGGCGTGAGGGTGTCCCACGTCGCTCCGCTGGAGCCGGGGAGGCCACGGCACGGCTGGACGCCCGCGTAACGAGACGCGCAGATCGCCTTCCCGACTTTCGCGTTGTCCTCCTCCGAGGTCAGCGTCACGACCCACTCGTCGGGGAGCGGATTCGTGGGGAGTTGGCTCACGGGAATCGTGGGATTGAGCAGGTGCGTCCTCCACAAGGCCTCCTTCTTCGGGATGAAGACGACCTTCGTGACGTCCGGAATCCGTCGAAGCATCCGGCCGACTGCCGCTTCCTGCGCCACCGTCGCGTCGCGCTTGCACTCCGGCATCGAGACCGTCGTGCAGAAGTTGACCCTGACCCTGCCGGGACGTTGGGCCGACTTCGAGGCGCTACCGCATGCGGAGACGGCGAGCGTCAACGCGAGTAGTCCGGCCAGAACCAGCGCTCGACGAGCGAGTAACCGGGTTTCGGCGGTCATCGCGGGAGATGCTACGCCTAGGCTTCGGGCTGTGGCCGACAGGGAGAGGCTCACCACCCACGCTCGGACCGCAGGCGCCGCCACGCTCGAATCGCGGCGGGCGCTCGTCGACGCGGTCGAGCGGCTCGTGCACGCCGCAGTCGCCCGCGTGCTGCTCAGCGAGGACCGCGTGACCTCGGCCGCCGAGGGCCGGCGCCGGCTCGCGGGGCGGGAGGAGACCGAGGAGCTCGCCGACAAGGTGCAGAAGGTCGTCGCTCTCGCCGCCCCCGTCGTTCGCGTCGCGGCGCGCGGCGCCCGGGTCGCGAAGTTCACACGCCTCCCGTGGGTCATGATCGCGTCGACCTCGGTGTCGGTCGGCGTCGCCGTGCGCACGGGCGTCCGCGAGATCCAGGTGCTGTCGTCGCTCGTCGCCCATCGCATCGAGCGCGCGACCGGCGCGCCTGCCGACCCGCGCCTCGTCGAGAAGGTCGCGGTCGACCTCTACCTCCACCCGAAGCGGACGCCCGACCTCACGAACGACCGGCTCCGGCTCATCCGGCTCACGCGCAAGTGGGTGCTACTCGGAGCATTCGGGCGGAGCACGTCGAAGCGCGCCGACAACGCGCTCGACGCAGCGGAGAGGCTCGACGGCCGCGAGCTGGCGGCGCGCTGGCGCACGCTCCACGGCCTTGGTACGGTCCGGACATGAGAAGCCTGACGTTCCCGTTCCGCAGGGCTCTTGCTGCGCTCGTTCTGCTCGGCACGGGCTTCGGCGCGTTGTCGCTCTCCGAGAGCACCTCTCAACCCCCGGCGTACTTAAGGCCGCTTGTCATCCCCCAGCCTTCGATCGTTCTCGCGCCCGCCGGGCCACCGTGGTGGGAAATCGCTACGGCGGTAGCCGTTGGCATCCTCGCCGCAGTTGCGGTGTATCCACGCCGCGCCTCCGCGGAGTCGTGGGTGAAGGGCTTCCGGACGACGTCCGTGTTCCACAGACCCCTGCCGGCACGCACCGACTGAAGCAGCGATGAACGCGGTAGACGAGCTCGATCGCCGGCTGACCGACGCCGGGTTCCGCGGTGCGGTCCGGATCGAGCAGGGCGCCGACGTTCTCATCGACCGCGCCTACGGCGAGGACGGAGCCGGCGTGCCGTTCACGACCGGCACGGCGTCGCAGATCGCGTCGATCTCGAAGTCGTTCACCGCGGCATGCGCCCTGCTCCTCGTCGACGAAGCACGCCTCGCGTTCGACGACCGCCTCGTCGCGTTCCTCGACGCGCGACCTGCAGCGTGGAACGACATCACGATCCGGCACCTGCTCACGCACACGAGCGGCCTCGTGCACTGGGGCGACGTGCCCGGGCACGATCACTACAGCCCGTGTCCGCGCGACGAGCTGATCGCGAAGTTCGCGGCCGCTCCCCTTCTCTTCGAGCCCGGCAGCAGCTGGTCGTACAGCAGCCCTGGGTTCGTGCTCCTCGCCCACGTCGTCGAAACGATCTCCGGCGAGTCGTATCCCGTCTTTCTGCGCGAGAACGTGCTCGAGCCGCTCGGACTGAGGCGGACAGCGGCCGACGACACGCCGCCCGGCGGGCCAGCCGCGCATGGGAGCCGCGGAGGCGAGCCGGTTCCGTCGTTCGACCTCGCCGTCAACGTCGGCACCGGCGACGTCTGGTCGACGACCGGAGACCTCATCCGCTGGCCGACCGCGCTGGCGTCGTGCGAGTCGCTCAGCGCGGCGACGCGCGGCGCAGCGCAATCGCGACAGACGCCGACGACGCGCGACATTCCCGGCATCGAGGACGTCGGCTACGGCTTCGGCTGGTTCACGGCGACGCTCGACGGCGCACCGATGATCTTCCACTCCGGCGACAACGCCGGGTTCGTGTCGCTGCTCGTCTGGCTGCCGGACGAGGAGCTGCGGCTCGCGATGCTCGCCCCGGACGAAATCAATCTCGGGGAGCTCGCCTTCCCCGCGCTCGCGCGCCTGCTGCGGGCTACTTGAACGGAACGGTGAACTTGCCCGGCAGGCGCCGGTACACGGCGAAGAAGTCGCGGTCGTCGGGCGTGAGGTAGCGGTACGCGGTGTGGTTCGGCTGCGGCTCGACCATCGTCGGATGGATGCCGTGCTTGTCGTGCGTGTACGTGATGAGCGTGTGCCAGAACGAGTTGATGTCGAACTGCATCGCGCGCACCGCGCCCGCGTGCTTGAGGATCCGCGCGAGGCTCTTGACGGTCTGCGAGTCGGCGACGACGAACATGAGGTTGCCGCGGCGGTCGATGCCGACCCCGGTGCGCCAGACGCGTACCGAGTTGCCAATCGTCTCGCCCCACGCCTTGCTGTTGTCGAGCTTCGGGTTGAGCTTCCCGTTCCACACGATCGGCGGAAGGCTCTGGCGCGCCCATGCGACGCGCTTGCTCGCGTTCACGCCGCCGTTCCAGATGACGATGTTGATCGCGCCCGTCTTGTACCCGACGAGCGTCGCGAGGCCTTTCTTGAGCGGCTCGTTCTCCCGGCCGTTGATCGACGAGCCGTTGCCGTTGTACGCGTACGTGAAGCCGGCGTTGAACGTCGAGAGCAGGCGGTGGCGCTGCCCGTACGGCACCATCATCGGCCCGCGCACGGCGGCGTGCGGCGGCTCGTAGCGGCCGGGATAAAACGCGATCGATGTCCGCGTGTGGTCGAACCACGCGACGTACGCGACGATGGTCGGGTAGGCCGGATCCGTGCGGAAGACGGTCAGGAGGACGGGCGGGCCGCCCTTGTAGTTGGGGCCGCTCCGGTGCCACACTCCCTCCCCCGCGAGCGGGTGCTTGAAGATCGGCTTGATCGGCTTCGGCCACGTTCTCTTCGTGTGCCGGACCGACGCCGACGTCCCGGTCGCCGAGACGAGGACGGGGACGAGGAGCGCGACGAGCGCGGCAGCCGCGAACGGCCAACGGCGCCGGCGACGCGTGCTCGGTGACTGCTCGCTCACGACCGCAAGCGTACGTCAGGTTCCGGCGGTCAGCGGTGCGCTAGCGCCGGTGAAACGAACCGACCGAGAGCTCGCCCGTCCCGTTCTTGCAGGCGCCGCCGCCGATCGAGACGCCGCGACGCGCCCAGCCCACGCGCGCGTTGAGCGTGAACATCGACCCGACCCCGCGGTCACAGGATCCGGGGAAGAAGAAGAGGCCTGCAGCGACGCGTTGGCCGGGATGGAGCGTCCAGACCTGCTCGAGGTCGCCGGCGTTTCCGTACTCCCCGGGCGCCGCATCTGCGACCGTCACGCGATACCGAAACGGGCCGAGTCGTACCCACGGCCGCGCGTTGACCGTGCAGTCGCGGGTGCCGCGGTTCTTCACCAACACGGCGGCGATGGTGGTGCCGGCCGCGCCGTTCTCGTCTCCGCCGGTCACGCGGACTGCCGTACACGGCTTGATCTGCCCGGTCCCGGACGCCGATGCGACGCAGATGGCTCCCGCCCCGACGAGAGCGAGGAGCGCTGCAGCGCAGGCAACCCAGACGCGCATCTCCGCAGAGTCTGAGCGCCACGCGGTTTCGAGTCAAGCCGGCGAAGGCACCCTTGACAGCGCCGTCGGGCTACAAGCGGTGCATGAGACCGGCCAGGCGCGCCCGGCCCTATGGCTTCTCGCCCTTGCTCACCGTCAGCGCGACCGTGGCCCGAGGCTTCAGGGTCGCGCCGGGCTTCGGCGTTTGCGCGGCGATGCGCCCGGGCCTCCGACTCGAATAGGCCTTCTTGATCGCGCCGAGGCGGCAGCCGGAGATCGTCAGCAACGACTTGGCCGCCGCAATCGGCTCTCCCACGAGGCTCGGGACGACACACGCAGCGGGAACTTGGACGGCCGTGCCCCAGCTGCCGTTCGTCTCGCTGAGGACGAAGCCGTGCGTTCCCTGCCGGAAGCGTCCGGGATAGAAGTAGCCGCCCGCCGCGCACTCGCCGGCTTCCGGACACGAGACCGTGCCCACGTCGGGCACGCCCCATCTCTGTGCCACGGTGCCCGGCACGTCGATCGCGTCGCCCCAGACGCCGTCTGTCTCGCTGACCACGAAGGCGTGGAAGAAGAGATCGTCGGCGCCGTAGTACTGGCCGCCGGCGGCGCACTCGCCGGGCGAGGCACACGAGATCGATTCCACGCGGGCGATCGTCGAATCGCCCTGCACGGTGACGGCCGTGCCCCACGTGCCGCCCGTCTCGCCGGCGACGAAACCGTGCAAGTCGCCGCCGCTGTCGGTGTACGAACCTCCGGCGGCGCACTCGCCGACCGCGGCGCACGAGATCGTCTTCACGTCGGATTGTCCGCCGGTCTCGGGCGGCTCCGTCCCCGGCATCGCCGTCGCCGTGCCCCAGACGGCGTTCGCCTCGCTGACGACAAACGCCTGCCGGTCGCCGTAGCCGTCGGTGTAGTAGCCGCCGGCGGCGCACTCGCCGACCGCGGCACACGAGATCGAGGCCACGACCGCGTCGCCCGTGTTGAGCGTCGCCGTGCCCGGCACCTCGATAGCGGTGCCCCAGCTGCCGTTCTTCTCGCTGACGACGAACGCTTCGTGGAGCGAGCCCTTGCGGTAGGAGCCGCCTGCGGCGCACTCGCCGGGCGCGGCACACGAGATCGACGTCACGCCGGCGGCGGGAATGTAGGCCAAGCCGCCGGTCGCCGCCGTGCCGGGCACCGCGATCGCGCTTCCCCAGGTCCCGTTCGTCTCGCTGACGACGAACGCCTGCCGGTCGCCGGAGTCGTCGGTGTAATAGCCGCCGGCAGCGCATTCGCGAGGCGCGGGACACGAGGTCGAGCTCACGCGGGCGATGCCGCCGGTGTTGAGCACGGCTGCGCCCGGCACTGCGATCGCGTTCCTCCAGTGGTCGTTCGTCTTGCTCGCCACGAAGACCTGCTGGTAGCCGGAGTCGTCGGTGTAGTAGCCACCCGCGGCGCACTCGCCGGGCGTGGCACACGAGATCGCGTCGACGCGGGCATTGATGCGCGAGCTGAGCGCGTCGATGCCCGGCACCGCGCTCCCGTCTCCCCACGTGCCGTTCCTCTCGCTCACCACGAACGCCTCGTGACGACGGCCCTGGCGGTAGCCGCCACCGGCGGCGCACTCGCCGGCCGCGGCGCACGAGATCGATTGCACGCTGCCGTGCGGGCTGCTGAGCGCCGGCGGACGCGACAGCGAACCGCCGAACGCCGCGCCCGCCACGAGCCCGCAGGCGAGAACGCTGCTACCCAGGAGACCGAAGCGCCTCATCGCCGCAGCATGCCGCAGCGCGCTACGCGCCGTGGCACTTCTTGAACTTCTTGCCGCTACCGCACCAGCACGGGTCGTTGCGGCCGATCTTGTCGAGCTCGCTCTGGCGAATCGGCGCCGTTGCGGCCGGGGCCGCCACTCCTCCGCCGCCGCCGCCGAGCGCCGCGTCGATCACGTCGGCTCCGGCCGCGGTCTCGTGCTCGGCGTGCATCGTCCCCGGCGCCATCTGCGCCTGGGCGAGCTGCTGCTGCGCCTCCTCGGGCGCAAGCTCGGCGTGGAAGAGGTGGAGCACGACCTCGCTGCGGATCGCGCGGCCGAGTTCCGCGAAGATCCGCTCGCCCTCCTGCGTGTACTCGACGAGCGGATCCTTCTGCGCCATCGAGCGCAGGTGGATGCCCTCGCGCAGCGCCTCCATGTTCTCGAGGTGCTCGCGCCAGCGGACGTCGACGACCTGGAGGACGATGAAGCGCTCGAGCTCGCGCATGAGGTCGGAGCCGAACTCCTCCTCTTTCGCCTCGTACTCATCGGCTGCGTCGGACTGGAACTCCTCGATGAGATCCTCGCGGGTAATCGTGCCGAGGTCTTCGCGCAGCTCGGCCGCGGTGATCTCCGTCTGGTACAGCTGCGCCATCGCCTGCGTGAGCGCTTCGAGATCCCAGTCCTCGTGCGCGGGGTCCTGCGTGAAGACGTGGACGGTGTCCTCGATGACCTCGCCGATCCAGAGCTTGACCTGCTCGGAAAGGTCCTGGCCCTCGAGGACGCCGCGGCGCTGCTCGTAGATGCGCTGGCGGTGCCGGTTGAGGACGTCGTCGTACTTGAGGACGTTCTTGCGCATGACGAAGTTCTGCTCCTCGACCTTCTTCTGCGCGCCCTCGATCTGCTTGGAGAGGATCTTCGACTCCATCGGCTGGTCCTCGGGGATCTTGAACCGATCCATGATCCCGCTGATCCGGTCGCCGGCGAACAGGCGCACGAGGTCGTCGGTGCCGGAGAGGTAGAAGCGCGTCTCGCCGGGATCGCCCTGGCGGCCGGAGCGACCGCGCAGCTGGTTGTCGATGCGCCGCGACTCGTGGCGCTCGGTGCCTAGCACGTACAGGCCGCCGAGCTCGCGCACCTCGTCGTCGACCTTGATGTCGACGCCGCGGCCGGCCATGTTCGTCGCGATCGTGACCGCGCCGCGCTGGCCCGCGTCCTGGATGATCTCCGCCTCGCGCGCGTGCTCCTTCGCGTTGAGGACGTTGTGCTTGATCCCCTTCCGCGTCAGCAGCTGCGAGAGGTACTCCGAGGTCTCGACCGCGATCGTGCCGACGAGCACCGGCTGGCCTTTCTCGGCGCGCTCCTCGATGTCGCGAATGACGGCGGTGAACTTCCCCTCCTTCGACTTGAAGACGAGATCGTTCTCGTCGAGGCGCGCAACGGGAACGTTCGTCGGGATCTCGACGACGTCGAGGTTGTAGATCTCGACGAACTCCTTCTCCTCCGTCTTCGCGGTACCGGTCATGCCGGCGAGCTTCTCGTAGAGGCGGAAGTAGTTCTGGAGCGTGATCGTGCCGAGAGTCTGGAACTCCTCCTGGATCTTCACGCCTTCCTTCGCCTCGACGGCCTGATGAAGGCCTTCGCTCCAGCGGCGGCCTTCCATGATGCGCCCGGTGAACTCGTCGACGATCTTGACCTCGCCGTCCTCGATCACGTACTCGACGTCGAGGTGGTACAGCGACTCGGCCTTGAGCGCCTGGTGGAGGTGGTTGACGAGCTGCGTGTTCTGCGGCGCGTAGAGGTTGTCGATCCGCAGCGCGCGCTCGACCTTCTCGACGCCGTGTTGCGTCACGCCGACCGTCTTGAACTTCTCGTCGTACTCGAAGTCGGCGCCGATGTCTTCGGCGTGTCCCTTCGGGTCGCCGGGAGACGAGCGATGGCCGTTGAGCTGCGCGGCGACGCGCGCGAAGTCGTAGTAGATCTGCGCGGCAGTCTCGGGCTCACCCGAGATGATGAGCGGCGTCCGGGCCTCGTCGATGAGAATCGAGTCGACCTCGTCGACGATGGCGAACACGTGACCCCTCTGCACACACGCCTCGAGCGTGACGGCCATGTTGTCGCGGAGGTAGTCGAAGCCGAACTCGGAGTTCGTCCCGTACGTGATGTCCGCTTCGTACGCGGCTTTCTTCGCGTCGAACGGCTGGAACCCCTCGATCGATCCAACCGTCATCCCGAGCGCCTCGAACACGGGCCGATTCCACTCGGCGTCGCGCTGCGCGAGGTAGTCGTTGACCGTGACGAGGTGCGCGCCCTTGCCCGTGAGCCCGTTGAGATAGAGGGCGGTGCTCGCGACGAACGTCTTTCCTTCGCCGGTCTTCATCTCGGCGATGTCGCCCTCGTGGAGGACGATCCCGCCCATAAGCTGGACGTCGAACATCCGCTGGTTCGACGCGCGCTTACGCGCCTCGCGAACGGCGGCGAACGCGTCGAATACGAGCTCGTCGAGGCTCTCGCCGTTCTCGAGCCGCTGGCGGAACACGGCCGTGAGGCCTTGCAGCTCCGCGTCGGAGAGCTTCTCGTACTGCGGCTCGAGGGACGTGATGTAGGCGGCCTGCTGCTGGAGCCGCTTGACACGCCGGCCTTCGCCGACGCGGAGAACCTTCTCCATTCCTCCTAGCTGCTGCGCCACGGGTTCAGGGTAGCCGCCTAATAGACGTTGACCATGACCTGCCAGTAATCGCCGTCGATCCGTTTGGCCGTGGCGAAGAACTCGGCGCCTGCGTTCTCTCCGAGCTGTCTGAGCTCGGCGGGAGGCGCGACGTCCGTTGGGCCGCCGTCGATGCGGAACTCGAGCACGTCCTCGCGCTGCACGAGCTCGAGCACCTCGGCGTCGGGGAACGCGAACTCTGCGACCTCGATGCGGCTCGCGCCCACCTCCCAGACAGGGCCGTCCTCACGCGACGCCGAGGCCTTGTACGGCGGCGAGATGCGCTCCTCGATCGCGTCGGCGAGCGGCGAAAGATCGTCGTCAGCGTCCCCGATGCCGACGATGAGGTCGCCGTTCGGGAGAGCCACGAACTCGATGAGGTCGCCGTGAAGGCCGGACAAGGTCGTCGTCGTCCTCGCATCGAAGTGCGTCAAGCGGCTTTGTATGGGGCCGGCCTGGGTGTCACCCGTGGCGGGCGGCAGAGGCCCGGCGTCGACCGGGCCGACCGACGGCGTGTTGAAGCGGACGCGATCGAGCCCCGCCTGGCGGAGCATCTGCTCGTTGTACGTCTCTTTCTTGCGGAACAGAGCCACTAGGCCTCGGCGACCTCTGGCGGCGGCACGGCGGTCTCCGGCGGCGGGAGCTCGACGTCGCCGACGTGCTTCCGGCCGCGCACGCGCTTGTCATGGCGGTCGCCGACCTGCCGCACGAGCGTGTCGGCGAGCTCGTCGATCGCGGCCTTCATGTCGTGCGCCGCCTCCCGCGCGCGCAGGGTCCGGCCCTTGAGGTGGACGATCGCCTCGGCGACCTGCGAGTCCGGGATGGACGGGTTCTTCTCCACTGCGAGCTCGACCTCGACCCGCGTGCTCTCGTGCACCCGGCGCTCGAGCTTGCCGAGCTTCCGCTCTGCATAGCTTCGGATCGAGTCGTTCACCTCGAGGTTCCTGCCCTTGATGTGAAGTTCCATCGAAGCCTCCCCCTGTCGGATGCCGTTCCCTTAAGGCTAAAGACGGCGCAGAGCCCGTGCGAAGGTCAACACCTCGATGCGACGGGCGCCCGCCGCCCGAAGTGTCGTGGACGCGGCGGACGCGGTGGCGCCGGTCGTGTAGACGTCGTCGACGAGCGCGACCCGGCCTGGCGCTTTGCCGACTGCGCGGAATGCGCCGCGGACACTCTTGCGTTCGGTGACGGTGGCGCCGCGTTGCCGGCCACCGCGCACCCGTTCGAGGAGCGGCACGCACGGAAGCTCCCAGGCGCGCGCGAGCTCGCGCGCGAGGCGCTCGGCCGGGTTGTGGCCCCGCTCGAGCCGGCGAGTACGGTCCGCAGGGACGAACGTGAGCGCCTCGACGTCGGGTTGCGGCAGCCGCTCCACGACGAGGGCCGCGGCCTCTGCCGCGAGGCGCCGGAGGCCACGCTCCTTCCAGCTGTGCACGAAGCGTCCGGCCGCCTCGTCGTACCCGACCGCGGCGCGGGCGGTTGCGAACGCGATCCTCCGTCCCGCGCACTCCCGGCAGCGCTCCACGCGCCAGACGACGGGCGCGCCGCAGCGCGGGCAGAGCGGCGACTCGAGCCGTGACATGCCGTCGCGGCACGCCGCGCACAGCTGCGCTCCTCCGGCGTCGCAGACGACGCAGCGCTGCGGCAGGAGGAGGTCGAGCACCGTCCTACGCTAGGCGCGAATGTGTCGCGAGTCCGTCGCAATTCAGTCGAGACTGTACGACGAGCGCTCCGGCAATCCGCCCTCGCGGCGAAGCCAGTTGTCGGCCTCGAGCAGCTGCGAGTGGCTCCCGATGTCGTGCCAACCGGTGAGGAACGGATAGCCGTAGACCGGCTCGCAATCGGCGAGCCAGCCGAGGAAGCTGCCGGCGTTGTCGGGACTGTTGCCCTCGGCGAGGTAGGTGTCGATGAGCGCAACGTGCTCGGGCGGCAGGAGGTAGATGAGCGTCGAGGCGAGCGTCGACGCCGGCTCGCTCGGCTTCTCGACGAACTCGACGATCCGGCCCTCTCCGTCGGTCGTCGCGATCCCGTAGTGCGTGGCGAGCTCGAAGTCGCCCACGTCGTACAACGGAACGGCGCTCGCGGGCTGCGGCTTGGCGCGCCACCACGCGGCGAACTCGGGGAGTGAGAGCTCGAAGAGGTTGTCACCGGCGAGGACGAGCAGCTCTTCTCCCGCGAGGCCGGCGGTGTCGATAGCGAGCTTGAGGTCGCCGACCGCGCCGAGCCGGTCGTCGTTTGCCGTCGTCCCGTCGTCGTGGACGACGACGTCGTGCGTTCCGGCCCACTCCGCGAAGCTCGGAGCAAAGCGGCTGTTCGTGACGAGGTGGATGCCGTCGACCTCGTCGAGCTCGCGGACGCGGTCGAGTACCCAGTCGAGCATCGGGCGGCCGCCAACCGGCAACAGATGCTTCGGCCGATCGTCGGTCAGCGGGCGCAAGCGGGTCGCGTACCCCGCGGCGAGAAGGACGGCTTTCACGCGGGCGACTCTAAATGCCGCCAGAACGGACATGTCCGGTGCCAGGCACCGGACATGTCTCGAACAGAGGTGTCTGGAAGGCTCAGGTCCCCTCGTCCCACGAGGCGAGGTACTTCGCCTGCTCCTCCGTCAGCTGGTCGATCTCGACGCCCATCGTCGCGAGCTTGAGGCGCGCGATCTCGGCGTCGATCTCTGCCGGCACCGGATAGACCTTGCGCTCGAGCGTGGCGGCGTTCTCCACGGCGTACTCGATTCCGAGCGCCTGGTTCGCGAAGGACATGTCCATCACGAGCGCAGGATGTCCCTCGGCGGCCGCGAGGTTCACGAGCCGGCCGTCGGCGATGAGGTAGATGCGCGTGCCGTTCGCGAGCGTGAACTCCTCGACGAACTCGCGGGCGTGGCGATGCTCGACGGCGAGATCGCGCAGAGCTCCGATCTCGATCTCGACGTTGAAGTGACCCGTGTTGCAGACGATCGCGCCGTCCTTCATCTGCTCCATGTGTGCGCGGGCGACGACGTGCTTGTCGCCGGTCGCGGTGCAGAAGATGTCGCCGATCTTCGCGGCCTCCGCCATCGTCATCACCTCGAAGCCGTCCATCATCGCCTCGAGCGCGCGCAGCGGATCGACCTCGGTCACGATCACGTGCGCGCCGTGGCCGTGTGCACGAGACGCGACGCCGCGGCCGACCCAGCCGTAGCCGGCGACGACGAACCGCTTGCCGGCGAGGAGGACGTTGGTCGCGCGGATGATCCCGTCGACGGTCGACTGGCCGGTGCCGTAGCGGTTGTCGAACATGTGCTTCGTCATCGCCTCGTTGACCGCGATGATCGGGAAGCCGAGCTTGCCCTCCGCCTCGAGCGCCTTGAGCCGGATGACGCCCGTGGTCGTCTCCTCGGTGCCGGCGATGATGTCGCCGAGCTGCTCGCGGCGGGCGGAATGGAGCACGCCGATCACGTCGGCGCCGTCGTCCATCGTGAAGTGCGGCTTGTGGTCGACGGCCGCTTCGATGTGCGCGTAGTACGTGTCGTTGTCCTCGCCCTTGATCGCGAAGACGGAGATGTCGAACTCGGAGACGAGCGCCGCGGCGACGTCGTCCTGCGTCGACAGCGGGTTCGAGGCACACAGCACGACATCCGCGCCGCCTGCCTTGAGCGTCCGCATGAGGTTCGCGGTCTCGGTCGTCACGTGCAGACATGCGGAGATGCGGTAGCCGGTGAGCGGCTGCTCCCGCTCGAACCGCTCGCGAATCGCCTGGAGCACCGGCATCTGCCGGTCGGCCCACTCGATCCGCCGCTTGCCCTCTTCCGCGAGGGCGAGATCCTTTACGTCGTAGCGCTGTGTCGCTGCCATGAAGTCCTTTCGTTTACGCGGCCCTCAGCAGCCGCTCGTGCTTGCGCTGTTCCCACTCGAGGAACGAAGCGTCGTCCATACCGGCAAGCCAGCCGTCGACGGCTGCGCGGAGCTCGGGCTCACGACGCAGGCGGACGGCGAAGGCGATGTCGTCGATTCCCAGCCCGAAGCGGCGCCGAAGCTCGGCGAGCGAGCGGAGCTGGTTGAGCTCGCGCAGCCCGTACTGGCGGTAGCCGGACGCGGCACGCGACGGAACCACGAGACCGGCGCGCTCGATGTACCGGAGCATCCGCGCAGACCAACCGGCGTGTGCGGCGGCATTGCCGACGTTGAGCGCATCCATCGCGGCGAACCTTAACAGCGGTGTGTCAAGGCTTGCGACAGCTGATCAGGCCGGCCTTCGTCTGGATCCGGAAGGCTCCGTCCCGCTCGATCGCCTCACGGACGATCGCGGCGGCGTCGTCGAGCGACGCGCCGTCGTAGACGAAGCTCGAACGGATGTAGGCAAGCACCGGCTCGACCTCCGTGACACGCAATTCGCCGTCGAATCGCTCGACCTCGATGTCGGTGAAGAACGGCTCGAGTTGCGGCGGGCCGGTCTCGAGGCCGAAATGCACCGCGTGACGCGGGAAGAGCTCCTTCGCATAGAGAGTCGCGAGCTCGTCGAGGTGGCCGATCCCGTTCGTCGCCGCGTAGAGGTCACCGCCATCGACGAGCACGCGCGCGATCTCGGCAAAGGCCTTCGGTCGGTCGTCGGCGTGGTAGAGCATGTGATGCGCGAAGACGACGTCGTACGAGCCGTCCGCGAACGGGAGGTCGTGGACGTCGGCGACCACGTACGCGGCCCGATCGGCGAGCACGGCCTCCGCCGTCTCGATCATCCCTTCCGACTGGTCGGAGAGCGTGATCTCCCACGACGGATCGATCCGGTCGAGGTTCTGCTTCCAGAACTCCGCCGGGCCGCAGCCCACCTCGAGGATCCGCGCGTTCTCCGCCGGAGCGATGCGGTCGAAGAGCCAGCGATGCCAGTCCTCGGTCGCCGTCCGGAAGCGCTGGTGCAGCTCGATGCGAGCGCGGAGGTTCGCGTCGGTGCGGTACTGGTCGTTGAGATTCATGCCTCTCCTCTCAGTCGGCCGGCGAGCCGGTCGAGGTCTTCCGCGGATGCGCCCGCGTCGAGCAGGTACGCGCGTGCATCGATCTCCGCGAGGACGTCGGCCATCGCGCCGTCGGGCATCGTCGTGACCCGCATTCGGCGCTCGCGCGTCTCCTCGTCGGGCGCGTCGTCGTGCCACGGCTCCCACCACGGCGAGAGGTACTCGTCGCTCCGCGCGTGGTCGTCGGCGATCGCATCGAGCTCCACGCCGGCCAGCCGGAGGGCGAGCGCGCTCACGAGCCCTGTGCGGTCGCGGCCGACGAGGCAATGGACGACGACCGGCTCATCCGCGCGCGCGATCACCGTGACAGCGCTCGCGAACTCGGCGCTGAACCGCTCGAGGAACCCGGCGTACGCGTCCTGCATAGAGGGCCATTCGTAGACGACCGGCACCGTGTTGCCGTCGATCGGAATCCGGACGATCTCGATAGGGAGGTCGCGGGGCGCATCATCGGCAGCGTCAACGTCGGTGCGCAGATCGACCGCCTTCCGCACGCCGTAGTCGACGAGCGCCTGCCAGCCGTCGTCGGTCAGCGAGCGGATCGAGTCGGCGCGAACGACGACGCCGAACGCCGTCTCGCCGCCGCCTTCGAGCGGCAGACCTCCCAGGTCACGGACGTTGACGCAGCCGTCCCAGCGGAGAATACGCTCAGGCGGCGCTTGTGCCTTCACGCCCGTAGTTGTCCTCGAGCCGGACGACGTCGTCGAGGTGCGGAGTCGAGACCTCGAGGATCGTCGTGTCCTCGATCGCGGTGACGCGGTGGACGGTGCCCGGGCGGTAGTGGAAGCACGCGCCGGCGATGACGATCTCCTCGTCGAGCGCCTCCTGGCCCGGGTCGCCGAGCTCGAGCCGCGCGCGGCCCGACTCGATGTACCAGCTCTCGTCCTTCTCCCGATGGAACTGGAGCGAGAGCGACTCGCCCGCGCGGACGAACAAGACCTTGCCGACGTACGCGTCCGCGACGGCCCAGATGAGCTCCCAGCCCCACGGCTTCTCGACGCGGCGCGGCGCGAACGAGAACCGGTCGAGGGAGCCGTAGTTCGGCGAATCGAGGCTCATTGGCGCTGCGGCTTCCAGTCGGGGTGCTCGTCCATGAACTCCGCGGCGCGGCGGAGGTCCTTCGGCGTGTTCACCGTCAGCCAGACGCCGGTGTGGCGATGGCCGCGGAGCTTGCCCTCGGCGGCGAGCTCGGGGAACGTCGAGAGCTCGTGGTCACCGCGTTCGGGCAACCGGTCGAGCGCCTCCTCACCGAGGACATACACGCCGGAGTTGACCCAGTGCTCGAGCATCGGCGCCTCGCGGAACCCGGTGACCGTGCCGTTCTCCTCGATGTCGACGACGCCGAACCCGGAGCGCACCTGCGCGACGACGATCGTCGCGGCCGCGCCGCTACGGGAATGCTCTGCGACCAGGCCCGCATAGTCGAGGTCGAGCAGCTCGTCCCCGTTGAGCGCGAGCACCGGCCCGCTCTCGCGGCGGGCGCCCGCGGCAAAGCGGAGGCCACCACCACGACCAAGTGGCTCGGTCTCGCCGACCGGCTCTATCTCGGCGCCGAGGCCGGCGAGCGCGTTCCGGAAGACGTCCTCCTGGCCGGCGCGACAGGCGACGACGATGCGGGTGACTCCCGCGTTGACGAGCCGCGCGACCGTGTACTCCGCGAGCGGGAAGCCGGCGACCGGGACGAGCGGCTTCGGCAGGCCTGCCGCCGCCTCCCCCAACCGTTCCGCCTTGCCGCCCGCAAGGATCAGCGCCTCCATCAGCTGTTGACCGCTACGCCGGTCGCTTTCGTCGGCCGGCCGATCGCCTCGTACTCGAAACCGGCAGCGACGACCGCGTCGGGGTCGAGGTGATTGCGTCCGTCGATAATCAGCGGATTGGCCATCGCGTCGCGCAATTCGACCGTCGCGACGTCCTTCAGCTCCAGCCATTCGGTGACGAGCACCGCGGCATCCGCTCCAGTCGCAGCCTCGAGCGCCGAGGCGCACAGCGTGCAGCCCGGCAGGTCCGGTCGCGCGACGGGATCCCAGCCGCGAACCGTCGCGCCCTGCTCGACGAGACCCTCCGCCACGACGATGCTCGCTGCCTCGCGCATGTCGTCGGTCTCCGGCTTGAACGCCAGACCGAGGAGCGCGATCGTCCGGCCCTCGAGGCTGCCGAGCCGTTGGCGAAGCTTCTCGACGACGCGCCGCTTTTGCCGCGCGTTCACCTCTTGCACCGCGGCGAGCGTGAGGAACGTGTAGCCCGCGTTCTCGGCGAGCGTCTCGAGCGCGAGGACGTCCTTCGGGAAGCACGACCCGCCGTAGCCGATCCCGGCGTTGAGGAAGTAGCGCCCGACGCGCTTGTCGCGTCCCATGCCGAGCGCGACGCTCTGGACGTCTGCGCCGACGAGCTCGCAGATGTTCGCGATCTCGTTGATGAAGCTGATGCGGGTGGCGAGGAAGGCGTTCGCGGCGAGCTTCACGAGCTCCGCCGAGGAGACGTCCATCTGGAGGAACTCGGTCTCGAGCTTCTCGTGGAGCCCCAACACGCGGGCGCCGTCCTCAGCCTCGAACGCGCCGACGACGACGCGATCCGGCTTCTTGAAATCCTCGATCGCATTGCCCTCGGCGAGGAACTCGGGGTTCGAGACGTACCCGTAGTGCTTGAGGCCGCGCCCGTCGAGGCGCGCTCGTACCTTCTCGCCCGTCCCGACGGGAACGGTGCTCTTCATGACGACGATCGGGCGCCCCGGCAGATCGTCGGGCAGCTCGTCGATCACCGTCCAGACGAACGAGAGGTCGGCCTCGCCGTTCGCAGCGGGTGGCGTCGGGACGCCGACGTAGAGGAACTCTGCGCCGTCGACCGCTTCGCGCACGTCGAGCGTGAACGAGATCCGCTCACGGTTGCGCGCGATGACATCCTCGAGCCCCGGCTCGTAGATCGGGATCTCGCCCGCGCGCAGGCGCTCGACGCGCTCGGGGACGACGTCGCGAAGGATGACGTCATGGCCGAGCTCGGCGAAGCACGCACCGGTGACGAGGCCGACGTAGCCGGCTCCGAAGATTCCTATCCGCGCCATCAGTGCTTCTCCTGTGGATGTCGGTTCGTTCCCGGCGCGCGAAAAGCAAGCGAGCCAAGGACGCAGGGAGCCTCGATAGCCAAAGCTATCGGGGCGACTGAGGACGCAGGATCGCGCCGCTTTGCAGCCGGTGGGGACGAAGTCGACATTCGCTGGAGGAGCACCTCTCTACGGTAACTGGACGCTCAGCGATGCGGCTGCAGACCCTCGGCGATCGCGATCATCGTCGCGTTCGACAGGGTGTTGAGGATCGAGTTCTGCACCCAGTAGACGGCGTCCCCCGACTTGACGGCGATCGTCTGGATCGCGCCGTTCGACGTGAACTCCTCGTACGTCCGGCCCTTGTCCTTGAACGTCGACGTCGGGTTTGCGAGGAGCGGCGCGTCGGTCCAGTTCGACTCCTCGATCTGCCAGTACTCACACGCGCACCCGCTGGCGAGGAAGAACGTGAGCACGAACTCCCTCTTCCCGCCGTACACCTTGAAGAGGCGGACGCCCTCGTCGGTCGACAGCGACGAGTTGGCCGCGAGCTTGTGCGGGACCATGAGCCTGAAGTGGGCATCGGGCTGCTGGGAGCGCACGGCGGCGAGCGTCCTCGAAACGCCATCCTCCACCTGCGCGCCCTTCGTGGAGACGTGCGGCGCGCTCGAGCGCGGGAGCTTCAGCTTGCCGCGATACGTCGTGCCGATCGCGACGACGGTGAGCGGATTGCCGGCCTTATGCGCGAGGGTCGCGATCTTGGGGGTCATCGCCGTCGTGCGGACGTGGGAACCGAAGAGCGGAGCGAGCACGTTCGCCGCCTTCTGGCCCTGCGGTTGCGACGGGTCGTAGTAGATGACGGTGTTGCGCGTCTGCTTCGGGGCGTTCGCCGGAGTCGACTGCGGAAGCGTCTTCATCGCGAAGCTCTGCGCACCGAGCAGACCCGAGGTATTCGCCGCTTCGCCCGTAATGTCGCCGGCGTTGAGGACGAGCACCGAGATGTCCTTGTGCGGAAGCTTCGGCGTCTTCGAGCCCTTGCCGCCGCCCTTGTGCGCATGCTGCGCGGTCGGCACGACCGGGTGCAGGAACCGGTGAACCGCCGCCGCGATTGCCTCCGGCGAGGCTTGAAGCTCCTCGGCGCCGCCGGGCGTCGTGAAGTTCGTGAAGTCGTGGATCGGAATCGCGTTCCGCAGGAGGTGACCTCCCGGCAGGCTGATCAGCAGGCCGAGGTACGACTTGATCTCGGAGAAGTCCACCGCGCCACCGCCGGCCTTCTCGATCGCGAGGTTGCCCTTCAGCGCGCCGATGAGCTTCGGGATCGTGAAGAGGTTCCCGACCGTGAGCGTCTGCTTCAGTCGCGCCTTGAGCGCCTCCATGAAGAGCTGCTGGCGACCGTTGCGGTAGATGTCGGAGTCGAGGTGCCGGAACCGGACATACGAGAGCGCGCGGCCGCCGTCGAGCTTCTGATAGCCCGGGGGGAGGTTGATCGCCGACACACCGGTGTGCGGGGCGATGAAGTAGCGGCGGTCGACGTTGATGTACACGCCTTTGAGCCGGTTGACGACCTTCTTGAAGGCGTTGAAGTCGAGCGTGATCAGATAGTTGGGCTTCACGCCTGTCAGTTTCTCGACCGTGTCGAGCGCGGCGTATGGACCTCCGTCTTTCCCGCAATCGGCCCAGGCGGCATTGATCCGGTCGTGCGTCGACACGACGTCCCCTTTGCAGTAGATCGGGACGTTGAGGTCGCGCGGGAACGAGAGGAGCGAGAGCGTGTGGTTCTTCGGATTCGCGCGGAGGAGCATGAGGGTGTCGGAGTTCGAGCCCGCGTACGAGTCGGAGCCCGTGCCCGCCCGGTGGTCGTACCCGGCGATGAGCGCGACCGCCGGATCGTTCGGACTCCCGAGCTTCTTGATCAACGGATCGGTCCTCGCAGTGGCGGGGTCGCTCTTGCCGTTGATGGCTTGAAGGCTCTGGTGGGCGTAGAGATAGAGACCGCCCGAGACACCGGCGCCGATCACGAGGAGAACGAGCAGGAACCACCCGAACCCGCGCAGGACCTGGCCCGCAACGGAGCGCGTCGGCGCGCCGGACTGGTAGACGCTTACCGGAGCGGCGAGCGCGGGGGCAGCGGACTGGCCCGCCGGCTGAACGACGCCCCAAGAACCGCCTCTTCCACCTTTTTTCGACGTCCGCATAACTGAATGGCGCTCGCGAGCGCCGTCCTCCGAGGATAGCTCAGCTTTCTGAAGAACTCGGTGTGACTTTCTCCGTCCTCTCCTCGTCACCTACCGGGGAGTACGCGAGGTTGGGTCGTAACGCGCTCTCTGCCTCGTCCACGGACACCCCCTTGCGGCGCGCATAGTCCTCGACCTGGTCGCAGTCGACGCGGCCGACGGAGAAGTACCGCGCCTCCGGATGCGCGAGGTAGATGCCGCTGACGCTCGCGGCGGGCGTCATCGCAAACGTCTCGGTCAGCTCGATCCCGGCGTCTTCGGCGCCGAGAAGCGCGAACAGCTTGGACTTCTCCGTGTGGTCGGGGCACGCGGGATAGCCGAACGCAGGTCGGATGCCGCGGAAGCGCTCCGCGAGCAGCTCTTCGCCGTCGAGCTTGGGGCCGGTCTCGTACCACGCGCGCCGCGCGGTCTCGTGGAGGTATTCGGCGAACGCCTCGGCCAGACGGTCGGCGAGGGCCTTGACCATGATCGCGTGGTAGTCGTCGTGCTCCGCCGCGAACTGCGCCGCAAGCTCGTCGGCGCCGATCCCCGCCGTGACCGCGAATGCGCCGACGTGGTCGTTTGCCGGCGCGACGTAGTCCGCGAGGCTCCGGTTCGGACGCGAATCGCCGTAGTCGGTCTGCTGGCGGAGGAAGCTGAACCGCGTATCGCCGACGACGACATCGTCCCCCTCTGCGTGCGCCGGCCAGAAGCCGAACACGCCGCGAGCGGTGAGGAGCTTCTCGTCGACGATCCGGTCGAGGAGCGCCTGCGCGTCGTCCCAGAGCTCGCGCGCGGCCGGCTCGTCGAGGATCTGCGGGAACTTGCCTTTCAGTTCCCACGCGTGGAAGAAGAACTGCCAGTCGATGTACTCGCGCAGTGTCGCGAGATCGGCTTCGACCTCGCGCCTGCCGGTGAACTCCGGCACGGGCAGGTCGGTGAAGTCGACCCGCTGTCGATTTGCGCGCGCATCCTCGAGCGGGAGCAGCGGCTTTCGCTCCTTCTCGGCGTGGAGATCGCGCAGGCGCTCCTGGTCGAGCCGGTTCTCCGCGTCGAGTTCGACGCGGCGGTCGGGATCGAGGAGCGCAGAGACGACGCCGACGACGCGCGAGGCGTCGAGAACGTGGACGACCGGCTGCGAGTACGCGGGCGCGATCCGCACCGCGGTGTGCTGGCGCGAAGTCGTCGCGCCGCCGATGAGCAGCGGCAGGTCGAGGCCGCGCCGCTCCATCTCGCGCGCGACGTCGACCATCTGATCGAGCGACGGCGTGATCAGGCCCGACAGGCCGATGAGATCCGCCCGCTCGGCCGCGGCAGTGTCGAGGATCTGCTCCGCCGGCACCATCACGCCGAGGTCGACGACCTCGTAGTCGTTGCAGCCGAGGACGACGCCGACGATGTTCTTGCCGATGTCGTGCACGTCGCCCTTCACCGTCGCGAGCACCGCCTTCCCGCGCGCGCGCCCGCGACCGCCGGCGGCCTGCTCGGCCTCCATGTACGGCTCGAGATACGCGACGGCGCGCTTCATCGCGCGCGCGCTCTTCACGACCTGCGGGAGGAACATCTTCCCTTCGCCGAAGAGGTCGCCGACGACCTGCATGCCGGACATGAGCGGCCCTTCGATCACGTCGAGCGGCCGCTCGGCGCGCTGCCGGGCCTCCTCCGTGTCCTCCTCGATGAAGTCGACGACGCCGTGGACGAGCGCGTACTCGATGCGCTTCTCGACCGGCGCCTCGCGCCACGAGAGGTCGAGCTCGCGCTTCGTTCCGGAGCCGTGCACACCGCGCGCGTAGTCGACGAGCCGCTCGGTCGCGTCGTCGCGCCGGTCGAAGATGACGTCCTCGACGCGCTCGAGCAACTCCGGTTCGATGTCCTCGTACACGACGAGCTGGCCGGCGTTGACGATGCCCATGTCGAGGCCGGCGCGGATCGCGTGGAAGAGGAACGCCGAGTGCATCGCCTCGCGCACGACGTCGTTGCCGCGGAACGCGAAGCTGAGGTTCGAGATCCCGCCGCTCGTCTTCGCGCCCGGGCACGCCTCCTTGATGAGCGGCAGCGCCTCGAGGAACGCCTTCGCGAAGCCGCGGTGCTCGTCGATGCCCGTCGCGACGGCGAGGACGTTCGGGTCGAAGATGAGATCTTCCGCCGCGAAGCCGGCTTCCTCCGTGAGCAACTTGTACGCGCGCTCGCAGATCGCGACCTTCCGCTCGCACGTGTCGGCTTGTCCGGTTTCGTCGAACGCCATGACGACGACGCCCGCGCCGTAGCGCCGTACGCGCCGCGCGTGCTCCAGCAGCTCCTCCTCGCCTTCCTTCAGCGAGATCGAGTTGACGACGCCCTTGCCCTGGATGCATTTGAGGCCCGCCTCGAGCACCGTCCAGCGCGAGCTGTCGATCATGATCGGGATCCGCGCGACCTCGGGCTCGGTCGCGATGAGATTGAGGAACGTCGTCATTGCCTGCTCGCCGTCGAGGAGGTCGGCGTCCATGTTCACGTCGAGGAGGTTCGCCCCGCCGCGCACCTGCTCGATCGCGACGTCGAGCGCGTCCTGCATAGCGCCGCCTTCGACGAGCCGGCGGAAGCGCGCAGAGCCGGTGACGTTCGTCCGCTCGCCGACCATGACGAAATTCGAGCCCGCGTCGTGGCGGAGCTCGGACGGCTCCATGCCGCTGAAGCGCGTCACGCGGCGCGGCGCGGGCACGACGCGCGGCGCCACGCCGTCGACCGCGGCGACGATCTGCCGGACGTGTTCCGGCGTCGTCCCGCAACAGCCGCCGACGATGTTGACGAGGCCGTCGCGGGCGAATTCGCCGAGGAACCGGCTCGTGTCCTCCGCCTTCTCGTCGTGCTCGCCGAGCGCGTTCGGCAGTCCGGCGTTGGGATGGCACGCGATCCACGTCGGCGCGATCGCCGCGAGATCCTCGACGTACGGCCGCATCTCGGTCGCGCCGAGCGAGCAGTTGACGCCGACGACGAGCGGCTGCGCGTGCTCGACCGAGATCCAGAACGCCTCGACGGTCTGCGCAGAGAGATTGCGCCCGCTGCGGTCGACCGCGGTGAACGAGAGCCAGAGCGGCAGCTCGGGCGCGGCGTCCTGCGCGGCGAAGATCGCGGCCTTGCAGTTGAGCGTGTCGAAGACGGTCTCGATCAGCAGCAGGTCGACACCGCCGTCGCGGAGCGCGCGGATCTGCTCCGCATATGTCTCCACGACCTCGTCGAACGTCGCCGAGCGGTACGCCGGGTCGTCGACGCGAGGCGACAGCGAGAGCGAGATGTTGAGTGGGCCGACGGAGCCGGCGACGAGGCCGTCGAACTCCGTCGCGACCTCGCGCGCCAGTCGCGCGCCTTCGTACGACATCTCGGCGGCAAAGTCCTCGAGCGCATAGTCGGCCTGGCCGACGCGCGTCGCCGTGAACGTGTTCGTCGTCGCGATGTCGGCGCCCGCCTCGAAGTACGAGCGATGGATGTCGCGCACGACGTCCGGCCGCGTGAGGTTGAGGATGTCGGGGTTGCCCGCAACGTCGCGCGGGTGCTCGCGGAACCGCTCGCCGCGGTACGCCTCCTCCCCCTTCACCTGCCGCTGGATGAGGACACCCCAGGAACCGTCGAGGACGGCGATCCGTTCTCGCAGAATGGCTTCGAGCCGCTCCATACCGAGGACGGTACCGGGGTGACGTTAGGGTGCGGCCCCGTGGAAACCGTTCGGGGGGAGGTACACGACGGCGCAACCCTGCGCGCCGCGCTGCGCGCGATCGCGAGCGACTTCTCGTTCACGTGGATCGCCGAGGCGCGCCGGCTCTTCATCGACCTCGGGGCGCGTCGCTTCGCCGAGTTGCACTCGAACCCGACTGCGCTGCTCACCGAACTGACGGACGCGCAGCTCGAGGACGCGCTCACGCCCGAGTACCTCGAGCGTCTCGCGCGCGTGCAGGATCGGCTCATCCGCGACCGCGGCGCCGAGACGTGGTGGACGCAACAGGAGCGGCCCGACGACTTCCTCGTTGCGTACTTCTCCGCCGAGTTCGGCCTCGACGAGAGCCTCCCGATCTACTCCGGCGGCCTCGGCGTGCTCGCCGGCGATCACCTGAAGGCGGCGTCGGAGCTCGGCGTCCCGCTCGTCGCGGTCGGCCTCTACTACCGGCGCGGTTATTTCAGCCAGCGCCTCGACGCCGACGACCGCCAGGTCGAGCAGTACCCGCTGACGGACACGACCCGGCTACCGCTCGAGCTCGTGCCGATGGCGCCGATCGTCGCGCTCGCCGACGACAGCGGCGAGCTCATCCCCGTGCGCCTCTGCGTATGGCGCGCGCGCGTCGGCCGCCTGTCGCTCTACCTCATCGACACGCACGTCGAGGGCAATCCCGAGTGGGCCGTGACCGACACGCTCTACGGCGGCGACCGGGCGAACCGGCTGCGCCAGGAGCTGCTGCTCGGCGTCGGCGGCGTACGCGTGCTGCGCGAGCTCGGGCTCGAGCCGACCGTCTTCCATCTCAACGAAGGGCATTCGGCGTTCCTCCAGCTCGAGCGCTGGCGCGAGTACGCGGCCGCTGGGCTTGGGACCGAGGAGACGCTCGACCGCCTCCGTTCCTCAACCGTGTTCACGACGCACACGCCCGTGCCCGCGGGGAATGAGGTGTTCGCCCCCGAGCTCGTGCGCCAGAACCTCGCGGGGCTCGTCTCGAGCTGCGGGCTCGGCTGGGACGAGTTCATCGCGCTCGGCAAGGTCTCGCCCGACGACACGCGCTTCGGCCTGACGCCGTTCGCATTACGGACGTCCGCGTATGCGAACGGCGTGTCGGCGCTGCATGGTCAGGTTTCGCGTGACATGTGGCAGCCGCTGTGGCCGGAGCGGCCCGAGAAGGACGTCCCGATCACGTCGATCACGAACGGCGTGCACCAGCGCACGTGGGTCTCGCCGGAGCTCGAGCAGCTGCTCGGCGACACCGATCCGCAATTCGAGCGCGCGCGCGAGACCGGCGACGCGGAGCTATGGGCCGCGCACACGAGCGCGAAGCGCCGCATGCTCGCCTACATCGCGGACACGCGCGGCGTGCGCGAACTCGACCCCGACGTCCTGACGATCGGCTTCGCGCGGCGGTTCGCGACGTACAAGCGCGCGAGCCTCCTCTTCTCGCGGCCGGAGCGGCTCGCGGCGCTCCTCGGCGACTCGGAGCGCCCGATCCAGATCCTCCTCGCGGGGAAGGCGCACCCGGCCGACGACGGCGGGAAAGCTCTGATCAGGGACGTCGTCGAATTCGCGCGCGAGCCGCTGGCGGCGGGGCGGGTCGTCTTCCTCGAGAACTACGAGATGTCGCTCGCGCGGCGGCTTGTGCAGGGAGTCGACGTCTGGCTCAACACGCCGCGCAGACCGTACGAGGCGTCGGGAACGTCGGGGATGAAGGCGGCGCTCAACGGCGGCCTCAACGTCTCGATCCTCGACGGCTGGTGGGCAGAGGCGTACTCACCCGCGGTCGGTTTCGCGATCGACGGCGGGTCGGAGGGGGACGAGGCGGAGCAGGACGACGCGGACGCCGACGCGCTATTCGCGGTGCTCGAGGAGGACGTGATTCCCGCGTTCTACGAGCGCGACGCCGACGGACTGCCGCAACGCTGGATCGCTCTCATGCGCGAGTCGATCGCCGAGCTCGGCCCGCGCTTCGGCACCGCGCGGATGGTGTCGGAGTACGTCGAGCGCCTCTACCTCCCCGCGCACGACGGCGCGCTCAGCACGTCGAGACGATAGGAAGCGTCCATCCCGGCCCGCGAGGGTCAGCGGGTGTTAGATGTCGCCATGACCGACGACCAAAGCCAGGCGCCCGAGGTTCCGATGTCCCCCGCTGAGCTCGACCAGGCGCGGCGCACGTCGATGGCCGCGGAACGCACATGGCTCGCGTGGTGGCGAACGGCGCTCGGCGCGACCGCCGGAGCGCTTGCCGTCGGACGGTTCGCGCCGAAGCTGCTCGATGTCGCGCCGTGGCCGTACGTCCTGCTCGGCTGCGGCTACGCGGCGCTTGCGGTCGCGCTCGCAATCGTCGGCGCGCAGCGCCAGCGGCAGCTCGAGCGCGCGCTCCGAACCGGTGACCACGCACCGCTGAGCTTCCGCATCGTTGCCGTCTTCACGGCCGCCGGCGTCGCGCTTGCGCTGCTGACGGTCGCGCTCGTGATCGCGCAGAGCTGAGCTCGCTCCTCGCTCCTCGCTCCCCGCTCCCCGCTCCCCGCTCCCCGCTCCCCGCTCACCGCGCACCGCGCACCGCGCCGTGCAGTTTCGGCACGAAACCGCGACGGAAATGTTGCCGTTCGGCGCTTATGCTCGATAGCGAGGGCGGAGGGACCACGGCCCCGCCCTTTGGGTGGGGTGTGGTCTGGCTCGGCGATGCGAGTAGCCTTCGGACTGCGCGATGGGTGACGACCAGCCGGGGAAGAGTCTTGGAATGTGGGGCTTTGCGTTCGCTGCCTCGGGCGCGGCGATCGCCTTCGTGATGCTGATCTTCATCCCGGCGCTGATCGTGTTCGCTCTCTGGTACTCGACCCGCGGACTGCCGGCGTCGCCGGGCGACTAGGCCGCGGCGTCGGCCTTCCACACTCGCGCATGGACGGCACCAGCCACAACGAGGCGCAATTCGACCGGCTCGTCGCCGACGCGCTCGACGAGCTCCCCGACGACATCGCCGCGCAGATGACGAACGTCGCCGTGACGGTCGAGGACGAGCCGCCGCCGGGCCAGCCGTTGCTCGGCCTCTACCAGGGCATCCCGTGGGGGAACCGCGGGCCGCATTACGCGGGTGCGCTGCCCGACAAGATCACGATCTATCGCGGCCCGATCGAGCGGATCGCGGGCGGTGACCAGACGCGGCTGGTCGCGCTCGTGCGGCGCGTCGTCTTCCACGAGATCGCGCACCACTTCGGGATCAGCGACGAGCGGCTCGTCGAGATCGACCGCTACTGACGTGACCTTCCTCCGCGCCGCAGAGTTCGCCGACCGCGAGCTGCTCCGGCAGCTCATCGCCGACTACCTGCACGAGTTCGACGGCCGAACGGAGCCGTACTCGTACTTCGACGCTTACTGGGAGGAGCCCGAGCGCCTGCCCTTCCTCATCGAGTGCGACGGCGACGTCGCCGGCTTCTGCCTCATCCGCATTCTCAATGACTGCTGGCACGTCGCGGAGTTCTCCATCCTCCCGGCGCAGCGGCGCGCCGGCATCGGCCGCTCCACCGTCAACGAGCTCGCGGAGAAGGCGCGCGCCGCAGGCGCGACGGAGCTCGAAGCGAAAGTCCACCCGATCAACCGGGGCGCGCTGCCTTTCTGGCTCGCCGCAGGCTTTGAGATCGTCTCCGAGCCGGAGCCGATCGTCACCCGCCGGAAGCTGTAGCTACGAGCCGCCGGAGACTGTGAGCTGGTTCTCGGCGTGGCGGATGCGCTGCTCGAGCTGCCACTTGTCGGCCGTCGAATCGCCGGACTCGACCTTCGCGAGCTCCTCCTGCGCGTCCTCGAGCTGACGCTGCGCGCGCTCGGTGTCGATCTCGCCCGCCGCAACCGCGTCGTCGACGAGCGCGATCGCGCGGTTGTCGAGCACCTGGAAGAAGCCGGGGCCGGTCGCGAACTCGCGCACCTCGCCGCCGTCCAAATGCACGCGCGTCGAGCCGGCCTTGAGCATGGCGACCAAAGGAGCGTGCCGCGAGAGCACGCCGATCTCGCCCGACTGGCCGGGGACGATCACCATTTCGGCCTCGCCCTCGAACGCCGCGCCTTCCGGCGTGACGACCGAGACCGGGAAAACGGGATGGTCGGCCACTCGCGTCCCTACGCGGCCGCGGGCTCGAGCTCGGTCTCGGGCTCCGGATCCGCATCTGGCTCGGGCTCAGGCGCCGAGTCGTCCCCGGAGAGCTGCTTCGCGCGCTCGACGACCTGCTCGATCGTCCCGACCATGTAGAACGCCTGCTCGGGAAGGTCGTCGTGCTTGCCGTCGAGGATCTCGGTGAAGCCGCGGATCGTGTCCTCGAGCTTCACGTACTCGCCCGGCGTGCCGGTGAACTGCGCCGCCGTGAAGAACGGCTGCGAGAGGAAGCGCTCGATCTTGCGCGCCCGCTGCACGACGAGCTTGTCCTCGTCGGAGAGCTCGTCGATGCCGAGGATCGCGATGATGTCCTGCAGGTCGGCGTAGCGCTGGAGCAGCTCCTGCACGCGCGTCGCGCACCGGTAGTGCTCGTCGGAGACGATGCCCGGCGTGAGCGCGCGCGAGTTCGAGCGCAGCGGATGGACCGCCGGATAGATGCCCTTCTCCACGATGCTCCGGTCGAGCACGGTCGTCGAGTCGAGGTGAGCGAACGTGTTCGCCGGCGCCGGGTCGGTGAGGTCGTCGGCGGGAACGTAGATCGCCTGCACCGACGTGACCGAGCCGGTCTTCGTCGACGTGATCCGCTCCTGCAGCTGGCCCATCTCGGTCGCGAGCGTCGGCTGGTAGCCGACGGCGCTCGGCATGCGGCCGAGGAGCGCCGACACCTCGGAGCCCGCCTGGACGAACCGGAAAATGTTGTCGATGAAGAGGAGCGTGTCCTGGCCCTGGTCGCGGAAGTACTCCGCCATCGTCAGGCCGGAGAGGCCGACGCGCAGGCGCGCGCCCGGCGGCTCGTTCATCTGGCCGTAACACATCGCGACCTTGTCCATGACGCCCGACTCCTGCATCTCGAGCATGAGGTCGTTGCCCTCACGCGAGCGCTCGCCGACGCCGGAGAAGACCGACACGCCGCCGTGCTGCAGCGCGACGTTGTTGATGAGCTCGGTGATCGTCACCGTCTTGCCCACGCCGGCGCCGCCGAAGAGGCCGACCTTACCGCCCTTGACGAACGGCGCGATCAGGTCGAGGACCTTGATGCCGGTCTCGAAGATCTCGATGGTCGGAGAGAGCTCGCCGAACGACGGCGGGTCGCGGTGGATCGGCCAGCGCTCGGTGCCGGCCGGCAACTCGCCCTTCTCGTCGATCGGGTCGCCGAGGACGTTCCAGAGCCGGCCGAGGGTGATGTCGCCGACGGGGACGGAGATCGGGTTGCCGGTGTCGACCACGTCGGTGCCGCGGGCGAGGCCGTCGGTCGAGTCCATGGCCACGGCGCGCACGCGATCGTCGCCGAGGTGCTGCTGCACCTCCGCGAT
>DASXLJ010000001.1:0-3010 GCA_036496305.1 Gaiellaceae bacterium | reverse complement strand
TCGGGCGACTTGCTCAGCTCGATCCGCCGCAGGGAGCCGATCGGGACGATGAGCGCATCGGGCGCGTCATCGCGGGCGTCGGTCACGTAAAGCGTCACCATCCCGAAGCCGGGCTCGGGGTCGATCCGCTCGAGGACGAAGCGCGACCTGTCCGCGAGCTCGACCTCGACGAGCGGCTTCTCGACGCCGTTGACCTCGGCGAAGGAGGCGATCGCCTTGTGGATCCGCTCGACGAACGCTTCGTGCGGCAGCTCGGGGACAGGCGTCCAGAGCTCGGGCATCAGAAGAGGCGCGTGTCGGCGTCCGGCGCGGGCGCAGCGCCGAGGTGAGCGCGGCCGAGGGCGGTGATCGTGCGGCCGCGTGGCGTGCGCTGGATGAAGCCGAGCTGAAGCAGGTACGGCTCGTACACGAACTCGATCGTGTCCGGCTCCTCCCCGAGCGCCGCGGCGAGCGTGTTGAGGCCGACGGGGCCGCCGCTGTACTTCTCAACGATCGCCCGCAGGAGCTCGCGGTCGAGACGTTCGAGCCCTGCCTCGTCTACCTCGAGCAGGTCGAGAGCTTCGCGCGCGATCGCCGTCGTGATCGCGCCCTCGTGACGCACTTGGGCGACGTCGCGCACACGTCGGAGGATCCGGTTGGCGACGCGTGGTGTTCCGCGCGCGCGACCGGCGATCTCGTCGGCGGCGTCGGCGGCGATCTCGACGCCGAGGATCCCGGCCGAGCGGCGGACGATCGTGGCGAGCTCTCCGTCTTCGTAGTAGTCGAGCCGGAACGTCATCCCGAAGCGGTCGCGTAGCGGCGACGTGAGGAGGCCTGTGCGCGTCGTCGCGCCGACGAGCGTGAACGGTGGCAGGTCGAGCGTCAGCGTCCGCGCCGCCGTCCCCTGCCCCATGACGATGTCGAGCCGGAAGTCCTCGAGCGCCGGGTAGAGGATCTCCTCCGAGGCGCGGCTGAGGCGGTGGATCTCGTCGACGAAGACGACGTCGCGCGCCTCGACCGCGGTGAGGATCGCGGCGACGTCCTTGCGCTCGAGCGCGGGGCCGGCGACCGAGCGGATGCCGACGCCGAGCTCTTCGCGGAGGATGTGCGCGAGGCTCGTCTTGCCGAGGCCCGGCGGCCCGACGAGGAGCACGTGGTCGAGCGCCTCGCCCCGTCCCTTTGCCGCGTCGAGAGCGATCGCAAGCTGCTCCTTGACGCGCGCCTGGCCGACGAACTCGTCGAGCCTGCGCGGCCGGAGGCTCTGTTCGACCTCCTCGTCCTCGTCCCTGAGAGCGGGCGCGAGGAACTGGGTGTCGGTGCTCATTTCCCGCTCCGGCGCCGGCAAAGCCGCCGCATCCGTTCCTTGGTGAGCTGCGTCGAGCCTACGCTCATGCAGCCTTCTTCAACGCGAGCCGGACGCGTTCCTCCGGCGGCAGCTCTGCATCGACGTCGGCCAGGGCGCGCTCGGCGTCGAGCAGCGACCAGCCGAGCTCGACGAGCGCGTCGCGCGCGACGATGTGCTCCTCGCCCGAGCCGTCGGGCGCCGGCGCGAGCGCCGGGTCGCCGAGCTTCTCCTTCAGCTCGAGCACGATCCGCTCCGCCGTCTTCTTGCCGATGCCGGGGATCGCCTGGAAGCGGGCGTGGTCGCCGCGCACGATCGCGCGCCGCAGCTCCGCGGCAGGCGAGCCGGAAACGATCGCGAGCGCGACCTTCGGGCCCACGCCGCTCACGGCGAGAAGCTGGACGAAGAGCTCCCGCTCGCTGCGGTCGACGAAGCCGTAGAGCTGGAGCGCGTCCTCGCGCACGTGGAGGTACGTCTCGACCGTGATCTCGTCCGCAGCATCGCCCTTGCGAACGGCGGCAGGCGTCGCATGGACGAGGTAGCCGACACCGCCCACGTCGAGCACGAGCCCCTCGGGCGTGTTCGCCACGGGCTTGCCGCGAAGCCGCGCGATCACGACGCCGCCTCCAGGTGCAGAAGCGGCGGCGAGAGCGCGTGGCAGATCGCGACGGCGAGCGCGTCGGCGGCGTGGTTCGGCGTCGGCAGCTCTGGCAGCGAGAGAAGCATCCTCACCATCCGCTGCATCTGCGCCTTCTCGGCGCGGCCGTAGCCGCAGATCGCCTGCTTGACGCGCGCGGGCGCGTACTCGCGGCAGGCCACTCCCGCGTTGGCGGCCGCGACGAGCACGACGCCGCGTGCCTGGCCGACGGAGAGCGCGATGCGGGCGTCGGCGCCGACGTATGACTCCTCGAGCGCCACTGCATCCGGCGCGTGCTCGGCAATGAGCGCCGCGACCGCGTCGTAGATCGTCTTCAAACGGGCGACCGTGTCCTCGCCGGCCGGTGTCGACCAGCAGCCGTGGTCCACCTCCCTGAGGCGGCCTCCGCTTTCGTGGACGATTCCGTACCCGCAAGCAGCAATCCCCGGATCGATTCCTACGACCTTCACGACAGAAAACTACGGACCCGATCGGACGAATCCTGTTCAAGCCGCGACCGGATGCGGGACGCTTCGAGATAGCACTCCCTCAGGTGAGAGGACGCTGGCCCATGCGACTGCCCGGCCCGGGAGCCGGTCGATGAAGGCACGGATGCGCTGCGATTGCCCCGCGGCTTCGCCTTGTCGAGAGCTTGATTTGCGCTAGTAGCGCGTGCAACGATCCTTCGCAGGGTGCGTCACGTCGAATCGCAGGGGAGGAGACAGCACGATGCGTAAGTTGGTCGTACTGGCCGGGTTCTGCGGGCTTCTTGCTCTGTCTCTCGTACCGGTTGGCTCAGCGGCACGCCCGGAGAAATTCAGCTGTCAAACGGTCGGGGGCGGGACGATCTGCCAGTACTCCCATGTCGAGGCGTATGGGCCGCTGGACACCGGCATCGTGTGTGGGAGCGGTGCGGGAGCGTTCGACATCTTCGACCAAGCCGTCCTCACCGAATCCGGGACCGTTTGGTTCGACGAAAACGACAACCTGACGAAGGTCACGGACAAGGACGTCTACAGCTTCGGCCAGTGGAGCAACCCGGTCACGGGAGA